>NZ_JH932292.1:671703-733380 GCF_000301035.1 Facklamia hominis CCUG 36813 | reverse complement strand
AAAGTTTTTGTACTCTCGATAATTTTCTATCAGTAAAATAAGAAACGAGATCTAAAATTGATATATTATTAGGTAATGAATCGAGTGGTGTATCTTTGGTATTTAGCCAAGGACACACCACTCGATTGTTATTCATTAACGATAATTTTTGTGAATATTTTTATTGCTGTCTAGCACAAGGCAGAAAGCTTATTGCTCTACTATCTAAGGAATGAATAACTAGAACCAGAAGAGACCTGGCATTTAACTGGATTATCACCATCAGTTTGAACGCTCTGTAGATAATGGTAGAAATAAAAAAGCACTAAGAGGAAATACGCATTATAATAAAGAGATTTATCTTCAAATATATTTTGGCTGCTGTTAGCTTTTTTTAGTTGATAAATTAACCGCTTTCTTTAATAAAATTAATCAAAAACTCATAAAATCTCTAAAAAAGCTTGACAATAAGTCTGTTAACCTTTATATTACTATCAAACATTAAAAACAAATGAATGAGGGGGGATTTAATGAGGAAAACATTAAAGATGTTATTTGCCTTAATGCTTGCTTTGTCGAATTTAGTGAGTTGGCCGGGAGCGGTTCATGCTGAAGGGGCTAAAGAGTTGAACTTATCCATCAACACTGAGCCACCAACCATCGATCCAGGCTTGGCGACGGATAGTACATCTGGAGCTGTTATCAAGAATGTCTTTGAAGGCTTAACTGGATTAGATCCAGATGGCAAAGTCATTGAGGGAGTGGCAGAGTCTTGGGAGGTTAGCGAAGACGGAAAAGTCTATACCTTTAAACTAAGATCTGATGCCAAATGGTCGAATGGCGATCCTGTAAAGGCCAGCGATTTCGAATTTGCTTGGAAACGTGTCTTAAATCCAGAAACAATGTCGCAATATGCGTCAATCCTTTATCCGATTGAAGGTGCTGAAGCTTATAACCATGGTGAAGGTGAAGCGGATGCTGTGGGAGTGAAGGCGCTGGATGATTCTACATTAGAAGTTAAGTTAGTTAATGCGACACCTTACTTCTTAGAGTTAACCGCATTCTATACTTACAAACCAGTTCATCAAGCAACGGTTGAAGCCAATAAGGATTGGGCAGCTGATGCGGGCGAAGATTATGTGACGAATGGTGCTTTCCTCTTATCAGAGTGGGCACATAATAGTCACTATACACTAGAAAAGAACCCAGAATATTGGGATGCCGATAATGTGGCATTAGACCGTGTGAACGTTCAAATTATTGAGTCAGAAACAACGGCTAATAATGAATATGAAGCAGGGAACCTAGATTATTTAGGAGCTCCTTATGGTATAGTAGCACTTGATTATATCGACCGTTATAAAGAGTCGGGCGACTTAGATTCTAATCCTTATGCAGCGATTTACTGGTATAAGGTTAATGTAACTGATGAAGTGACAGGTAATAAGAACATCCGTTTAGCCTTAGCCAATGCGATTGACCGTAAAGGTTTGGTTGAAAATATTACCAAGGGTGGTCAAGAACCTGCATTAGGACTCGTACCTCCAGCTGTTGAAGGTTTTGGAGAAGATCGTGGTTACATGAAAGATGCGGACTTTGAAAAAGCGAAAGAATATCTAGCTAAGGGAATGGAAGAATTAGGCATTGATGATCCAAGTGCAATCACCGTTAAGATCTCAATCAATGACAGTGAAGCTCACTCAGCCATTGCTCAATACATTCAAGAAGGTTGGGCACGTGAATTAGGCATTAATTCAGAAATTGATTCAACCGAATGGCAAGTATATCTTGATCGTTTAACTCAATTAGATTACCAAGTTGGACGTTTGGGTTGGATTGCAGACTTTAACGATGCGGTATCTTTCTTAGATATGTACCGTACAGCGGATACAGGTAACAATGATACCGGTTGGGAAAATGATGAATTCAAGGCGTTAATTGATAAATCGGCAACGATCTCGGATTCAGCAGAACGCTTGGATGTCTTAAAACAGGCTGAAGCCTTAATGATGGAAGAAATGCCAGTTATCCCATTATACTACTACACTAACAATTCAGTTTGTAAGGATCATGTGAAGAACATGCATCCAGATCCATTAGGAAACATCAACTTAAAATTTGTTGATGTAGAAGCAGAATAGACCGGGCTGATTTTAAGAATTAGGCGACTTAGCTTCTGCTAGGTTGCCTTTTATACTTGATACCCACTCATTGTATGGACGCCAATGAAGTTTAAACGATGCTTGGGATAACCTAAGGATAAGATTATCCACCCATGCTTAGGTTTTATTTTGCGAGTGGATAATAAAGGAGGATAAAATGTTAAAATATATTTTAAAACGCATCGGTTATGCGTTAATAACACTCTTAGTGATTGTGACAGTCACCTTTTTCTTAATGCGGATTGCACCTGGAAATCCCTTTGCAAGTGAGCAACAGGTTATAACTCCTGCGATTCAACAACAGTTGAACGAGGCTTATGGTTTAGATGATCCTTGGTATGTACAATATGGTAACTATGTTAAAAAGGTTGCGACTTTTGATTTTGGTGAATCTATGAAATATCGGGGTCGGTCTGTTAATGATATGATCGGAGAGTCTTTCCCTGTGTCGGTTCAACTAGGTTTACAAGCTCTCTTAATTTCCGTAGGAGGAGGGATCTTATTAGGGGTGATTGCCGCTATGTATCATAATCGTGCCGGTGATTATCTAGCCACCATTATTTCCGTTTTGGGAATTTCGATTCCTTCCTTCGTATTAGCGGGTCTATCCCAGTATTTCTTAGGATTAAAATTGGGACTCTTACCGATTAGTGGTTGGAAGTCCTTTATGCATACGGTTCTACCAACTTTTGCCCTAGGCTTAACTTATATGGGAAGTATCGCCAAGATGACTCGTTCAGGTCTGTTGGAACAAAACACTTCTGAATATGTGAAGCTAGCTCATGCTAAGGGCTTAGGTCGTTGGCAGATTGTCTTCAAGCATTCTTTAAGGAACGCTTTACTTCCTGTGGTAACTTATTTAGGTCCACTAACAGCTGGTGTATTAACTGGGACCTTCGTGATTGAGAATATTTTCTCAATTCCAGGTCTAGGTCGCCATTTTGTGACTAGTATTAATAATCGGGATTATACCGTTATTATGGGTGTCACTGTCTTTTATGCGATCGTTCTATTAGGAATGATTATTCTTGTTGATGTTTTAAACGCCTTGATTGATCCACGAATTGACTTAGAAGGAGCTGATAAGTAATGGAAGAAAAAGTATTTTCAAACGATGACTTCCAATTAGTGGGAATTACAGAATCAGAGACTGACGTTCTAAGTGATAAAGTCGTATCTTTCTGGCAGGAAGTATTTTTAACCTTTAAGAAAAATAAATTAGCCATGTTTGGCTTAGTCGTTCTGGTGCTTGTAGCCTTGATGGCTATCTTTGTTCCAATCTTTTCGCCTTATACTTATAGTGAGCAGACTAGTCAATATAATGCTGCGCCTAGTAGCCAGTTCTGGTTTGGAACGGATAATTTAGGCCGTGATATCTTTGTCAGAGCCTGGGTGGGTGCACGAATTTCTCTCTTTATCGGTTTGTCGGCTGCCTTGGTCAATGTCTTAATTGGTGTTGTCTACGGAAGTATCGCAGGGCTTGCAGGTGGTAAGGTGGATAACTTGATGATGCGTATCTGTGATGTGCTCAATGCGGTTCCCTATCTTCTAATCGTTATCATGCTTTTAGTTGTTATGAAGCAGGGTCTAGTACCAATGATTGCGGCTATGACCATTACGGGTTGGATCTCAATGGCGCGAATTGTTCGGACCGAAGTCCTGTCTTTAAAGAATCAAGAATATGTTTTAGCGGCTCGGACCTTAGGGGCGAGTACAGGACATTTGATTCGTCGTCACTTGGTTCCTAATGCGATGGGAATAATCATTGTTCAAATGACGCTATCTGTCCCTGGGGCTATTTTTACCGAATCGTATTTAAGCTTCTTGGGTCTGGGGGTTACGCCGCCTATGTCTTCATGGGGGACGATGGCTTCAGAGGGGGCTAAGGCAATTCTAACGGCTCCTTGGCGACTACTGTTCCCAGCCTTATTGATCTCACTGACGATCTTCGCTTTTAACGCGGTAGGTGACGGGCTTCGTGATGCCTTAGATCCAAAATTAAGAAAATAGGAGGAAAGACCATGACTGAAACTATTTTAGAAGTAAAGGACCTTGCTGTGTCTTTTAAGACCTTTGCGGGTCGTGTGCAAGCTGTTCGCGGTGTGGACTTTTCTCTAAAAAAAGGAGAAACGCTGGCCATTGTTGGCGAGTCGGGGTCTGGTAAAAGTGTGACTTCCAATGCGATTATGCGTTTGATCCCACAACCACCAGGTCAATATGATTCAGGAGAGATCCTTTTTAATGACCGTGATTTATTGAAGTTATCCGAGAAGGAAATGACTCATGTTCGAGGCAATGAAATCGCCATGATCTTCCAAGACCCAATGACCGCTCTAAATCCAACGATTAAAATCGGCAAACAAATTACCGAAGTGATTACTCATCACCGTAAGGATGTTTCGGCCGCTGATGCTCGCAAACGCGCACTTGAACTTATCGAATTGGTAGGCATTTCAAATCCAAAAGCACGGTTCGACCAATATCCGCACGAGTTTTCAGGAGGAATGCGGCAACGGGTTGTCATTGCGATTGCCTTAGCCGCAGAACCGCAACTATTAATTGCGGATGAGCCGACGACGGCTCTTGATGTGACAATCCAAGCTCAAATCTTGGAATTGATGGCGGATATCCAAGAAAAGACTGGTAGCTCGATGATCTTTATTACGCATGACTTAGGGGTCGTGGCGAATGTGGCTGATAGTGTTGCGGTCATGTATGCGGGTCAGATTGTTGAATATGGTGATGTTAATGAAATCTTCTATAATCCAAAACACCCCTATACCTGGGGCTTATTAGGATCAATGCCGGACCTAGAAAGTGATGATAGTGAAGAGCTTTATACGATTCCTGGGGCACCCCCTAATCTGATTAATCCGCCTAAAGGCGATGCTTTTGCACCTCGAAATCGCTATTCCATGAAAATTGATTATGAACAAGAACCACCGATGTTTAAAGTAAACGACTATCATTATGCTAAGACATGGCTCTTGCATCCCCAAGCGCCAAAAGTTCAAGTGCCAGAAATTATTCAAAGACGAATCGACCGATTTGTTCAAGAAGAGGGAGGAGTTTTAACCGATGCGTAAAAAATTACTGGAAGTAAAGAACCTGAAGCAATATTTTTCTAAATCAGGGCAGACGGTTAAAGCCGTAGATGATGTTTCCTTTGATATTTATGAAGGGGAAGTTCTTGGATTGGTTGGTGAGTCAGGGAGTGGAAAGTCCACTACCGGTCGCTCGATTATTGGACTTTATAATATTACGGATGGTCAAGTCTACTATGATGGCAAATTAGTGAATGGTCAAGGAGCCAAAGTCTCTCCCAAAGAAGTGGCAAAAAATATGCAAATGATCTTTCAAGATCCATACGCCTCGCTCGACCCCAGAATGACAGTGGCAGAGATTATTGGAGAGGGCTTCGATATCCATGGTTTGCATAAGAATAAAAAAGAACGGATGGAAGTCATTGGACAGCTATTAGAAAGTGTGGGACTTAACCGTGAACATGCCAATCGGTATGCTCATGAGTTCTCTGGGGGTCAACGTCAACGGATTGGCATCGCTCGGGCCTTATCATTAGAACCACAGTTTATTATTGCTGATGAACCGATCTCAGCTTTAGATGTTTCGATTCAAGCACAAGTCGTTAACTTAATGAAACGTCTGCAAAAAGATAAGAACCTGACTTATTTATTTATTGCCCATGACTTGTCCATGGTTAAATATATTTCAGATCGGATCGCTGTCATGTACCGAGGTAAGATTGTTGAGATGGGCGACGCCGATCAGATCTATCATCATGCGGTGCATCCATATACTCGGTCGCTCTTATCTGCGGTTCCGCAACCAGATCCTATTAGTGAGAAAAAACGAATTCGTGTGCCTTATCAGCATGAAGAAGTGACAGATCCTGTACAGTCTTTTCAGGTTCAACCAGGGCACTCGGTTTATGCGACTGAAGCTCAATTTGAGCGTTGGTTGAAAGAAGTGGGATTGGTTAACGAATAAAATAAATTATATTCAAAAATGGAATTGACAGTCTGTCTTGGGCTTGGTAGAATAAGAGCATCAATTAACGATTAAAAAATTATGAAAAAAAGAGTAGCTTAATGAGAATGCTCAGAGAATAAGCGGTGGGTGTGAGCTTGTGTTTCTCATTTAGACGAAAATCATTTTTCTTCTTGCGGGTCTGAATAAGAGTAAGATCTGCCGCTCTGGTAGGCGTTATCGATACTCGGCATTGTTGGATGCTTGAGCGCTTATGGAAACATAAGAATAAAGGTGGTAACGCGGAATTTTTCGTCCTTTGTCATTCGTGACAAAGGGCTTTTTTTATGGGTTAAATTGAAATAGATTTAGGAGGAAGCTTATGAATAAGTTATCTAGAAGCCAATTTTGGCAAGTTTCGATCATGTTGTTTGGATTATTTTTTGGAGCAGGAAACTTGATTTTTCCACCTTTGCTGGGTAATCAAGCGGGGAATCAAACACTGTTAGCGCTCCTGGCGTTTTCTGTGACGGCGGTTGTTTTCCCAGTAGTTGGAGCGATTGTAGTTGGTAAGACAGACGGTTTGACTAATTTAGCGAATCGGGTAGGTCCTTTATTCTCCTTGGTATTTACGACAGCGATCTATCTTTCGATTGGACCAGGCTTAGGAATCCCTAGGGCAGGGAGTGTTCCTTTTGAGATGGCAATTGCCCCTTATCTGGGTCAACAAGTGAATGTTAGCTTGGCTCGTTTTTTATACACCCTCGTCTTCTTCGGGGTTGCTTTATGGATTTGCCTTAAGCCAAACGAGTTGGTAAGACGAGTAGGTAAGTATTTGACACCCACTTTATTGGGACTCATTTTCTTAATGTTTATCAAAATTGTCTTTCTTCCTTCGCAAGTGAGTACGCCAGTGGGAGATTATGCAGATAATGCGGTGATTAAAGGATTCTTATCAGGTTATGACACGATGGATGCGGTCGCAGCTTTGAACTTTGGTTTTGTGGTTGCATTAGTCATTCAACGTTTTGGCATCAAAGATAAGAAAGAAGTTACTCGTTATACGGTCAAAGCAGGTTTATTGGCGGGAGCGGTCTTATTTGCGGTATATGCGTGTTTAAGTTATATTGGAGCCCTCAGTTCGGCTCGCATTCCAGGAGCAGAGAATGGAGCGGTTGTTTTAACAGATTCTATTCGATTAGCCTTGGGTAATTTTGGGGTTGTTCTATTGGCGATGATTTTCACCTTAGCCTGCTTAACGACTTGTGTCGGTTTGATAACTAGCGGGGGCGAATATTTTTATAAATTATTCAATGAAAAATTATCCTATAAAACATGGGTCTATATCTGGACACTATTTTCCTTTTTAATTGCGAATTTTGGTCTTAACAAGTTGTTGGCTTTCTCGGTACCAGTATTGACCGTCATCTATCCTGTAGCATTAGTATTAATTGTTATGGGAATCAGTCATGATCGACTTAATTATTCAAAATTAACTTATCAAGTGGCTGCTTTTATCTCGGTAGTACTACCTTTCATTGATATGTTGTATCACACCTTTAACCTTCGCTTGCCTTTGCTGACTCAATTAGGAGCATCGATGCCGCTATCTAACAAAGGACTTTCTTGGCTTGTGCCAACGCTATTGGCTGTCGTGTTGGTGACGCTTGTACAAAAACTGTTGGTTGTTTTTAACCGTGTTCCAGCGGTTGAGGAGCTTTAGGAAGATAGTGCTTTTCAAAGTTCTATCAATACACTTGCCTTTTGAAGAGACAAGGCTTAAAATGCCTTGTCTTTTTTTAGTTTAATTCAGGAGTATGACTATTATTGGAAGAGGAGAATCAGAATTATTGGATGAAAGTTAAAGAGACTCTTGAAAATAGGGTAAATATAGCGTATTATAAAATATATGTTGTTGGGTCGCCGTAGTGTAATGGATATCACGAAAGATTCCGGTTCTTTAGATGGGGGTTCGATTCCCTCCGGCGATATTAGGAATGGAATATTAAGGATCTATATCAAACAAGCTTTATGATCCAATTGTAAAATCAGGCAATATCAGATTGCTTTTTTTTGATATAACATTTAAAGCGATGATAGCCTAGTCTCTGGAATTGACTTTATTGATTTGATGAATGCTTTAGCATGAAAAAGAGGGTTAGTGGAAGTTTTATGCTTCCATTAACCCTTGTTTATTTTAAAATCACATTATTTATTCTTTATTGAGCGTCACGTCATCATAGATCAGACTATCATTCTCAAGGTTAAATTCGAGCAATGGATTATTAAACAAAGAAATAATGAGCTTTTGATCGTCTTTTTTGATGTCTGCTTGGCTGATCTTAAGAATTACTTGACCATCTTTAGAGAAATAAGGGTAGATCCCTGGGGTTAAGGATTCAAGTTGGTCAATCACCTCAGAGACACGGGTATTATCCTGGATGTCAAGCAGATCTTTCTTACTCTGGTAGTCTAAACCTAACTCTTTCTGCTTTTTCTCAATGTCTGCTTGATTAGCTTCAGGATTGAGTTGGCTGGTGACTGCATCTGTCGCGTTAAGAAGGCGGATTATCAATCCACGACCATCTTGTGAATCCAAATTGATCGTTAGATAAATTTGGGAATCGCTAAATTGCACTTGTTGGATGGGACTTTCCGCTTGATCGGTTAAGTAAACAGTATCTTCAGCCGCAAAGACTCTTAAGTTGAATGTTAACAGCAACAGGCAAATACTTATTAGGGACTTTAGTGGTTTCATCGTAAGCTCCTTTCACACTTATGCGTTGTAAACAAGGTAAAAATCAAATAAACCTCCATGTATCAATTATATACTGAATATTATTTTTTTGCCATATAATTTTAATCGAATTATCATTGTCGTTCATTTTTTCGATTTAAATTGGAATAGGCCATTTTAGAAATCAATTAAGATGAGGACGTCTTATTCCAGTGACCTATTATTATCTCATTGGGCTTTTACAGTATCGCTTTTTATTTTTGAACAAATAGCTTTTAAATAGGACAAATAACTAGTGATATGATAAAGTTAGGTGAGATAATATCAATAAAATTTTTGGGAGGAATTGTTCAATGGATGACTCTTATGTCGGGAGTATCTTGTTATTTATTGCTTTCGTATTGTTTTCAGCTTATTTTTCAGCGTCAGAGACCGCTTTTACCTCATTAAATCAGATTCGATTAAAAAATGAAGCAGATCTAGGGGATAAAAAAGCAAAACGAGCCTTAGCCTTGCAGTCTCAGTTTGACTCCCTGTTATCGACGATTTTGATTGGTAATAATATTGTTAATATTGGAGCTTCAGCGATTGCAACGGTGGTTTTATTGGCCTGGTTTCCTAAGCAAGGGGCCACCCTATCAACGATTTTGACGACCATTATTTTATTACTCTGTTCTGAAATTACGCCTAAACTCATCGCAAAGTTAGCACCGGAATCCATTGCAAAGTTATCAGCTCCTTTCCTAAAAGCGATTATGTTTCTGTTAAAACCATTGGTTTGGCTAATCAATCAATGGCAAAAATTTATTCAAAGAATCCTTCCCTTGCAAGCTCAAGCCGGAATCTCGGAGCAGGAACTCCTATTTATGGTGGATGAAGCTCGTTTGGGTGGAAGTATTGAAAAGGATGAGCATCGATTAGTTAAGGCGGCGATTAATTTTGATGATCGGACAGTTGCTTCGATTCTTACACCAAGGGTTGATATAGTGGCGGTTGATATTGCAGATTCAGATCAAGTCATCGATGAGACTTTTATGGCCCATCCTTATTCGCGTCTGCTTGTTTATGAAGATCAGATTGATCATATCTTAGGTGTTTTACATGAACGTGATTTTAACCGTTATTTAAGAGCTAAGTTAGAAGCTGATCCAACGGCGAACCTAGAAAGTATTTTGTCGGATGTTCTATTTATACCTCAAACAATGACTTTAGCCCGTTTATTGCATAAGATGCAAAAGCAAAAAGTCCATATGGCGGTTGTCCGCGATGAACATGGGGGTGTGATGGGAATCGTAACCATGGAAGATGTCCTGGAAGCCTTAGTTGGGGAGATATGGGATGAAGATGAAGTCATTATCAATGATTATGAAGTTATGATTCCAGACCAACATTATCAGTTCAATGGATCCTGTTCGATTGAGAAGGCCTTCGCCTTATTACATATGCCCCAAATTGAAAAGGGGCTTTACCATACGATTAATGGTTTCGCCATGCATCATTTGGCCAAAATACCCGAAAAAGGAGACCACTTTAGCGTCGGGGAATGGAACTTTAAGGTTCTGGAAGATGACCGTCAAGGGGTAGAAATTCTTGATGCAGTCCTTCAAACAGAGCTTTTAACCCATCTAGATTAAGAAATGAGTGACGAATCGTTGTCGCTCGATAAGGTCCTGCCTTTCTAGCCTTGCTGGAAGGGCGGGTGTTTTTTTAAGGAGGACGAGTTTCATAGGCCTATGATATACTATTTTTAAGGAAAGGGAGTGTGGGTGGTGTTTTTAGATCAAGAAGAGATCCAAGCATTGATCCGTCGAGGGTTACGAGAAGATGCCCCGTATGGGGATTTAGCGAGTCAGGCTATCTTTAAAGGTCAGTCTGGACAGGTGGATTTAATAGCCAAAGAAGCGGGGATATTTTGTGGCCAGTCGATTTTTGAAGCGGTGTTTTCTAGCCTACAAGAAGATACAAAGTTTAACTGGCGGATTGAAGAAGGAGCAAGCATTCAACCGGGGCAAGTCTTAGTAACAGTCTCAGCGCTAGCAACGACCTTGTTGACTGGCGAACGGCTAGCCTTGAATTTTATCCAACGGCTCTCTGGTATTGCGACAGCGACCCATCGGTTTGTGACCGCATTAGATAATACCGGCATTAAATTAATGGATACGCGGAAGACGACACCGGGACTACGTCGATTAGAAAAGTATGCCGTACGAGTCGGAGGAGGATATAATCACCGTTTTGGCTTATCGGACTTGATAATGTTGAAGGATAATCATATCGCAGCGGCGGGTGGTATTTTGCCTGCGGTTGAATTGGTTAGGCAGCAAGATCCCTATATGCATAAGATCGAAGTGGAAGTTGAAAATTTAGAGATGGTTGATCAAGCCCTTCAAGCTAAGGTTGATATCATCATGTTGGATAATATGTCCATTGAGCAGATGACAGAAGCTCTTCAACGAATTGATGGTCGTGCAATTGTAGAAGCATCTGGGAATATTACTTTGGATAATTGTCAAGATCTGGCACATTTGGGCCTGGATTATATTTCTTCAGGGGCCATTACGCACTCGGCTGGTATATTGGATTTAAGTATGAAGCACTTTCGAGTGATCTAACTTAGTTGCTTGATTGAATGAATGGTTTTTGATAAACATACCTTGTTTTACAAGGATGAAATCATTGGTTAGATCGTGTAAACTAGTTAAAAAGATGATAAATGAAAGAGGTTAATTCATTGATGAATACACAAGAATTATTACAAGTTCTTAAATCAAAAAAATGGCAATCATTGACGCATGATGTATCTTCGGATATGGCGATATATCAAGCCTTTAACCCTTTAAAAGAGCGAATCCTTACGACTCTGGAAGAAACGGGATCGGATAATCGAGAGTATACTTTAGGGACTTCTCATGGAACTCATATTGATGCTCCAGCTCATTTTATGGCTGGAGGTCGTATCTTAAGCGAGATCCCTTTAAAAGAACGCTATTTACCTTTATATGTCTTGCACCTTGAAGACAAGGTAGCCCAAGATTCAGGCTATGCTGTAACGGTACAGGACATTCTTGATTATGAGGCAGAGTACGGTCGGATTCCAGCGGGTGCCTTTGTGGCTTTCTCATCACGCTGGTACCCACGGATTCATTCTCAGGCTGATTTTACCAATGAGAACGAGGAAGGTGTAGAGGTGACTCCAGGCTGGTCGCTAGAAGCTTTGGAATTCTTAAGTCGTGACCGGCAGATTACAGCGATTGGGCATGAGACCTTGAATACGGATGCTGGTCCTCAAGCTGCCCAAGCTGGGGATTTGGTGGCCCAACGCTATTGGCTTAATGAGAATAAATTCCAAGTCGAAGTGATGGCTAATTTGGACTTGGTTCCTGCTTCAGGTGCCATGATTATGATTAATTGTCCACATATCAAGGATGCGGTGGCTTTTCCAGCTGAAGTGATTGCAGTGTGGGATGAGCTGGAATAGCAATCTTTGTGAGCGTATTACTTGCAATCTCGCTTTAAAACCCTTAACTTAGTCTTAAAGACAAGGAGGAGATTGAATGGGAATTTTTGATCAAATAGGTGGTTTGGTTGATCTATTGACCAACAGCCAAGATTTACCAAGTTTAGACAGCTTATCTGCCAAATCAGGAATTGATAAGGGAAGTATTGGGAAGATTCTTTCGCTTGGACTTCCAGCGATTCTTCAAGGAATGAATCATAACAATCAAACGCCGGAAGGATTAGAGTCTTTTTCAGAAGCATTAAATCAGCATGAACAAGTTTTAGACCACTATCAAAGTCCGGATGATTTGTTGAACCAAGCGGATGAAGTGGAAGGCGATAAGGTTCTAGGTCATGTCTTTAAGGATAAGGACTCGATTATTAATCGGATCGCAGATACACTAGGAATTGAACCTGCAGCAGTCAAGCGTGTTCTAATCTTGATCGCGCCCATGGTGTTAAAATATTTGGCAGACCAACGGCGTAAAAATCAACTTGATAATGAAGGCTTAAAAAAAGAGACCGACCAATTAGCACGTAAAGCGCGTGAGGCCAGTCAAGCCAGTGGGTCAATCTTTGATAAATTATTAGGTTCTAAGGACACTGATTCTCAATCATCGGGTGGCCTTTTAGATACGATTTTAGATTTGATTCGTTAGTTTTGGTGAGGGATATTCTTTGAATTTTCTTTTAGGCTTTGACAAGCTGAAAGCGGATAGTATTATCCAAATTATTTAAAAGGAGTGGATTTTCATGACATTTGATTACAAAGATCACGGAAAAGAACCTCAAGTTTTAAATATTGAGGACTATTCTAAGGAAAATGAAAACTACCGGACGACAATCTGGACGGGAGATGAGTTACAAGTCACGGTGATGTCGATTGCGGTGGGCGATGACATTGGTCTAGAAGTGCACCATGGCATTGATCAATTCTTAAGAATTGAAGCCGGCAAGGGATTCTGCCAAATGGGAGATGCAGAAGATCAGTTGACCTTTGAACAAGAAGTGGGTCCTGATGATGCGATCTTTGTTCCCGCTGATAAGTGGCACAATGTGACGAATACCGGCGATGAGCCTTTGAAGCTTTATACCATCTATGCTGGTCCTGATCATGTACCAGGTACGGTTCATAAGACTCACCAAGATGCCAAAGATGATCCAAACGAACATTAATTGTTAATATAAGAAGATGGACTAGGCTAATCGATTAGCCAAGATTCAATAGACTTGAAGGAAGCTGTGATTTTAGATCGCGGCTTCTTTTTTACGATTGAAGTTGGGGTAATTTGGTATACTTACACTCCCAGAAAATAATAGGGACGTATTATGGAGTAAAGCCTTTACATTTTGGCGCATGGAATTTATAATAAGTTTAATCAAAGAAAGTAGAGGTAGTCGACATGAATTTAGGACTTAACTAAGGAGCTGGCTAAAGAATCCTGATTATATAGGGGATTTTATGCGCTAAAGCTCATGGTTAAGTTAACCATGTCTTTTTTATTAGCCATTTTTAGGCAGCTCTTTGGATGTTGTGGTGCAATGATCCAGAAAGGAGTCCTAAAAATGGCTATTTTAGAGTTAAATCACATAAAAAAAGTATGGCAGGCAGAATTAATCCTTGAAATTGACCGTCTATTGGTTCAACCACAGGATCGAATTGGTTTAGTGGGGGCTAATGGGTCGGGAAAGTCGACATTATTGCGGATGATTATGGGGATGGATATGGATTATCAAGGTGAGATCGATCTACGTGTTCCAGCAGACTACCTTCCCCAGATACAAGCTCCCAGCCCCCAATCCGGTGGCGAGGCGACCATGGCTGCTTTAAAGCCTCTTTTTGCCAACCCTAAGGCCCTATTAATCCTAGACGAACCGACTGCTAACCTTGACCTAGACCATAAAAATTGCCTGATTCAAGAAGTGAAAGATTACCCGGGGGCCGTTTTAATGGTTTCTCATGATCGTGATTTTTTGGATCAAACGGTTGATTGGATTTGGGCGATCGAACAAAGAAGATTAAGCATTTATAAAGGCAATTATACGGATTATTTGAGCCTTCAAAAAAGTGAAAGGGCGAAGCAGTGGCAGGATTATTATCAATATCAAAATCGGCTACAGAGACTGCAAGCAAGTGCCCAAAAACGCTTAGATCGAGCCCGATCTTTTAAAAAGAAAAAAGCGAGCATTTCCTGGTCTGATTATAAGGTCAATAACTTTGCTGGCAAGTATGATGCTCAGGAGAAGGCGATGGCTAAGTCAGCTAAGGCCTTAGAACGACGGATGAATCGCTTAGAAAAAGTGCCCAAGCCGGCCAAAGAAAACCGCTATACCTTGAAAGCTCTGGGGCATTTGTCAGATCCATCGAACACCTTGATTCATCTTCAAGATGTTGACGTCCAAGTTGATGATAAACTACTTTTTCATTTGCAGCACTTTAAACTTCAAAAAGGAGATAAGATTGGTCTGTTAGGACCGAATAAAGCGGGTAAGACGACTTTTTTGAAAGGGATGGTTAGTCGAAGTCTTCCAGGCTATTATTATGATCAACTATCAGTGGGGTATTTCTCACAGAATTTTGACCAATTGAATCTCAATCAGTCTATCTTAGAAAATGTGACCCAAGATAGTCTGCAGTCAATGACCTTGGTTCGTAATTTATTAGCAGGTTTAGGTTTTAATATAGATAAACTAGATCAAAGGATATCGACCTTATCTGGCGGTGAACGGGTTCGTTTAAGCTTGGCCAAGGTGCTTTTAGCAGACCACCATCTGTTATTTCTGGACGAACCGACTAATTATTTAGATTTGCCAACTTTGCAAGAATTAGAGGCGTTTTTAAAAAGATATCTTGGGACCTTTGTGTTGGTATCGCATGATCAGAAATTTATAAAAGAGTGTGTTAATCGAAAATATTATATAAAAAATCAGCAATTATTAAATGAGCAGCAAGATACAGACTATTCTGACAGATCACAGCAAACTTTGTCCTTGTTGCAATTTAAACTTCAGGAAGCCATTAGCAATCCAGAGGTATCTTTAACCGAAATTCGCCAATTGCAAGATCAGATTAAAAGGTTAAAAGAAAATTCAAAGTATAAGAAATAGCGAGGAGATAAATAATGCAAACGGTCTATGATTATCAAAAAGAGGGCCAGCTGAATTCCTATCAAGAAGTCATTCTTAAGAGTGGGTCGCCACGCCGACGTGAACTATTAGATTTTTTAAGGCCTCAGGTCTTGGTCGAATCGCTTGATGAAAGAGCGATTGAAGAACGCTATATGGCAAAATATCAGCAAGATCCTTATATTGAGCGGGTGGCTAAGACCTGTTGTGAGATTGCCAAGGAAAAGATTGGGAATGACCTAAAGGAACTTTGTTTGTATATCGCAGCGGACA
Organism: Facklamia hominis CCUG 36813; assembly: GCF_000301035.1. Taxonomy (GTDB): domain Bacteria; phylum Bacillota; class Bacilli; order Lactobacillales; family Aerococcaceae; genus Facklamia; species Facklamia hominis. Next base: position 717,618 of record NZ_JH932292.1, on the reverse strand, counting down.
CTGTGGTTGTTCATCATGATCAGATTTATCATAAGCCGAAGGATGATCAAGAGGCCTATAGTATGTTACGGTCCTATTTTGGAAAGACGCATTATGTCATCACGGCGGTATGTATGCGACAGAAAGAATATTTAGATAGCTTCTACTGTGTGACGGCAGTTACCTTTGTTCCTTACTATCCAGACTTAGAAGCCCCGATTCGAGCCTATATTCAAAGTGGATCCTGTCTCGATAAATCTGGGGCTTATGGGATTCAAGAATTAGACCCTCGTTTTGTGGCAAGTATTGAGGGAGATATTCACACGGTGATTGGACTTCCAGTCGCCGAATTAAGCAGACGCTTGAATTTTGGAAAAAGCTTCTTTGTCTAATGGCTCTTCATTAAGCAGGTTCTATAAGCTTGCATATTTCTGCATGAAGCTTACCTTGGGCTTCTAGCGCTTGGGCTATTTGAAGCAGAAGGTATTCCTTTCCGACCGCTGCTGTGAAGTGTACGCCCATGGCAAGCCCCGTTTCATCTTGATAGATTGGCAAGGAAATTCCAGGCTGTCCTGTAATATTGAGTAGCGGGCAATAAGAGGTTCTTAGATAGGTAAAATCAAAGGCGTTATTAGCAACTTGCCATTTTTGTTGGAAGCTCATACTTTTCATGGCTTGAATTTGATCGAGAAGTCCTTGTGGATAGACGAGGTCGCTATTCTTTACAGCAGGGGCTGAACAAGTTGGAGTTAGGAATAGATCCCAATCTTGAAGCAGCATTTGCATGCTTTCTACCCATTGATCTTGTTGACCAGCAAAGTGAATATAAGCACTAGCAGGCATTTGGTCTGCCAGTTGGTAAGTCACCCAAGTTAGTGGATCCAGTGCTTCAAAGTCAATGGACTGACCTTTTTTTTCAAGTTGATGCACTAAGTAACCTGTTTCCGTTGCCATGATGGTGTAGTAGGCCGCCATTACTGCGTCGTAATCAACGGGAAGATCGATTTCAATGACTTCATGACCTAGGTCACGAAGACTTGACACAGCCTTTTTAAGAGCTTTTTTAGCTTGGTTACTAAGTTTGTTTCCACGTGGATCTTGGCTTGAGTAGGCGATTTTTAAGGGACGGTCTAGAGGATGTAAGAGAGATTCTTGAATGACAGGCAAGTGGTGTATGGCTGTAAGCTGGTCTGATTGGAAGACTTTCAGCGCATTAAAAATATCACGAACGGATTTAGCCAGTACCAGTTGAGTGGCTAGACCATTGACTGGACGATAGCGACTAGGGCCTTGAGCAATCCGTCCCCGACTAGGCTTTAAACCGATTAGACCAGTATCGGAGGCCGGGACTCGTATGGATCCACCTGCATCGGATGCAGCCGCAATCGGTGCCATGCCAGACTTAACCGCTGCCGCTGCTCCGCCAGAAGAGCCCCCTGGGTTATAAGCTAAGTTTAAAGGATTGGCAACTTTTCCAAAGTACTTGGAATCAGAAACAGTTTTTAAGCCGAATTCTGGGACATTGGACCGCCCCCAATAGACGAGTCCAGCTTTTTGTCCCTGTTGTAAGGCTAGGTCTGTTTGAGAGGCGCGGTCTTTTAAGAGCAGGCTAGATCCAGCAGTAGTGGGATGCCCCTGGAAGAATTGGCCGAGATCCTTTAACAAATAAGGGAGTCCATAGAATGGGGATAGATTTTGGCGTTCTTGATGATTGAGTTTAGCTAAGGTTAAGTCACGGGCTTTAGCTTGTTCAATTGCAGACTCTGTATAGACTTCGGTGATCGCATTGAGGAGGGGGTCTAATTTTTCTGTATTTGCTAGGCAAGCTTGGGTTAATTCAAGGCAAGACCATTGGCCTTCTTTAATCCCTTGTCCATAATAAGTAGCGTCGTGGCTAAATAGCATCGATTTCATCTCCTAAATAGTTTTGACTAAGACGGATTAATAAGCGTGTTAATGGGTAAAGAACAATTTCATAGATCGTCTCAAAAAGTGTTCCACCAATGACCATCGATATTAAAGCCGATAGAGGTAACACTCCCCAAAAGGCTAGAAAGGCAAAAAGTAAATTGTCGAGTAATTGACCAAAGATTGTGGAAGTAATGGCTCTAAAGAAGAGCGAGTCTGGGTAGCCTCGTTTGAGTTGGTCCATAATCTTAGCGTTGACCAAAGATCCGACCAAATAAGCCGTTAGTGAGGCCAAAGAAATTCTCAAGGTAGTCGATAGGATACTAGCAAAAGCTGCTTGATTGGACCAAAAGTTAGATGGCGGAATGAGGATAGCTAATTGATAGACTAGGCTAGCTACAATTAGGATGACAAAGCCGGTTAGAATCATCCTTTTAGCAATGCGAAAACCAAATACTTCTGTTGCTAAATCTTGAATGATAAAAGCAATGGGCGAAACTAAAATTCCAGTTGTTACGGTAAATTGCCAGAGGTCGAATTGTTTAGTTGCTAAGAGATTCATAGCTAAAAGTGAGCTGGCATAGGCCGCATAGAGCAAGGGCAATAGGGTTAAGAGTCGTTGTTTTTTCATGGTATCTTCCTTTAATTAAGTATTCCACCAAAAAAGGCGCCACTTGAACTAGAGGCGCCTTCCCTAGTTTTGTTTTGAGACAGGATGGTGTTAATGAACTGTCTATGATAAAAGTTAATTAGTCGCGGTATGTTTAATCTAATTTAAGTTCGATTTGATAACTTGGCCAAGCTTTTTGGAAGAGGAAGCGGCCTTGGCGGATAGAGGCCAGGCATTCTACCCGTCTTCTTTGGGCATCGAAGGCTGAATCAGCATCGAGGACAATGAAGTTAGCCGGTTTACCCGGTTCAAGGCCATATTCCGCTTCAAGTCCCATGAGTTTGGCACCGTTATAAGTGATAAGGTCTAAGTTATGGTCGAAGTCGCTTTCGCGCATTAATTGGCTAGCATGAATTCCATTGTCGAGAATATTCATCATGTTACCAGAGCCTGCAGGATACCATAAGTCAACAATCGAATCTTGTCCGAAGGCGACATTAATTTGATTATCGACAAACTCCTTAACACGAGTTAAACCACGCCGCTTTGGATAGGTATCTTGACGACCTTGAAGGAAAAGATTCTCTGTTGGGCAAGCTACAAAATTAATTCCTGATTGTTTGAAGAGCCCCATCATACGAAAGGCATAGGAATCATTGGCAGAGCCAAAGGAACAAGTATGAGAGGCAGTGGTCAGGCGACCATAGCCTTGTTTAAGGGCTTGGGCATTTAGTAGCTCTAAGAACCGAGCTTGGTCGTCATCCGTTTCATCACAATGGACATCAATGAGCTTATTGTACTTAATAGCCAATCGAACAATTTCTTTGATTGAAGCTTCTCCATCTTCTCGGCACCATTCATTGTGAGGGATTCCGCCGACACAGTCTGCTCCGAGTTGAAGGGCTTCTTCAACTAAATCTCGACCCGTCTTTCCAGCTTCACAATAGGAGTACATGCCATTTTGAGGGAAGGCAACGACTTGAATCGTTACTAGGTCTTTTAATTCTTCTCGGATAGCAATGGCTGCCTTGATACCTGTCAGATTAGGATCGGTACAGTCTGTTTGAGCTCGGATATATTGGGTACCGTAGGATACAACATCTTTAATGGATTGTTTCATTCGAGCTTTCATTTCCTCGTAGCTGGTCCCTTTTTTATAATTATTCCATAAGTCGATGGCTTCAAATAAGGTACCAGACTCGTTTTTCACTTTTGGATCCTGCCCGGTAAAATAATAGTCTAGGTGCAGATGCGAATCCACATAAGGGGGAATGACAAAGCGTCCTTTTAAATCAACCACTTCATCAGCTTCTTGTAAATCTTTCCCAAAAGCTTGGAATTTGCCATCTTTGACAAGGATTTCCTGGGCTTGAGGGTGTCCATAGATATGCGCATTGATATATTTTGTAGACATAGCTTACCTCCGTTTCTTTTATTTTATGATAGCTCAAGATGAAGGGGATCTCAAGCGGATCTCCACTTAAAAAAATGATATAATATCAGAAATAACTGAGAAGGAGTGGATCTATGACTGTTCAATTAAGACCCTTTAGATCAACTGATCTTGAGGCACTCTGGCAGCTAGGTTTTTCACAAGCCGATCCAGCATGGACCAAGACGAATGCCCCTTATTTTGAAGAATATCAAGCTTATTCGGATTCAAAAACATTTATCGAAAGTGATTTAGCAAAATTTTTCTTAAGTTCCAATGTTCAGGCTGTTTTTTATCAAGGGGGAATTGGTTGGTATGGTTTCTCGCTATTGGGAAAGCCAAAAAACGCGTTGGATGGAAGTGGGGATTGTGATTTATGCCGATGGCCTGTGGTCAAAAGGAATTGGCACTCAAGCCCTGACGAAGTGGGTTGGTCAGACTTTTGAAGCCTTTCCTAGCATTAATCATATCGGCTTAACGACTTGGTCGGGTAATCCAGCGATGATGGCTTTGGCAGGTAAGATTGGTTTCAAAGAAGAAGGTCGCATTCGTCAAGTGCGTTATTGGAAAGGTTATTACTATGACAGTATGAAGTATGGTGTATTAAGGTCGGAATGGAAATTTTAATAAGGAGTTGAAGTAAAATGGATTTGTATCAAGCAGTGGTTGATAAATTAGCGGAATTATCAATGGATTATCAAATCGTAGAACATCCACCAGCATTAACCACTGAAGAAGCCGATTCCTATATTGAAGGTATTGAAGGGGTTCGGACTAAGACCATGTTTTTAACCAACCGCAAGAAGACGGCTTATTATTTGTTAATTATGGACGATAAAAAGCGTCTAGACATGGATCTTTTTAAGGAGCTGGTAGGGGAGAAGAAAATTCGTATGGCTTCAGAGGAGTCTTTGATGGAAAAGATGCATCTACCGGCTGGAGTGGTTTCTCCCTTTGGGCTATTGAATAATGAAGAGCATGACATCAAGGTATATATTGACCAAGAAATTATGGATCAATCTAGAATGTCTTTTCACCCCAATACCAATGAGAAAACAATCTTTATAGCAAGGCAGGACCTGCTTGATTTCTTAGAATCAATTGGACATCCTGCTCATATTATTGAACTTTAGTCGAATGAGTAAGGAGTAAGTGTATGTCGAATGAACGTGAAGGCTTAGATATTTTAGTAACTTTTGATGCGGGCTATGTTGGTCCTTTTAAGACCCTAGCAAAATCTCTAGCATTGACGAATAGTCATTTTGCGATTCGTTTTTGGTTTCTGCATGACCAAATGGACGAGTATCTGTTAGAGGATTTAAAAGTCTTCTGTCAAGGGTTGGGCTGTCTTTGGCAGGATATTTCATTAGAAGAACAGGTCTTTTCAGGTTCAAAGACCACCGATCGTTATCCAATTGCCATGTATTATCGCTTGTTGGCAGGAGATTTTCTACCTAAATCTTTGAAGCGAGTCTTATATTTAGATCCGGATATCCTAGTGATTAACCCCCTAGACGCCTTATGGAAAATGGATCTTCAAGGTAAGATCTTTGCAGCGGCTTCGCATAATGGCATTTTGAACTTGTCAAAGGGTGTTAATAATGTTCGCCTTAAGACAGACCATGCATTTTTTAATACGGGTGTACTATTAATGGACTTAGATCGAATGCGGCTAGAGGTGAAGCAAGCAGCTATTTTTGATTTGATTGAATCAAAAGACCAGGAACTCATCTATCCGGACCAAGATGTGTTTAATATTCTTTATGGTAAGCATTCGTTGGAAATCGATGATACTTTGTGGAATTTTGATCCTCGTTTTTATCCCATTTATCTTTTGCGAAGTGGGGGAGATAATGACTTGTCTTGGGTGATGGATCATACGGCTATCCTCCATTTTTGTGGTCGTAAGAAGCCTTGGCTTGATTCCGGTTATAATTACTTTACAGGGCTATACAAGCATTATCAAAAGCTGCCTTTGCCTTCACACTATGTGCAATTCAAAGGCGACGACAGCCATTAATGCGTAAGCGGTAGCCTTTTCGCTGGCGTATAAAAATTAAGTCAATAGGTTATGATTTTCCAATCTGAAAATGTATTTCAAATACAGAACCCTTCCTCTGCTGTGGCGGACCGCCTAGAGCCTTCAATAAATGATTACTTTGGGTGAGAAAGCCATGGCCTTTTACTGGCTAATAAAAAAATCCAATCCTACAGCAGTGGTGGACCGCCAGGAGCCTTCTAAGGAAGTCTCCTTGGCTCAGCTGGCTACTCAAAGTCTAAGCGCTAAAGCGCCAAGCCTTTGATGTGCGCCAACTGTCCTTTGACCACGGCTGTGGGATTGGTTTTTTTATTGCCTGTTTTAAGGCTATAGCTTAACGGTCGAACATAATGTTAAACCTGTCTGCTAAGAAACAAATCTTAGATTATTTTTAAAATATTTATATAAGAAAAGTAACTCATTTAATAAATAGAATAAGATTTTGTTTTATTAGAAATTTAAGTCTATAACGGTCAGTATTAAGGTCGGCTCAAAACAATTGGAATTATTGATATAATTTTCATTTTAAAAAAGAGTTGTTGAATATATTCAAACATCAATGATATTCATTTTAATAAAGTATTTTTTAAAAGTGTTTTGATACCAGGACTCACTAGCAACTTAGAGTCTTTTGTGATCGCAATAAATTCGATTCCTTCTTTTTGAGCAAGCGGGGCTTGATTGGTGAAATCAACAAATAGTCTCGTTGACCATATTTCTGCCTGTAGTGATTGGGGACTGAGAACGGAGACGCTCGCCAAAGGACTGTCGCTTGGATAGCCAGTGTTTGAGTCGAGGATATGATGACGTTCAATATGTGTTTGAGGGTCAAGGAAATGACGTTCATAAATCCCACTGGTCACCAGGCTTTGATCATTGAGGGGCAGTGCCATCAACCACTGCCCCCGATTTTTTTTAGGGTCTTGGATACCGACGTGCCAATGACCGTCCGGATGATCGACATTTCCCGCTAAGGCGAGTAGATTTCCTCCTAGATCGATGAGGCCAGATCGAACCCCTTTTTGAATCCAGTATTTTTTAAGTAGATCGGCAAAATAGCCCTTAGCGACCCCTCCTAAATCCAAACTCATTCCTTTTTTTCTGAGGAAGACAGATTGGTCTTTTGAATTGAGTTCAATGTCTTGGGGAGACAACAAAGTAAGACATTTTTTAAGGGTAGACGGTGAAGGGCTGGTTTGACCACCAAATCCAATTTTCCATTGTTTAACAAGCGGGCCAATGGCAATATTCAAGCATCTTTGGCTATCAATGCTGGCTTTCTTGCTAATCTTAATTAAATCATAGAGATCTGCTTCAACCTGAACAGGATGCTGTCCTGCTGCTTGATTGATTTTTTGTAAAGAACTGAACTGACCAAAAGCCGTAAAACGTTGAGCTAGATCTAAGAGAAAGGCCTGGCTTTCCTTTAATAATTGGTCTGCTTGGGGATGTATTAAGCTCAAACGGATCTGAGTGGCCATAGCCAGGAATTCAAGGGTTTGGTATGAGCTAGTCATCATTTTTCCTCAAAGAAGCAGCTGGGTCGGCAATGATGCAGACGCATTCTGGTGCAGGGATGGTGGAATAGAGAAAGTGTAAGCTTCCATTTTGTGGATGACGCTTAAAAACAGATAAAAACTCAGAATCTTGATGGGGAACGAGTAGATAATCTTCTGTTTGACTAAGACAACAATCCCTCGGAATTTGACCATGGCTAGGGATGGTTTGAATACACTTCAACTGGCCGGTTCTTTGATTTACTGCATAAACGGTAATTTGGTTGATAAATCGCGAGGACACATATAAAAAACGTCCATCTTGGCTTAATTTGATGGCGGCACCGCTAGCTTCTTGTTGATTTACTTTCTCACTAATCAGGATATTTGGATAGGAGTCGACCCATTCAAGTTGTCCGTCGAGTTGGATTCTTAGGAATGCGGTTGTATTGGCTAACTCATTAACCAAGTATCCCCATTTCCCGTTATGATGAATCACTAAATGACGGGGACCACTGCCAGCTGGAGTGGATAGATGTTGTTTAAGAGTTAAGTCGCCCAGAGAATCGATGCGATAGGATAAGATTTCATCACCACCGAGATTACAGACGTAGAGCCAATTTTGATCGCTACTTAAACTAGCGCAGTGGATACGTGATTGATCTTGCGCTGGGAGTAGGGATCTTTTATGGTGGTTTAGGGTTTGGCGATGGTGCAGTTGGCATTGATCATCAAAATGATAGTGATCGAGGGTGCCTAGATGATAATTTGAAAGATAGAGACTCCGTGAAGCTTCCCGGTAACAGATATGACAAGCTGAGACTTGGCTGGTTAAGCATCGGTCGACTTCTTGAAAGCTGCCATCAGTCTGGCGTTGATAGGCGATTACGCCGCTTAGAGGCTGATCTTTAATGATTGAGAAGAGGAATCTTCCATCCTGTGACAGGCAGAGATAGGTGGGACTATTTAACTCGGCAATCTGACGCCGGCTATGAGTCGTATTTTTTGAAAAATCAAGAATAGTTAACTGAGAAATTCCTTTGTTGGTTAGACGGGTGTATCCGCCAAGAATGAAGTTTTCCATGTTTACCTCCTAAAAATGATGACGGTGACTTTAGCATTTTCTAACGGTTTTCAAATCGACTCTTCATCCCCACTTATGTTAGAATGAGATTGATTAAATTTATAAGAAGGGGTGCCCTATGAATTCAAAACAACACACCCAATCCAAGACCCCTTGGAAAAGGCCGATCGTAGAGAATCGATTATTTATGAATTTATTAATGCTTTTATTGGTTCTCTTAGTTTTGTTTGTTTTTACTAAGATCGCCTATCTTTTTGAACCAGTATGGATCTTTTTTCAATTTTTTGCTTTTCCTTTTGTAGCAACGGGGATTTTCTATTATCTATTTTCGCCGATTGTGGTTAAATTATCAAGACGTGGTATGAACCGCCATTTGGCGATCTGGTTGATCTATGTAAGTGTTATTCTCTTGGCTATTTGGGGGGTAGCGACTTTAGTACCGATTGTTCAATCACAGACTCGGTCCTTTATGGACAACTTACCTAGCTACCTTCATTCGCTGAACAGCATTTTAGAGAGAAATCCGCTCCTGCCGGACTTAGAGACGACTTACCCGAGTCTGGCCCACCAGCTCGATCAGTTGGATATTAATCGTTTTATTCAGGATGTTCAGCCCTTGGTATCAACGACCTTTGGTGGTTTAACTAACGTTCTAGGAACTGTCTCAACGGTGGTAGCAGGCTTAGTAACGATACCGGTCTTGCTCTATTATATGCTCTTAGAAGGCTACCACTTAATTCCAACTATTCTTTATTTTGTGCCGAATAAATATCGATCGACCGTTAAAACGATCATTTACCAATCGCATTATCAAGTCGGACGTTATATTCGAGGACAGATCCTGGTTGCGATCGTTGTCGGTTTAATGTTTGCATTTGGTTTTTCGGTGATTGGATTAGATTATTCGATTACACTCGGGCTTTTAGCCATGGTATTAAATGTGGTGCCTTATATTGGATCGATCTTGGCAGCGGTGCCGGCCTTGATTATCGGCCTAACCGTTTCACCTTTTATGTTTATAAAAGTCGTGATGGTCTTAGCTATTGAGAACTTTATTGAAGGGCGTTTAGTGCAACCACATATCCTGGGATCTAATTTGAAAATTCATCCTGTAACGATTCTTCTGGTTCTCTTAGGAGCTGGCCGTTTGTTTGGTTTAACGGGAGTGATCTTAGGAGTACCTGCTTTTGCGGTGATTAAAGTTGTTTTTACAGAGCTTTATCAAATTTATCGCGACCGTTCGTCCTTATATAAAGATGACGATATCAAAGATTCGCAAAAATATGACTCAAAAAGGACGTTGGAAGAGGAAACTGGTCAATTTAAACCAGATTCCCAAAAAGAATCGGTGACAGATGATCAACTTGATAACTAAGAGAGGAGCTTAGTAATGGGTGTGTTAATCAATGGACTCGTGATAATTGTGTTTAGTATGGTAGGCTTGCTGTTAAGAGGTGGTATTGAACCTAGAATACACGAACGGTTAATGCAAGGGATCGCTCTTTGTATCTTAACGATTGGAATTCAAGGAACGATAAGTGGAAAAAATACCGTGGTAATGATTCTTTCCATGATTGTAGGAACATATATCGGAGAACGCATTGATATCGATAAGGCGGTTACCAACGGTATTCATTTTTTGGAGCTTAAGTTCGTTGGTCCAAAGAAGGGGCCAGGGGATAATCAATTTGGACAGGCCTTTATATCAGCGGTGATGATCTTCTGTATCGGATCCATGGCAATCTTAGGTTCCCTGCAAGCTGGGCTTCAAGGGGATAATACAACGCTTTATACGAAGTCTATTTTGGACGGAATCACTGCGCTATTATTAGCTTCCTCATTAGGGGTGGGTGTGGCTTTTTCTTCAATCCCAGTAGTGATTGTTGAAGGATGCATCATGTTAATGGCCCAGGTGTTAGCTCCCATTCTATCAGAAGCGGTTGTTACGGAAATTGTATCTGTAGGTTCGCTCTTATTGATTGCATTGGCATTGAATATCATGAACGTGACCAATTTCAAGGTATTGAATCATATTCCAGCTATGTTGCTGCCGCCAGTTTTTATTTATCTACTAAGCTTTTTAATGTAAGTATAAGCAGATTATGACTTTAACGGATCGATTATAAAAATCAATCCTATAGGCTGTTGCATGTCAATCAGAAAATTGACTCCAAAACTGACTTCTCCATCTGTTGTGGCAGACTAACCAGAGTTTTCAATAGAATTACTTTAGGTGGGGAGGCTAAGACCTTTTACTGGCTGATAAAAATTAAATCCAATCCCACAACTGTGGTGGACCGCCAGGAGCCTTCTCAGGAAGTCTCCTTGGCTCAGCTGGCCACTCAAAGCCTAAGCGCTAAAGCGCCAAGACTATGATGTGCGCCAGCTGTCCTTTGACCACGGCTGTGGGATTGGTTTATTTTTATCGCTTGTTTTAAGGATATCGCTTAATTACTTGATAGATGGCATAACCGTATGATTAAAGAAAGTCAATTCTGAGGAATTCTTATAAATATCTAAAATGAATAGTACCCAGTTTAATAAATTGGATAAATCTTTTATTATCTTAAAAATTTAAGATCAGGATTGTCAAATTAAGGCTAGCTTTTATAAACTACCCTAACAAATAGAATTATTTATATCGTTTTCACTCTTTAAAAGAGAGAGGTTAAGTATATTCAATCGTCAATGAGACTCATTTCTTTAATGACTGACCGGCTAATCTTAGAGCTTTTTGAGTATTGGCAAAATGCAATTTGGCTGTTTTTTCAAGCGCTTCGGGTCCATAATCCCTAATTAATTGGGCGGCCATTTGGTCGACTGATTGGCTAGCCCCCGAAGGAAGCACACAGTTGTATGGGGCGCCCAACTTCTCCAAGGATTGTAAAAAATAATCGCGAGCAATAATCGAAGCACAGGCCACACTCAGATGCAGCGATTCTGCTTTTTTAGCAAAAAAGGTCTTACCTGGATAGATGGATTGTCCTTGTTTTTCGAGATGTTGGTAATAATTTCTTTCGGGCGTAAATTGATCAATTAAGGCTCCGTCCAGATCTGCTTGATCTTTTGTCGATAGTTTTTGATAGCAAGCGTTCAGGGTATAATTATGAGCGATCGCCTTAATTGCATTGGCATTGTAATTTTGTGTTAATTGGTTATATTTGTTGGGATTAATGATCGTTAGATGGAAACAAACTTGGTCCTGGATTTGACGAGAGAGTGATTGGATCTTGGCATCAGTTAAATTTTTCGAATCTTGAATACCTAAGTCTTTTAAAGTTTGGATTTGGGTTTGATTTAGATAAACAGCACAGACTGTGAGTGCCCCGAAATAGGAACCATTTCCCACTTCATCAGAGCCAATCAGATTAAGACCTTGATAATGGTTGGTTGGTTTTGGTTTGGAAGGGGGGCTTTTTTTCAGATGAGAGCTTTCAATCTGGTCGCTACTTTGCCATTTATGAGCCTCTTCTTCGGCACGACTGCCTTGGAAGAGGACCTTTCCGGAATGATAGGCAGTGATGATAGTACCGTTGATGCGTAGGCGGTAGTAGGCGTGTGGAACCTTCTCTATCTTGGCTTGTGGATAGTGATCCGCTAGGGATTGGATCGCTTCAGCAGTCATTTTTAGGGTGATAGATGACATCGTTTATCTCCTTTAAATTATTCATTAATTTGTTCATAAGTATCATAAGTGAGTCGGGCAAAAGGTGCAAGTTGCCTGAACTTTTGGTAAACTATGCCTATGAATCTAATCGATAAAAGGGAGTTGCTTATGCAAGAGCAAATGCGTTATAAAGCCCGAATTGGGGGTAAAGAATATACCATTTTAGCCAAACAAACACCTGCTCATATGGATGCGGTGATATCTTTAGTCAATCAGCAGTTAGATCAATTAGAATTATTGGATCCTAGCTTGAGTGTTGAGGATCGGGCGATTTTGATGGCGGTCAACGCTTTGTCGGATCAAATTATTAAGGAAAAGCGAATTTATCAATTGGAGGAAGCCTTAGGGCTTCAATCAGAGACTCTTAAGCAAGATTCATAAGGAGGATGGGCATGTTTTCATTGTTGGTGATCATTATATTAGCCTTAGCTTTTTATGCCGGTTATCGTAGGGGTTTGGTTATGCAAGCAGTGCGGTTGATTGGCTATCTAATCAGTTTTGTCTTGGCAAATTTTTATTTTCAACCGCTCAGTCATTGGTTAGAAATGTTCATTCCCTTTCCAGCCGTTCGTGCAGATACTAATCTAGCCTTGTATTCTGAAGCGGAAAGCTTTTTTGTGGATCAGATTTTCTATCGTTGCTTGACCTTTCTATTAATTTGGTTGATTGGTTGGTTGTTAACGAATCTCATGTCGAGTTTTTTAACCAAATTGTCCTACTACAGTGTTTTAAATATCGTTAATCGTTTGCTAGGTGGGGCGATTAATTTTTTAGTAGCTTATTTTATTGTTTTCATGGTGTTATTCTTGCTATCCTTAATGCCAATCGAGTTTATCCAACAGCAGTTTGTTAATCATCCTTTGCTTTTTTGGATAGTGGATGCTACACCATTGTTAGCTGATTATGTCCGTCATTTAGGTTTAGTTTAGGAGGAAGGGGGAGTCTATGATTCAAGAACGCAGTCTAAATAAATTGGATTTTCCAAAAATTACTCACCATCTAGCAGGCCTCACTCGAACTCAAATGGCTAAAAATAGGGTTTTGAATTTGCATCCAAGTGGTGACTTGGAACAGATTCGTCGTTGGCAGGAAGAAGTGAGTCAGGCTCGTCAAATTCAGGATCAAGGTAAGTCGATTCCGATTCCACGTTTGGAAGAATTAGGCATGGCTTTTAAGCGATTGGAGATTGAAGCTAGCTTGAATGGTCGAGAATTGGCACAGATTGGCCAATTACTATCAACGGTTAGCCAAGTTAAGCATTTTTTTGATCAAGAAGCCGAAGAGGATCGGATTTATCCCGCCTTATCCTTCTGGGCAGATCAGTGCACTGTCTTATCACAGGTGCAGTTGCGGATTGATCAAACAGTCAGTGAGGATGGCACCGTTTTATCGTCCGCCTCGAGCGAACTGGCTCGGATCCGCCGTCAACAAGGACAAACCGAGAACCAAATTCGGACGCAATTGAATCAGTTGCTGAAGTCAAAAGCCAACATTCTCTCCGATGCCCTTATTACTATTCGTAATGATCGCTATGTTTTGCCGGTTAAAGCAGACTTTAGAGGGCAGTTAGCAGGGAACATTCATGACCAGTCCGCTACCGGTCAAACGATTTATGTGGAACCACAAGCAGTGATTGATCTCAATAATCGATTGTCCAGTCTTTATTCCCAAGAAAAGGCCGAGATTGAGCGATTACTCTATGAGATCAGTTTGGAGCTCATTCCTTATCTGGATGCTTTAAAAGGGAATCAAACGGTGATCGGTCAATTGGATTTTATCCAAGCGAAGGCAGAATATGGTAAAGAGCTTCAAGCAACGACGCCACAGTTTTCGAAGGAGAATCAAGTGGCGCTATGGCAGGCTCGTCATCCCTTAGTAGACCCTGATCAAGTTGTCGCTAATGATATTTTGATTGGTGAGACTTATCGTGTGATGCTCATTACCGGCCCAAATACCGGGGGAAAGACGATTGTCCTGAAGACGATTGGACTCATTCAATTAATGGGGCAGGCGGGTCTTCAGGTTCCCTGTCAAGAAGGCAGTCAATTAGGAGTTTTTGACCAAATCTTTGCAGATATCGGGGATGAACAGTCGATTGAGCAGAACTTATCGACCTTCTCTAGTCATATGACAAATATCGTATCTATTATTGAGTCGGCGACTTATCAGTCCTTGATTCTGTTTGATGAGTTAGGTTCTGGAACAGATCCTCAAGAAGGTGCCGCCTTGGCAATGGCTATCCTAGATCATCTGCGCAAGATTGGAGCCGTTATTCTTGCGACAACCCATTACCCAGAACTTAAGGTTTATGGCCATAAGACTCCCAAAACGATTAACGCTGCCATGGAATTCGATGTGGACAGCTTGTCACCGACTTATCATCTGATGATTGGAGTTCCCGGACGATCTAACGCTTTAGAGATATCGCGTCGCTTAGGCTTGGATCCGAGTATTCTAGATCAAGCCAAGCAGGGAATTTCCCAGGACAGTCATTCACTGAATGAGATGGTGGCCAAGTTAGAACGTGAACGACGCGAAGCTTCGACCAAAAATCAGCAAGCTCAGGACCTATTGGATCAGTCGGCTAGTCTATTAGCGGATCTAAGAACCGAATACGACCGTTATCTCCATCAAAAAGCCGACCTCATTGAAAAAGCTAAGCGCCAAGCCAATGAGAAAGTTGCCGAGACGCAAAAGCAAGCCGAAGCGATCTTGCAAGAAATCCGCGATCTTCAACTGGTTCAAGGACAGAATCACACTATTAAAGAGTCTGTCTTAATTGATAAAAAATCGGCTTTGGATCATTTAAAACAAGCTGAGGATTTGCGAAAAAATAAAGTCTTAAAAAAGGCAAAAAATCAACGTCGTCTTAAAGTGGGCGATGATGTCGAAGTGCTACCCTATAGTCAAAGGGGGACTATTGTAGCCATTGATAAGGAACAATATTTAGTCCAAATGGGCATCCTAAAGATGACATTCTCAGAAGCCGACTTGAAGTTGTTGACGAAAGTTGACCGTAAGGAAAAAATCAATCTTCACCGTCAGGCGGGTTCTAAGGTTAAAACGACACTCGACTTACGAGGTGAACGGTATGATTTGGCGATGAAGCGACTCACTCAATACCTGGATCAAGCTCTCTTATCCAACCATCCGATGGTGACCATTATTCATGGAAAGGGGACAGGAGCACTCAGATCAGGGGTCCAAAAGGCTCTGGAGAAGCATCCCCAAGTTGACCACTTTGAATATTCTCCGGCCAATGCTGGTGGAAATGGTTCAACTCAAGTCTATTTCAAGTAGCGGTGAGCATAATAATTTTTTTATCAAGTAAGTGTACTATAATTAAACATATAGGAAGGGAGCGAATGACATGGTAAAATCTATTACAGATAATGAATTCAATACGGAAACAAACGAAGGGTTGGTCTTGGTTGATTTTTGGGCTCCTTGGTGCGGTCCTTGTCGAATGCAATCACCCGTTGTGGATCAACTCGCTGAAGAAATGGAAGGACAAGTCGAATTCTTCAAGATGAATGTTGATGAAGAAACAAAGGTCGCTTCAGAATTTGGCATTATGTCGATTCCAACCATGATTGTTAAAAAAGAGGGTCAAGTTGTCGAAAAACTGGTTGGCTTTCATGATAAAGCCCGTTTAGAAAAAGTTTTACAAGGCCATCTCTAATCATATAGGACCTTGTTAATTTTTAAGGATCTTTCAATAAAATTTTAGCATGCCTAAGAAGGACTCGCTATTCAAAGAGGTAGGGTCACCTCAAACCCTATCTCTTTTATTTTGACATTTTAAGGTAAAAAGCGCATAATTTATGATAATTAGCTAAACAAAAGGAGAAAATTATGAAAATAGGTCTCGTTAAAGAATTGAAAGAAAATGAAGCACGGGTGGGGCTAACTCCTGCCAATGTTCAAGAACTTTGTCAGATGGGACATCAAGTTCTTGTTGAAAGCCATGCTGGAGATGGGTCTGGCTTCATGGATGAAGATTACCGTCAAGCCGGAGCGTCGATCTGCTTAGATCCCGCTCAAGTCTGGCAAGCTCAAATGGTGGTTAAGGTGAAAGAACCGCTTCCGAGTGAATACCAATATTTCTATAAGGGGTTGATTCTATTCACCTACCTTCACTTAGCGCCAGAATATGAATTGACACAGACTCTACTGGAAAAAGGAGTCATTGGAGTAGCCTATGAGACCATGGAATTAGGACACCTTCTTCCCTTGTTAACGCCTATGTCCGAGGTGGCAGGTCGGATGGCCGTCCAAATTGGAGCGGGTCTTTTAGAAAAGGTCAATGGTGGTCCTGGTATTCTTTTAGGAGGGGTACCCGGGGTAAAACGGGCGAATGTAACGGTTATTGGTGGAGGTGTGGTTGGCTTCAATGCGGCTAAATTAGCCTACGGCTTGGGAGCCAATGTGACGATTATTGATATTAATCCACAACGCTTGGCAGAAATCGAAAATATCCTAGGTAATGGTGTTCAAACCTTAATGTCTAATGCGATCAATATTGAACGAGCTGTGACCGATTCGGATCTGGTGATTGGCTCGGTGCTGTTAGCCGGTCGACGAGCTCCGATGTTAGTCAAAGAATCAACCATCAAGGAGATGCGCCCAGGATCTGTCCTCATTGATATTGCTGTCGACCAAGGGGGTAACTTTGAAACGACTCATCCAACGAGCCACCAAGCTCCTACTTATACTAAGCATGGAGTGATTCATTATGCGGTGGCGAATATGCCTGGAGCTGTTCCACGAACATCTACCCTTGCCTTAACCAATGCGAGCTTTTATTATGCTAAGCAAATGGCTGAACTGGGTATTGAAGAAGCTGCTCGCCAAAATGAAACCATTGCGACTGGAATCAATACCTATCGGGGTTATTTGACTTCTAAGGCAGTAGCGCAATCGCAAGATAGAGAATTTACGCCTTTAATGGATTGTCTCCAATAAAAGACAGATTAGACCGGTGAAGATCATTGTCGTTACCGGTTTTTGCAGAAATTGATCATGTCAAAGCTTGGATAAGCCCTTAAAATGATAATAGTAGTTTATGAGGAAAGGGTAAATATTTAGTTAGCGAAAGGTCAAAGCACGTTTTACAATTTATAAGAAATTGAATATAATATAATTAAACCTTTGAAAACAATGTTTGTGTTAAAATGAGACCTTTTACACACACTCTCAAAGGCAATCCTATTAATGATAGAGGCTAGTCAAGGTGCGGGCTTCACTTTATGGGATGATACATTTAATAAGGAGGCGATGTTATGTCACTCAAAGATGTGACCCCGAATGGCTCAGAGTCAATGCTCAATCGACTTAAGCGTTCAAGTTTTAAAATTCGTTATTTATACCTTGCCCTAGTGATTTTAGCTGGACTGTATTACTATATGGCGCTACCTGCCTTTCACTATGCATCCATGGACTTTTGGCTCTTTATTGGCTTGATTGCCTTAGCGGTGATCGGTATTGAGAGCCTGGTTGAAATGCAAGAGAATTGGCAAAAAATAAGGAATAAAAATAAATTTCAGACCATGAATTTAAGCTTTAGCCAATTAAAAAAATTTCGACTCTTAGCTTATTTAGCAGGGACCTTAGCAATAGTGGCGATCGTCTCAAATCTTGTTTTCTCACCCTTTTTTATGGCTAAGCGCTATGCCAACTTGTTGCAACCGCAAGTCGTGAATTTTCAAGAAGACTTCCCCCAAGTAGACCTGAATCAGGTACCTTTGGTGGACCGAGATACAGCGATTCGTCTAGGTAATCGTCGTTTAGGATCACTAACCGACTTAGTATCGCAATTTGAAGTTTCGGAAGAATACACACAAATTAATATTAATGCCAAGCCCTACCGGGTGACTCCCTTGAAGTATGCCGGTTTCTTTAAATGGGTCAATAATTTTAGGAAGGGGATCCCACATTATTTACAAGTGGATAATGTGACGGGCGAAGTCCAAGTTCAAACCCCTTCTAAGCCGATCAAATATTCCTATGCGGATCATTTTAATCGGTATATCTTACGGCATCTACGCTTTAAATATCCTTTCAAAATGTTTGAACGACCCTCTTTTGAAGTGGATGATCAAGGCACGCCATATTATATAGCAACAACCTATGGTCGCAACTTTTTCTTAAGAGAGCCTGAACCACGTGGCTTAATCATTGTTAATGCCATGACAGGGGAAGACCATTATTATAAGATTGATCAGGTTCCAGATTGGGTTGATCGGGTCTACGGTGCAGATCTTGTCATGCATCAATTGGAGTTGAATGGAAAGTACCATAAGGGATTCTGGAATAACCTCTTTGCTAAAGAGGGCGTGACGCGTCCTTCAGAAGGTTATAACTACCTACCAATGCAAGATGATCTTTATCTGTATACGGGGGTGACTTCCGTTTCGGCGGATGAATCGAATATTGGATTCGTCTTAGTGAATCTACGGACTAAGGAAGCGAAGATGTATCCTCTATCTGCAGCAGAAGAACTGTCAGCCATGGAATCGGCCGAAGGATCTGTTCAGGAGAAAGGCTACAAGGCGACTTTCCCATTATTGATTAACCTTCAGGGTCGCCCAATGTATATATTGACCTTGAAAGATTCATCAGGCTTAATTAAGAGCTATGCCTTAGTAGATGTTCAGAACTATCAGAATGTTTATGTCGCCAATTCAATGAAGCAACTTATTAGTCAATACGCTCAAGATCATACGATTGATGTTAAAGCGGCTAATCTTGCAGACCTTAAAGAGATTAAGGCTGATCTCGACCAAATTCAAGCAGTCGTTAAAGAGGGACAAACGATTTATTACTTCATGGTTGATGGACAGGTCTATCAAGCGGATATCAGTCTCAATCCTTACTTACCTTTTGTAGAATCAGGAGATCCCGTTCGCTTCCAAGTGGATGGCCAAGGTCAGGTCCAATCGATGGATCTAAGCGAACGATTTGGTAAGAAAGCTAGTCCTCAAGTGGTTGAAGAGGCCTCAAAAGAAGTTTCGCCAAGTTCTGAGGACCCGTTGGTCGAATAGTTAAAGATAGAAAGGAAAATACGATGCTAGAAGTAAAACACTTATCCAAGTCCTTTGGATCGGTTCAAGCCGTTAATGATGTATCTTTTACCATTGAGCCGGGTACCATAATGGGATTTATTGGGCCCAATGGATCGGGAAAGACAACTGTTTTTCGAATGATTCTTGATTTTTTAACTCCAGAAAAAGGGGGACAAGTCCTTTGGGATAATCAAGTGATTGGAAAGGGAATTTATAACCTTGTGGGTTATCTGCCTGAAGAGCGGGGATTATATGAAAAGATGACCATCGAGGACCAGATTGTTTATTTTGCGAGTCTTCGTGGTATGAAGCATAAAGAGATTCTTGATCAGATTGACGAATGGATGGAAAAATTTGCCGTTAAGGGTCAACGCAAGGATAAAATTAACACCCTATCTAAGGGGAACCAGCAGAAGGTGCAGTTGATTTCAACCTTGATTCATCGGCCGAAATTGGTGATCTTAGACGAGCCATTTTCAGGCTTGGACCCGGTGAATGCAGATCTTCTCAAGCAAGGTATTCTAGAATTAAAAGCCGGAGGTTCGTCCATTATTTTCTCAAGTCACAATATGAATAATGTGTCGGAAATATGTGACAAATTAACCATGATTGTCAACGGTAATCAGGTCTTATATGGCAATGTCAATGAGGTTCGAAATAGTTTTGGGCGTACCAAGCTCTACGTGGAAAGTGATCAGTGGACGAAAGAAAGCTTGAGCCAACTCGAGGGAGTCAAGCAAGTCCTTGAAACTCAACCTGAGCACTTTACCCTCTATTTGGCGGATGAATCCTATGGGCCTGCCTTATTTGATCAAATTACTAAAGGCAAATATATTCGTCAATTTGCTCAGCAACCACCGACCTTAGAAGAAATCTTTAAACAGAAAGCGGGGGAGTTTATTCATGGATAAAATGTGGTTAGTTGCAAGAGAGGTTTATCGTAAGAATATCAAATCCTGGGCTTTTTTCTGGATGATTTTTGGGCCGATAATTATGGGCTTGGTGATTGCAGCAATTGCCTTCTTTATCTATAAGGATCAATCGACTTCTTCAGTTGGAGAAATCGGTATTGTGTCCGATAATTCAGAGTTAATTACAGCCATTAAAGCCATTGACGATGATAATTACTATCAATTTGATTTATCACAAGACCAGGCACGCAAAGAATTGGAAGACAAGGAATTGGATGGCTATCTTGTCACCCAGGAATCAGAGGGGCGTTTATCCGCAAAATTCTACCAATTGAATGATGGAAAGAATATTGCCACGGGCCAATTTGAGAAGATCTTATCGGATATAAACCTGCAGGCAACCATTCAACGATTGGATCTTGATCAATCAGCCATGCAACAAATTCAAGATACGCAAGTCCATTTAGAGACCATTAATCTTTCTAAGGATAAGGCTGGAAATGTGGAAGAAATCTCTAAGGATGACCCGATTCAATTTGCTAAGTTAGGCTTTGCTTACTTAACGAGTATCATTGTCTTCATGTTCATCATGGCCTATGTGACCATGGTGTCTCAAGAGATTGCGGCTGAAAAAGGTTCACGGATTATGGAGATCGTCTTGTCATCCATCTCTCCGATGGCTCATTTCTTTGGCAAGTTGTTAGGGATTTTCCTAGTGATCTTGACACAGATTTTCATCTATATGGTTTTAACTGGTTTGGTCTATTATGTAGTGGGATTATTCCTAGCTGGACAATTTGGTCAGTCAGCGGTGCTTACGAATATCCAGACTGAACTGGGGGCTGTTTCAGGAGAGTCAGTGGATATCAATAACCTAATTGGGCCTTTCATTTCAAGTATTAAGCCGATGATTACTTATTCCATGTTGTTTGCCCTACTTGGAGTCTTTGTTTACTTGGTCATTGCCGCCTTCCTGGGATCTTTAGTTTCCCGGGTGGAAGATGTGAATAAGATGATCTCGCCAATTAGTTTAATTGGGGTTGCTGGCTTTTACATTGCCATGTATGCCTTAAACTCTCCGAATTCAAGCATTGTAAAAATTAGCTCTTTTATTCCACTCTTTTCACCATTTATCATGCCTTTCCGAATTGCAACCGATACTGTTTCAACGGGAGCGATTTGGGGAGCCATTGGAACGATTGGGATCTTTTTGATACTCTGTTTATGGATTTCATCGGTGTTCTACAAGTCGAATACCCTGGTATATTCTGACAAGGGATTGATTGGAACACTCAAACAATCGATTTCGATTTGGCGCAATGAAAAGCGCGTGAAGGAATAAAGGTTAAGATTCTATTTTATGGGTTGATAATTATAACCATGATATTAGAAATATGAAGTTCGAATCTAAAGATTTAATCTTAAAAACTGACCATTTCTCTTTGCTGTGCTAGACTGTCTAGAGCTTCTTTCATAGTCTCACTAGCTTAAGGGATTAATAATGGTAGAGTTATAAGCCTTTCTACTGGCTGATAAAATTAAATCCAATAGGTTGTAATTTTCAAATCCGAAAATTTATTTCAAAAACTGAACTCTTTTTTCTGCTGTGGCGGACCGCCTAGAGCCTCTTTCAGAGTCTCGCCGGCTCAAGGGGCTACTCAAAGGCTAGGCGCTAAAGCGCCAAGCCTTTGATGTGTGCCCCTTGTCCAAATGCCATGGCAGAGGAAGGGTTCTTTTTTTCACAAATTTTCAGATTAGAATTAAGATTAGGCTAATCGTTTTTGTGAGAATAGAAATAACCTATTAAAGATAATCAGTTTCTATAATCCAAAAAAATACTTTATTAAAATGAGTATCATTGATGAATGAATATATATATCAATTTTTTTAAAATGAAAATTATATATAATTTCATTTGATGTTGTATTTTATAAAAGCTAGCCTTAAAATTTACACCTTAATCTTAGATTATTAATATAATGAAAGATTTATCCAATTTATTAAACTGGGTACTATTCATTTTATATATTTATAAAAATGCCTCAGAATTGACTTTTTATAATCATTCAGTTATGCCGTCTATCAAGTAGTTAAGCTATAGCCTTAAAACAGGCGATAAAAATAAACAATCCCACAGCCGTGGTCAAAGGACAGCTGACGCACATCAAAGCTTTGGCGCTTTAGCGCTTAGGCTTTGAGTAGCCAGCTGAGCCAAGGAGACTTCCTTAGAAGGCTCCTGGCGGCCCACCACAGTTGTGGGATTGGATTAAATTTTTATCAGCCAGTGAAAAGGCCCTTACTTTCTTATCTAAAGGGGACTCTAGGCGGTCTGCTACAGCAGAGGGAAGAGTTGATTTTTTGAAATAAATTTTTAAATGGGTATACAAGAAAACCCAAAAACTTGCAGGATCTAAGGATTATCTGCCCTTTAAAAATCTTCCCGCATTAAAGTCGCTTAATAGTCAGGAAATATGTTAAAATAAAGGATGAATGTGAGGTTATATTATGCGAGATTTGCCCATCGGTTTTATCGATTCTGGTTTTGGAGGATTAACCGTCGTTAAACAAAGTCTAAAACAACTCCCCAATGAATCGATCATCTACCTTGGGGATAATGCGCGCTGCCCTTACGGCGTTCGCTCTCTATCCCAGGTTAAAGAATTCATCTATCAATTGACCGACTTTCTCTTAACTAAAGGAATAAAAATGTTGGTTATCGCCTGCAATACAGGCACAGCGGCTGCCTTAGCTGACTTGAAGCACGATCTTTCCATTCCAGTGGTTGGTGTGATTGATGCTGGGAGTCGAGCAGCCATTCGGGTGACACAGAATAATCATATTGGCGTGATTGCAACACCCGCAACCATTGAAAGCCAGGCCTATCCGAATAAAATTCACGAAAAATCCAATCAAGTACAAGTCGATAGTTTAGCTTGTCCTACCTTTGTAGATGTAGTTGAGAAGGGGACTTTAAAGGGGCAAGACTTGGAAGATCATATCCAAGAAACCCTGCAGCCTCTTTTAGAACTAGGGATTGATAGTTTGGTATTAGGGTGTACCCATTATCCTCATCTCTATGAAAGCATTCAAAAAGTGGCAGGTCCTCAGGTAGCTTTGATTGACTCCGGGGTGGAGACCATTAACCAGGTATCCACACTTTTAGATTATTTCAAGTTGAGTCGAACAGTGGCTGATAATAAACGCTTAGCCGCCCAACAAGCTTATTACACAACCGGAGATCCTCAAGTTTTTAGCCAAGTGGCGCGAACTTGGTTGAAGGATCAAACCATACAGATTCAATCCTGCACCATTCAAGGAGGTCAGATCTATGAAGTTGTTGATCGCTAGTCATAACCCAGGAAAAGTCCAAGAATTTAAAGAATTATTTGCTCCCTTTGATTTACAGATTACCTCCCTTTTGGATTATCCAGATATTCCAGAAGTGGAGGAGACGGGGACGACGTTTGAAGCCAATGCCCGTTTAAAGGCGGAGACCATTGCAGAAAGGCTCCATTGCTTGGTGCTATCGGATGATTCAGGTTTATGTGTACCTGTCTTAAAGGGAGCTCCAGGAGTCTATTCAGCACGCTATGCAGGTTTAGCTGTTAAGAGTGATCAAGCCAATCGTGATAAACTCTTAAATGAAATGGTGCCTTACGAAGGTAAAGATCGCCAGGCATATTTTATGACCTGTATTGTTGTTGCCTATCCTAATCATCCTTCCTTAGTGGTTCATGGAAGAGCGGATGGAATGATTACCTATGAAGAGTTGGGTGATCATGGTTTTGGCTATGATTCTCTTTTTTATTATCCAGAAAGTGAAAAAACCTTTGCCCAGATGTCTGCTCAAGAAAAAAACCAAGTTTCTCATCGTTCAAGAGCAGTAAGTGCGTTGTTTAAGGAGTTTGCGGCTTGGTTAGAAGGTGTCAGAGCATGAAGGTATTGATTCTATCTGATAATCATGGTCATTATGAATTGGTTCATTCATTAGTAGATCAATTTAGACCGGAAGTGGACTATATTTGTCACTGTGGTGACTCAGAATTTAAAGCCGAGGATCCTATCTGGCAAGAGGTGGACGCTTATGTTGCGGGGAATATGGACTTTGATCCAGCTTATCCTAGTCAGTCATTACTAGATACTGATCAAGGACGGATCTTAGTCGTCCATGGTCATCGCCACCAAGTGAATCATCATAAATATCATCTCATTGAAGATGCTCAGACCTTAGGGGCACGGATGGTTTTCCATGGGCATACCCATAAGCTCTATGCTCGAATAGAAGAAGGCATCCTCCTAGTCAATCCGGGATCCTTGGCCCAATCTAGAGGCCCAGTCGCTGAACGAACTTTTGCACTGGCGGAGATTGATTCCAAGCAAGCGATGATTCATTTCTATCGTTACGATGGTCAGGAGTTGCCCCAACTAACTTGTATGTTAGATTTTAGTGAAGGAGTAAGTGATGATTGATAAAAAGATTCAAAGCCTTATTATGGATCAAGTGAAAGACTTAATGATCCCTGCTGAAAATGTGGCTTATGTGTTTGATTTTAATAGCTTATATCATGCGCTTTTAGTCTTGACTCAAGTGGCTTATACAATGATTCCAGTCGTTAATAAAGAAGGGAAGATTTGTGGGTTGGTGTCAACGAACCAGATTATTCAAGCTTCGATCACGACGGATCAGATCGATTTTAAGATGATTGAGCAGCTAACCCTCAATCAAATTGAACTTCGCCAAGCGGAGTATGTGACTTTGCAGGATAATTTAGAGACCATTCTTCATAAGTTGATGACCAATAACTTTTTGTGTGTGGTGGATTCAAAGGACCAGCAGGGATTTATTGGGATTATTACCCGTAATGCCCTCCTAAAACGAATTAACGCCTTTCTTCATAGCAATCTGCTTAATGATTGGCTTAAGAATCAAGAAGATCTTCCTTCATTGGATGAACCGCTAAAGACGATCCCAAAAGATTAAGATTCGGGAAGCCTTTGCATTTGAGTAATCTTGAAGAAAGTGGTATATTTAACTTAGTAAATTGATAGTGAGGAGTGTGAAAAGTGACAATCGGTCAAATCGCTCTTGTGATTGTAGCTATCGCATTTGCTGTTTTGGTGGTTTTTCTGTGTATGAGCTTGAGCAAGCTTTCTGGCTTATTAGATCAAGCCAAGGATACAGTGACCCGGGTGAATGCGACCTTGGATATTGTAACCAAGGACGTGGACAATTTGTCGATTGAGGTAGAGGGTTTATTGAATAAAACCAATCACTTGGTGGATGATCTAAACGGTAAGCTCGGTAAAACAGATCCGCTTTTTCAAGCTATTGGGGATGTTGGAACATCTGTCTCTGAGTTGAATGACTCTACCAAGAAGATGACATCGAACTTGGTATCAGGGGTAGGAGGCGGATTAAATCGTAAGAAGAAGCCCTCTACGCTAGGACGTTTTGCTAGAGCAGCGCATTCCTTGAGTAAAAAAGGACGTGGCGCTTCTCCTAATAAAGAAACTGAGCCGTCAAGTTCCCCTTTAAAAGAAGTGGATTCAACGGATCATTTAGTGGAACATCGGTCAAGTTTGGCAGAATTTACGGATCAACTTCCCTCGACCACAGCGGGAGAAATTAATTTAACAAAGGAGAATGATTAATATGAGTAAGAATAATGGAAGCTTTTTATTAGGGGCAATCTTTGGTGCAGCGTTGGGTGGCGTAGCAGCTTTACTCTGTGCACCTAAGTCAGGTCGTGAATTGCGTGAAGACCTAAGTGATGAAATGGACTACTGGTTAGATCGGGCAAATGACTATACAGATTATGCTGTAGAACGTGGTGTTGAAATGTATGATGCGGCCTCAGAACAAGCTGAAGATATTAAGGTTAACTTAAAGGATTCTGCCGAAAAATTTAAAGAAAAGGCTGTTGACTTTAAAGATGAAGCGGCTAAGAATTTCAATCAAGCGAAGAATGAAGCGGACTCAGATTTTGACAAATTCAAAGACGATGCCAAAAAAGCAGCTAAAGATTTAAAAGATGATCTTGAAGATGAAGGGGATAAGTTAGCAGACCGAGCTTCAGCAACTAAAGACCGTGTGAAAGCAGAAGCGAAAGACCTAAAAGCGGACGCTAAAGATGTTAAGGACGACTTAACAAAATAATTAATTAAATGTAAAAGTAATCGACCTAAATTTTGACCCTTATGTGATGCTAATGGAGTGTGAAGAATATCACATTTCTGCTTAGATTTAGATCACATAAGGGGCTTTTTTGCTGATTTATTATGAAAAATGATTGAAAAAGTTAAGTTATTCATCAGAAAACGCTTGCACTTTTAGATAAAACATGGTAAATTTATTGGTAGGAATAAGGAAAGAAGGGGAGTCATGGAAAAGCAAACCATCACAATTTATGATGTTGCCCGTGAAGCAGGGGTATCAATGGCAACAGTATCGCGGGTCGTAAACGGCAACCCCAATGTTAAGCCTAGCACTCGCAAGAAAGTATCAGAAGTTATTGAACGTTTGGATTATCGCCCTAATGCAGTGGCAAGAGGTTTAGCTTCTAAAAAAACAACGACTGTTGGAGTGATTATTCCCAATATTACCAATGTTTTCTTCTCAGCTTTAGCTAG
The DNA here is from genome assembly GCF_000301035.1 of Facklamia hominis CCUG 36813. GTDB lineage: Bacteria > Bacillota > Bacilli > Lactobacillales > Aerococcaceae > Facklamia > Facklamia hominis. Next base: position 690,799 of record NZ_JH932292.1, on the reverse strand, counting down.
AGGGATTGATGACATTGCTGCTATGTATAAATATGATATCATCTTAGCCAATGCTGACGAGAGTGTGGATAAAGAGATGAATGTCTTCAATAATTTATTGGCTAAGCAGGTGGATGGCATTATCTTTATGGGCTTTACGGTTGAAAATGAAATGAGACAGTTAATCCGTTCAACACGCACACCGGTAGTGGTTGCGGGAACGGTCTGTGAAGATCCGAATCTTTATACAGTTTCGATCGATATTCGAAAAGCGGTCGAAGAGATGACCGAAAGCTTAATCGATACAGGTGGCGATCGTCCAGCGATTGTGACAGATGCTCAGCGTTATTATGTCAATAAAGTTCACCGGATTCCGGGATATAAGTCTGCTTTATCTAAGCACGGTATTGAAGTGGATGATGATTTGATCATTCAAAGTAATTTTAATGATCATGAGGGAGATATTATTGTGGATCAACTACGTGCTGCTAAGGCGAATGGCGTCGTGGTCACCCGCGATGATATTGCCATTGCGATCTTAAATGCCTTGACCGATCAAGGCGTTAAAGTACCTGAAGAATTCCAAGTAATTACCATGGATAATACGGTATTAACACGGTATGCCCGTCCTCAGTTATCAAGTATTCAGTACCCGCTTTATGATGTGGGGGCAGTGGCTATGCGTCTATTGACTAAAATCATGAATGATGAAGAGATCGATAGCCGTCAAATTGTTCTACCTCATAAGTTCATTCACCGTGAATCGACTAAGAATTAGGTGACTTATGGCAAAACAGGAAAGTAAAACAATTAGACGCTTGAAATATTGCTTCTCATTAGGCTTATTATTGATTCAGGCTTATTCGCTGATTCAAAACATCCGTGAAACAGAGTTTTCTTCAGTAGACCATCGATTATAAGCAAAATAAGTAATTCTTGACATAAAGCTACCCGTTTGGGTGGCTTTTTTGATTTATACAAGCCCAAGGAGTTAATGATAGTCGATGGATCAGGCATTATGGTTTTCTATTTTTGGTTACCTTCAAATAAAAAAACGATTGCCCTTAGTGGCGATCGTTTTTTAAAAGACTAATCATTAATTTTACGATGAATTCTTTTCGGTTTTACCATACGGTGAAAATCACGGCTCTTGCTTGAGTTTTTAGTTTTTTTCTTTTTAGTTTTATCTTTGTTTAACGGCTCATCTTCGTCATCTTCATCTTCCTCATCTATTGAAATATCAAAGTTCAGATTATTGAGGTCGATCTTGCGGACGAATTCGACGAAATGCCGACTAGCATCCGTTAAATGTGAATTTTTGCGGTGGACCAAGTAGAAATCACGATTAGATAACTTATGGTCAATTGGAAAGGTTAAAATTTCCTTATTTTTGACCTCGTTGATGACGGCTAACTCTGAAATAATGGAAATGCCGGTTCCTAACTTGATAAATTGCTTAATGGCTTCATTATTGTTTACTTCTAGCACCTTATCAAGTTTAAGGGGGTCGATCTTCATTTCACGAAGTAACATGGCGGATTCTTTGAGCGTTCCAGATCCATCTTCCCGTGAGATAAAAGGATGTCTTAGTAATTCTTGGATGGATGGATTGCTAGCTTGTAGGGCTAAAAAATGGTCATTATAGGCTGTTGCGATAACAAGCTTATCCTGAAAAATCCGTTCAAACTTCAAATTATTATTCATGGATTGAGAGCCCACAATCCCAAGATTCAATGAGCCAAGCGCAATGTCATTGATGACTTTGATGGTATCGCTTTGAAAGAGGGTGATCTCATTATCAGGATACTTGCGGGAAAAGGCCGAGATTAGTTGTGGAAGAATATAGGACGCAGCAATTGAGGAGGCGCCAATCGTGAATTTATGGTTATTCTTCTGGGAGAAGGTATTCTCAATATTATAGGCCATCTGCATAATGGATTTGGCGTATTCGTAGAACTTTTCGCCATGAGGAGTCAGTTCATGACTCTTGGTTGTACGCCCGATCAGTTCAATCCCTAATTCATTTTCTAATTGCTTAATATGTAGGGAGACGGTCGGTTGGGAGAGGTAAAGCTGGTTAGCGGCTTCTGAGAAGCTGCCCCACTCAACAATCGTTATAAAGGTTTTTATTTGTTTTAATTCCATGGTGAATCATTTCTTTCTATGCGTATTTTTAGAATCCCTCATCATGAAAATATAGGTCTCCTTGCTTATTTTAACAGTCTTTTTATGAAAGTGTAGACTTAAAATCTATTTATTTAATATTTCTATAAATGAGCAGATTTCCCCATTCATCTTAGCAAAATTCTGCCTGAATGTCCTTGAGGCACTGAACAGCTTGGTCAAGGTCTTCGCGGCTTGTATAGTGAGATAGGGAAAAGCGAACGACGCCCTGTTCTTTGGTCTTTAAGACTTGGTGCATCAAGGGAGCACAATGTCCTCCAGCCCGGGTCATAATTTCGGCTCGATCGATCAATTCTTCACTGACTAAGGCGGAATCCAAGTCCGCTATATTAAGCGATAAGATCGGGCAGCGGGCAATCTGGGAATCAAAATGCCCATAGATACGTATACCAGGAATAGTCTGGACTGCTTGGTGAAAATAGTCTAAGAGTGCCCGTTCTTCCTTTTGGATGCGGTCGACACCGTAGTCTAACAGATAGTCCACCCCAGCTTTGAGTCCGGCTAGGCCGTGACTATTCAGGGTACCTGCTTCTAAATGAGTGGGGTATTCATCCGGTTGATGGTGGTTGAAAGTATCGACACCCGTACCACCTGATTTAAGGGGACGAATGGCTACTTGACTCTGACGATAAATGCCCCCCGTTCCTTGAGGACCTAGCAGGCTCTTATGTCCTGTAAAGCAGAGCACATCAATCCCAAGATCTTGTACATCGATTGGAATGGCACCCATCGTTTGTGATGCATCTACGATACAAAGGCAACCAGCCTGATGGAGGACTTGGGCAATGGATTTAATCGGGTTGATATCACCTGTGACATTGGAGGCATGGGTTAAGACCATCGCCTTTGTATTGGGACGAATGGCTGCTTGAACAGCGGAAGCTTCAATATGTCCTTGAGGTCCCCTATCTAAGAAGGTCACTTCCAGTCCTTGATCCATGAGATCATAGAGCGGACGCAAGACTGAATTGTGTTCCATTACAGTGGTAATGACATGGTCACCTGCTTGAAAGAGCCCGCGAATCACAGTGTTCAAGCTGTCAGTCGCATTATGAGTAAAGGAAATCCCGTGTGGGTCGGGATTGTTGATGAGTTGGCTAAGTTGAAGCCTTGTCTGGAAGATAGTACGAGTTGCTGCAAGTGCCGATTCACTCGAACCACGTCCGGCGTTTCCAGCGTGATTTAGGGCGTCAACGACAGCATCGATGACGGCTTGGGGCTTCTTCAAGGAAGTAGCCGCATTATCTAGATAGATCATATTTTTTAGCTCCTTTATTAAGCGTTCTTAGCTTCTATTATACTGTTATTTTAAAAAAAGTTGTGCTTTTATGCAGGTACATTTATCAGGTTTTTTAATAAATAACTTTTTGAGAGTACTATCAGTTGAGCAGGCGATTGTTCCATGATAAAATGAGGCGACAATTTTAGAAAGGAGCTGCTTTATGAAAAAAATAGTGGCTATGTTGTTGACCCTAATTGCGGTCGTAGGTATGGTGATTCCTCAAGTTGGTGTGAAGGCTCAAGAAGAAGGGGCTAAGTATCCAGTTGTGGAGGATAAGCAAGTATATGTGACGGCAGACTGGGTAAAAGAACGCTTGGATGAAAATCCTGAAAAAGTGGTTTTAGCAGAAGTAACTTGGGGAGAAGCTGATGCTTCACCTGATTACTTAAAAGAACATATTCCAGGAGCGATTCATATCAATACAGATAAGTTCGAAGAAGGACCTGTCTGGAATCTTCGTTCACCAGAAGAATTAGCAAAAGCCTTGGCAGACTATGGAGTGACTCATGATAACCAATTGATCCTTTACGGACCAGATACAGGCGTAGACCGTGTCGCTTATGCTTCTCTTTATACAGGGGTTGCTGATGTGAAGATCTTAGACGGCGGTCTTAAACAATGGAAAGATGCCGGCTATGATTTGGAAGCTGAAGAAGTGAAGCCAAGCCCTGTAGATGATTTTGGGGTAGAAGCACCCGTTCACCCAGAATACTTATTGAGTTTAGACCAAACAGTTGACGAATTAGCAAACAATGATAACTTCCGCCTTGTTTCCCTTCGTTCTGAAAGAGAATGGTTGGGTCTAGAATCTGGTTATTCCTACATTCCAAAAGCCGGTGAACCGAAAGGGGCTGTTTGGGGACGCCCTGGCCTAAGAGGAAGTGGCGAAGCCAATATCTCCGATATGAAAGACTACAAGAATGAAGATGGCACTAATAAAGACTTTGATGAGATTCTAGCTATGTGGGAAGCAGAAGGATTTGGTGCGGATAACGATCTTTCCTTCTACTGTGGAACAGGTTGGAGATCTTGCTTACCGTGGTTAATGATGTATGAACGTGGTCTAGATGCAACCATGTTTGATGGTGGTTGGAACGAATGGCAAATGCATGACGACTTAGATGTTCAAGTGGGCGATCCAAAGTCAGACGACGTGCAATATGTCAAAGTAAAAGATCTCAAAGAGGGTATGGAAAGTAAGTAGTGATTATAAAGGAGCGAAACTTTTGAAAAAAATTATTAAATCATTATTAATCGGATTATTTACCTGGACCTTGTTTGTACCAACATGTGCGCAAGTTCAAGCAGAAAGCTCGATTGATGATCTATCTTATGAAGAATTGTTAAAAGAAGCCGACGGTCAAACCGTCAACTTCTATGGTTGGGGTGGCGATGATAGTTTGAACCAATGGTTGGACGAAGTCTATGGACCAACCCTTAAGGAAAAATACAACATCACCCTTAACCGAGTGCCAATGGATATTGATCAGATCTTAACTCAATTATCCAATGAAAAACAAGCCAACGCCAGTGAAAGTGATATTGACATGATCTGGATTAATGGTGAAAACTTTAAGACAGCACGTGAGAATGATTTTCTATATGGACCATTCACCGATAAGATGCCTAATTACAAAGACTTTGTTAAAGCGGATGATCCTGAAAATACCCACGACTTTGGTTATCCGATCGAAGGTTTTGAAGCACCTTATTCCAAGGCTCAATTAGTCTTCATTAAGGATAGTGCCGTGACAGAAGCAACTCCTAAATCAGCTCAAGAATTATTGGAATACTGTAAAGCTAACCCTGGAACCTTTACTTATCCTGCGTTACCAGACTTTACGGGATCAGCCTTTGTTCGTAATATTATCTATGAATTCGTTGATTACCAAGAATTCCAAGATATGGAAGCCGATAAGGAAGTCGTTAAGGCAGCGATTCAACCAGTCCTTGACTATCTGAATGAATTGAAGCCTTACTTATGGTCTGAAGGTAAGACTTATCCAGCTGACGCACCTGCTTTAAATAATCTCTTCATGGACGGAGAAGTAGCCTTCTATCAAACCTACGGTGCTTACGAAATTGCTAACCAAATCGAAAAAGGAGCCTATCCTGAAACGGCAGTATCTTTCGTCTTTGATAAAGGAACTATCGGAAATACTAGTTTTATCGCTATTGGTAAGAATGCTAGTCATAAAGCGGCAGCCATTGTAGCGATTAATGAAATGTTATCGCCTGAAATGCAATTGTCTAAATACAAAGAGATTGGTGAAATACCAGTTCTTGAGAATGATCAATTGACAGAAGAACAAAAAGCGGCTTTTGACGAAGTGGACCCAGGTAAAGGAACACTTGGTCAAGACGAGCTATTAGACCATCGTCTTCCTGAAATGCCTGCACAATTAGTACCAATTATTGAAGAGATCTGGTTAGAAGAAGTAGCAGGTAAGTAAATGAACAGATCCCTATTTAAAAGAGGCCAGGCTTGGCTCTTATTTATGCCGCAGCTTTTGGTGACCACTCTTTTAATGATCGGTGTAATTGTAGGAATGGTGCAATCTTTTGGCATCATTCCTTCTTTAGGTTTAACAGACTTTACAACGGACTATTACCGTGAGACCTTGGCTAACCCACGTTTGATTGAAGCCATGGTTTTTTCGCTACGAATTGCTCTGGGATCGTCCTTCTTATCGCTCTTATTCGGCCTGGGAATCATTTATATTTGGATTTCGGCAGTGGGTAAGACACAGTGGACGGAAAGTCTATTACGGATTCCGATCATTATTCCACACATCATTGTTGCTTTGTTTGCCATGCAATTCTTAGGGCGAACTGGGATCTTGGCTCGTTTGTTTTATGCCTTGGGCTTTGATCAGGCACAGTCGCTTTTTAATCAGGTGCTTTATTCGGATAATGCCTGGGGGATTATTATTGCTTTTCTCTGGAAGGAAGTGCCTTTTGTCGTTTTCTATGTCTATCCGATGGTCGCTGCCGTAGGGTCTAGCCTAGGACAAGCAGCACGGACTTTAGGGGCGAATCACCGTCAAGCTTTTTTGCGTATTGTTCTACCACTATCCAAGCAAACGATTTTTGCAGCTTTTTTTATCATCTTTATGTATAGCTTAGGCTCTTATGAACTACCGGCACTCTTAGGACCGACAACGCCTAAAGCCTTGCCCGTTATGGCCTATGAGGCCTACGGTCATCCTGATCTTCACCACCGCCCCTATGCCATGGCTTATAATGGGATCCTGCTGACGATGGGCTTGGTTCTATCTGGGCTATTCTATGGCTTGATTTCCTGGCCTCAACTTAAAAGGGCTTGGCAAGTCAAAAGGAGGGCTAAACATGAAGCGTAAGATTTTGAATTTGGTCTTATTGGTCAGTATAGTCAGTCCAATTTTGGTCTTGTTGCTTTGGTGTGTAACGGCACGTTGGCCTTGGCCAGCCTTATGGCCGCAGCATTTCTCCTTAAGAGGTTGGGAGGATATGACTCGCCAGTCAGACCGACTGTTCAAGAGCATTTTCACTTCGATGAGTCTTTCTTTAATAGTGGCTCTATTGTCAACGACAATCGCACTATTATCCGCCAGAGCTCTAGTCTTAGCGGATCCCTTCTTGCGGCGATTGATTCGAGCTAGCTTGGCCTTGCCCTTTATTGTCCCAGTTATGATATTTGCGACTGGTATTCATCAAAAGATGATTGAGTGGGGCTTAGCCAATAAACTATCCGGTATTATTCTAGTTCATCTAGTCTATTCCTTGCCCTATTGTGCCTACTTAATCTTTGATGCCTATCAAGCAGTTGGGATTCGCCACGAAGAGCAGGCCTGGTTACTAGGAGCTAAGCCTTATCAAGCCTTTATCAAGGTGACCCTGCCATTATTAAGTCCGGTGTTATTTACCGCCTTATCCATGGCTTATATTGTTTCTTTTAGTCAATATTTCTTAACGCTGATGATCGGTGGGGGGCAGGTCCAGACTTTAACGATTTGGATTTTTCCCTATTTGCAGAGTAACGACCGGACCCTGGCAAGTAATTATGCCTTACTCTTCTTGGGGATTACTCTGATCGTGTTAGCGGTCTTTAATGGGATCAATTACCTGCTAAAAAGACGTTATCAAGCCATAGACTTCTATTAGATAAGGAGCTTTTACTATGTCACTTACTATTCAAGCATTAACGACGGTATTGAATCATCGAACCATCTTACAAGGGATCGACTTTGAACTCAAAAAAGGTGAATATTTGGCACTCTTAGGACCTTCTGGTTCTGGGAAGACGACCTTGCTCAAGTCTTTGGCGGGGCTTATTCCCATCCAGGAAGGACGGCTCCTATTAGAAGGACAAGCGATCGATCAGTTAGCTCCTAACCAACGTCCCATTGCGGTCGTCTTCCAAGATTTGCGGTTATTTCCTCATCTGGATGTCTATGATAATCTGGCTTTTCCGATGCGCTTAAAAGGGCTAAAGGCGGCTGAGATCAACCAAGCGGTTCAAAGTCTATTAGCCGATGTTCAATTAATTGGCTATGAGCATTATGCTATCCGTCAACTTTCCGGAGGGCAACAGCAGCGGATCGCTCTAGCACGGAGTTTAGCCTATGATCCGCAAGTCCTTTTATTGGACGAACCTTTTTCTGGATTGGATGAACCCTTAAGACGGGAAATGGGGGCCTTGGTCTATCGGTTGGTTAAGGCTAAGGGAATCTCGACTATTTTGGTGACGCATGATAAGCGGGAAGCGGTCGAGTATGCCGATCGGGTGGCATTTCTCTATCAAGGTCAGATCCAGCAACTGGCCTCACCGACTGATTTATTGAATCAACCAGCTAGCCGTTATCTCGCTAAGTTTTTAGGAAAACTCAATGAATTACCAGTTGACGTAGACTTAGAAGGTCGAGTCCTCTACCAAGGTCAACCCCTAGCCATTCAGACGAATTTGAGTCCGGGTCCTGCCTATCTCTGTTTTAGACCAAGTCAGGCTAGTCTCCAATTAGCTACAGATTCAGCCAGGGATTCGTCACCATTAAAGTGGCAAGCCCCAGTTACTTTAGACCGGGTTGTTCGTTATCCGGAATATCAAGAACTACAAGTCCAGCTGCCAGATCTCAAGCAAAGTCTTTGGGTTCATGATTCGACCCTGCAAGATCTATCGATTCAGCCTGGACAAGCCCTAGTCCTTTCTGTTTATCTTTCGGATTGCTTAATTTTGAGGGGTTAAGGATTTCCAATTTGGACTAGGACTATGCCAGAATGAAATTGTGAATCTGATGTGTCAAGGTTATCTTATAGAAGATGACCTTGATTTTTTTATGGATTAATCTTCCAAAGGATGATACTAAAAAGAGGGTTATCTGTGAATCAATTCAACACGGATCAGATCAATCGAACTAAGTATCATCTTTTGAAGCTTAGAAGAGGATCTTTGTTGAGGTTGATTCGGTAATGTTATTGATCCGTTAGACCATTGTTTGCCTGTGAGGGAGACTAATTATTACAAGTCAGGCTAGTTGGAGACGAATTAATAACAAGGTAAATAAAGAGAGTAAACAAGTTTGCACATATAACTTGTTAGGACTCATAGAGATTATAGGAGGAACAAAATGGTAGGAAAAAACAATGACCAAATGCTTCGTCAAAAAGAAGCAAATCGCATTGAACGCTACGGTATTCGTCGTCTAAGTGTTGGGGTAGCCTCTGTGGCTGTCGCAGGATGGTTGATGATGGCTAATACCCACTTTGCTCAAGCTGCTGAATTGGATCAAAGTGGGAATGCCCCTCAGGCAGAAACACTGGAAACAGATGCCCAAAGTGATCCAGAGCTAGCTTCTGACAATGAAGACAATCAAGCTGAAAGCGAGTCGCAAGCCACTGACCAGGCTGAACCCGAGACCGAAGCGTTAGCCACTGATCCTGAATTAAAGGCTCAAGACCTCGATAAGGACACTGCAGGAATAGAAGAGTTGAGTGATGAATCAAGTCCAGAACTTGTCTCTAAAGCTTACTTGGGGGAACCGGCCTTACGATCGGCTAACATTCAAGAAGTTCAAAAAGAAGCCATTTATTCCCCAGGCCAATCTGGAGATACCCAGTCTTACTCTGGAACTGTCTATCTATACCGTCATAATAAGTTGAGTAGTGTTGGCACAGAGACCCTGAGTGGGGTGAATGTCTACTTACAATGGGTAGATTATGATGGTTATGTATCGCACGTTTATAAGACGGTCTCAAGACCAGATGGAAGCTATACCTTTAACTTCCAAAATTCCGAAGTGGATAAATTCGGCAATGTCCATCACTTCCAATTAGCGGCAAATCCTAATTTCTCGATTCGCACATGGGCGGACAATCCAAACCCAGAAAACTATGAAGTGGTCAAGCCCGGAGATAATAAATATGGTTTTCATACTCGTCTAAATCGAGTGAATGAGAATTGGGACTTTACTGCCGGGGTTAACCGAATTATTAGTGGTCAAGTGGCCTTCCAAGAAAAATCCCGCATGAATGATTGGCTTCATAAACCAGAAGATCAATGGACCAAAGCGCCTAATTCAGAGGGCGTTTGGACGAATCAAGGCGATTACGGTCGTGTTTCCGGTTATGTCTGGTATGAGAATGGCGACCCAAGAGGATCAATTGCTGATGGATGGAAGCAAGATTCGTGGGATGTGAATGCGACTGGAACGAAGGTCGTGGCATCTTATGTGAATGATGAAGTGGCTCGACGTTTTGATGCGTGGAAAGAAGCGAATCCGGAATATGGGATTAATGAGTTAAAAGCCGGTCAAGAAAAGATTATTCGTGAATATGAAGCAGAACATGGTAAAGGATCGCACATTGCGGAGTCGGTTGTGGGAACGGTGGAACAAAATGGTTATTACTATCTTCCATTTAGAGGCTTATATGGTGTGAGTCATACCCAACAAAATGCCGGCTTAGCAGTCTCACATACGATCTCGGATGAAGAATATGGCCAATTAGTAAAGGATGAAGACCTTAGCCATGCGAATCTAATGGCCTGGAATGGAACGATTGGGCAAAAGCATCGCCATATTAATCGTGATTACATGTATGTATCACCAATGATTGATAATTACGCTATCTGGGGAAACACTTCACAAAATAATGTCTTTGAAGCGTTGACTAATAATGCACTTCTTCCAGTGGGTGTTAACAACGTTGCAAGTTACAATATTAATAATGTCAATTTTGCAGCTCTAGCGGCTCAGCCCATGCATGATATTAAAGTCTTTGATTCACATGAAAATTTTGCAAAACCAAGCGATACGGCTGAAAATGACACTGCCGGTCTCTTACCTAATCAACAGTATAAGATCAGATGGTTCAAAGATGGTCAACCTATCGGTGAGGTAAGTACCTTAAATAGTGATCATGTGGGCCGCATTGGCTCAGTTCCGATCACAATACCAAGTGATTTGTCAGCACCAGCTATCTATACTTCAGCGGTATTCTATGGTAATTCTGCAGCGGATGATCTAACGACTGCTCTAGCCGCTGACTCTTTGGTAGCTACACCGGGCATGACCTATCAACCGATTGAGGTCCAAGCTGGCCAGGAAGCCAAGACAGAAGCGCCTTATTTTACTGATAAAGAGAATAAGGAATATAAACCAGACTTTAAAGGGTCCAAAAAGCCAAAATTTGAATATGTTAAGCGTATCGTAACAACAAATGCGAAAGATCAAAAACAGGTAGAATACCAACCCTTGACGACGGTAGAAGTTGATGGTCAAGCAATTAAGGTGTCGGTTGATCCCACAACCGGTGTGGTCACCGTCCCAGCTGAGGAAACCGCCAAGTTAACCCCTGGTACTCAGATAAAAGTACCCGTATCCGTTGTCTTTGAGAATGGCTTACGGATGAATGCGGATGCGGTAATAACAATCGAAGATGGGCGCAAAGATCAGGAAAAATACCAAGCCCATTACCCAGCAGAAACGGCCGAATTTGGCAAGGCATTCACGGGTAAACAACCAAGCTTCAAACAAGTTGATCTTGAAGGAAAGGAATCGGATCTTGAATTTAACAAGGTACCTCTTTCTAAGGATCCGGCTAAGCCAGCCTTTGTTATTAGTAATCCAACACGTGGGGCAAGCATTGATCCGAATACGGGAGCTATTAGCCTTCCAGCAGAAGAATTATCTAAGACACCAGGAGAGACGATCACCGTTCCAGTTACCGTTACTTATGAAGATGGTAGCAGTGACCAAGTGAATGCCGAGATTAAGGTATCGTCGCCCGATGTCATTGACCGAACGGATCATCCGGATGCTCCTGTACCAGAAGGTTACCATAAGGTAGACTTTGCAGCAGGTGAGGGAATCGACAAGCTCGTTGATAATAAGGTCTATCATGTTAAGAAAGGCTCCTCACTTCGTGCAGACCAGTATCCAACACCGCTTGTTAAGGAAGGCTATACAGAGCCTAAGTGGAGTGTGGAAGCTGGGACTCCGATCGAAAGTGATCAGACCGTGACTGTAACGGCTCGCAAACTCGATCCGGAAGAAGCCCATATGACGCTTACCCCTCGTTCTCAAAATGTTTTAGAATATGAGGAGATCACCCCTGTCACTCCAGAGCTAACGAATCTTCCTGTAGGGGGAAGACTTGAGGTAAAAATTGACGGACAAGCAACTTATCCAGGTTTGACTGTCGATCCAGAAACGGGAATAGTGACCGGCACGCCAGAAATTACTAACTGGACTCCAGAAGAAGAAACGCGTCTGATTACGATCGAAGCCCTTCTAACCGATAAAGATGGTCAAGCAGTAGTCGATCCTGAGGGGAATCCTGTTAAGATGACCTCAACAATCACTGTATACCGAGATACGGATCAGGACGGTTATCCAGATAAGGATACCGGTATGCCAGAGGACCCAAATAATCCAGGAGCTCCTGGTGCAAATGGGGACAAGGATGACGATAATGATGGTTGGACGGATGACGAAGAGAAAGAACGTGGTACAGATCCAAAGCAGGACCAAGACTTCCCTAAAGTGACTGAGCCATCGGCTGAGAACCAGCCAGGTAAGGACACCAGCAAGATCACGGGTAAGACCACTCCGAATACCAATGTCATTGTCAAAGACAAAGATGGTAATGTCATTGGAACAGGGACTTCTGACGACCAAGGAAATATCAATATTGATGTACCTAAGCAAGATGCCGATGATAAATTGACCATCACTCCAGGCAAAAAGGATGACAATGGCGATATTATTCCTGCAAAGGACAAGGATGGTAAGGACCGTGGTCAAGCTGAGACGATCGTTAAGGAAACACCTCAGGTCACGGACCTGGAAGCAAGCAACAATCCGAATTCCGATAAGACCAAGCTGACCGGAAAAACAAGCCTCCCTCATACCAAGCTCCTTGTCAAAGATAAAGAGGGTCATGAAATTGCTAGCGGTCAGTCGGATGAACAGGGCAATTTCGATATGGAGATCGACAAACAACCTTCGGGCGAAAAGATCTTGGTCATCCCAACGAAAGACTATCAAGATGGTGACCAACGAATCGGTGATCCGGTGGAAGCAACGGTGGTTGATTCCTCAACAGAGACTCATAAGACGCAAGTTAAGGTGACGCCTAAATCGCAAAATGCCCTTGAGTACCAAGCAATTACACCAGTAACACCAACACTTGAGCAAGTTCCGGCAGGTGCTGGGCTTAAAGTGACCATTGATGGTAAGACAGAATACCCAGGACTAGCTATTGACCCTGAAACCGGTCAAGTGACAGGAAGCCCTGAAATCAAAGATTGGAAGGCAAGCGAAGAAACCCGTACATTTAATGTTGAGTTCGCAGTGATCGACCAAGATGGTAAGCCTGTCCTTGATGAAAAAGGCTTGCCAGTGAAGACAGCGTCTACCATTACGATTTATCGGGACACTGATAAGGATGGCCTTCCTGATAAAGATACAGGTATGCCTGTCGATCCAAACAATCCAACGGTTCCAGCGATCGACCAAGGAGATAAGGATGATGACAATGACGGCTGGACGGATGATCAAGAAAAAGAGAAGGGAACCGATCCTAAAGATCCTAACTCTAAACCAGTCGAAGATACTTCAACCGATGCAGATAAGTATGATCCAGAGGGACAAGATCTTACGACCTCAATCAATGGCCACTTAGATCCATCGGAGGGTATAAAGAACCAGTCCGATCTTCCAAGTGGAACGAGCTATCAGTTTAAGCAACCCGTTGATACGACAAGTCCGGGCGTCAAAGAAGCGACCATCGTGGTTACTTATCCGGACGGTTCCCAGGATGAAGTTCAAATCAAGGTGACCGTTAAGGAAAGCACACCAGAATTAACCGATGCAGATAAGTATGAGCCTCAAGGTCAGACTATTGTTACCGAAGTGGGCGGTCATCCTGATCCTGCAGAGGGAATTAAGAACCTCGATCAATTACCGAAAGGAAGCAAAATTGAGTTCAAAGAGCCGGTTGACACCTCCAGTCTTGGCCATAAAAAAGCCAGCTTAATTGTGAACTATCCGGATGGCTCCCAAGATGAAGTGGAAATAACCGTCACGGTCGTAGAAAAAACCAATGACTCCCACAATGAGACAACAGATCATGCAACACCTGCGAGCCTACTTCCCCAAACGGGTGAACAGGATGCAACCGTGATCTTCGGAGCAGCAGCGCTATCCATCCTTGCAGGATTAGGATTGATCACTAAGAAACGACAAGAAGACTAAAAAATATACCTACCCTTTTCAGCACACTGATTCCCCCAATCAGTGTGCTTTTTTATGCCTATCAAAGAGGATTATTCGTCTTAATGAATATTAATTGGGTAAAATTCTTAGTGTATTTCATCTATAGTTCATAAACATTTTATATTTAATTTATAGGATGTAAATAATTCGCTGAAAGAGGGAGATATGAAATGATTGGATTTAAATGAGTGCTGTCATCCATTCAATCTAGAAAACAAAATAATATTACTTAGTCAATAAGCTGATTGGAATTATAGGATGAGTCAGTCAACGACTAAACACTCAAATGAGTGAGCAATATCAACTAAAGATGAAATTATAGGAGGAGAAAAATGGTAGGTAAAAATAATATCGATGCCTTAAACCGTAAAGCGGCTAATAAGGTAAATCGTTATGGAATTCGTCGTTTATCAGTAGGGGTTGCTTCTGTTGCAGTGGCTGGACTCTTGTTCATGTCGAATACGGTCTTAGCTGAAGCGGCCGAAGTGACTGAAGGAGATGCAAGAGTAGAAAGTGTATCGAATGCAGACCCTGAAGTGCCTTTGGCTGATGATCAAGCAGAGATGACGCCCGTAACGAATGAAGCATCTGTGGAAGCGAATCAAGATGCTGAAGAAAGCGCAGCTGAAGTCAATCAAGATGCTGAAGAAAGCGCAGCTGCTTCGGATCAAACTGTAGATAATGAAGTGAGTGAAACAAGTCAAACAGAAGCCTTCCAATTAAGTGCAGCTCAAGTCCAACAATTACAATCTGCTGGATTAACAAATGAAGAAATTAATAATGTTGTAGCAACGATCCAGGCTCAAGTGGCACAAAACCCTAATTTTGATGTGGATGCTCATATTAATAGTGTGATCCAAACAAAATTAACAAGTGTCAAACAAACAGCAGAAGCTGAAGATAGAGTAGCAGATACGCCTGCAGACCAAAAGGCACTTAATGATGATCAAGCAGGAAAAGAAGATGAAAAATCACTCACTGATTTCAAAGCAAAGAAAAATCAAAAAGGTGAAGAATACTACGAAGACCAAAAAACAAAAAAAGAATTCTTCAAAAAGCCTAATTGGGAAGAAAAAGAAGCTAAAAATGAAGGATTAACCAAATGGGAACTTCACCCAGACCAAAGACTTCGTTCAGTTAACAATATGTCCGAAGCTCAACAACTTGGTCAATTAAACTATGTGGGAAATCACAAAGTAGAAGACGATAAAGATTCTTATACGGTTCTTGACTTTACCTATACTTGGGCGCAAAGAGCTGATTCCGGAGTATGGAAGAATGTTAATCTATTTATGTCTAAAGAGTTAGAAAAAGCTGTAGATTGGACCCGGTCTGGTTATTACTATAACTTTGGAACGGGAAGCGAGAAATTCTATAAATTCGAAAATGGTAAAGTGTCTAATGAGAAAATTATGTACTTTAACCAAATGGTACAAGCTGCACAAGCGGGTAACGTTCATCACACACCATTAAGATTCTATCTAAAGAACAAGACAATGGCGGATATTGATAATATCGATACGACGCTTCAATCACGAGTGACTAATAGTGATAATACACAAGTAATGACTACCCAATTTGGTAAAGACAATAATAGTAACCTCTATATGGATGGGTATGGCGCTTATACCAATGCAACTGCTATTCCAAAATCAAACAAGTCAAATGGTAGAAGTAAAACGAACCCATTATTAAGACAATATGCGTCTCCAGGGGTTGATAGTACGTCGCCGTTCATTGGCTCTAGAAACTTCTCATCTTATAACTCAGATGAAGAAAAACTATATATTGCGAGCCAATGGCGTAAAGATGATACCAATAGCTCAAACTCAAAGATCAACAATAAGAGCTTCGCCTATCGTTTTGCTTTTAGTAAAGACATCCTAGATACCTTACAAGAAGATAAAGATGGTTATGTGGGTTATATCGAACCTTCTAAGACAGCGGGTAATTACAAAGCGATTAACCCATCAGGTTCTCGTACAGGATTTACCAGAGATCAAATCAATATCGATGAAGAGACCGGTCAGGCCTATCTACTCTTTGCGCCGCAAGAATATAAAACGAAACATAAGAATAATGGTAAGCCTGAGCAAGTTGTTACCGTTCAAAATGGGACCATGGGATTTGCGGATAACTTCTCAACCTTATTAGCAGACCAACAGTACACTGTTACTACCCTAAATGTGGACTCTCAAAAATTGAAGGAAAGATACAATTCAATTCAAGATGGTTCTAAACGCAACATGATTGGTCTTGATGTCTACACATCAATAGTTGCTGACAATAGCGAAGGAAATGAATTTGTAAGAACAAAGACAACTGAAAAAGTATCTGCCAAAAAAGGTGACAAGGTAACAGTTAAGTTTAAAGCTTCACCTTGGGCTAAGACAGAAACAAAAGGATCTGAATTTATTGGTATGAGAATAGGTAAGTATCAAGTATTTGGTGACCTATCTGTCTACTCTAGACGTGGTACTCCATCTAGATACAGCTATTCAAACTTCTCATACAATAACAAACCATGGGATACCTATACCTTTACCCTGCCTGAAGATGTCACCTTTGACAAAGATTCATTGGTAGAATTATTTGCTAACTATGGTGGTAACCTAATCGAAAATAGTGCTGATATCTTTATCAATGGTAAGAAGGTAGCAAGCTTTAACAATGGTGATGCTAAGAAGACACACAAGGCGCTAACGGTAGAAGGTACACAATCTAACTCATCAACCTTGTTGGACAATACTCAATACCGTCCAGCGATTAAAGATGTGTATGATACCGATAAAGAAATTAAGGGTTATACCATTCAACCTGATCAACTCGTTGAATTACACTATGGTGATGCGGCTACTAAGACAAGAAAATCTTCGAAGACTCTATCATCAGATACAAATACACCAGGGGCATCTTATTCATATGATGGAAAAGACTATCCAGATCAAAGAGGACTCTATGAATATACAGCTAAGATCGAAGAGGGTACTAAGTTAGTTAAGGATGCACCAATTGTTGCCAGATCGTACAACTATCAAAATTCTAAAGAAATCGATACTAAGGATGCGATAACAGACGGATCTGTTAATAAGTCTGCTGTTGGTTCAGATTCTGTGATCGGTAAAGTTCGTGCTAGAGTTACCTTCGATAAAAACTATGAAGGTGGTGGCGTACTGACAACGGTTGATGCACCAGAAAACAAAAAATTTGCGACAGATCCAGGCTACAAAGCTAATGGACTAAACTACAATGGTATAAATGCTATGCCTACAGAAACGCCTACACGGGAAGGTTATGTATTCAAGGGTTGGTCAACTAATAAAGACTCACAAGTAGCAGATTTTGATGGAAATACAGCAATCATAAACTCAATGACAGTTTATGCAGTATGGTCAAAAGCTGGTACAGGTGACACAATCGAGCCAAAATATGGTCTAACAAATGGTGAAGTAGATAAAGAAGTTACAACAGAAGCTCCAACATTTACTAAACAAGATAGCGATGAAGCTGCAACAGCTCCAGCTGGAACAAAATACAAACTTGTAGGAAACATACCAGAAGGTGCTACAATCGACGAAGACACTGGTAAGATTACCTACACACCAAAACTAAAAGATGCTGGTGAATCAGTAGAATTCGACGTACAAGTAACTTATCCAGATCAATCAACAGACGGAGCAAAAGCTATAATCAATGTTGGCAAAAAGGATGATAACGAAAAATATGAGCCAGAAGCTGGATCAATTACAACAGACATCAACAAAGTTCCAAACCCAGCTGACGGAATCAAGAACAAAAATGATCTTCCAGAAGATACTCAATATGAATGGTCAAAAGAACCAAAGGTAGATGAAGCTGGAAAAACAAAAGGAACTGTAAAGGTAACTTATCCAGATAAAACTACTGATGAAGTTGAAGTTGAAGTTACAGTTGAAGATAATAGAAAAGACAACGAAAAATATCCTGCTAATCCACCACAAATTACTTGGGTAGATGACTTGAATAAGTTAACTCAAGATGAAAAGAATGAAGTGAAAGGAAAAGTTGAGAATGTAAACCCTAAGGCTAATAAAGTAGAAGTAGACCAATACGGAAATGTTATCCTAACTTATCCTGATGGAACAACCAACAACCTCTCAAGATATCAAACAGTTAAGGAAAAAGAAAAGACTGATGCTCAAAAGAACAATCCAGTTCCTGTATCTACACCACTTGTAACAGAAGTAGGAACAGTTCCAAATGCAGCAGATGGAATCGAAAACTTAGCAAAACTTGAAAATGTTGAAAAAGTAGTATGGCATACAGTACCAGATGTAAGTAAAGTTGCTGATAAGGTAATGGGTACTGCACTCGTCGTTTATAAAGATGGATCAACTGATAAGGTTGAAGTACCGGTAAAAGTTGTTGATAAGAAAGATACAACTGCACCAAAGATCAATCGAATTGGTGACCAAACTGTTGTGGAAGGAAACCCAATCAAAGAAGTTGAAGTAAAAACTGATGATCCAAATGCTAAGATATCAATCGAAGGTCAACCAGACGGCGTAGAAATCAAAGAAGGTAAAATCTCAGGAACACCAGAAGTAAAAGACTGGGGTAAAGATGAAGAGAAAGACTTCACAGTAAAAGTTACAGCAGAAGACGAAGCTGGCAACAAGTCTGAGACAGAATTTGAGATCAAAGTTCAAAGAGATACAGACAAAGATGGAATTCCAGATATCCACGACAAAGACGATGATGGAGATGGCGTACCTGATGATGTCGAAAAAGAAAAGGGAACCGATCCAAAAGATCCTAACTCTAAACCAGAAGATAAGAAGACATCTGTTGATGAATCCGGTAAGAAATCTGTCAAACCAACGGATGACAAACAAGACACGGGTGTTAAAGTTACAAA
>NZ_JH932292.1:666802-671328 GCF_000301035.1 Facklamia hominis CCUG 36813 | reverse complement strand
AATATCGTAGTAACCCCAGGTAAGGATGTCGACGGTCCAATCGATGTAACCGTTGAAGATCCAGATCTTCCAGGTGGAAAAGTTGAAATTGAAGTTGAAGTCGAAGGCCATAAAAAAGGTCAAGACGACAACAACTCTGACAAGAAACCAGAAGATAAGAAGACATCTGTTGATGAATCCGGTAAGAAACCCGTTAAACCAACGGATGACAAACAAGACACGGGTGTTAAGGTTACAAACCCTGATAAAGACACCAAGGTCAAAGCCAAAGACGAAGATGGAAAAGATATTCCAGCAGAAATCGATGAAAATGGCAATATCGTGGTAACCCCAGGTAAGGATGTCGACGGACCAATCAATATTACGGTTGAAGATCCAGATCTTCCAGGTGGAAAAATCGAAATCGAAGTTGAAGTTGAAGGCCACAAGAAGGGTCAAGACGACAACGGTTCTGATAAGAAACCTGATATAGGATCTCAAGCAGATCAAATCGATCCAACAATCCCAGCGGATAAGACCTTAGTTGGCGATAAGAATCACTTAACCGAAGATGAAAAAGCCAAGGTTAAGAAAGCCATTGAAGAAGCTAACAAAGACAAGTTCCCAGCTGGAACTAAGGTTGAAGTTGGTAATGATGGTTCAGCAGCCATTACCTATCCTGATGGTTCCAAAGATTACATTCCAGGTCACTTATTGGTAACTGAGAAGAATAAATCTGGCCAAGACAATTCAATGGATCACTCTTCTACTCTTCCTCAAACGGGTGAACAAGATCCAACTGCAATATTCGGTCTAGCTGCCTTATCTATTCTTGCAGGACTTGGATTAGCCACTCGAAAACGCAAAGAAGACTAGATATAAAAGAATACCTACTATTTAAAGCACACTGATTCCCTCAATCAGTGTGCTTTTTTCTGTAAAAAGTCCGGATGATATTTAAAATTACTAAAAAAAGCAATCATGTAAAGGGTTTCAAAATAAAGCATTATCTTATTTAATCATAAAACTTTTATTTATTGTTATTTTTTGTTATTATAGCTATACTATTGATAAGATTCTTTATAAATTATGTTGAGATTGTTTGGGGACACCCTTTAGTTAAGCATGATTAATAGAGTATCTTTGATCATTAATAAAGGGGGGGCTTAGATGATTGAAACTAGGTAGACTACAATAGGAGCCTAGCTAAAAATCTAATGCAAAAAATTAATGAAGTAGTTTTGTTGTAAAGATTATCTATGAACTAGGTAAACTGAATAAACTATCTTAGTTTATGGGTAACCGAGAATGTAAGAAAACTTAAATATTAGGAGGAGAAAAATGGTAGGTAAAAATAATATCGATGCCTTAAACCGTAAAGCGGCTAATAAGGTCAATCGTTATGGAATTCGTCGTTTATCAGTAGGGGTTGCTTCTGTAGCCGTTGCTGGTCTATTATTCATGTCCGATGCGACATTAGTACAAGCTGCTGGAGAGAATGGAGATGCACCCGTAGTTGAAAATACATCGAATGTAGATCCTGAAGTGACTTTGTCTGATGATCAAGGAGAGAAGACAGACGATGAAGGGTCAAATGAGCATGCTAGCGGTGAAGCAGCTTCACAAGTAGAAGAACCAGCAGCAGATGCGACCAGTGAAGAAGGTTCATCAAATGAGAAAACGGAAGACTCGCTAGAAGGATCGAATGAAGCAGAATCAGTTGATAGCCGTGCGAGTCAAGATGAAGCTCAATCAAAAGAAGTAGTCAATAAAGCAGCTGAAGATTCATTAGAAGTATCTCCAGAACTTAAACCAGAAGCTCAAAAAGCTGGCGATCATAAGGCAATTACTGAGGACCAAAAGAAAAAAGCTGGTCAATCTGCCAACAACTGGGATGAAAAAATCACAGAAGATAATGACTACTGGAAAGCCCCAGAAGGCTATAATAAGGCTAAAAACATGGGTGGGCTTAGTAACGGTGGTATGGCACTGAACGAAGTAAATTACCTCGGAACCTATACGGACGAAACAGGCAGAGATGTAATCAGACTTGAGTGGAAGGGAGATTCCAGAACATCAGAATCTGTTTGGATGGATCAACTTTCCCTAGCCTTTAAATTCCAAAAAGACCTATATGAAAAAATTGACTGGGATAGGTCCTATGTTTATTCAACATCTAAGGGTGAACAAAAATTCTTGTTTAATAATGTAAACGCAGCTGACTACCAAGCAGAGTTTATGTTATCACAGATAACTGGTTCCTACACAGGAAACCTATATGAACTGCCTATGAACCTTGTCTTAAAAGAAGGTGTTAAGATATCTGACTTAGGAAGGAAAGACTATCTTGTTCAACACAGGGGTTATGATACAAAATATAAAGAAATATTAGCTAACTTCCCAGGAACAGTTGGAACTAGAGAGCTAAATGATGTTGAGTATTCTCAATTTACAAAAACAACCGTTATTCCTCTAAACTCCAACCTTCATAATGATATAATTCCAGCTAACTCAAATAAAGAATCTAACAGACTAAGTTATGGTTCAAGTGAGTATGATAGTGAGAAAAAAGTTATAAAAGCTAAACACTACTACAGAAAGTCTGACTCTATAGACTCATACCTAGGTAATGTTGGATTTACTCAATCCTTTGACGCAAGACTCCTTGACCTACTAAAAGAAGATGAGTATGGAAACGTAGCTTATCTTAATGTTAACGGAATTGGTGATGAGAAAGCCTACAAAGACACTCCGAAAGTAGGTATTAAGAGAAACCAAATCAATGTTAAAAATGGTGTGGCTACAATTTATGTAGTGGGATCTAGCTTTGAATCAAACCTAGATAAAACTGGAAACAAGGTAGTTCGTGCTACATCAGGAAATATTACAACAGGTATCTACTCAACCCTATTTAAAACAGCTACTATAAACTATGTAAATACTACCATTGAATACAATGTTGACGAGGATATGATTTCAAAATTATTCCCTCAAAACAAATACCTACAAGCATATGCTTTCCAAAGTGGATTTATCCATGAAAACAAAGATGGTTTCCTAAAATCTGAACAAGAGGTAAAGGAAGATACTGTTATCGATAAAGGTAGCAAGCTTACTCTTGAATTTAAAGATCAGATGAAAGATAAAGGCAACCAATATGTAATGCAAATTGGCGATACCTACCACATAATGAATGATAATTCAGCTCCACATAGAGCAAGTGACTTTGAAACCATTACAGAAAGAAACGCTGGTGGTATAGGTTCAGCTAGAAATATGAAGTACGACATTGACATGAAAGCTGGTAGAACCCTATCTGCTGGTGAAAAAATCAGACTCTGGATTGTAAATGACAATGGTCACAAATACGAAAGCCAAAGCTGGAGACTATATATCAATACAGGTAATGCAGAAACTGATAAGGATATAGTAAATGTAGAGGGCGACAACTTCGAAAAAGACTATAACCCATACTACTTCCAACACTCAAAGAGCGTTGATGGCGTAATGGTTACTAAGTACAAACATGTACCACAAGTAGAAGAAATATTTGATACAGATAAAGAAATTGTAGGTACTGTACGTAGAGACGAAAACAGTGTAACAGGTTATTACATGAGCCCAGATGGTGAGAAGTTCTACTTTAGTACTGTAGAGTCTGCTAATGAAGATGGAAAAGAAACTATAATTTTAGACGAAAATGGTAGAAGAGTTGAAGAAGGCGATAGAAAATACGAAGAAGTATATAAATATGCCCTAGCTCAACTTAAATCTGAAGATGGCAAAGAAAATCTAAAACTAAAAAAAGATATGCCAATCTACCTAAACAACTCAAGAAAAGGACAATTCCCATCAGACCCAGTTGTAGAAAAGGTAAAAGCAAGGGTTACATTTGACCAAAACTACGAAGGAAAACCTGAAGATACAGTAGTAGTAGCTCCAGAAAACAAACAATATCTTGGAAATGCTGGTTACACACCAAACGGTCTCGACTATAACGGTAAAAATGTTATGCCGGAAGATCCAACTAGAGAAGGATATACATTTGTAGGTTGGGCAACAACACCAGATGCTACAGAAGCAAACTTCACAAAAGACACTGCAATCGAAAACTCCTTAACTGTTTATGCTATATGGAAAAAAGCTGAAATCACTGATGACTTCACACCATCATACACTGACGCTGACGGTCAAGTAGGTACACAAACTACAATTACAGCTCCAAACTTCACAGATAAAGATGGTCAACCAACTACAAAACCAGAAGGAACAAAGTTCGCTCTTGGCAAAGGTGCTCCAGCAGGTGCAAAAATCAACGAAGAAACTGGAGAAATTACCTACACACCGACAAAAGAAGATGCAGGAAAAGATATAAATATTCCTGTAATAGTAACTTACCCAGATGATTCAACTGACGAAGTAAGTGCAAAAATAAGTGTAGTTGACGAAACACCAGTTGAAAAAACAGAAAACCCAACAATCACTGCACCAAAAGCAGGCGATAAGGAAATTACAGGTAAGTCTGAACCAAATGCAAAAGTTGAAGT
>NZ_JH932292.1:665729-665992 GCF_000301035.1 Facklamia hominis CCUG 36813 | reverse complement strand
GAAGGAAACTGGAAAGTAGCAGTCCCAGAAGGCAAAGACCTAGCTGAAAATGATGAAGTAAAAGCCACAGCAACAGTAGATGGCAAAGATACATCAGACCAAGCTACAGCAAAAGTAGGCAAAGCTGACGAAACACCAGAAGATAAGAAAACATCAGTTGACGAAACAGGTAAGAAACCAGTTAAACCAACGGATGAAAAACAAGACACTGGCGTTAAAGTTACAAATCCAGACAAGGATACAAAAGTAACTGCTAAGGACGA
>NZ_JH932292.1:586338-664939 GCF_000301035.1 Facklamia hominis CCUG 36813 | reverse complement strand
CAATCGACGTAACAGTAACTGATCCAGACCTACCAGGTGGAAAAGTTGAAGTCGAAGTTGAAGTTGAAGGCCACAAGAAGGGTCAAGACGACAACAATTCTGACAAGAAACCTGAAGATAACAAGACATCAGTTGACGAATCTGGTAAGAAACCAGTTAAACCAACCGATGACAAACAAGACACAGGTGTTAAGGTTACTAATCCAGATAAAGATACTAAGGTATCAGCCAAAGATGAAGATGGAAAAGATATTCCAGTTGAAATCGATGAAAATGGCAATATCGTGGTAACACCAGGAACAGACGTAGACGGACCAATCGATATCACGATCGAAGATCCAGATCTTCCAGGTGGAAAAGTCGAAATTGAAATTGAAGTTGAAGGCCACAAGAAGGGTCAAGACGACAATGGTTCTGATAAGAAACCTGATAAAGGATCTCAAGCAGATCAAATCGACCCAACAATTCCAGCGGATAAGACCTTAGTTGGCGACAAGAACCACTTAACTGAAGACGAAAAAGCCAAGGTTAAGAAAGCAATCGAAGACGCTAACAAAGACAAGTTCCCAGCTGGAACTAAGGTTGAAATCGGAAACGATGGTACAGCAACCATTACTTACCCAGATGGTTCACAAGATGTGATCCCAGGTAACCAATTAGTTGTTGAAAGAGCAGCAGACGGACAAGCAAGTGGTTCAAATGAACAATCACAAGCTGATGCTGCATCATTACCTCAAACCGGTGAAAATGACTCCACTGTTATCTTCGGAGCAGCTGCTCTATCAATCCTTGCTGGATTAGGATTAGTAGCTAGCCGCCGCAAAGAAGAAGAATAAGACAATCGATTTATCGATGAGTCAAATGAAGACTCAGGCATTGCCTGGGTCTTTTTGTGTGCAATTTGACAAACGTTTAATTATTATTTTCAACAAAATATAAATAAATCAACCCAAACTAAAAAAATGTGATAGAATGAAATTGTAAAGGCTTTATAGGAGATTTTATTAAGAAAGGAGGAAAAATAATGAGAAAAATACTAAAAATAATGCCATTATTACTGGGTTCATTGCTGACAACCCCTGTGCTGGTTCAAGCCAGTGAGTCGTCAGAGGAACCGGCATCTTATATAGCGTCCAATCAAGTTAGCAAAGAAGAAGATCAAGCTGCGGCTTTACCACTCCCAAAAAGTTCTTTACCAGAAGTTGAAGCAGCTCAGATCTCTGAGTTGGTTGATGAAGAAAGGACAGTATTGCCTGAAGCTAGCGAGGAGTCAGCACAGGAGCTAGCGGATCCCATGATCGATCAGCCTTCACAGGATCCAATGGCAGGTAACCCATCCAGCGGAGGGGGTGCTCCACCGAATGAAGCATCAGATATTCATAGTATGACTTCTGAAGAGGACCCGTCGGATATTATGTCGACTCCAGAATCGATTCCAGCCTCTCGCCAAGCGACTGATTCGTCTGATCCAAGTGAGGAATCGCTGGGTCAAACCCCTGTTGAGGAAGCAGAAGCTAAGACAGTTGAAGCAATTCGAGATATTAGCAATGACGTCCAATGGGACGGTACGGCTTGGGATAAGAGCGGTAAACGAAGTCCTTATGACACGGATAATCTAAGTGATGAATACACTTATCCTTTGGATATCAAGATGGTATTGCCACGCTCGTTGAAGCAAGGCGACTATATTGATATTAAGATCATGAATGGCGGGAATTTCATCGGTAAGAAGGGGCGGGCAGAAGATGTCCTCTATCAAGCGGAGGGAATGCCGACTCTGTCTGAATCCATTATCGAAGAGGGACATATCTTGCGATTTAAGGTAATGGCGGATTGGCAAGCTACTTCAAGCACTGCGCCTAGCTTCAATCTCAAGCGGATGACTTACCTGGATAATGACTTATTGGAAGTCGGTCGATCGAATTCGGGTGGTTGGGATTATCGACCCTACAGTAATGTATCCTATAGTGTTCCTTTGGTTTGGTTGGGTAATCAACACAAGGTAGATCCTTGGATGAATTGGATGGATAACTATTGGTTCCCTTATGAGTATGATGAAGCCCTATTAAAAAAGAAAATGGGGCAATTTACGGAGAGCAATCGTCCTTTCATCGATAATCAAATACCACAAGGGACGCGCTATAAGGAAAGCCGTTTTATCCTTGACCAAGGTCAACAGTTCTTGCAACATAGCTTTTTCCATCGAGGAAGTGATCAAGTCGTGTTTGAATCATCAACCGCAGTTGATTTATCTCGAATAAAAGTCTATGTACTGGACTATCAAGATTGGTCAGATGAATCGGTTAAGGAGACCAACCACTTCGATAATCGCTCCTACATCCATAGTAAATATTTAAAGCGGATTGAACTGCCCAAGGACTTGTACTCATTAGAGCAAAGGGATGGACGGATCTTTTTGACCTTCCACCGGAAATTGCCTCAAAAGAGTCGTTTATACTATGGGATTACAGTCGATCAAGCGGATGATGCGATGGTGGATGAGTTGAAGTTCATCTATCGAGGAGGCTATTTACGCGAGAAGGGCATCTCTCGTCAAGGCGATACGGTGATCCCAGCAACGGATGATTTCTTCCCTGGAGAATTTAATTATCAACAGCAACGGATTGTCTTTAAGAAGCAGAATCAAAAGCCTTGGCAAGTGGATTCTTCGAATAGTCTATATCGTTCAGAACAGATTCAGACAGATGAACAGCGATTCCAAGAAGATAATTTAGATATGCAAGGTCTACAACCGCTTCGGATTTTAGAGTCGCTATTGGATAAGCGGCGTGAGATTGAGTATCTGAATAAGGATGATTTATTGCTTCTACCGGATAGCCTTGACCAAGGGAAATTACCGGATCAACCGACTTTGGATCTTGAGAAAGCACCGATTGAAGATATCTTGAAGAATACAGGTAATTGGTTAACCCAAGCTTCCGACCCAAGTAACAATCCTTTTGGACCAGGGCCTTCGGATAGACAGGGAGGCGTAATCGTCGATCATGAGATTTATCAAAATGGTCAAGGCCAATATGTCTATCGTTTAGATTTTAAGGCGAAAAAGACGATTCATAAGGGCCAATTCTTTATGGTTCAGGCTAATCCAGGTTGGCGATTCTATCAGGGAGATCAAGTTCCTAATGATATCATTCTAAGAGGGGATTTAATCTTTAAAGGCTTGAAACATCAAGAAAACCCAATGTTACCAAGCCCAGAGCCGAACCCAGATCCAACTTGTAAGATTAGGGATTCCCTTCCATCCTTGGAAGAAGATTTATTCGAGTATGATACTTATCGGATGAAGGATGTGCCACTCTTTAGAGTGTCCTATACCAAAGAGGGCTATCTTGTCTTCGTTGCCCTTCGAACGATTGAAGTCATGGATGATCGTCCTTTCTTTGTGGGACCTCAAGATCGTCCGACCGATGATGTTCCAGAAGCTATTAAAGACCAGTGGCTAGCAAATAAAAAGGTAGCTGAACAATTTCTAGATAGACAGCCTTTTACCTTTAAGCTTGAAAAGCTCTTAATTAAGAATGGTGATGGGACAGTCAATCCAAAGGTTTGGACTGTTTTTGGAGATCACACACCTATGCCTCAAGCAAGTTGGCGGGGAAGAGTCGCGGATCTTAAGGGACAGATGACCGTTGACCATAGAGGATCGAATTCAGTGAGATTAGTTGAGGCAAGCATTGATCAGGGAGTATTTAATCATCGGATTGAATGGCAAACTCCTTCAACAGATTTTGTCTTTGACAAGGTAGATATCTCGAATAAGCTGCTCAAGGCGGCAATCGATCTTAATCAACCTTCAACCATGTGGGTCAGTGGTCAACTGCCAAGTCAGGATACTTCTTATACAGTGACCCTTACTTGGAAAAAAGGCGATCAAATGATCTTGACGTCAACTTTGACGGTGACGGTTAAGGCACCTGAAATAAAGCAAGAGCAATTTAGCTCTGACATTACTTACACGGCCTTTAAGACCATGAATTTGTGGAAGTATACGCAATTTTATAGTGGACATTGCGGTCCAGAAATGCCACCTTACTTACCACCAAATCCGGGACCATATCCAGGACCATATCCAGGACCAGGTCCAATGCCACCATTAGCAGTTCCTGATGTGCCATTAGCATTACGGTCTCGTGAAGAGAGCCTTTCAAGGCTTGAACGATCGACCAGACAAGTCCTGGACGATCTGGAAATTGCACCTTTTAATTCGGATAATTATCGAGCCTTAAGAGGTTCAGGTTCATTCTCTTCTGGCGGTGGTGGTGGCTCATCAGGAGGAAGCGGCTCAGGATATTCTTCTAGTGCAAGAGAAGGTGTCTATATGGGTGGTCCGCTTGGAATTCGCGATAGCTATCATGTTGGGGTGACTTCTGAAGCTTCAGATCGTTTGACTATTATCGGTCGTAAGATCTGGAAGAATGCACCTCAAGGGAAATTGCCTAATATTACCCTTCGTTTGTCTAGGGAGGGTTGGTCTGATGAAGTAACCCTTGAATCTGGTACGTTAGAACATACTTGGACTGATCTACTAGCCTATGATGAGAAGGGGCAACTTTACCAATACCGCTTGGAGGAAGTTACTCCACCTGAAGGATATCGTTCAAGTGTCCAAGGCTTTACCGTGACCAATGAATATATCGAGAAAATTAAGATCAAGGTAACTAAGAATTGGATTGGCGGTGAATCGATCACTAAGCCAGATGTGACCCTTGTTCTTAAGCAAAATAACGTTGAGATCAAACGGTTGACCTTAAAAGATGGTGATACAAGCTTCGTATGGACGGACCTCGACAAGTATGATGCAGATGGTAATCTCTATCACTATACGGTTGAGGAAGTCTTTACGTCGGATCATTTCCGTCAAAAAGGTGAGATTGTCAAAGATTGTCAAGGCTTCACCATTACTAATGAATACATCGTACCCAAGACAAGTATCACGGTTGACAAGGTATGGGTAGGTGGACCAAAAGACAAGCCAACCATTACTTTGGAGTTATTGAGACGAGTAACCGATCAGATCTTGAACTCAGACTTCGATGTTAACAAGCACTCCTTTGTTGAAGCTGATGGAAGTCAGTTTGAAGAAGTTGTTAGTACAATTGAATTGGTGAATGGTAAGACCAGTCATACTTGGTCTGACCTTCCCGCAACCGATGGGGCAGGCCATCTCTATGTTTATACCGTTAGAGAACGAATTCTTAATAACCAAGACTATCAGTTAGGTACGGAATTAAGTGATAACCATGTTGAACTTACCAACACTTACCAACCTAAGACTCAGATCAAGGTAACTAAGAAGTGGGTTGGCGGCGAATCGATCGCCAAGCCAGACGTGACCTTTGTTCTTAAGCAAAATAACGTTGAGATCAAACGGTTGACCTTAAAAGATGGTGATACAAGCTTCGTATGGACGGACCTCGACAAGTATGATGCAGATGGTAATCTCTATCACTATACGGTTGAGGAAGTCTTTACGTCGGATCATTTCCGTCAAAAAGGTGAGATTGTCAAAGATTGTCAAGGCTTCACCATTACTAATGAATACATCGTACCCAAGACAAGTATCACGGTTGACAAGGTATGGGTAGGTGGACCAAAAGACAAGCCAACCATTACTTTGGAGTTATTGAGACGAGTAACCGATCAGATCTTGAACTCAGACTTCGATGTTAACAAGCACTCCTTTGTTGAAGCTGATGGAAGTCAGTTTGAAGAAGTTGTTAGTACAATTGAATTGGTGAATGGTAAGACCAGTCATACTTGGTCTGACCTTCCCGCAACCGATGGGGCAGGCCATCTCTATGTTTATACCGTTAGAGAACGAATTCTTAATAACCAAGACTATCAGTTAGGTACGGAATTAAGTGATAACCATGTTGAACTTACCAACACTTACCAACCTAAGACTCAGATCAAGGTAACTAAGAAGTGGGTTGGCGGCGAATCGATCGCCAAGCCAGACGTGACCTTTGTTCTTAAGCAAAATAACGTTGAGATCAAACGGTTGACCTTAAAAGATGGTGATACAAGCTTCGTATGGACGGACCTCGACAAGTATGATGCAGATGGTAATCTCTATCACTATACGGTTGAGGAAGTCTTTACGTCGGATCATTTCCGTCAAAAAGGTGAGATTGTCAAAGATTGTCAAGGCTTCACCATTACTAATGAATACATCGTACCCAAGACAAGTATCACGGTTGATAAGGTATGGGTAGGCGGACCCAAAGACAAGCCAACTATTCAGCTAGTCTTGATGAGAGATGGACAAGCATATGGCAAGATCGTTGAATTGAAATCTGGAAATCCCAAGTATACTTGGTACGATTTGGATGTGACCGACAAAGCGGGTAATATCTATACATATAGTGTATGGGAAGCTCCTGTCCCTGGATATACAAGTACGGTGGGCGAGCTTGTTGATCAACACGTTAAGGTCACGAATACCTATCTTCCACCCGAGGAACCAAAGATTCCAAAGACGCAAGTTAAGGTAGAAAAGGTATGGCAAGGCGGCAGTGAAGACCGTCCGACCATTACTATTGAACTTCTACGCAATGGTCAAGTGATTGATACGATTCAATTAACGAATAGTCAACGCAGTCATGAATGGACCAATCTGGAAGCTAAGGATTCCGAAGGTCAAGCATATCTTTACACGGTAAGAGAGTTAGCGGTCGATCGTTACACTAGCAAGGTAACAGGCTCCATGCAGGCAGGCTATGTGATTACGAATACCTATCTTCCACCTGAAGAACCAAAGCTTCTAAAGACGCAAGTTAGGGTAGAGAAGGTGTGGCAAGGCGGCAATGAAGACCGTCCAACCATTACTATTGAACTTCTACGCAATGGTCAAGTGATTGATACGATTCAATTAACCAATGGTCAACTCAGTCACGAATGGACCGACTTGGAAGCTAAGGATTCCGAGGGTCAAGCATATCTTTACACGGTAAGAGAGTTAGCGGTCGATCATTATATTAGCCAGGTGACCGGCTCCATGCAGGCAGGTTATGTGATCACTAATACCTATCTTCCACCTGAGGAACCGAAGATTCCAAAGACGCAAGTTAAGGTAGAAAAGGTATGGCAAGGCGGCAGTGAAGACCGTCCGACCATTACTATTGAACTTCTACGCAATGGTCAAGTGATTGATACGATTCAATTAACGAATAGTCAACGCAGTCATGAATGGACCAATCTGGAAGCTAAGGATTCCGAAGGTCAAGCATATCTTTACACGGTAAGAGAGTTAGCGGTCGATCGTTACACTAGCAAGGTAACAGGCTCCATGCAGGCAGGCTATGTGATTACGAATACCTATCTTCCACCTGAAGAACCAAAGCTTCTAAAGACGCAAGTTAGGGTAGAGAAGGTGTGGCAAGGCGGCAATGAAGACCGTCCAACCATTACTATTGAACTTCTACGCAATGGTCAAGTGATTGATACGATTCAATTAACCAATGGTCAACTCAGTCACGAATGGACCGACTTGGAAGCTAAGGATTCCGAGGGTCAAGCATATCTTTACACGGTAAGAGAGTTAGCGGTCGATCATTATATTAGCCAGGTGACCGGCTCCATGCAGGCAGGTTATGTGATCACTAATACCTATCTTCCACCTGAGGAA
The DNA here is from genome assembly GCF_000301035.1 of Facklamia hominis CCUG 36813. Taxonomy (GTDB): domain Bacteria; phylum Bacillota; class Bacilli; order Lactobacillales; family Aerococcaceae; genus Facklamia; species Facklamia hominis. Next base: position 657,291 of record NZ_JH932292.1, on the reverse strand, counting down.
CCGAAGATTCCAAAGACGCAAGTTAAGGTAGAAAAGGTATGGCAAGGCGGCAGTGAAGACCGTCCGACCATTACTATTGAACTTCTACGCAATGGTCAAGTGATTGATACCATTCAATTAACCAATGGTCAACTCAGTCATGAATGGACCGACTTGGAAGCCAAAGATTCGTCAGGTAAGGACTACCAGTATACGGTAAGAGAGTTAGCGGTCGATCATTATATTAGCCAAGTGACCGGTTCCATGCAGGCAGGCTATGTGATCACGAATATCTACCTTCCACCCGAGGAACCAAATATTCCTAATGAACCCGAAAAACCTGAGGAGCCAGAAAAACCCGAAGAACCTGATCAGCCTATATTGAAGTCATCGCTTCCAGCAACAGGTGAATCAGACTTGACGGCTATCTGGTTAATAGCAATTCTTCTTGTTTTTATGGGCTTTTGCTTGATTTTCGATTTTTCGAATGTAAATAGTTTATAATAATTGTGATTTTAAGACTCAGTAAATGGATTTCTTCCATTTATTGAGTCTTTTATTGTATTCAGTAGCTTTTAATGATTTAAGACACAAGAGATTTTGCTGTATATTTCAGGGTTCGATTCTAAAAAGTATGGAATCATTAATGATTAAAATTTTTTAGAAGGCTTTTTATTTCATATTCTTTATATATTTTCAAATTATAATCAAAAATCATTTAGAAAAAGTTGGGAGTGTGGGAATAGGCTAGTTCTTAGCGGGATAATTAATGAATATAAATAGTGACTAAATGGTAGTTGGAACAAAGTTATTTTCTAAGACAGAAAAATTTAGGATAGTCATAGAACTAAAAATAGAATTCGATGATTGAAGAAATAGGAGATGATAAAATGTTAAAAGAGACGGTTACACGCTACGGTTTACGTAAGATTGGTTCCAAACTTTATTCGGTGGCACTTACAAGCCTTGTGTTAGCCATGCTTCCTGTGAGTATAGCTCATGCACAAGATTTAGAGTCGAATAATGAATCTACCACAATAACGGCAGAAGCTGCTGACCCCTTAGAAGCGTCAAAGCCAATGGATAATCTAGATACAAATAAGTTAGAACTACCCGATGACTCAGCCGCTAAACAACCTGCCCCATTAGAATTATTGGCTGAATCTGTAACAAACGAAGATCAAAGTATTCCGAATCCAATGACATCAAATGCTCCTGAGAGTTCTGATGATAAGGTGATGATTGATCAACAAGAATATAATACCACCGATCAACGAAATCTATTTTATGAATGGAAAAAACCTGGTCAAGCTGGAAGTTATAACTCTGATTTGGATGGACAAGAAGTAGATCTTTTGACGCGTCTTACGTTACGCGTTTTGAATGATCAGGGAGTTGAGGAGGACGTTTTTCGCTCAACAACTGTGAGAGCAACAGTTGGTAAGGATAATGTGCTAACTCCTGAAAAATACCTCAGTCAAGATCAATACAATGTCCAGACGGGAGGGTTTAAATATAATAACAAGGATTATCGATTATTAAGAATTAGTCAAGCCAATATAGCAACCGCTAATTTATTAGGTTATGGTGTTCAACATAGCAATCGATTTTTTGCAGGTCAAATGCATCATTATCAAAATAAGACAAACTGGGCACCTAGCTTAACACTTTCTCAAAATATGAATACTGATTTTGAGATGAAGGTTGAAGAAGGAAGCAAAATTAGTGATCAAGACAAATTAGAGCTCGAAGTGACGGTTTATGAACAAAAAGAGGGTCAGGAAGAAGTTAAAAAAGACACTTTGGGTAATCCTATCAAAATGACCCTGCCATTTGAAAATAATAAGAAAAATTTCTTGGCGGATTCGATTGAATATAATCAAAGCACAGGGGTGTCAAGAGCCATTAGTCAAAATCTGTTAAGTCTTTACAATTCAAATGGAACTAGATCCAATCGTTATACCCTTAAGGCTAGATTTACAGATCCACGACTTGAAGAAAATTATGCCCTTTCAGTTACAGGAGACGATGAAAAAGGTTGGACTTTTTCAATTTCGTCATCCCAAGAAATTCCGATTGAAACTCAGTTTGAAGCGGATGAAAGTAAGGATAATGGTGAAGTAGAAGAGCTAGATAAAGGGGAAGTTGGTTATCGCTTAGGTAATCAAATTCAAAAAGATATGAGACCACGTCGAGTTAAGGTGGGGGTCAGAGACTATATCAGTGAAGAAGAAGTCATTGCGAAACCAGAAACGGTGATTGAGGAAGACCCTAATTTACCAAGAGGTCAGGAAAAAATAATACCTGGAAGAGAAGGACGCAAAGAAGTTCAATATGAAGTGATCTATGAATTGGACCCTGCAACAGGCAAGGTTCTAACGAACAAAATTAAGTCTAAAAAGCCTGAAGGTTCCGTAGACATTCTAGAAGAAGCAGTAGCCGATCGAAAAATCGTTGGAACTAAAGATGTAGCGGCACAAGAACCAAAACATCCAGGTCTCGACCAATCTGATAAAAATCCAGGAAAACCTGATTCATCGGATACCCCATCGCCAGGACAACAACCTGGTGAAACACCTGATAATCCAGGGACTGGCGAGCAGGAAAAACCAAACCAGCCTGGATCTAAAGATCAACCACAACCAGATCAACCCGACCAAAAGCCAGGTCAATCAGACTCTAAAGACCAACAACAGCCAGATCAACCGGGCCAAAAACCAGGTCAATCAGACTCTAAAGATCAACCAAAACCGGACCAATCAGACTCTAAGGACCAGCAAAAGCCAGATCAACCGAGTCAAAAGCCAGGCCAATCTGATTCTCAGGATCAAAAACAACCAGATCAATCAGGTCAACAGCCAGGTCAATCTGGGTCTAAAGATCAGCAAAAACCGGATCAACCGGGTCAAAAACCAAATCAATCTGGATCTAAAGATCAGCCAAAACCGGATCAACCGGGTCAAAAGCTAGGTCAATCTGGAACTAAAGATCAGCAAAAACCAAATCAATTAGGTCAAAAGCCAGGTCAATCTGGATCTAAAGATCAGCCAAAACCGGATCAACCGGGTCAAAAGCCAGGCCAATCTGATTCTCAGGATCAACAACAACCTGATCAACTAGGACAAAAGCCGAGTCAACCAAACTCTAAAGATCAGCAAAAACCAAATCAATCAGGTCAAAAGCCAGGTCAATCTGGATCTAAAGACCAACAAAAACCTGCTCAACCAGGTCAATCTGGATCTAAAGATCAGCAAAAACCGGATCAATCGGGTCAAAAGCCAGGTCAATCTGGGTCTAAAGATCAGCAAAAACCAAATCAATCAGGTCAAAAGCCAGGTCAATCTGGCTCTAAAGACCAATCACAACCAGATCAACCCGACCAAAAGCTAGGTCAATCTGATTCTCAGGATCAAAAACAACCAGATCAATCTGGGTCTAAAGATCAGCAAAAACCGAATCAATCAGGTCAAAAGCCAGGTCAACCTGGTTCTAAAGACCAACAAAAACCAGATAAACCGGGTCAAACGCCAGGCCAATCCGGTTCCAAAGATCAGCCAAAACCAAATCAACCGAGTCAAAAGCCAGGCCAATCAGACTCTAAAGATCAGCCAAAACCGGATCAACCGGGTCAAAAGCCAGGTCAATCTGGGTCTAAAGATCAGCAAAAACCGAATCAATCAGGTCAAAAGCCAGGTCAATCTGGCTCTAAAGACCAACCACAACCAGATCAACCCGACCAAAAGCCAGGTCAATCTGATTCTCAGGATCAAAAACAACCAGATCAATCTGGGTCTAAAGATCAGCAAAAGCCGGATCAACCAGGCCAAAAGCCAGGTCAATCTGGATCTAAAGACCAACAAAAACCGGGTCAATCGAGTAAAAAACCAGAACTTCCAACCACAGGTGAAATATCTCATCATATAGTGAATGGATTAGCAACTATATCCATTCTCTCAGGTATTGGCTTTCTTCGTCGCCAAAAGAAGAATGGATAGAGTGCAGTCTGTCATTCAAATAGATACTATTGGCCTAATTAGCCAATAATGATTAGGCCAGTAGCTGATTGACAGTGTTTCCATTACTTTAATCTTTTTCAAAAATTGAATGTTATTTTATATACTTTACATATTTGCCAGTTATACTAAATCTAGTTAAATCAGAAAGGAAGATTTAAATGAAAAAACAAAAAACTTTAACGATGGCCGTTTTATCAGGAATGTTATTAGCTCAAACAGCTTTGCCGCTTGCTCAGACTTTTGCTCAAGAAGATACCAGTCAAGAAACAAGTCAAGCAGCAGAATCTAAATCAGATGCACAATCAATGACTGAAATGGAATCAAGTCAAGAATCAGCAACAGGCGCAGAAGATGCTAACCAAGGCGAATCTTCAGAAGAAAAATCCGAAAAGGATGAAATTCCAACTGATCCCGAAGAATTGAAGGCTTTAATTAAGGAATATGGCCATAAGATTACTGTAAATGGCCACCAAATGAATATTTATGAAATGGGTGAAGAACATAAAGGACAGTCTAAGACGCTCGTCTTTATGCCGGGTCTTGGTGAAGCTTCACAACCATTAACTCATAAGAATTTATTAGATTTATTAGCGAAAAAATATCATATTTTAGTAGTAGAACCTTTTGGTTATGGACTATCTGATGTAAGTCATGAAGAAAGAACAGTAGATACGATTATTGATGAACTGCATCAAGCACTTCAACAAGAAAAAGTGGACAAATATTTATTAGTTGCTCATTCCTTGTCCGGTATTTATGCTATGAAGTATGCTCAAAAATACCCTGAAGAAGTTCAAGGGGTGGTTGGTATGGATACCTCTACACCAATGATGAATGGATTTATGGACATGCAACATGAGGAAGCACCAGTGGATGATAGTGGGGCAGCAACTGATCTTCCGGAGATCCCTGATGTGGATGATGAAGTGAACGAGCAGTATAAGCTGATCGCTCAGTTGAATTTGAATAATGAAGATGTGGCAGATGAGAGTGAGCGCTCTAACCAAGTCTTATTGGATAACAAGGATGAAAAGATACCGGCAGGTATTCCTGCTTTATATCTTTTAGCACAAGACTCTTATGAAGATATTGAGATGCGTCGTGAATTCATGGATAAGATTACTGAAGACTGGGAAGAACAACATGTTTCGATGTCCGAAAATCCAAATGAAGTTGAGACTCATGTATTAGAAGGAGACCACTTAATCTACATGACTCAGTATGAGGAAATGGCTCGTTTAATTGATGAATTTGCTCAAAAGATTAAGTAGAAAGGACGGTCCGATCATGAAACGGAAGAAATCACTGTTAGCCTTTTTAATGATCGCAAGTCTATGTCAACCCGCAACCACTTGGGCAGCTGAGGTTGATTTATTGGATAAGTATCCCGTAAAAACGCCACTCTTTACCCAAGGTTTAGAGTTGGATCCGACAGGTAAGGAATTGATCTTGGGAACAGGCTTAGAGGGAAAATCTCAACTGGGTAAGTTTAATCTTCAATCAGGTGAATTAGAGGATGCCCAAAATTTGCCAAATAATTATTTTGGTGAGGGAATTACCTTTACCCCTAACGCTTTGTGGCAGTTGACCTGGAAGGAGAAAAAAGTTCTTAAGCGGGATCCAAAGACCTTTGAAATTTTGGATGAGATAGATATTAATACCGAAGGATGGGGAATCTGTTATGATCCAGATGAGAAGGTTATATGGCGGTCGGATGGGACGTCAACCCTTTATAAGCACGATCCTGAGACCTTTGAATTACTTGGTCAAGTCAAAATTATGAATGGTAAGTTGGCTGCCTCAAAATTGAATGAATTGGAATGGGCCAATGGTCATATCTATGCGAACCGATTATATCGTGATGAAATTTTAAAGATCGACCTAGCGTCTGAGTCGGTAGTGGAGACTTATGATGTTCGTCCAATGCTTGATCAGACCTTAAATGAGGAAGAGATCGCTTCAGTGGATACCTTGAATGGGATAGCTCATATCGAGGGCGATGAATTCTATATTACTGGTAAGCTTTATCCTTATATTTATAAAGTTCGTTTAAAATAAAAGAAATAGCACTTAATTAAAAAAAGAACCCGGCAAGTTGATTTGCCGGGTTCTTTTACTTGATTATTTCTTGATTATTTGTTTTCAAGTGGAATTTCTTTATTTTCTTTAGTTCCATCAAGCGAGTTTCTCACATTGGTGTAACCTTGTTCTTCTAAGTATTCTGCGATAACACTTGAACGGTTACCAGAGTAGCAGTAAGTGATAATTTCAGTGTCTTTATCTTCTGGCAAGAATTCAAGGGCTGTTTCAGGTGTTTCACTATCTACATGGTGAGCCCCTTTAATGGCTGATTTATTGAAGTCTTTTTCATCACGTCCGTCAATGAAAATAACATCATCGTCATCGATTTCATCCATTAACTCATCAGGTAAGATGGATTCGAAAGTCACTAATTGATAGTCAAATTCATCAACACCATCTGCGTTTTGAACTTTTTCGAAGCCGTTATCTAATAATAATTGAGCAGAAGCGGCAGAGTCTTCTTTGGTAGCAGCAATGACAACCACTTGCATCTTTTTGTAATTTTCAAGGCGTGGAAGGTTTTCTTCTAAGTCATCGGCTTCAATATTGATGGCATGTTTAACGTGGCCTTTTTCGTAGGCATCATCGTCACGTACGTCGATAACCAAGACTTTCTCTTTTTCTTTATTGTCTTGTTCAATTTGTTCGAGTTTTTCACCTTCGATGACTTCGATATCAGCGGCGTAGATTGATCCAACCCCTAAAGATACCACAGTTGCTAAAACTAAAGCTGATTTAGTAACATTCATTAATGTTTTACGCATACATACACTCCTTAAATATTAGTGATAATTTAATTATAACATAGTCTTGAAAAGCTAACTAATTAAAAGCTCTGATAAATCACTTATATTTATTAGTTATACTTATTTCTTTTCACTAAGAGATTATAGATCGCTATGTTATACTAGCATTATATTAACTTTTGGAGGTCGTTATGGCAAGTAAAGTGTATTGGGTGTTTGAGGTGCTAGTTCTTATCTTAGGCTGGGTGATCAATCAATATGCCCGTCAACGGATGGGATTATATCGTCATCTGTATTTTCGGCTAAGTCAAGCCCAGGAAGGTTTTTTAGCAGCAGAATATCAGGGCTATCTAATTTTCATCGGAGTAGTTCTTATATCAATAGCGATCCTTGCCATTTGGCGCACTGAAGCTTTGATTCAAACTTGCTATCGTTTTTCCTGGCGAGGCCATTGGATCATGGTGACTTTATTATCGGCATTGGCTCTAGCTTTACTATGGAGATTTTCGATGGAACAGTCTTTCTTGATGCTGCCTTATTTCATAGTGGGTATTGCCGTGATGGCCTTTGTCAATGGTTTGCTTGCCCTAGGTATTCGTTATTTCCATCCTGCTGATCAGGCTTGTTAAATAAAGGAGTTTTTAATGAATCAGTCAGCAATTATCTATTTTATGAAGTTGCCTAAGAAGGGCTATTCTAAGACGCGTTTACAGAATTTTTTACCTGCGGATAATATTCTTCACTTATGCACTTATTTAATTCAGCAGAACTATCAGGTTATTCAAGATTATCCGGCGGATGTCTATCTCTTTGTGACACCTCAAGAGGATTTGGCTCAAGTTCATGATTATCTAGATATTGACTTGGGTCGGGTTTTTCCACAGTTGATGTCGGACCATCTGGGTCAGCGAATGGCTCAAGCGATGGAGCAGGTCTTTCAATTGGGTTATCAAAAAGTAGCCCTTATGGGCTGTGATTTGATTGATTTAGATCGACCGATATTGAATCAGGCTTTTGAGGGTTTGGATCATTGTGATTTGGTTTTGGCTCCGGCCCGTGATGGCGGTTATGGCCTAATCGCTACCAAGGCTTTTCATCCTGAACTATTTAATTTGACACATTATTCCCACGACCAAGTCCTTCGTCAAACCTTGGATCAAGCTCAATCAGCGGGCTTAACCTGGACCTTAACTCGGACTATTTTGGATATCGATGACCGTGATGATGTAGCTGCTTATTTGACGGGGGATTCAGCAGCGACATTTTTGAATCAAGGTGAATACAATGCGAATTTTATCTTTGATCAGGGGAAAAAATTATTACGTGTTGCCCTAGGGTCTCAGATGCACTTAAAACACCAAATTGTCTATGAATATCAAGCCTTAAAGGCCTTAGAGCCTTCAGGGGTGGTGCCCAAGGTCTATGATTGTCAGGCGGAGACGGATCTGATGGGATTAGGATTTTTGACGGAAGAATTTCTTCCTGGACGTCCTTTGAACTATCAAACCGACTTGAATAAGGCGGCAGAGCTTCTTGCGCGTGTTCATCATGTGGATCCCAAGCGGGGAAGGGACTTAATTCGAGCTGACCAGCCTTTTGAGCTGATGTATCAGGAATTTCAGTCTATGTTCAAGCACTATCAAGGTTGGCCACAAAAGAAATCGCAAGTTGAATCAGTTATTTTATCCTTGTTGGACAGCCTGTCTATTTATGACCGCCAGCTTCCTTTAGAGGATCCTTGTATTATCAATACCGAATTAAACTCCCATAATTTTTTGATCAATGAGTCAGGACCTTCTTATATTATTGATTGGGAGAAACCGCTGATCGGTGAGCGTGAACAAGATTTGGCCCACTTTTTAGCACCGACAACGACGCTTTGGCGAACAGATCAATTGATTGAAGGGAAAGATCTGGCTGGTTTTGTGACTGCTTATAACAAGTATTCGACCGTCCCTGTTAAAAAAGACCGCCTAAAACAGTACCTGCACTTTACCTGCTTACGAGGCGTCACTTGGTGTGCTATGGCTTATGTTCAATATCTAAATCAAACGAAGGTGAAGGCAGCAAATTCATCCGCTTTTGCCACAATTGAACGCTTTATCAGCCTACCATTTCTCGAAAATATTCAGACCTATATTAATGACTTAGAGAGGTTGCTTCAATGAAGCCAGAACTTTCACTGATCATTCCAGTATATAACGAAGTCGAGCAAGTAACCGGTCTTTTCGACCACCTGCACGTCTTTGACCGTCAAAAGGTAGAAGTCCTGTTTGTGGATGGGGGATCTTTGGATGGAACCCCTGAACATCTTACACAAGCAGGCTGGACTTGTATTCATTCTGCTAAAGGAAGAGGTCAGCAGCTTCATACTGGTGCCTTGGCTAGTCAAAGTGACCGCCTGCTCTTTTTACATGCGGACAGTTATTTTAAAGAAGATCCTTTGGAGGCCATTATTCAAGCACTAGATAAAGGGAATGCGGGTGCCTTTCCTTTGCGATTTGATCCTAGCAGCCCTTTGTTAAGTACGATTGCTTGGGGATCGAATTGGCGACTAAAGTATCGCCGTATTGCCTTTGGCGATCAGGGGATTTTTATGACTCGTCAGACTTATCATCAGTCAGGGGGCTTTAAATCTTTAGCTTTAATGGAAGATTATGACTGGTCAATGCGTTATAAACAAGCTGGTGGGCAGTTTATCATACCTCCTCTATCAATTTATACGGCTTCGCGTCGTTTTCAAAAAGGGGGAACACTTAGGACCTTATGGACAATGCAGTATTGTCAGCACTTATACCGTCAAGGTGTTCCGATTGAACAGATTCAAAAGATATATCAAGAAAGGGGATAAGCATGAAGAAGCGTAGCTTTAAAGAAAAAATTATAGCCAAGGGGGCAGAGCGGATGGTTATGACGCTGGAAGAACCTCCAAATATTGTCGACTTAACCAAGCCAATCCAAGATTGTAAGGTCGCCTTTGTAACGACGGCGGGCGTGCATCTGAAGTCAGATCCGCCCTTTAATATCAATGGAGACCATACTTATCGAATGATTCCTGGGACAGCAACGCCAGATTTATTAACGATTACTCATGATCACTATGACCATAAGGCCGCTGATCAGGACTTGAATGTTGTATTCCCCTTGGATTTATTGCGTCATTATGCACAAGAAGGGCGTATTGGGTCGGTGGCACCACGTAACTTTGGTCTAATGGGATATATTCCCAGAACGGATCTTTTGATCAATGAGGTCGCTCCAGCGATTGCCCGTCAATTAGTTGAAGATCAAGTCGATGTCTGTTTGATGTCTCCCGGTTGATATATCTGTCATCAGTCCGTTGGACTCATACAACGAGAAGTTGAAAAACAAGGGATTCGAACAGCTTCCATTGCCCATCTACCGCGTCTGATTGAAAAGGTCCGTCCACCGCGTTTTTTAGCCATAGATTTTCCATTAGGGTTAACTTTTGGGGATGCTTTTGATGAAGTAGGACATCGCCACGTCTTGGATCAATTGATTCAAGTTGCCATCGATGGGGGACCGGAAGAAGAAGTTCCCTACCAACCTTTATAATGTGAGGGGACTGGGAGCTTTTCTTCTTTAGATTTATCAGAATATTAAATAGATAAAAATATGAATACTGTATCTTACTGATATAAGCTTATTAATATAACTTTTTTAGCATTAATAAGTAGTCTAATTGCCTTATTCGAATCATTTCACTTATCAGAATTGATTTGTTAGAATACCCATTGGATAGAAAGTTTTTTGAAGAGTGTGCTAAACGAGGGGATGCAGAATGGATTATTTTATTTTATTTTTAGAAGGAATCATGACTTTTGTGTCTCCTTGCTTGTTACCTATGTTACCAATGTATATTGCCTACTTTGTGGGGACAAAGGAGGATGCTGAGTCTAAGCCCTTGATGAAGGCTTTGGGATTTGTGGCAGGCTTTTCGCTAGTCTTTATGGCCTTAAGCTTGTTTGTTTCAACGCTAGGGCACTTTCTATTGATGCACCGGGCCTGGGTGAACGGGATTGCTGGACTAATATTGATTGCTTTGGGGCTAGATTATTTAACAGGTCAAAAGTTGATGGCCAAACTAACGCCTAAGCATTCGGGTGGAGCGGTCTTGAATCCTTTTGCTTTCGGGATGTTATTTGCCATATCATGGTCGCCTTGCGTGGGGACTTTTTTGGCGGCGGCTTTATCTTATATTGCTACCGTTGGTTCTTGGGGACGGTCGATTGGCTTGATCTTGGCCTATTGTTTAGGTTTAGGGATTCCTTTTGTCTTATCGGCTCTCCTATTGGAAGAGAGCAAGCGTGTTGTGGGCTTTATCAAGCATAACTACCGTTGGGTTCACCGTATTTCTGGTGTGTTACTCATTCTTTTTGGGATTATGATGATGTTTGGTTGGTTGGAAGACTGGCTATTATCACTGGCATAGGAGGCTATTATGAATAAGCGATTGATGTATTTGGGATTGAGCCTAGTAGCACTATTATTGATAGCTGGTGGCTTTTATCGCCACTACCAAAATGAGGATTCGTCAGAGTCTTTAACAAACTCTCAGCCTACAAGCACGAGTAAGACGGCCCTTGATACCACGAAGACGACTGAGGCGAGTAAAGAGACTAGCAAGGCGGCTGAGACGACGAAGACTACTGAGAGGGCGAGCTCTAATAAGACGACTTCCACTAGCAAGGAAGATTCATCGACCAAAGAAACAAGTGAGGATGATGAGGATGAGTCTATGTCTAAGGCGGAGTTTTTAGCTTCCATTGAGCCTAAGAATTTTCGCTTCACGGATCAAGAGGGTGAGATGGTTGATTTCGAGAAAGCTTCCAAAGGAAAGCCGGCGGTTGTTAATATCTGGGCAACTTGGTGTAATCCCTGCGGTCAGGAAATGCCTGAATTCCAGAAGGTTTGGGAAGATTATCAAGAAGATGTTAATTTTTATCTAGTGAATGCTTTAGATTCTAAGCCGACGGAAACCAAAGAAAAAGTAGAGCAATTTTTAGAAGAACTCAACTTTAAAATGCCTATCTATTATGATTATCACTTGAAGACGATGGCGGTTGCCAACGCGGTCTTTTTCCCAACCACCCTATTTATTGATGCAGAAGGCCAGGTTGTTCATTATCAATTTGGTCAGATGGATCAAGCTGCGATTGAAGAACAATTGCAGCAATTACTAAATGATTAATCTTAATTTGTGGAAAGGGGGCTTTGTTTTTTAGCGTTATTATTTTTTAGGAGGAAACTATGAAAAAAAGTCAAATTATTGTAATTATTCTTGCTGTTGCTGCTTTATTAGCTTATTTCTTCGTACCATCGGTTAATGGCTTTATCAATCAATCTATTACAGCTATGAAGTCTGTAAATTTAGAAGATACGATTGCTTTTATACGTTCGTATGGTTCGATTGCTGCGGTTGTTTCTTTCTTCTTAATGATCTTGCAATCGATCATTTCACCAATTCCAGCCTTTTTAATTACCTTATCGAATGCAGCTATTTTTGGCTGGGTTAAAGGAGCGATCCTTTCTTGGACGTCTTCCATGGTAGGAGCAGCGCTTTGCTTCTATATTGCTCGTATTTTAGGACGAGATGTTGTGGCTAAATTAACCTCTAATACAGCCTTAAAGTCATTGGATTCCTTCTTTGAAAAATATGGGAAGTATACAATCGTCGTTTGTCGTTTATTGCCATTCGTTTCTTTTGACTTGGTATCTTATGCAGCGGGTCTTACCTCAATGGGCTTTTGGTCCTTCTTTATAGCTACCGGGATCGGTCAATTACCAGCAACGATTGTTTATTCTTATATCGGACAAAACTTTTCTGGTGGAGGAAAACAACTCTTTGTAGGACTTTTATTACTTTTCTCACTGTCTATTGTTATCTATATTATTAAGAAGGTATACAATGATCGACAAGCTAAGCAAGCCTAATTTTTCATGGGAGAAGCTGCTCAAGCTTATCTTGATCGGCTTGTTATTGTTGGCCACTATATGGATTACGGTTAGTTTTCCGCCGGATCGGGTGAGAAACTTAATCGAATCAGCTGGCGCCTATGGGCGTTTGGTATATATTGCTCTATGGGTTTTCTTGCCGATTGGATTTTTTCCGGTGCCCTTTCTAGCCTTTGCAGGTGGAATGGGGTATGGCTTAATTGAGGGGTCTATATTGACCTTTGTGGGAGCTGCCCTAAACTTAACCTTTATGTTCTTTATGTCGCGGTATTTATTCCGTGAAGGACTCCAATCCTTCCTCTATCGAAAATATCCTAAATCTAAAGAAATTTTAGCTGCAGATCGTTCTCGCTTAAATTTTGTACTCGCTTTGGCCCGCTTGATGCCAGTGATTCCCTATAATATTGAGAATTATGCTTTTGGTTTGACCGATATTCCATTTTGGGACTATCTCTGGGTGTCTCTCGTGTTTATCTTGCCGGGGACTTTCATCTATGTCAATGTAGGGGATAAGGCACTGGAGCCGGGAGATTCGTCATTCGTTATTTCATTGGTCTTATTGGCGGTCTTAGTGGTGGGAACGACTTTTCTTGGAAAATACTTAAAACAGCCTAAAAAAGACTCGGTTAAAAAGGAGGAAAATCATGAAGGTCGCGATTGATTTTGATAATACCTTTTATACACCCAATCGAGACGTGGATGATGGTTTGGCCTTGATGTATCTTTTAGGCTCTTCTCAGGTAGAACTAGTAGGGATTACCTCTTGTTTTGGAAATGCCCCGATTGAAGAAGTCGACCAGTCCACTCAGCGCTTAATTGAAGAGTTAGACCTTGAATCGATTCCTTATGCCAAGGGGGCAGTAGAAGTAGGGGATTATTTAACCCCGGCTAGCCAGCTATTAGTGGATCTGGCAGATCGCTATGCGGGAGACCTTTGTTTGTTAGCGACGGGATCGTTGGCTAACCTCCAAGGGGCTTATTTAAGAGATCCGCTGTTTTTTGATAAAGTTAAGCAAATTGTCTTAATGGGAGGCACTGTGGCGCCTTTGATCTTTGCTAAGTCAGAGATGTTGGAGTTGAATTTTTCTTGTGATCCACAAGCCACACTAACGGTTCTTTCCAAAGGAAAGAATGTCTCGGTCTTGACGGGGAATGCCTGTTTAGATGTTTTGTTTACTCGTGAGGATTATAATCAGGCATTTGCAGGACAAGAGGGTTGTGTGACTCGCTTGATTAAGACTTATTCGGATCCTTGGTTTGTTGATAATGATTTGGAATATGGAATCAAAGGCTTTTATAATTGGGATAGTTTGGCGGCTGCCTATTTGGTAGATCCTCAACTCTTCCAAGATAATTTAGCCAGCTACCGAGTATCAATTCAGAGTTTATCGAAGGGATCGCTCTTGGCTGATCAGGAAGATCCCACTTCCTATGCCGTCACTAAGCCAATTCGTCAAGTATCATTGAATTTGCCACGGGTAAAATCGGCGCAGGCGGTCAAGCAAGCACTCTTTGACCGCTGGTTGGCGGTAGATTATCAACTTGAAAGGAGGCGAATTGATGGCAAGTGTTAAGCAGATCCTAAGTGGGTTATCAACGGGATTTATGGCAGCTTTATTAGCCGGTGCCTTGATGTCTTACTGGGTTTGGCTGGAGATGCGTATCCATACTTGGGTCTTGTGTTGGCTCATATTGGCTTTATTCATCATGATCAGTGTCTTTTTTAAGATCAAGCCGTTACTTTTCTTTATATTAGAAGCGGTTATAGTCGTTTTAGTCTTTGTGAAATCTCCCAATATATTTATATATAATGTGCGAGATATGTTCTTCTTGAATATGCCATTTGATCAGATCAAATGGTTGACTTTAGCGATTGTTGCGATCTTAAATATAATAATGTTGTATTTACTTTCCGATCAAAGAAAAAAAGGATAAAAGAAAAGGAGTTTATCTAATGAAAAAAATTATGAAAAAAATTGCAGCCTTTGCGGCTGTCTTTACCTTAGCCGTATCTTCAATGACACCCGTTTTTGCGGATGAAGCACTTCCTACTAAGGAAAATCCAATGGTAGTGGATAAAGAAGCAGGAACGATCAAGATCTTGGCTCATGTTAATGGAAAATATTTAGAAACATCTACTCGTCATGCGGTTGTATTTGACGATGGTAACTTCGGTGGAAAATCGATCTATGGAACGACTGCTAATCAAAATGACTTTTACGAAGCTTTGTTAGAGATCGGTGCAGAACCTGGTAACAATATGACGGGTGAAAATGCCACAGAAACCCACGTTGAAGGAGATATCATTGATATCAAAGTAACTTGGGAAGGTGCCGATAAGGAATACGACATTGCGGATACAATTGTCGATTCGAATGGTAATGATATTGAGTTCCATTTTGGAGGCAACAAAGATAATGCTAAAGAAAAACATACGGGTTGTATCACTTGCTTAGATTCTTGTCCAGTTGGCTTGATTTCTAATACAACCTATACTTATGGTGCTGTAGAAAAACGAGGCGAAGTGAAATTTACTGGGAACCCAGATGTATTACCTGAAGATGGAACGGAAGTTATCTTGACTTATTCCATTCGTAAAGCACCTGTAGCAAGTAGTTGCTGCGGATAAAAAAGGTTTACATATAGAGAACCCCAAGAGTTTGATTTTTAATCTAACTCTTGGGGTCTTTTTTGCTATTTATTATTGAATTTGTAGGCTTCAATTGATCACTGATGATGAGAGGGTAAAGGTGTTTATAGAATGTTAGTGAAGAATAGGACATCTAGAAGAGGATGATCTCTACCGAGAGTATCACCCGATTATGAACTAATTGTCATAAAAGAGCGATATAAAGTCCTAAAACTGATAAGGAGCAGGTTTTACTAGAGTTTTTGAATTTTGAAAATGTGTGAAAGAAACAATTTACATGATCTTTACAGTAGTTTTACTTAAAAAATATATTGGATTGATAAGATAGGTGTGAAATTCAGAAGGATTTCAAAAAATAAGAAAAGAGGAGTATTGAGAGCATGAAAAAATCAATCTTGATGACCTTGTCAACGGCCTTAGTCTTATCAGCATTGAGTCCTGTTGCGGCCTTAGCCAAGCAAGAAGAAGGGCAATTTTCAGAATTGCCAGTTGTGGCATTAGAAGAAGGTAGAGCACTCACAGAAGACCTAAGTTTAATTAGCGAAAACCAAGCGAAATATGTCTTCTTATTTATTGGGGATGGAATGGGAAATATTCCAGTATCTGCGGCTGAATACTTTTTAGGACCTGATAATGGGGATGAAGGCAAAGGGCAAGCCCAAGCTCAACCTTTAAATTTCTCTCAATTTCCAGTGATTGGTTTACAAAATCCAACGGATGCTGATCACTATGTTCCCGATTCTGCAGCAACTGCTACTGCTTTTGGAAATGGTGTTAAGATTGATTCAAATGTCATTGGTTTAACACCAGGTTATACAGAACAAACAGAATCTGTTGCTGAAAAAGCAAAAAATGATGGTAAGGCAGTAGGGATTTTATCTACCGTTACTTTAAATCATGCAACGCCAGCAGCCTTTTATGCCAATGTAGAACACCGTAATAACTACTACGAAATTGGCGAACAAATGGCTTTATCAAACTTTGACTATTTTGCGGGTGGTTCTTTAGGACGTCGTACTGGCGATAATGAAGATCAAAAAGACCTCTACGAAGTATTGAAAGAAAATGGCTATACTGTGGTAGAAAGCAAAGAAGAGTTCGAGGCCATTACTGCTGAAACAGGTAAAGTATATGCCCCTTCTGAAGTAATGTCAGATGCGGATGGCTCTTCTATGAAATATGCTATTGACCAAGAAGAAGGCGAACAAACCTTAGCAGATATGGTAGCAAAAGGTATTGAAGTATTATCTACTAATGAAAATGGCTTCTTCATGATGACTGAATCTGGTAAGATTGACTGGGCAGAACATGCTAACGATGCAGCAACAACTGTGAAGGAAGTGATCGACTTCCAAAATGCTATCCAAAAAGCGGTTGATTTCTACTATGAACACCCAGAAGAAACTTTGATCGTCGTAACTGCTGACCACCCAACCGGTGGATTTACTATTGGTAACTCTGAAACAGGTTATAATTCCTATTTCCACTTATTAAATAACCAAAAAGTTTCTCAAGAAAAATTTGATACTATTTTTGCTGAAGCTTTAGAAGCTAACCCAGAAATGACCTTTGAAGATTTTCTACCAACGCTTGAAGAGAACTTCGGTTTTGTTTTTGACCTTGAAGCAAGTGAAGATGTAAAGACTTTTGGTGAAGTCGAAGCGGCTGAAGAAGCGGGCGAAGTGGAAGAAAAAGACTTAATGTTAGTTACTCCTTATGAATTAGAAGAATTAAAATATGCCTTCGAACAATCTAAATTACCATTCGAAGAACGTAATGCTGGTCAAACAGACATCATTAAGGGCTATCACTCATACCTACCAATCTCTATTGCTTCCACACGTTTACTGGCTCGTAAGGCTGGCCTAGCCTTTACAACTGTTGACCACTCTCCAGAGCGTGTACCTGTGTATGCAATTGGGGCCGGTGCTGCCATGTTTGAAGGGAATTACGAAAATATCGACATTGCTTACAAGTTACTCGCAGCCATGGGTCTTTATGAAGGCGGGGACACAAAGGTCGACAAGATTTCTGTAACGATTAAGGCTGGTGCAGGTCAAGAAACGGTTTCTAAAGAGACTAGCCAAGAATCTGTTTCTTCCGAGAATACCCAAGAAAATTCAGAATCGAGTGAAGCATCCGAAGAATCAAGTGCAGACAGTTCCGAAGCGGAAAGCTCTGAAGTAGAAACCGCACAAGAAAGCTCAGAGGAATCTTCTGAAGAAGCAGCTGAATAACTAAGCCTTCTGACAAAGTGATGACTTTAAGCGCGGGGGGTTAGACCCCTGTGCTTTTTTAGTTTAAAGGAGTAATTATGTACAAAAGATTTATCAAGAGTTTGATATGCCTTCTCGTTCTATCGATGACGGGCTTAACTCATAAAATTCAGGCCACGGAGTTAAAGGATTTGCCCTTTGAAGGTTATTATCTCAATCAAGAAGATAACGCCATTGAGGGATTGGTATTTAAAGGGAATGAATTGTATGTTTATGTCAAGGTCCTCGAAGCAATAGACGAAGACCTAGCAGGTTACGAGGATTTAGCCCAGCTAACGGAATTTCATTCCTTTCCTTATCCAGACTTAAATGCTTATAGTCAGTCGGTGAAGCAGGTCTATCTGGAAGAATTTAATTTACCTTTTGATCTGCAGAAAACTTACCAAAATCTTCTAGATCAAATTGAGCCTAAGATGTCCCAAGAAGATGTACTCCACTTACTTAACCAGAGAATCCCAGGTATTTATTATGACCAAAAAGCTGGATATCATTATTTTATCATTGCAAGCCCGCTTGTCACTGAAGTGGATGATGGCTGGCGTGTATTTCTATTCGGTCAAGAGCTTTTCACTTTTAAACAAGTAGGCCAAAAGCTACTTGATCAAGCTGGTCGAGAGTTCGAGTACGTGGATGGCATTATGCCCCATTAGAAGGAGGAATCATGAAGCATAAAATAGTCATTTATCCACTGCTTCTTAGTTTATTGGCGGGAGCTTTTCAAAGTTTAACGCCGATTCAAGCGAGTGAGTCTTCAACGGCGGATTCAACAGAAGAGGTCGTCCAACATTCCAAAGCGGGGACAAAATCAAAGGACGAACATGCCAATAATGGCCATCATCACGATCATGATCATGATGAAGAGAATGAATACTTGCCTGATCATATTCAATCCATCAAGTCTTCCTTTGTCGATAACCATCATCACGGGCATCGTTTTAAACGGGCTAATTTTATCCCAGAGGAGATTTTGAACCCCGATGATTCGACCTACCAAGCTCCTAAAGAAGTAGCAGATTATCAAGGATTTTATCAAGGAGCTCTCCCTATAGAGGATCTCGATGTTGATTTAAAGATTATCTTATCCATCGAAGAGGATGGTCTTTTTAACCTGGCTTATTACTTTGTCCAGGATGAAGCCAACCAGGGCCAACGCTTTTATGAAGATGGTCAAGGAAAGGTGCAGTCACGTCCAGCAATCTATCAAGACCTGGTCATTATGACTGGTGGTTTGAAGAAAGGAGAAGGTGGATTCTACGGCGGCCTGATCCGTAAGACCCTTTCGCCGGTTGTCTTATTAGGTCAAAGAGGCCAGCCAGTTGCTCTTTATCCTTATACGAATATGGCTTATGACTTAAGAGAGACTTATAGCAAGTATCGTATCTACCAAAATATGGGTCTTTACTTGGCTGAGGGCAATGTTTATGTCGATGTGAATCATCTGATTGGCTTGGATTCGAAGAACTCCTATCAGCTGGAATTAGCAGCAACCAAGGAGAAGAGTGAGGATCATTTCTTAGTTGAAAAACATAGCTATGAAATCTTGCAAGAATCCTTTGATCGCTATTTAGTCGATCATAATGATTTTGCCTTTGATTTTGAAACAGCTAATGACTTTCTTCAAGAAATTCTAGCGATGCATTTACAAACTAATCGCTCTTTTCCATTAGATACAAAGGTTGAGATGGTGGATCCAAGTCACGTCGAAGTTGACTTGGGAGAAGGTCGATCCATTAAATGGGCAGTTATGATTGACCAAACAGAATTGTATGTCTATGATGGTAAGTCGCTTTATTTAGCGGAAGACCTGCATGATGAAGGCGGAATATACCACGCTGACCAATGGATAAAGTCTAAAAATTAAAATGAATGAATTTGTGCCTCCTAAAGTAGAAAATCAAGATGGCAACTATTTTAGGAGGCATTTTTTATTTTGCTAGATAGCTACACCTGGTTCGGGTTAATGAATCTATTATTGCGCTACCAGTAAGCGACAAAAATATAAGGGTGGGTTAAAGAAAAAAGTCCTCACTCCATTATAAAGAGTGAGGGATTCTTGTCGTCTTATTGACCTTTTAGGGTTTGGTCTAGACCATTTTCCTTGGATAGTTGATGCCATTTTCCCCCTTGATAGTAATCTGTCTTTCTCGTTGCTTTTAGACTTGTTAAATAGCCTTCATTGAGCTTATGAATTAAGGATTTTTTTTGTTGGGGGATCATCCCCTTAACAGGTATTAGATTTGTGGGATGACTTGCATTGAAAAGTGTCTTCAGCTCTAATTTTTCTAGGAGTTGGATTTCTTCAAGGACAGTTTGGCTAGGTTTTAGGCGTTTGAAGCGTCCTGAGATGACATCCTTTACCAGATCGGCCCCCTTGAAGAGGACCATGGTGACAACAGTGAGTTCATCGGGTTGAACTTGATTTAAGAACTCAGCGGTTTTTTCAGCGTGTTCTTGGCTCAATTCTTGCCCACCTAGGCCGACCATAATATAGCAAGTATAACGGATGCCTAATTCTTCTAATTTTTTTAAGGCCTGCAATTGGTGGTTGGCAGTGACTCCCTTACGTTGGAAATGCAAGACTTGGTCCGAGCCGGATTCGATTCCAATAGAGATCCGATCTAAACCAGCTTTCTTAAGTAGAGCTAGGTCTTTAAGGGGCTTATCTAGAATGTCTTTAGACCGTGCAAAAGTAGAAATATAATCCACTTGGGGAAAGGAGTCATGGATGCAATGCATAATTTCTAGTAGGCGCTGAGTGGGTACACAAAGGGCATTGCCTTCAAGTAGGGTGAACTTTTTAGGGACATATCTTTTCCCTTCATAAAATTTAGCGCGTTCTTTAATATAGTGTTTAATATCTGCTAGTTCGAACTCTTGATATTTGAGCAATCCGTTCAAATCACAAAACTTACAAAAATTATAGTTACAACCTGCTGTTACGGGAATACTTTCATTATGCATTTCTGGCATGGGAGTGTAGTATTCCTTGGGGTAAAAATCATAGATTGAAGTCAAAGGATCCCTTCTTTCTTACTTAAATCGAAAATAATTAATTGTAAGAGTCGATAGAATGGGTATAATTCAGGATCGTTACTCGAACTACTACTTACTTGTTTTATAATCCCAAGAAAATTTCTAACAAGGTTATAGTCTAGGTCGACAGTTTTTATTAAAATGATCGGATTATTTATTGTTAACTATATAGTCGTTTCGAGATCATTTAACTCAGTATTCAGCTATCATTATATCATAACTAGCTATATTTCGATAACGTAAGCAGCCTTGTTCTTTTGGATCGGAATATTTTTTAAGCTAAATTTTGATAATTATGAATCCATCCTTATAAGATTAATTTCTGGACATTTTATTTTTTCGCTAATAGGTTATTTCCCTTTTAACTATCTTATCATCAATGATCATTTGAAGCATGAAATCTAAATGGTAGTTAGCCAGAAAAGACTCAAAATTTTGGTTTTCAATCTAATTTTTGAGGGTGACGCAGTACTATCGAGGAGGATTTATAGGGTCACTATAAAATGAGACTGTTCTTTTTGGAAAGAGGTTAATTTTCAACTTAATACTTGATTTTATCCGTTAAAATTGCTAACATGTTAAGCGTGCTTGAGAAAGCCATTAAAGGGAGCGGATGGGTTCTGGTGTTCCCTCTGGTCTTCAAAACCAGTATGAGGCGTTAAGAGCGTCTTGGGTGAGTTCGATTCTCACACGTTCCCGCCAGGAATATTAGCTAGCCAGTTGTTTAACAGCTGGCTATTTTTTATGATTATATAGATCGGATGGGGTAATTACTTGGGCTAGATAATAATATCAATGATAGAATCGGATAGCGATCGTCAGGAAAGATACAGAGAGACTCACTGGACCTGGTCTACTTTCCATAGATTTTGCGATAGCCTTTCATTTTGATGGAAATTGTGCTATTGTATAGATAGTAAGAAATGAAATGTTATGGAGGTTTTAATTAATGGATGCTGTATTACAAAAGTTTGTAGATCAAGGTCTTTTTAATGAACAAGTTGCTCAATATATCGAAGAAGCTTTCGATAACAAGGAATCAGTGATTATTGCTGGACACCGTTCAACTGGATCGCGTCCTTTGATGGCTAACATCATGCAATTAGCTAAGAAAAAACATGATTCTGTTCAAGTGCGTAAAGCAGAAGACTTAGAAAAAGATGGCGAATACTATCTTATCTTTGGCGCACCAGCTGAAGAAGTTGAAACATTAGTAGGTGAAGCCTTGAAGAAGGGTAAAGCTTTCGTAACACTTAAAGAACCTGAAACTCCAGTTTCAATCCTTAAAGTCATGAAGGGTGTACTTAAAGAAGTTGAAGGCTTTGACCACAAAGTCTTACAAGTATCTTTACGTAAAGATGGTACCGGAGCTTCTGCTGTACCTTTCACTGATCGTGTTGACCGCTACTTCATCAATGAAAAAGGTCGCGTTAAATCAGAAAAATTAGACTTCTAATTCGTTGAATCTTAAGCTAAGCCTTACGGGCTTAGCTTTTTTGTTAGGGTTAGACATTTGAGCTAGCTTGCATAGGACTTTACCTACTATGATAATTCGACACTCGATTATATAAAAGAGTAGACTTTATGAGCCCAAGCGCTGAAATTATTTGTTATTCGTTGTATAATGGAAGCATAAAGTTAAAGAAAAGAGGGATAAAATGGTAGATAAACATAAAGAGGTTACCGAACTAGAAATCTGTGGTGGGTGAAACGCCAAGATAGGACCAGGCAGTTTGTCTGAAATTTTAGGCGGTTTACCTAAACAATTTGATCCCAATCTTTTAGTGGGTTATGACTCCAGCGATGACGCAGCGGTTTATCAAGTGTCTCCGGATGTAGCCGTGATTCAAACAACCGATTTCTTCCCTTCAATGGTGAAAGATCCTTATGATTTTGGTCGGATCGCAGCAACTAATGCCCTTTCGGATGTTTATTCGATGGGTGGGAAAGTGATTACCGCTTTAAATCTTGTAGGCTACCCAGATAACACTCAGCCTTTAGATAATCTAGCTCAGATTCTAAAGGGAGGCGCTGAGAAGGTGCTTGAAGCAGGTGGGGTACTTGCCGGAGGACATACCATTCGTCAAAGCAAGCCACTTTATGGCTTGGCGGTAGCAGGTGTCGTTCATCCTGATAAGATTGTGACCAATAACGGTTGTAAACCAGGGGATGCCCTGATTGCAACCAAGAAATTAGGTGTCGGGATTGTTACCACGGCCCATAATAAGAACTTGATTTCTCAAGCAGCATTTGATGAGGCGATTCAATTTATGACCACCTTGAATAAATATGCAGCCGAGATTATGTTGGATTATCAAGTGACCGCTTGTACGGATATTACCGGATTTGGTATTTTAGGTCATATGATTGAAATGGTTGAAGATCACGCTTCGGCTGTAGTGGAAGCCGCTAAGATTCCTTATATTGAAGGAGCTTATGAAGCAGCCAAAGCTAATTTGACAACGGGTGGTGCTAAGCGTAACCGCCAATACTATGAAGACCAGATTGACTTCCAAATAGCTGATCCAGCTATGGAAGAAATCCTCTTTGATCCTCAGACTTCGGGAGGCTTATTAATTACTGTTCCCGAAGATCAATTGGCCAGTATTATGCAAGCCTATCAAGAAGCTAATATTCAAGCTGCCCACATTGGTTATATTACACAACAACAGGAAAAGGCAATTATTGTAAAATAAGAAAGGAAATGTACAATGGCAGAATATATCGTAGTCATCAATAGTGATAAATTAGGTAGTGGAAATGATGATCTAGGACATACCTTAATGAAGTCTTTTGTCAGTGTTTTAGCACAAGCAGAAGACCTTCCTAAGGAAGTCATCTTATATAATGGGGGAGTCTTATTGGCTAAAGAAGGCGCAGATACCGTTGAAGATCTACAAAGCTTGGCTGATAAAGGAGTATCGGTGAAAGCTTGTGGAACCTGTACTTCTTTCTATGAAATGAAAGATCACTTAGCTGTGGGCGAAGAAACCAATATGCGTTATATCTTGGATGCCCAACGCACAGCAGCTAAAGTTGTTTACCCTGCATAGAGCGTCGACGAGGAATCGTGCATGAAAAATGTCGTAATAGGAACGGCAGGTCATATTGATCATGGAAAGACCACGCTGATTAAAGCTCTCACCGGTATCGAAACGGATACGACTAGGGAGGAAAAGCAGCGTGGCCTTTCTATCAATTTGGGATTTGCCTATATTGATTTAGAAAATGGTGAGCGGGTCGGGATTGTGGACGTTCCTGGCCATGAAAAGTTTATCAAAAATATGTTAGCTGGGGCGGCTGGAATTGATTTGGCCCTACTAGTGATTGATGTCAATGAAGGAATTATGCCTCAAACCAAGGAACACGTAGCTGTCTTAAGCCTTTTAGGGGTTGATGATTTTATTATTGTTCTGACCAAGGTAGCTAGTGTGGATGCCGACCTCAAAGAATTAGTCTATGAGGATATTCGTGAGCAGTTCAAAGGAAGTAAACTTGAAAATAGTCCGATTGTTGAGACGGATGCAGTAGCTGGGATTGGCATTGACGAGCTGAAGGCATTGATCCAAGACCGAGTGGATCATATTCAGCGGAAAGCTGAAGATTTGCCGGGGCGCTTGAATGTTGACCGTGCTTTTTCCGTCAAGGGCTTTGGAACGGTAGTTACTGGAACCTTGATTGATGGTGCAATTGAAGTGGGAGATGAAATGACTATATATCCGGCGGGGATTCCTACCCGGATCCGGACAATCCAGATTCATGAACAGGATCAAAAAATTGCTCATGCTGGGAATCGTACAGCCCTCAATTTGACCAAGGTTGATTTGGACCAAGTTGGGCGGGGAGATGTTCTATCGGCAGCCCCACTAGAAGCATCTTATATGATCGATGCCAAGGTTCGATGTCTTAAAGAGGCCAGCCAACCCATGGAATTATGGGACCGCGTCCATGTACATATTGGAACGCGCGAAGTGATTGGTCGGTTAGTACCGATTGGGGTTGAACGGATTATGCCGGGTGAAGAGGCATTTATTCAACTTCGGCTTGAAGAACAAATTGCTGTTAAGAAGGGTGACCGCTTTATCTTGCGTAACTTTTCGCCAGTCGTTACCATTGGCGGGGGCGAAGTGTTAGATGCAACGCCTAAAAAGCATAAACGATTCAACCAGGAAGTCATTGAGTCCCTAGAAGTCATGGAAACCGGTTCGACGGTCGATGTTCTTCTTGATTTCTTGGCTAATCGCTCTGCCGGATTTACTTCTGTCAAAGAGATGTCTGATTATTTAGGTGAAGAAATGAAGGCCGTTGAGGCTTATGTTGCTGAGTTAGTGGAGGGTGGTCATTTGCTGAAGTTTGGCCAATTTTATATGGCCAAATCTACTTATGATCAATTAGCTGAAAAGATGATCCAGCTTTTGGAGACCTATCATAAAGAACGTAATATGGATGCGGGGATGGCTCTGGAAGAATTCCGATCTAACTTTTCTAAGTTGCCAGCCAAGGAGTTAAATGCGATTATTCAGAGCTTGGTTGATGCAGAAAAGCTTGAAATTGATGGAGACCTTATTAAGTTGGCAGGTTATCAAATAGCTATTTCACCGCAACAAGCCAAGGCTTATGAAGCGATCACTCAACAATTAGCCGAGAATCCATTTGCACCATTGACTTTTGAAGAAGTGGTAGGCAAAGATAAGGTTAAGCGAGAAGTCTATTTACAAATGCGTAAGAATAATGAATTTTATCGTTTAGATAAGCAAACGGAAATTCGAACGGTCTATTATAATGAAGCTCTTGATCGACTAGCGGAATTTTGTCAAGATCATGGGGTCATTGAACTGGCTGACTTCCGTAATCTATTGGGAACCAGCCGTAAATATGCCTTGTTGATCTTGGATAATTTTGACAAGCGGGGGATTACTAAACGGGTAGAAGATCATCGTGTTTTGAACCCTAAGTATGCTGAGAGCATTGAGGAGGCCAAGTTATCATGAAACATTTATTAGCAAACTTACCCAAAGTGGATAAGGTCTTGGCTGATGACCGGATTAGCCAGTGGCAGGACCAGTTGGCGGGGACTTATATCAAAGAGACGATTCAAGTCGAGATTGATCGATTAAGGCAAGCAATTCTTCAAGGAGAATTGAAGGATGAAGGTCAAGTCGCCTTTGATCAAGTAGTATCTCAAATTGATCACGCCTTGCAGGAGCGGATTCAGCCTTCATTGAAGCCAGTTATCAATGCTACAGGTACTGTGCTACATACTAATTTAGGTCGAGCACCTTTGTCTCAGGAGGCAGTAGAGGCTATCCACGCGATTTCCTATTCTTATTCGAATTTAGAGTATGATCTGGAAGCTGGTAGTCGGGGATCTCGTTATAGTCATCTTAAGGATGTCTTGAAGCAGATCACTGGTGCGGAAGATGCATTAGTGGTTAATAATAATGCGGCGGCTGTTTTATTGATGCTATCGGCTTTAACCGCGAATCAAGAAGTCTTAATTTCACGCGGTGAATTAGTTGAGATTGGGGGATCCTTTAGAATCCCTGATGTGATCACTCAAGGTGGAGCCATCCTACATGAGGTTGGTGCTACTAATAAGGAACACTTAAGTGATTATGAAGCGGCCATCAATGAGAATACTGGGGCTATTTTGCGGGTGCATACCTCTAACTTTGCACTGGTAGGGTTCACTGAAAAGGTTGATTCCGCTGATCTGGTACAATTAGCTCATGATCGTGGACTTCTAGCTCTTAATGACTTAGGGTCCGGACTCTTTATGGATATGCGGCAATTTGGTTTGCCCTATGAACCAACGGTTCAAGAGTCGATTGCAGCTGGTTATGATATTGTGACATTTTCAGGAGATAAGTTATTAGGAGGGCCTCAAGCGGGTATTATTGTGGGTAAGAAGGTCTTGCTGGATAAATTACGCGCACATCCTTTGACGCGGGCTTTGCGGACCGATAAGGTAACCTTGACTGCCCTGGAAGTGACCATGCGACAATATCTTAAGGATGAGATCGCTTTAGAGAAGATTCCGGTTTTGCAAAAGATCAGTCAATCTTTAGAGGACTTAGAAGTCAAAGCAGCGTCCTTGAAGCATCAAATTCAAAGCCTCTTACCAGATTGGCAAGTTGACTGCCTAGCTGGGCAATCTCAAATTGGAGGAGGATCCTATCCAGGAACTACTTTGCCGACCGTTTTAGTACAGGTGCAGCACCCAACTTGGTCGGCTGCCCAATTAGAAAGTTACTTACGAGGCCAAGCCAAACCGATTATTGCGCGCATTCATCAAGATGCAGTACAGTTCGATGTTCGAACCTTGCTTGAAGAAGAAATGAGCGAAATTGCACAGGTCTTAAACCAAGCTTAGTTAATGAATGACCGGCTTTTGATGCGGTGATTTTGTGATCGCCTCAAAAGTCGGTTTTTTATGTGCATGGCAAGCCTTTAGTCTTGAATCAAGGTCACAGATTTTGTCCTTGTATTATTCAAGAGTTTGATAAATACACTCTTTTTATATTTGATCAGTGGTTTAGGAGAATCAACATTGAAGAGCTTCCAGTAACTATGATATAATGGTACCGTATTCAAGTTTTATTTATTCGAATGATAAGGAGGGATTATATGACCAATCTTGATCATATTAATTGGTTAGAAGAAGTGGAAAAACGACAAGAAGGTCTCTTGGCTGATCTATTCCGCTTATTGAAGATTCGCTCTGTCCGTGAAGACGATAAAGCGAGCGAGGAAGCTCCAGTAGGGCCTGGACCTTTGAAGGCCTTAGAAGAATTTCTAGCAATGGCTAGGGAGGATGGTTTTGAAACAAAGCAATTTGGTCCACTCGTTGGACGGTTAGAAGCCGGCCAAGGGGAAGAAGTCCTGGGTATTTTAGGCCATATGGACGTTGTGCCTGAAGGAACGGGTTGGGACACGGATCCTTATGAACCTGTGATTAAGGACGGTCGGATCTATGCTCGGGGTTCCTCCGATGATAAGGGACCAACGGTAGCAGCTTATTTCGCCCTTAAATTATTGCGTGAATTGGGGGCAGAATTTAAGCAGAGTATTCATTTAATTGTTGGAACCGACGAAGAGTCTGGCTGGCAATGTATGGATCATTATGCTAAAGTGGAAAAAATGCCGGATTATGGATTTTCACCAGACGCTCAATTCCCTATTATTAACGGTGAAAAGGGGAATGTCTCTGCCTTAATTAGCCTAGCTAAAGGTGAATCAAAAGAAGGTCAAGCCCACTTAATTAAGTTAGAAGCTGGGATTCGAGCCAACATGGTGCCACAAGATGCGAGCGCTGTGGTTGATTTTTCGAATAATGACCAAGCTAAGACGGCATTCGAGGCTTATCTTAAAGATCTGCCAGTGAGTGGTAAAGCTCAGGTTGAAGCGGATGGCTTGCACATAGAGCTAGTGGGTAAGGCCGGACACGGTTCAACGCCAGAAGTTGGAGAGAATGCGGGAACTTATTTGGCTAATTTCTTAAAAAATTATGCCTTTGATAATCAAGCGGCCCAAGATTTCTTACAATTAGTTGGAGAAATTTTGCATATTGACTTTGAAGGACGTCGTTTAGGTGTGGCGATTACTGATGAAACGATGGGCGCTCTCTCAATGAATGTGGGTATCATTCGTTATGATGAAGAAGAGGGTGGCTTTGTTGATTGCAACTTCCGCTATCCAAAAGGAACGGACTCTGATAAGATTAATGGACATATTGAGAAATCCCTAGCTAATATGAATCTAGAAATCACGATGTCGCATGCTAAAGAGCCGCATTATGTGCCAGCTGATGACCATCTGGTGAAAACACTGCTCGATGTATACCATCACCAAACAGGTCTTGAAGCGCATGAAAAATGTATTGGTGGCGGAACATATGGTCGTTTAATGAAACGTGGGGTAGCCTATGGAGCCTTGTTCCCTGATTCGATTGATACCATGCACCAAGCCAATGAATTCTTAGCATTAGAAGACTTGCTTCGCGCAACTGCGATTTATGCTGAAGCTATTTACCGCTTGGCTTGTTAAGATTTAGCAATTCAAAATACAGCGCTTCAAGTTGAAAGCTTGAGGCGCTGTTCAATTTATGATGGATAAGGAGGAAGGTCATGGAATGGATTCAATCAAAAAATAATGACCGAGTAAAGGGCTGGCGTAAACTCCAAACTGCTAAAGGTCGTAAGCAAGCAGGAGCCTATCTTATTGAAGGGCCTCATTTGATTCAAGAGGCTTTAAAAACCAGCCAAGTCATGGAGTGGCTCCTCATTCGTGAGGATTGGGTGGATAAATTAGGGCTTATTGAGGGCATCGATGAAGATCGAGTGATTCAATTGGCCAAAGAGGCCTTTGATAGCTTAGCCATGACTCAGCAATCCCAAGGGATTATGGCAGTCCTCCAAATACCAGCGACATGTCATTTTAGCCTGAAGGGAGACCGCTATCTCTTGTGTGATGGCGTTCAAGACCCTGGGAATCTAGGCACCCTTATTCGCACGGCTGATGCTGCTGGCTTATCGGGTGTAGTATTAAATCAAGGGTGTGTCGATTTATATAACGATAAAGTTATTCGGTCAAGCCAAGGTTCATTATGGCATTTGCCGATCCTACAGGGTTGGAGGAATGATCAAATTTTAGAGGTTATTCGAGAAAGTCAGCTGCCGATCTATGCCTCAGCCTTACATCGGCAAGCCCAGTCTTATCAATATCTCACTGGAAAAAAAGGGGTCCTGGTCGTAGGGAATGAAGGCCAAGGGGTTAGTGAGACCTTTTTACAAAGAGCGACCGAAAAGGTCTATATTCCCATGCCAGGTCAGGCGGAATCCTTGAATGTGGCAGTGGCTAGTGGAATACTAATGTTTGAATGGGTGAAAGCTTAATCGTTGGATTTAAGGGAAAGAAGAAAAGGCTACAGATGATTCTGTGGCCTTTTTGTATGAAAAGATTTAATCTAGGATTTGACGGGAAATCCGATGGCTTGATCTTATTTATAGGTCTAGAGGCGTGATGGGAATCTTTGCCCGTTCTTTTAAAAAGCGGGCTAGGTAATAGGCTAATTCTAGGTCCATCAGTCCATGAATGAAGCTGGAGCAACCGATAAAGACAAAGAGGGTTAATAGATAATGCGCACCTAAATCAGCTAGTCCGATACTGGTTAGTAAATAAACCACTAGGACTTCACCTAAACCATGAATGAAGTTGATGACTAAAGAAAACATAAAACGTCGTCGTCTTTGACTTAATAGCCTTGGGTGCTTCATCAAGTAATAGCTGCCTAGGCTAGCAAAGATTAAATGACTGAGGGCGCGTAAGACGATGACTAGCGGCATGCCAGATAATAGGAAACCAAGCGCAGCTCCGATGGCTACCATGATTGCGCAAGTGGGTGAACGAAACATGGCTAGTTTGATAGGAACATGGCTAGCCAACGTAAAAGAAGCGGGACCTAGTACAAAACGGATGGGCATGGTGGCAGGAATTAAGATACCAAATGCTGTTAATATGGCCATATAAGTTAGGTTTTTAGTTTTTGATGGATGATAGTTAAAATGGGTTGCCATGAGATCCTCCTTTAGAATGATCTCAGTGTAAAGCAAAGTTTGTCAGGTGTCAAGACAGGTGATGGATCTCCTCCTGCTGTTTCGCTTCACTATGAGCTAGTGCTTTAGTCATGATAGAGAATTCCCAACTCCTTGAGTCGGTCTTGTACTTGGTGGAAATGATCAAGGTCTCGGCATTGGATGGTGTGACTATGAAGGCCTTCTGTGAGTGATGATAATAGTTTGGATGGATCGTGCTTGATACTTTGCATGAAGTAATCAATGTCTGCCTGCTTTTCAATGGGTAAAGGGGCTAAGAGGAGTCCGTAGATGGGATGGTCGACTTCTACATCGATGAGTCGGGCTCCCAAGTCAACAATAGCCTGAAGTTCGGTGGCTGTTTGGTCTAGTCCGTGCTGACAGACGATCTTGCCGGTGTAACAACGTGTGTTTTTTAAGTGAGACGTTAGGAAATAGCCTTGATTGCTGGCGGTAATTGCAATATCGGAGGCTCGAAGGAGCGCAATGTCTCCAACAATGACTTGACGACTGACCTGGTAGCGTTGAGCAAGTTGTGAAGCAGTGATAGGATGGGATTGTTTTTTTAAATCAGCTAAGATAGCTTGGCGCCGTTCTTTTGCTTTCATGCTTAGACCTCCTTTTTCTCTAAGTATAAGAAAGATTTCCTTCTTTGGCGAGGGGAAAGAATAGTTATTGGTGGATTCACCTCAAAAAATAATCGAATCTTTACATAAAAGTCATCTTTTTAGGGTATAGTAGAATGGTAGCAATGAGAGGGGCGGTTATATGACTAGCAAATGGAAAGATGATCGTGAGTATTTAGAAGATGTAGCGGATTTGATGGGCAATCAACAGGTTCAGTCACTAAAAAATTATGTCCATCATCATTATACTAACCGTTTAGACCACTCGATTGGTGTGTCTTATCGGTCCTATCGCTTGGCCAAGTGGTTGGGTTTGGACGCTAAGGCAACGGCACGAGCGGGACTCTTGCATGATTTATTCTTTTATGATTCTAAAGATAAGAAGACTGTTGGGGGACGGGGGCATAATTATGAACATCCAAGAATTGCCTTGAAGAATGCCTTAGCAATTACCCAGTTATCCCCTAAAGAGCAAGATATTATTGTAAAACATATGTTTGGAGCGACCTTGGCTTTACCGGCTTATCCAGAGTCTTATATAGTGACCCTAATGGATAAATATTCCTCGATCCGTGAATTATTGACGGGTATGAAAGAGAAAGTCAAACATAGGGCGCCTTTTAAATATTTTGTTTCAGTGCGTTAATTGAATGAAAAGCCAATTTTTGGGTTCTTGACTCTATTTCTATTTCAAGTTATACTTGAACCAATATTAAAGGCTAAGATGAAGTCCAAGGTATTTGTGAATCCTTTCAGGGAGGCTGGGGTGAGTGAAAACCAGCTAGGAGTAGCAGACCTTTCGTTCAACTTCGGAGTCGATCTGTTAATAGTGGTTCACTAGAAAAGGATACCTTCATTGGGGTTAACAATGTCAAGTGCCTGAATGGTCGGCCATTTAGGAACTAGGGTGGTACCACGTTTGCGCGTCCCTTTTGGGAGGTGCTTTTTTTTATTGACGTTAGCTTAAATGAAGGAGGAATAATATGGTAGATCAAATGCAAGAACTTCAAGATCAAATCACGAAATTATTGGAGTCCGCATTAAATCAAATTCAAGCGGCGGAGTCAACTCAGATTCTACAACAAATTCGAGTAGATTATACGGGTAAAAAGGGTCAATTGACTCAGGTTTCCAAAGCTATGAAAAATCTGTCGAATGAGGAAAAACCACAGTTAGGACAAATGATTAATTATTTTCATCGGGAATTCAATCAAGTGATGGCTTCCAAGGAAGAAGCTTTAAAGGCTAAAGAATTACAAGCTCAGTTGGCAAGTGAACGGATTGATATTACCCTTCCAGGACGTCGAAACTTTCAAGGTAGTCGTCACATTATTACGCAAACACGGGAAGAGTTGGAAAATCTTTTCTTGGGGATGGGCTATCAAATTGTAGAGGGACCCGAGGTTGAATTGGATTCTTATAACTTTGAGAAGATGAATTTGCCGAAGAATCACCCTGCTCGTGACATGCAGGATACCTTTTATATTAGCTCAGAAGTTTTAATGCGGACCCATACCTCACCTGTTCAAGCACGAACTATGGAAAAGCATGACTTTGAAAAGGATGGACCGCTCAAGATGGTCTCACCGGGTAAGGTCTTTCGGAGAGATAATGATGACGCAACGCACTCCCATCAATTCCATCAAATGGAGGGCTTGGTAGTCGCTGAGAAAATTACATTAGCCGATCTTAAAGGGACCTTGACGCAATTTGCTAAAGCCTTCTTCGGTCAAGAACGTGAAATTCGACTTCGCCCGTCCTTTTTCTCTTTTACAGAGCCTTCAGTTGAAGTCGACGTGTCTTGTTTCAAATGTGGCGGCAAGGGCTGCAATATTTGTAAAGACACTGGCTGGATTGAAGTGTTGGGAGCAGGGATGGTTCATCCAAATGTGCTTGCCATGTCGGGGATTGATCCAGAAAAATATTCTGGCTTTGCTTTTGGTGTCGGAATTGATCGTGTGGCTATGTTGAAGTATTCAATCGATGATATTCGTCATTTCTATCAGAACGATTTACGTTTCTTAAGTCAATTTAAAGGGGGTCAAAATCGATGCTAGTATCTTATCGTTGGTTAAGTGAATTATTGGATCTTTCTGGCCATCAAGCTGAGGAGATTGCTGAGAAAATGTCCCGAACGGGGATTGAGATTGAAGGAGTAACCAATCTAGCGGATGATTTGAAGGGACCTTTGCTAGTTGGGCAAGTAGTAGAACAGCATGCTCATCCGGATTCGGATCATTTACAAATAACTCAAGTGGATGTGGGTCAAAGCGAACCTTTACAAATTGTCTGTGGAGCGCCTAATGTTCATCAAGGAGCCAAAGTTATTGTAGCTTTAGTAGGAGCAGAGTTACCAGGTGGCTTTAAAATCAAGTCCTCGAAGCTTAGAGGAGAAGTATCCAATGGAATGCTATGTTCCTTGCAGGAGATTGGGTTTTCTGATTCGGTGGTCGCTAAGGAATTCGCAGATGGCATTATGCTTTTACCGGAAGATGCGCCTATTGGGACCTCTGTTATTGAATATCTAGCTTTAGATGATCCTATTTTAGAATTATCCATCACTCCCAATCGGGCAGATGCTTTATCCATGTATGGAACGGCTTATGAAGTTGGTGCTATTGTTAATCAAGAGCCCCACTTTGACCATTTAAGTCTTCAAGCGGATCAGGTTGCAGCGATTGATTATTTGGATCAAGTTCAAGTCAAGGTATTAGATCCTAAGATGAGTGCCCATTATCAGTTGCGGCTGGTAAATGGCGTGACGGTTAAGCCGAGTCCGATCGCTTTGCAAATAAAATTAATGAAAGCGAATATTCGTCCAATTAACAATATTGTGGATGCGACG
Source organism: Facklamia hominis CCUG 36813 (assembly GCF_000301035.1). Classification (GTDB taxonomy): domain Bacteria; phylum Bacillota; class Bacilli; order Lactobacillales; family Aerococcaceae; genus Facklamia; species Facklamia hominis. Next base: position 623,469 of record NZ_JH932292.1, on the reverse strand, counting down.
AATTATAGTTTAATTATGTATGGTCAACCTTTACATGCTTTTGACTTTGATGCATTGAAGTCCAAGTCAATCTCTGTACGTAAGGCTTATCCTGATGAGACCCTAGTAACCTTGGATGAAGTAGATCGTCAGTTGGAAAGCTCAGACCTAGTGATTGCTGCAGGTGATCAAGCGGTAGCCCTAGCTGGGTTGATGGGTGGCTTATCGACGCATGTGACCGACCAGACCAAGACGGTATTAATTGAATCTGCTGTCTTTGAGGGTCAGACTATCCGACGCAGTTCTAGGCGACTGGGCTTACGTTCAGAATCCTCAAGTCGCTTTGAGAAAGGGATTAACCGAGATCTAACGAGCTTTGCAGGAGAACAGGCTTCAATTATGATGGCTCAATTGGGACATGGACAAGTCGAAGAAGGAGTAGTTGAAGTGGTTAACCAGCCTGCTCAATCTGTCCAAGTGACGGTTGAAAAATCGCAAATTTCCGATAAGTTAGGTATTGAATTGACGGATAACGAGCTACAGGCTATTTTTGACCGATTAGGATTTGGACTGACTTTTACCGATGAGGACTTTACTGTGACGGTTCCTGCAAGACGGTGGGATATTGCGATTCCAGCGGATATTCTTGAAGAAATTGCTCGAATTTATGGTTATGATAATATCCCAGACACCCTGCCTCAAGCAACTGGTAAGCCTGCTCAATTGACGCGTCGTCAAAAATTGATTCGGGCCAGTCGGTCTATTTTGGAATCTGTGGGCTTGACCGAGTGCGTATCCTATGTCTTGGTCTCCGATAAAGAAGCAGCCTTAACAGAACATGCCGGGATACCTGTCAAATTGCAATATCCGATGTCCGAAGACCATGCTGTTTTAAGGCAGTCTTTGTTGGCTTCTTTATTAGATATTGCACAATATAATCGGGCACGTCATAATGGGCCTCTTGCTTTTTATGAGATTGGTAAGGTATTCTACGGTCAAGAAGTAGAAAATACACAGCCTACAGAGATTGAAAAATTATCGATCCTTTTATCCGGTCAGTCGCAAGCTTCTAATTGGTATCAAAAACAAACAAACTATGATTTTTATGATATTAAGGGAATGCTAGAAAGTTATTTTGATGATTTAGGCATATTTGATCGAATTCAATTCCAAGTGGAAGAAGAAATTTCCTTTATGCACCCAGGTCAAACTGCTCGGGTCTTCTTCGATGGTCAATCCATTGGTTATTTGGGACAAGTCCATCCTCATTTAGCGAAAGAGTTTGACTTAGAGGCTGCGACTTATTTTGCTGAATTAAATATGGAACCGATCTTTAACGAGGAAGTCGCTGACCTTACTCAAATCCCACTAGCTAAATACCCAGAAACTAGCCGTGACTTGGCTCTCTTGGTTGATCAAGCAACAGCTCATCAAGACCTTGTGGATATCATTAGCCAAGCGGCAGGGGAACATCTGATTGAGTTAGAACTATTTGATCTCTATGAAGGAGATCGGATTGAGGCTGGTAAGAAGTCATTAGCTTATCGCCTAACTTTCCAAGATCCAACTAAGACTTTGACGGATGAGGAAGTTAAGGCAAGTATGGACCGGGTTGAAGAAGCTTTGAGGCAAGTTCAAGGTTTAGAAATTCGTTAGTCAAGTCTACTTATTATAAGAATTTAGTTTCAACTAAAAAAACCGCCATTCATTCCGATAAGAGAGGATGAATGGCGGTTTGTATTTTTAATGAGCAGTTTGCATTTTACTAAAGGCTGTGAGGTAGTTCTCATTGATTACGGCTGTATCTGTTAGCATATCCACAGGGTGTTGGTGGTAGGGGGTAACAGCGAGGATTAAGCCTAACCAGGGTGCATAGTAATAAATGATGCGACCGAACACTTCACGGACCAAGAGACTCGACCAAGAAAGGGTTTGACGATCTTTATCAAGTGGCACCACGCGCAAATTAAATAAGATTTTACCGGGTGTACGTCCTCTAAGAATACAAGTAAATAAGAAGAAGTAGCCAATGTAGATGAGGATCGTTATGATATGTGTGAATGAATCTTGGTCGGATAGTGACCAAAGATTGAGAATTAATCGGCTGAGCCATTGAACGATAAGCCAATCTACTAGGTAGGCGCTAATTCGAAGGCCAAAACCAGCAAAAACTTCCTGAGGAAGTGACTGATAATTAGATAAATTCGAGTCTTTTAATGAGCTAGGCTTTAGTGGGGAAGTGCTTTGATCGTTACTTTTAGCTTGACCTTGAGACTGAACTGGATCCTTTTCTTTGAAATCGGGCTTTAAGCCTGCTTGAATGGCCGTTTTTCCTGGACTTTTTAGATTTTCGTTGGCCGGAGCCATCATGCTCTGCTTAGAATTAGGAGCCGTATCGATTTGAGCTTTAGCCACAGGATCAACCAAACTTTTATCGGTTTGATCAAATGTTGGTTTTTTTTCATGCTCTTGCGTCTTTTTGAGTCGTTTTTGCAAGTCATCATTGGAAATAACGCGGATATCGGAGGACTTAAGGCGTTTAATCGATTCTTTAATCGAAGTTCCTTTGAATATTTGTTCGATCTGATCTTGTTTAAGCCGGTCTGTGGTCATATTAATAACCACCTTCCCAGCGATACTCTACTTTCGGTAATTCTAACCGTTCAGCGCGGTCGATGATCTCATTAAATTGGTCGAGATAAGATTTTTGCCCCTTCATGAAGCTAGAGAAGATCCCAGAGAACGTTTCATTATCTGATACTTTCTCAAAGACTTGGGCATCTTGAAGGTCGTTGTCCGTTCGCACTTGATCGATGACTTGACGATAGTACTTAATGCCATCAATCAGATCATTGTCGACTGCTTGTTGAGCGGTATAGACTTGTCCGGTAGCGAGTTTGCGTACTTTGTCTTCCTTCATATGACGTCCTTCCATGACCACTTTGACAAAAGTTTCAAAACTTTCATCAATCATATTTTGGAAGATATCTTTTTCTTCTTGGGTCATTTCGCGGGTGCTGGATCCCATATCCTTTAAGTCGGCTGATTTGAAGACATAAGATTCGATACCAATTTTGTTAAGTAATTTGCTGACATTTTGACCACTGATGATAACCCCGATGGAACCCGTTAGGGTCTCAGGAGTAGCATAAACCTTATCGGCCAACATGGCATAGTAGTAGCCGGCTGAGGCAGCGACAGACTTCATGCTAGCATAGACCGGAATATGACGTTCTTTTTGGATTTCTTTAAAGAGGTCATAGGCTTCCCGTGTCTCATAGACGGATCCCCCTGGGGTGTCGATTTCTAGGACGACTGCTGCAATACTTTCGTCATTTCGAATCTGTTCAATGGTATCAAGGATGAGTTCTTGATTATAAGCAGAATTGTTGCCACCAATGACACCTTCGATGGGGATAACTAGGATTCGTTGGGAGGGGTCGCCTTCTTCGCGTATTTTTTCGACGTAGTTCTTGTCTGAGAGGAGACTTGTCATCTGTTGATTGAACCAGTCCGTTTTGTCTTCGCTGGAATCTTCTTGCCTAAATGAGTTTGACAGACTTGCGGCCACCAATAAGATGACGGCAAATGCAATAACAATCCATTTTTTCTTGTTCATAATTGATCCACCTTTCTAGGTTTATTTTAACATCTTTTGTTGTAAGGGTATACCTATTTGATTATAAATGCTGGCGTTCAAAATCATCCAGCATCTGGCGAGCTTGATCGGAAGTCTCTGCTTCCATGAGTTGAATCCTTAGGTCATTGGCTCCCTTAAACTCACGGATATAAATTTTGAAGGACCGTCTCAGAGCTGGGAAGGGCTTAAAGGGGTAGCGATCAAACTCATCAAGATGATAACGGAAAAGATCGATCAGTTCTTTAGCAGAATGGTCTTTAGCTGGATCCTCAAAAGCAAAGGGATTCTTGAAGATGCCTCGACCAATCATAATTCCATCGATTCCATTTGCTTGTGCAAGTTCTAATCCCTTCTGTCGGTCTGATATATCCCCATTAATGGTCAAAAGGGTGTTTGGGGCGATTTGATCGCGCAGTCTTTTTATTTCTGGAATTAATTCCCAATGAGCGGGGACTTTGGACATTTCTGTTTTGGTTCGTAAATGAACGGATAGGTTAGCAATATCTTGCTTTAGCAAATGAACTAACCATTCTTTATATTCCTCGGGATCTTGATGACCTAGCCTTGTTTTAACGGAAACGGGCAGCCCACCTTCTTTACTGGCTTGAATTAACTGTGCGGCTACTTCTGGTCGATGGATTAAGCCAGCTCCTCGACCGTGTTTATAGACATTAGGTGCGGGGCAGCCCATATTAATATCGACTCCTGCAAAACCCATTTCTTTCATTCCTTTTGCCATTTTAGCGAAATACTCTGGTCGATCTCCCCATATGTGGGCAACAATCGGTTGTTCATCGTCTGTTTTGACTAAGCGTTTGCGTAGGGAGTCTACGGCTACTGGATGACAATAGGATTCGGAGTTCGTGAATTCTGTGAAGAAGACATCTGGCCGTCCTGCTTTAGCAACGACATGTCGAAAAGCGACATCGGTCACATCTTCCATCGGTGCTAGGATGAAGAAGGGGCGTTTAAGTTTTTGCCAAAAATTAACCTGCATTAAAAAACCTCCAATTTGCGATTCATATAAAAAATCCGGTTACAGGCTGCAAACCGGATCTTGTTCGATAAATAGTGCTTTAATTTTAGCATAAACCATTCTTTCTGCAAAGAAAGCTGAATGAATAAGATGCTATGAAGAAGCCTTGATAAATTGTAGCTAGTCAAGAAGGATAGCATAGTTATTTTATTTAGTAATGATTGTCACTTAGGCTGCTTTGGCGAGCTTTGACACGATCAAGACTTGCTTGAAGATTTAGAGGGCGTACTTCAGCTTCTTGGAGGCTTTCACCATAATGGCGGATAGACTGAACCCATTCAGGTTTGATCTGCCAGATGTTCCCTTGAGTATTAAATAATTCAATGTGGTCAACATCAAAGATGCGCCACCAGGATTGTCGTACTTCCTTCTTGAGATCTTCATACATCCCTTGGAATTTTGCTTGGAAGAGATAATGACCCGATTGGATCCCTAGAGCTTTCAGCTTGGCTGTATGTTGGGCTTGGTCTGCTTCATCAATTGGAACGTAAAGATAGTTGAGCACATAGTCCCACTTAAGGCCGTCAAAATAAATCACTTCGTTCTTTGGCAGTCTGAGATGATAGACTAAAGAATTTTCCTCTGGCATGAGGCTATATTCTTTGCAGGGAGACCCCCAGATCGGAAAAAGGCTAGAATTGGGTCGAGCTACAATTGTTTGAGCCATTTCGACAAAGGTTTGATAACGCTCGATAAAGTAATTCGCATCTAGTCCCATATGGAGACGGACATAAAGTTCTTTGTTTGTAATAAGCCCTTTATTCACTAATTCATAGATAGAATTCTCATGTTGGCGAGTATAGAGTTCGACATATTCGGTCATTCCTTGATTGCCCCTTCATTTTGATGATAAGTCTATTTTATCAAAATATTTTTTAAATAAAAATAACTTGAGAATTTGGGAAAAGTTACCTACAATCATAGATAATTGACAAAGGAGGCATTGCCATGAATAAAGTTTCCCGTTATTTTAGCTGGGTCATCATCTTAGCTTTGTTAAGCAAATTGACCCTCAATCCGCCGATCGTTCAAGCGCAATCACTTCCGGACTGGCTAAATTCAGCTGTTTCTACGAATGCTAGTCTTGAAGAAGCCTATGCTGACTACCAAAGTGTCATGGAGGATTTAGTATTATCAGATCTAGCAAAGATGGAAGAAGGTACGAATCGTGAGACCTTCGATCTTAAGGTTAAGGATCGACTGGATGATTCTAAACGACGGGTTGAAGAATTAGGAGAAGGGCTCGTTCGTGTGGTCTACCCTTACCAAGATCAAGCAGAGTTGGACTTTTACTTCTATTATGATCACTTGACTTATACGGCTTGTGTTAGTCTAGAAAACCCTCTTCAGTCGCCTCATCAGGGAGTGAGTGATGCCGCTTTTCAGGCATGGTCTAAAGGGAGTCCGGTGGAAGATTTGATTCAAGATTCAACTTTTCAGCTTCAAGCTTTTGGTCAAATGTTAGCAGATAAGCCCTTTTCGATCATTGCTTGTTTAAAATCACCTTCTTCGCAAGGGCAAGATTTGGAAACAGGTTTTCTTATAATTCAAGATGGGCAAGTGGTAAAAGCCGCTAAGGTGGACCCGAGTTCCTTAGATCATTTTGACTATGCGGATTTACAAGAGACGATTTTGAGGCAAGTGATTCAATAGCCTTGAATCGAATTAAGGTTTATTGATTAGAGGCAAGCGTTTCTTATTATTAGGGTTAGTTAAAAAGCCGCTACTTTTCATTGCGAAGAGTAGCGGCTTTTTGGATTCGGTGATTTATAGTCGGGGTGAACTTCGCCAATAGTAGAGGCCAAGAGCCATGACGATGCCTTCACTAAGGGTCATGGATACCCATAGACCAGAAAGACCTGCAATATGGGATAAGACTAGCGCTAGTGGGAGTACTAAAGCAAAGCCTTTGAGAATTGCTAGAACTTGAGCGAGGCGGGCGCGATTGCTGGAAATGAAGTACATAATTAATACAGTATTGATTCCAAGAAAGAGGCATTGACTGAAATAAGGACCAAACGCCTGGTAGGCAACTTGTGCCATCGCTAAGTCTTCATGATAGTTAAAGAGGGCAATCAATTCATGAGGGATTAGTAAAGCCACACTATAGAAGATTAAGCTAACAAGGATGACAGTTATGAGTGAATAATGAAGAATGCGTTGTAGGCCTTTAAAGTCGCGAAGAGCATAAAAACGGCCTAATAAGGGTTGAGTTCCCATAGCAATTCCATTGTAGATCGCAATAATGACGAATAGTAAATTGACTAGGATACCATAAGCTGCCACTCCTGTATTGCCAGCTAGATCCAAAATCAAAAAGTTAAAGACCAGCATCACGAGTCCCACGGATAATTCAGAAATGAAGGAGGGGAGCCCAGCGGATAGAGCAGCTTTTAATCTTTGGAATTGAAAGGCTTGGACTTGGAAACTAAAATTGGGTTTTCCTTTAATGAGGTGCCAACTATTTACTAGGATGCCAAGAATCGGGGAGAAGGCCGTCGCTAAGACAGCTCCTTTCATCCCCATATCAAAGATAAAAATAAAGACATAGTCAAAAATTGTATTAAAGAGACTACCTGTCAACATGGCATACATGGCCAGCTGTGGATAGCCATCATTTTTAACGAAGAGGGAAAAGAATTGATTCAGAATAAAAAAAGGAGCAAATAGTAGAACATAACGTAGATAGACATGGGTACTCTCATAGACATGCGTATCGGCACCTAGCCACTGGGTTAGTTGGCTAGAAGCACTGAGCCCAATCAATAAAAAGAGGCCCCCGATGATTAGGCAAGCGATGAGGCCAGTTGAATAAGCTTGGTTTCTAGCCGGCTGATTATTTTGTGCTTTGGCTTGGATAAAATAGATCGCAGATCCTACAGCTAACATGAGCCCGCAGGCATTGACGAGATTATAAACGGGTAGGGCCAAATTTAAGGCGGCAATGCCTTCGGGACCAACTCCTTTAGCAATAAAGTAAACATCTGCCATGATATATATAGAGATACCGATCATACTGAGGGTATTGCTGAGGGTGTAGTGGATAAATTCTTTGAGATCTTGCATGGGGTCACTCTTTTCTAAGGTCTTTAGCGATCATCATAGCATGAAGGTTAAAATAATGTCAAAGAGGTAAAAAGTTCTAAAAGTGCTTGACAGAAAAAGTGTACCAAGTATATAATACACTTAAGCTGTATGAATCATTTAATACACTTAGTTAAAAGATACAGGGGGGGTAAAATGGAGTGGAATGATAAGCTGCCCGTCTACCAACAGATGAAGGATTATTTTATTGATGCGATCCTGGCGGGAACTTATCCCTTAGGGAGTGAGTTACCGTCACGACGGGCAATTGCCTCAGAATTTAAAGTTAATCCCAACACAGTTCAACGGGCTTTTAAAGCCATGGAGGAAGAAGGGGTGATTGTAACCTTGGCGAATGTACCAAGTCAAGTGACTCAAGATCAAGTTTTATTGAATCGATTGAGGAGACAGCGTCTAAAGCAGGCCATTGAGCAATTTTATCGCCAAGTGCAGGCCTTGAATGTTGATGAAAAAGTTATGTTCCAAGCATTAGAAGACTATGTAGAGGAGGAGGCATCCCATGATTGAATTGAAAGGCATATCAAAATCTTACGGAAAGAAAGTGGTATTAGACCAAGTGGATTTGCAGATTCCAAAAGGTCAAGTTACGTTCTTGGTTGGTGAGAATGGTTCAGGAAAATCTACCTTGATGAACCTGATCATGCGCTTGATCCCCAAAGGAAAAGGGGAAATATTGCTTGATGGTCAATCGATGACCGAAGCAGATTATAATCGAGTGGCCTATGTCCCAGACCAGATTATTGTTTTAAAAAATCAGACCATTCAGCAAGCGCTAGATTTTATGCAAGATTATTATGAGACCTTTAATCGGTCCAGAGCTTTGGAGATGCTCGATTTTTTTCATCTTAATGCTGAAGATCGAATTGATGAACTCTCTAAAGGAAATGTGGCCAAGGTAAATCTCCTATTGGGTCTGGCTTTGGATTCTGAATATATCTTGATGGATGAGCCATTTGCAGGGATTGATTTATTTACACGTGAGGAGATTAGTCAGGTTTTTTGTTCCAAATTAATTGAGGGTCAAGGAGTCTTGATCTCTAGCCATGATGTGCAGGAGGTCGAATTTATGATTGATCAGGCTGTCTTTTTACAAGATGGGCGAATTGTCGACCAGCTACAGTTAGAAGACTATCGGGAAGCGACTGGTAAGGGGCTGATTGATCGGATGCGGGAGGTGTATCGAGGTGAATAAGTTTTTAATGTTATTGAGTGATGAGTTAAGACGAGCCAAAGGCTTTTATCTGGTCTTATTAGCTTTTGCGGTGGTCGGTGAATTAGCCGCTTTGATTTTGGCTTTAGTCAAACAGTTTCAGATCGATCCCATGGGCTTGAATAATAAAATAGACATAGTAACAGTTCTTGATCAGTCAATGCTAACGGTCCTAGTGATTGGCGGTGTGGTATTAGCCATGATTGTTTATAGTATATATACTTGGCTTAGGGAGTGGCGTTTAGAAGGAGCTTATATCTACCGATTGTTAAGCTTACCGGGATCACGGATGGCTGTTTATATGGCTAAGTTATTTTCCATCTTATTGATGATAGCTGGCTTGTTATTGGTTCAGATTCTGATGCTTCCTTTGATTAATCTAATTGGTTCCTTCTTTCCACGATTCTTTCAAGTGATCTCCTGGCCTCAAGCCTGGGTTCATAGCTTGCGTCTGGTGTATCTCCTGGTACCAGTGGGAATCACAATGGGAATTTACTATTATAGTGCGGGAATTAATTTTTTAGTGAGTCTTTTTAATCTTTGTATTATTATTTGCTCCAAGAAATCGCATAGTTGGCGCAAGACCTTGTTGATCGGGGGACTATATTTTACGGTCTTTGTATTGTTGCAGCTAGTGATCGTGATGACGGTTGTGCAGATGCCTCTTTTGCAATCTGAGAGTTCTTGTTTCTTTATCGTTGCCCAGGCTCTGATGATTGCTCTGAATCTAGCAGGGGCTAAGTACTTAATGAATAACTATATTTCAATTTAGGAGGGGTCATATGCAACGAAAAAAATTAGCGATGGGAGCTATTGGAGTGGTTCTGGCATTTGTCCTCATTGTTTGGAGCATGCCTTTATGGGCCTTGAATCAAGTTCAATTAAAAGAGATTAAGGGACAAGCCGAATTATTAAAGGATCGCCAACTTAGTTTCTTCTTAGAGTCACAGCCTAATGGTCCAATGGAGCGGATAGATGTTTATCAAGGTAAGTCCAACCCCTTAGAGTTAGATTCATTTATGAATGTCGTGGATCAAGAATCGATTAACAAAGAAGCGATCTATCGTCAATTTCCATTACCAAATCGGCCAAATTTAGAGGGATTTACTCCTTATTTTAATAATCAACTTTGGATTAGAAATACGAGCCCAAGACAGATGGCAATTGTCAGATTAAATCTTACTGAAAAGACTTATTATGAGATAAGCTATACCTTAAAAAATACGCAATTTCCTTATATTAGTCAAGTTGTACATACCGATCGGGCAGATTATTTGATCTATTCGACGGATGGGGGATTATGTGTGTTAACGCTAGATGCTAAAAGTGGCGCTATTCTAGATGAACGGCTTGTTGAAGGGATTGATCCATCTTATTATGCCATGAGTACAATTCGCTCAACGTCAGATTTTATTCTTGAACAAGACCTAGACCAAGCCACTTCATCGATGATTGATCCGGAAGGAGCTGTTAACTTTCAAGTCTATCGTCTAAATCCTGAAACACTTAAAATTAAAAAAACATCTTTAAAAATCACTGATCGTCAGAGTCAATATTATTTTTATAAAGATCAAGTTTTTAAGGTCTTATATTCGGAAGATCAAGTTAAAATTTCACAATTAAGTCTTAATACGACTAAGGAAAAAACGCTTTTTGAAGAGCTGACGATCTTAGACCTTCAATTTGTAGATGATCGTCTTTACCTGATTACTAAGGATCAAAAAATAAAGGTTTATGATCTAGCAAGTATGAAAGAATTAGCTTCGGCAGAATTATCGACCGGCAAGGATTACCGAATTGTTAGTTTATCAGTGAGCTAATTCCGCTTTAAAGAGATGGGAGAGTCTTCTTCCATCTCTTTTTCTATCTGTTTAGCTGTTACTTTTTTTATTGACATGTTAGAATAGAGCTAATGTCAAAAAAGTAGGTGAGGGCTTGGTTTTATTATACTTATTATTAGCAATGAGTCTTTTGGTGCTGTTATACTATTATTTTAAGCGACCGCATACGATCTTGTTAGGCTTATTGGCTTTTTTGAGTTTGTCCTTAGTGCTGCTTATTGGCTATTTTACCTACTTGGAGACAAGTTCTTGGTTCAAAAAGATTTTTGCGAGTTTACTGATGCTAGGGGCTGGGATTGGGGTCTTTTCTGGACCGCTTTTGGTCTTGTTGAATAGCCTAATGGTTTTTAAACCAGAAGGTAGGCGACTATTTTCACTGGGATGCTTATTGTTAACTCTCTTTATTGCCAGTTTTTTATGGGCGAATCCTTCCTTGCGTCATCTTCAATCCGTCCACTGGGCGTTCAAATTATGTTATTGGTTTCTGGCAGTAGGTTTTATCTATGCACTGATTCTATTGAGTATTTATAATTTAGCAAGTTTGTTAAATTTAGGACGATCGAAAAGTCAGAATTTTGATTATATTATTGTTCTGGGAGCAGGACTTCAGCACGATCAGGTAAGCCCCACGTTGGCACGTCGTTTGGATAAGGCGATTGAACTATTTCATTTGAATCCTAAGAGTCGCTTGATTATGTCGGGAGGACAGGGGGAGGATGAGTTGGTATCGGAAGCCCAAGCTATGACAAACTATATTAAGGAACGTGGAGTAGATCCAGAACAGATTCTTCAAGAAGATCGATCGACCACTACTTATGAAAACCTCCTCTTTTGTAAGCAATTGATTAACTTTCCGGCACACATTGCCTTGGTAACTAATTATTATCATCTCCTGAGAGCTTTATTGATTGCGGATGAATTGGATATTCCCTTAATTGGGATTGCTGCGTCAGCCGATTGGCTTTTTTCCTTAAATGCATATATTCGTGAATATGTTGGTTTCTTGTATTTAAAGAAGAAAGAGCATATTTTAGCCTTCATTGCTATTTGTTTAGTGGTTTTTGCTTGGTTGGAAGGATAAAAATAAAAGACTGGATCCATTGAGTAAGTTTTTCAATGGATCCAGTCTTTTAACTAATTTATCAGTAAGTTTATCAAGGGTCATTGACTGATGAGAGGGTAGATGTATTTGTTGGAACTCTGTTAAAACGTGCTCCAAAAGTCAGAGCCTAGACTCTAAGCTAAAACCCTCAACATTTTCTTTGAAAATGCTCGTGTTTTTGCTTAGCTCAACGGCTCCTAACGACTTTTGTCGCACTCTGTCAAAACGTGCTCACAATTGCAGCGCCTGGACGTTAAGCGATCTTTCTCGAACACTCTTTGAGTGTTTCGAAAGCTCACTTACCGCTGCGGCGCATGCTGAGACTGTTGTAGCTTTAGCGACTTACAGTCTCACATCCGTTAGGTAATCGCAATTGTTCGCACTCTATTTAAAACGTGCTTCAACTTGCATCCCCTGAGTTCTAAGCAAATCACGTCCTGTGCGATTTCCAATCGCCCTGTCCATGCTTTGCTTAGCCTACAGGGGATGCTGAGACTGTTGTTGCTTTAGCAACTTACAGTCTTACATCCGTTAGGTAAACGCAAGTTGTCGCACTCTCATAAAACGTGCTCACAAAAGCTTGGCCTTGTCAATAAGCGATTCCCCTCGAACGCTTTTCAAGCACTTCGGGTGCTCACTTATTGCAGCGCCCCAAAGCGCTATTGCTCGCACTCTATATTCTTTCTAGGTAGTCTACTTGGTCAAAGATTTGAATATTAGCGACTGCTACGATGATGTCACCAGCCTTGAAAGTATAGTTGGCAGGGAATTTAGTGTTTAAGATTTCACCAGGTTTTTGGCGTAAGCCGATAATATTTAAATCAAATTTTTGGCGGAGCTTGAGGTGGTTCATTTCCTTATTCCACCATTGTTCAGGAGCATAGAATTCGACAATGGCTGTCTGGTCATCTAGGTTGACAATATCTTCCACTGACTGACGAGCCAGTAGGTCACCCAGGTGGTAGCCTGTTTCGGTTTCAGGCAGAATAACTTGATAGGCTCCGATTGCTTTAAGTGCCTTGGCTGAGCGTTGGTCCTTGGCTTTGCAATATATTCTATGTACGCCTAATTCTTGAGCATTTAAAACACCGAGAATAGAGGCTTCAAGATTGGCTCCTGTTCCGATAACGATAATATCACAGTTACCAAAGCCTGTTTCTCGCATAAAATCAAGATCTGTAAAATTACCAATGGCTCCGATTGTTAACTCTTCATCAATTTCATTGACGTGGTCGGGGACGATGTCACAAGCAATTACTTCAATTCCGTGACTAGCTAAGCGCCGTGCTAAGGCTGAACCGAAAAGTCCTAAACCTAAAATTCCAATAATGCGATTTTTTTTCATTTTATTCTTCCTATCCTATAATAATTTCTGTGCGTGAATATTCAACATCGTATTTATTTCGTTGGCGACCATGTAAACTTAATAAGAGTGTCATGGGACCGATCCGACCTGCATACATGAGGACGATTAAAACTAAATGACTTGCGGTCGACAGACCGGGTGTTAAGCTAGCAGATACTCCAACAGTGGCAAGGGCTGACATGGATTCAAACAGGAGATACAGGTAATTAATGTCTGGCTCAAAGGCGAGTAGTAGAGCAGATCCACTTAGCAAGAGACTGATATAGATCAAAAAGAGAACGAAGGCAGACCGCACAGTCGAAGTAGGAATGGTATGGTAGTCATAAGAAACATAACGAGACTGGCGGATTTCCTGCATGGCCAGCATTAAGGTTAAAACAAAAGTGGTTACCTTTAAACCACCGGCTGTCCCTCCTGATCCACCACCGATAAACATATTGGCAATAAAATATAACAAGGTTACAGGATGTGCCTTGGTGTAATCGATACTTGAAAAGCCGGCCGTGCGCATTGTGATGCTTTCGAAGAAAGCCACTAGCAACTTATGACCACTTGAGAGGGGACCGAGCGTATCAGGGTTGTGCCATTCAAGCAGGGAGATGAACAAGGTTCCTAAAAGAATTAGAGCCAGGGTGGCACGAATCATGAGCTTGGTATGGGTTTTAAGATGGCGTAGATAGTAACCTATTTTTTTGCCGCGTTTAGCTTGACGATAGGCTTGAAATTGATCGGCGACATCGAACCAAACAGCAAAGCCAATTCCTCCAAGAACGATTAGGACCATGATGGTTATTAACAATAGAGGATTGTCATTGTAGTAAGTGAGGGAATCGTTGCTCATTAAGTCAAAGCCCGCATTACAAAAGGCGGAAATGGCTGTGAAAATAGCGTTAAATAATCCGCGACCCCAACCTAAATGTGGGACAAAGAATCCCGCTAAAAGGAGGGCGCCTGTTCCTTCAATGACTGCCGTGTAGCGAATAATTCGTCCAAGGAATTCACCTAAGTTTTGTTGTGAGCTACGGTTAAGGGCCTGGCTAGTTGTGATCTGATCTTTTAGTTCAATTCGCTGTCCCAGTCCGTGATAGATTGATCCAATGATCGTCATTAAGCCTAGGCCACCGATTTGGATCAAGATCATCATTATAACTTGCCCTAGTATGTTATACGAGTCATGAATCGATTGCGTCCAAAGTCCAGTTACACAAACAGCAGAAACGGCAATAAATAAATGATCCAAGTAGTTTGCTTGGGAACTAGCAAGCTGACTAATGGGTAGTGACAAGAGTAATGATCCACTAAGAATCACTAACAGAAAGCTTAAAGCAATCTTCTGGGGTGGGGTCAATTTAATCAATGCATGTTTCAATAGGGATACTCCTTTATATATGTTCGAATGCAAGCATTATAGCCTCTTTCTTGAAAAAAAACCAGTCTTGGGAGAATGGACTTATAAAATATTCTAATAAATAATCTAGATAAATCTCTAAAGTGGCATTACTAGCGGGTTCGATGGATTGATAATTATAAATATCGATGTGAGGAATTTAACAAAGAATGTGCTATGCTTAGAAAGTGAGCTGTACTATTTTAAGGAGGAGATTACTAATGATAGAAGCCATGACTCCTAAGGAAAGACGACAAGCGTTATTATCGGGTCAAGAATTGGATCGGCTACCGATCGAATTCACCCATAATAGTATTGTATCCAAGTTAAATGGCCAAAATTACCTACAAGGGCAGGCGTCAGCCGATTCGATTGCTGATCAGGAAATTGCTCTCTATCAGCGATATTGTTATGATCATCTGAATGTGGATTACGGTTTGAACGGATTGGGACGAGCTTTGGGAAGCCGACTTTTAGATTTTCCAGATTCGGCACCAGCTGTGGATCATTATGCTTGTGCAAGCATTGATGAGGTATTGGGGTTAACTTTTTCTAAAGCAGAAATAGCTAAGGACCCTAATTTATTTAAGTTGTATCAAGCCTGTCAAAAAATGGTTAAGGTTCTCGGTCCAGGAGCCATTATCCAATTCGAAATTCCAGGACCTTTAACCGCCTTGACTTCATTAATGGAGGCGGAATATGTACTACGGGCCTTGCGACGGCAACCCGATCAGATACACCAAGCCTTGCGAATCATTACCAATCTTTTCAAAAAGATGATTGAGCCCTTTGCGGAATTAGGTGTCTTTTTCTGGATTTCGGATCCAGTCGCCTCGACATCACTAATTTCTCCAAAGCAATTTAAGCTATTTTGTCAACCTTACTTAACAGATTTGGTGGCACACATGCATGCTTGTCAGTCTTCGGTCATTCTACATATTTGTGGAAATACTGTTAAAATTTTGGATGATATCATCTCAATTGGTGTGGATATTTTTTCTTTAGATGAGATCGTCGATCTATCACTCGCTAAAGATCATCTAGGGCATTCAGTGTGTCTTCTAGGCAACGTAGCTCCCGTTAAGACGATCTATCAAGGGACCTCCTCTGATATTCGTGAAGAAGTTGATGATTGTTTTACTAAAGCTTGGGATAGTTCGAAGGGATTTATAATCGGGCCGGGTTGTGGAATACCTTACGCGACGAGCGAAAAAAATATTGAAGCTTATTTATCGGCGTGTTTAGCAGGAGCGACAACTTATGCAAAAAAGCGAAATCGTATTTTGAACTAAGTTAAATATATGTTGAATAAAATGGCGATTTTACTTTTAAAATTAAACGTTGACTTAATCAAAATAATCCTTTAAACTAAAGTTAAACAATTGTTTAACTTTTTATTAAAGGAGTCTTTATTATGAAACAGATTTTGTCGAATAAGCTATTTATGTCCTTAACTTTGTCTGATTTAATCTCAAATTTTGGGGATTCATTATATTACTTAGTGATGATGCGATATGTCTTAGATATTCCGCAAACTACTTTAGCCATGTCTATTATCTATTTATCGGAGATGATTCCCTTAATGACAGCTATTTTTACGGGAGATTTAGCTGATCGGACGTCTAATAAGATCAGTGCCATATTAAAGACACAACTATTACGAGTAGGCCTTTATTTGGGAGTTGCCTATCTGATGTCCTTTGAAGCAGCCTTGTATTTAGTGCTAGGCTTCAGCTTGATTAATTTAATCTCTGATTTGGCAGGACAATATGAGTCATCGCTTTTTATCCCAGTTTCTCTGCGGGTTTTAAATAATGAAGAACGTGAGTCGGCCATGGGTTTTAAGCAAGCCCTCTTGCAAGCGGGTCAAGTAATTTTTCTCTCATCGGGATCCATTTTCTTATTATATTTTTCGTATCGTCAGATTGCCTTGATTAATTCCATGACTTTTTTACTGTCTTTTTTAATAGTGTGGCGTATAACCCCACAAATCAAGCGTTTGTTTATCGACCGGCCATTAGAAACGGATCAAAAAGAATCAGATCAGGATTCGCTCAACTTTATAAAAAGGTTAAAATTAGCTTATTTACAGTTTAGAGATTTACCTCATATGATGAATATCTTGATTATTGTAGCTTTATTAAATGGGGTTTTGGCGGCATTGAATAATCTATTGGTTTTGTCGATTGACCAAGTACCAGGTTTTGTTATAGGGTCTGCAACACAAACAATCGCTTTATTTCCCATTATCCTATTAATTGGGCAATTAATTGGGTCTTTATTGGCCATGTCCATATTCAAACATTTGGGTCTTTACCAGGAGCTATTTTTAGGTGCTCTAGCAGGTGTGTTTATCTATCTAAGTTTATGGTTGGGAAATGTCTACGCCTTTTTTGCAACGATTTTCTTT
Source organism: Facklamia hominis CCUG 36813 (assembly GCF_000301035.1). Taxonomy (GTDB): domain Bacteria; phylum Bacillota; class Bacilli; order Lactobacillales; family Aerococcaceae; genus Facklamia; species Facklamia hominis. Next base: position 606,393 of record NZ_JH932292.1, on the reverse strand, counting down.
TTGGCTTTGGTATCGGGAGCAATTGGACCTAAATTTAATGCCTATCTTATGAATCATTTGCCGGAAGAACGTATTTCTTTAACCATGTCCTCAATTGGAACCCTAATTACTTCCGGAGTGGTGATTATTGGCGGAGTGACAGTTATCTTAATGAACTTTCTTTCTTTGAAATTATTAGTGGTCAGCCTCTTTGTAAGTATGTTAAGTTTAACCCTATATGTTATTTATCAAATGATTCAACGCAGAAAGGATTTGATCTAATTGAAAACACGGATCAATGAATCGTCGGCTTATTGCTACGAACTACTCATGCTGCCTTCCATTGGCCAATTTGATGACCAATATAGCAATCTTATTGGTCAGTGGCGACATATATTAGCTGCCGATGAGTCAGTATTCGATCAAGTTCAAGAAGAGTTAGCACGATTGAGTTCTTCGATTAACAGCTTTTATTTACAAGCTAATGGTCAGTTTTTTGTGACGGAGTTAATCGACTGTTTTCCAAAATTCCCTGACGATATTGAGTCTTTGATTGAATTATTAGGTCAAATGGATGAAGCAACAATTCTAAAAATGTTGGCTCAATTGCTTCAAGCTGATCAACCAGAAGCACTCAGCGCAGCAGAAATCTTTGATTTACTACTAGAAGAGTCTTTTACAACTGAGCAATATTGGGCGTGGGCTAAGGCGATTCATGATCCATTGGCCTTTATCGATGGCTTTTGTCAATTGGTCTTTGACTTAGATCGATTTTATCAACCAATTTATCGGCAGTATGAAAAAGAGCGGTCTGATTATGCTCAGCGACTAGATGTTGAGGATCTTTTGAGGCGTTTACCAATGATCTCAACAGATTTTATTGAAGGCTTGCAGCTTGATGAGATTTGGGTGACGATATTGTCACCTATTTTTCCTCAATTGATTATTATGAAACACCAAAATCAAGGAATACTATTACTATCGACCCGTCACGAAAAGTTATGGACGGGTCATGAATTGAGTCAGGAGGACTTTTTTGATTTATTGAAGCTCTTGTCGGACCCTACGCGTTACCAAGTATTGGTGCGAGCGAGTCAGGCAGAGTGGAAAGCAAAAGATATTGCTGAGGAATTGGGAATTACACCGGCAGCTGTGTCCTATCATGTATCCCGTTTGGCAGATGCTTTATTATTGATTTATCAAAACCCCAACGATAAAGCTTCGATAAAGATTAACCAAGAATTAATTCGATCCTTGATTCAACGACTCAGTGAGGATTTAGGTTTAGATGAATAGCTTATATTAAAAATGCCCTCTCATTTGTGAGAGGGCATTTTAGCTTTAATTAATCTTCAAGAATTGAGAATCCAAGGGATTGAATATCTTTATTAAATCCAATCACCGTATCAGTTGAAACTTGGGTCAGGTCTTTAAAGAGATTGTCTAACTTATTTAAAATCGAAGGTGGAACCGTGATAATATCGCAACCACAGTCAATCGCCTGAATAATATTGTAGACTTCACGCGTAGAGGCCCACAATAATTGGCTGCCTGGTTTAGATTGGCAAATAGTAGCAGCAGTATCCATAATCGGCATTGGATCAACTCCCGTATCGGCAATTCGACCTGCAAAGACTGAGATAATATTTTCTGTACCATCGGCTAATGCATTGATGGTTTCTTGCACTTGGTGCGGTGTGAATAGGGCCGTCACATTTAACTTGATTCCTTCGTGGGAAAGGCGATGGATAAGTTCATAGGATCCTTCACCTTTTGTATTTAGGCAAGGAATTTTAACATAGACGTTGTCACCTAATTGAGTAAGAATTTTTGCTTCTTTCTCCATGGTTTGAGCATCATCACCAAAGACTTCAAAGGAGATGGATTGACCTTCAACTAGGTCAATTGCTTCCTTAGCAAATTCTAAATAATTGGTGATGCCTGCTTTTTTCATCAAGGAAGGGTTAGTGGTAAAACCATTCACTAGACCTTTTTCTTTCATGGCCTTCATGTCTGCCAATACAGCGCCATCTGAGTAAATGTTAATCGGTAAAATCATTCATCATTCTCCTTAAATTCATTGTTCATGGCTATTTCTTTTGAGTGGCCCCACCAATTGGGTAAGAAGATAGCCATTAGCGTCAAGACAACTAAAGCATAAATGCCTAGATGACCCAGTTGATTGCCGATTTGACCCAATAATATACCTATTAAACCAAAATCCAAATCACCAAAGGTCGTATTGGCAAAGCCTAAATCACCCAAAACAGGTAAAGCTAGGGCTGGAATAAAGGCTAGGAGTAAACCGTTAATGAAGGCTCCCACTAAGGCTCCTCGTCGCCCACCAGTCGCATTCCCATAGATTCCTGCGGTGGCTCCACAGAAGAAGTGAGGAACCAGTCCGGGAACAATCAGGATGCCACCTAAGGATCCTAACACCAACATCCCAATGATACCACCGATAAAGCTAGAAATAAAGCCTAGAATAACAGCGGTTTGAGCGTAAGGGAATAAGACCGCACAATCAACAGCTGGGACAGCGTTTGGAATAATTGAGTCAGCAATCCCTTGAAAAGCTGGAAGTAGGTCTGCAAGGATCATGCGAACTCCGTTATAGACAATGGTGACGCCCACCGCAAACTCTAGGCCAGACAAAAAAGCAAAGAGTAGGGGAGATTTACCACCAGAGAGGCTAGCTACAAATGAGGGACCCGCTGCTAATGCAGAGATTAAATAAAAAACAACCATGATAATTGCTGTTGAAATGGTGGTGTTTCTTAAGAATCCCCATTGTTCAGGTATCTGAATGCTTTCGGTTGATCGCTCCTTATGACCAACAAGGCCACCGATCCAAGCTGCAAAATAATAACCTAAAGATCCAAAGTGACCTAGAGCAATTTCATCCCCCCCTGTAACTTGAAGGGTGTAGCGTTGGCCGATAGCGGGTGAGATAGCTGACCAAGCCCCCATAAAACAACCTCCAATAAGAACCAGTTCAATGCCTTTGAAGCCAAGTGTTCCCAAGACAGCTGATAAGAGGCAGGCTAAAAAGAAAGAATGGTGTCCGGTTAAAAAAATATATTTATAACGTGAAAAACGGGCAAATAAAATATTAAAGGCTAAGCCGATCACCATGATTAGCATGGTCTCTGTTCCTAATACTTCTTGGGCGACCGCAGTCACTGCCTCATTATTGGGAACGACCCCTTTGAGATGAAAGCCTTTCTCAATCATTTGAGCTAGGGGTTCAAGATTATTAGTGATCACACCCGCTCCGGCAGCTAGCATCAGGTAACCAAGGATAGGGCCAAGAGTGCCGGTCAGCACTTGATGCCAAGGTTTGCGCATTGCTATTAACCCAACCAAGGCCACCAACCCCATTAATATTGCTGGTTCGGCTAAAAAGTCTTGAAGAAATTTTAAGAGAGTCACTCAACTTGTCCTCCTTTTTGAATGAGGGCTTGAAGATGAGGAAAGACATCTTCTTCAATTTGTTTTTTATTGACATAGGATCTAACAGCAACAACTGGGCTTCCTTTAGGAAATTGATCAGCGAATTCTTTGACGGTTACGATCAAGTCAGCTTTTTGACCACGTGCCGAATTAAAATCCATTGATTTTGCTTCTAGCGCAATACCTTTGGCTTTGGCGAGTTGGTTAATCTTCATGGCTAGAAGATTACTGGATCCAATTCCGTTACCACAGACGGTTAGAATTTGTAACATATTATTCCTCCTCTTGCAGAAATAGTTGACATAAGCTAAGAAAATCTTTGGGGGTCTTACTTGCGATTAATTGATCGATTTTCTCCGATGAATCAATTAATTGAGCTACTTTTGCTAACAATTCTAGATGGTCTTCACTATTCTTGGTAGCTAGGACAATAAATAAAGAGACAAGCCTGCCAGAATCAAATGGGACCGCTTGCTTTAATTTTAAAAAAGAGATAGCGGTTGTATTTGATCCGTCTTCAGGCCTTGCGTGGGGCATAGCAATTTTCGGAGCAAGTAGGATGTATTCGCCCAGATCCTTTACATTTTGAATCATTTTATCGACATAGTTTTCTGTAATCAGATTTTCATCTAATAAGGATTGACTAGCAGTTCGAATGGCTGTTTGCCAATTAGTCGAGGAATCTTCGAAGCGAATCTTAATTGGAAAAGAGGACATGGTTCACCTCCTAGGAAAGAATTAAAGGAATGGCATTGTAAACGTTTGTTTTCTTATTCATTGTAGAGTTTAAGGCTCTTTTAGTCAAGATGAATAAGTGGAATGACCCTAGTCACAAAGAAATAAGCCTAGATGATAGGTTAGATTTTAAATTGATACGGTTGGGTTTTTATTCGTTATAAAAACTATATTAAAAATGTATGAGCTTACAATTAAATTTTAAAACATTGCTAAAAAACGATTGACAAACGTTTAATAGTCGAGTAGCCTATGTTTGTAAACGGTTTATAGAAACGGTTTCATTATTTGTAAGGAGGTGTACTGGTATTAAAACTATTCGTTGTGTCGCAAAGTCAAATAAATGGAGGAGTCTACTTATGAAGAAAAAGTTGTTGTTTATATTAATAATTGTAAGCGCTCTTGTTTTGTCGGGTTGTTCAGGGAGCGGTGGAGATGCCAGCACCTTAACAGTGGGATTATCCGGTGATGCTATTTCATTGGATCCGGTGGCTACTAATGATAACCAATCTAGTAATGTGATGTTGCAAATTTATGAAGGTTTGGTCAAGGTTGACAAAGACGGTAAAATCCAACCGAGCCTAGCTGAAAGTTATGAACAAATTGATGATGTTACTTATCAATTCAAGTTAAAGAAAGGTGTTAAATTCCACAATGGTGAGGAATTGAAAGCATCAGACGTTGTCTTTAGCTTAAAACGGGCGATTGAAGCTCCGAATGTAACTCACTTATTCCAAACGATTGATATTGATAGTGTTAAAGCCCTTGATGACTACACGGTGGAATTTAAACAAACCGAGCCATTTGCTGGTATTCTTTCAGCACTTTGCCATCCGGGCGGTTTTATTGTTAACGAAAAAGCAGTCAATGAAGCTGGTGATTCTTATTCTCAACATCCAGTTGGAACCAACGCCCTTAAATTTGTTAAATGGACGCGGGCAGATTCAATCGAATTGGAGAAATTTGCCGACTATCATGGAACAGCACCTGCTTATGAAAAGTTGACTTTCCGTGTGATTCCAGAACCAAGTAACCGTGTCATTGAATTAGAATCAGGCGGTGTTGATATCGCTTATGATATTATTGCTACCGATATTGAAAAAGTTGAAAAGAACGACAAGCTCAAATTATTAAAATCTTTAGACTATGGTGAAACTTACCTTGGATTTAATTTCTCTAAAGAAGTGTTCAAGGATCCTAAAGTTAGAGAAGCAATTACTTTGGCTTTAGATAAAGATGCAATTGTGAAGGCTGTTTTCCATGATTTAGGTAAAACAGCAACGGGTGTTCTTCCTCCAACGCTTAAATACTCGATCTCCGATCAAATGCAAGTGAAAGAACAAAATATTGAAAAAGCCAAAGAATTATTAAAAGAAGCTGGTTATGAAGATGGACTATCGATTTCAATAACGACTAATGATAACAAGGATCGGTCTGATATGGCGACAGCGATGAAAGAACAGTTAGCTAAAGTTGGTATTGATGCAACGATTAATGTGCTTGAATGGTCTGCCTTTAATGAAATTATTAAGAATGGTGATCAAGACCTCTTTATGATTGCTTGGACCGCTGATTCTCCTGATGCGGATACTTTCTTATATCCTTGTTTCCACTCTTCTGCAAAGGGAGAAGGAGGTAACTACATCTTCTTAGAAGACAAGAAAGTAGATGAATTACTTGAAAAAGCACGTTACGAACAGGATGATGCTAAGCGGGCTGAATACTATGCTGAAGTTCAGGATTACCTCATGGAAATTAATGCATGGATTCCACTCCATAATAAAGAAATGACGATGGGTACTCGTAAAGAAATCGATAATCTATTCCTATCGCCTCTTGGCTTCCATACTTTAACGGAAGTAACTATGGGAGCTGACAAATAAGCCCCTATCAAATTAGAAAGACAGCGAGACTAGGAAAAGTGAGAGTGTTCCTTAATTATTTTTAGTGAAGGTCATATAAGAGGTGACATAATGGTTAAATATATTTTAAAACGACTCTTATATTTAATTCCCGTTTTATTGGGTGTGTGCTTTATCGTGTTTACCTTGTTATATCTAACACCAGGAGATATGGCACGTAATGCCTTGGGCCCTTCTGCTTCTGAAGCAGCGGTTCAGGCTTTAAGAGAAGAGATGGGATTAAATGATCCCTTTTTAGTCCAATTTGGACGGTATTTAAAGAATTTAGTGTTTCATTTTGATTTAGGTTATTCGTATATTACCCGAAGTAATGTTACTGATGAAATTATGGCTCGAGCTGGCTCAACTTTGATTTTGGCGACCACAGCAATTCTTTTTGCGGTAGTTATCGGAATTCCAGTTGGGATTATCTCGGCGATTAAGCAATATTCCATCTTTGATAATGTCACGATGATTTTTGCCTTAATTGGGATTTCTATGCCGGTATTCTGGTTAGGTTTATTATTGATCTTGTTATTCTCAGTCAAATTAAACCTATTCCCATCATCTGGGTATTCCACCCCGCTTCATCTATTCTTACCGATGATTGCCTTGGGGGCTCAATCGGTCTCAGTTATTGCCCGAATGACTCGGTCATCGATGCTTGAAGTTATTCGTAAAGACTATATCTTAACGGCTAAAGCCAAAGGCCAACGTCGAGGAAAAATTATTACCGAACATGCTTTGAAAAATGCCTTAATTCCGATCATTACAATTACAGGGACTCAGTTTGGTCAGTTAATGGGTGGAGCCCTAATGACAGAGGTTATTTTTTCTATTCCTGGAATTGGTCGTTTGATGGTTGATTCGATCATGAAGCGGGATATGCCTATGGTTTTAGGGTGTGTCTTATTTGTGGCCGTGACCTTTAGTTTGGTGAATTTGATCGTAGATATTCTTTATACCTACGTCGACCCTCGCCTAAAGACACAGTATGAATAGGAGGGGTCCAAATGAATAAAGTTGAAACAAAGAATCAAGAGCCTCAAAAACGTGGTAAATTTAGAGGATTAAAAGATATTTGGATTCGAATGAAGCGTAATAAGTTAGCTATGATGGGACTTGTTATAATTATTGTGCTCGTTCTGGTGGCTATTTTTGCAGATGTAATTGCGCCTTATGGTTTTGCCGATCAAAACTTAGCTAACCAATATCAAACGCCTAACGCCCAACATTGGTTTGGAACGGACGAGTTAGGGCGGGATATTTTTAGTCGGGTGGTCTACGGTTCCAGAGTGTCATTGCGGGTTGGCTTTATCTCAGTGAGTATCTCTATGATTATTGGGGTGGCTATTGGAGCAGTGACCGGTTACTATGGTGGTCGGGTGGATAATAGCTTAATGCGACTCATCGATGTGGTTCAAGCCTTGCCAGATACGCTTTTAGCGATTGCAATTATGGCGGCATTAGGTCCTGGTTTGACTAACTTAATGATTGCAGTTGGGATTGCTGCAATCCCTGGTTATGCACGGTTAGTTCGATCTTCCGTTTTGTCTCTTAAGGATCAGGAGTTTGTTGAGGCTGCTCGTGCCAACGGATCGAGTGATTACCGCATTATATTGAAACATATTATTCCAAACTGTATGGCGCCGATTATTGTTCAAGCGACATTAGGGGTTGCCTATGCGATTATTAATGCTGCAGGATTAAGCTTTATAGGTTTAGGATTGGAACCACCAACGCCGGAATGGGGAGCTATGTTATCTGGAGGACGCGCTTATATCAGGGACTTTCCTCATATGACACTGTTTCCAGGGCTAGCTATTGTTATTACCATTTTAGCACTTAACCTCCTTGGAGACGGATTAAGAGACGCTTTGGATCCTAAGCTGAAAAGATAGGAGGTCGCTATGAGTAAGTTGTTAGAAATTAAAAATTTAAGTGTTGAATACGATACAGATACGGAAGTGGTTCATGCAGTTAATAACTTGAACTTTTCCATTGATAAAAAAGAAACTCATGGTCTAGTTGGAGAAACGGGTGCCGGAAAGACAACCACGGCTAAGGCTATTATGCAGCTCATTCAGAACCCTCCTGGAAAGATCACTTCAGGTGAAATTTTTATGGAAGGTCAAGACCTATTAAAAATGCCTGAAAAGGAAATGTATAAGATTCGCGGAAATAAAATTTCTATGATTTTCCAAGATCCTATGACATCATTAAATCCTGTTATGACTGTGGGCCAACAAATTGAAGAAGTTTTGGCTCTTCACCAGGATTTGGCTAAAGGGGAACTTCGGGCTAAAGCAGAAGAAATGTTAAAAGTGGTTGGTATACGTAAAGAACGGATTGATGACTATCCCCACCAGTTTTCTGGGGGGATGAAGCAGCGGGTTGTGATTGCTATGGCCTTAGCCTGTAATCCTAGTTTGATTATTGCTGATGAACCAACAACGGCTTTAGATGTAACGATTCAAGCACAAGTGCTGGAACTCATTAAGAATTTAAAAGAAGAATTTGAGACATCAATGATCTTAATTACTCACGACTTAGGGGTTGTTGCAGAGACCTGTGATTATGTTTCTGTTATGTATGGCGGAGCTATTTTGGAGCATGCCAGTGCAAAGGAACTATTTGAGAATCCTTATCACCCTTACACTAAGGGGTTATTTAAGGCGATCCCAAGTATCGATGAAGATGTTGATCATTTAGAAACTATGGATTTACAATTGCCAGATTTTTCGAAAGTAAAACCAATATATCGAGAAGTCGCACCTGGGCATTTTGTAGCATTTCCTCTGGTTGCTGATGAGGAGGTTGGATTAAATGGGACAAACTAATCATGAAAGCTTACTTCAGGTTAAAGATCTTAAGAAATATTTTCCGACAAAAGCCGGTGAATTAAAAGCGGTCGACGGGGTTAGTTTCGATATTAATCGTGGGGAAACCCTAGGCTTAGTTGGTGAATCTGGCTGCGGTAAGTCAACAGTAGGTCGAGCAATCATTCGCTTGCATGAGCCCACTGCAGGAGAGGTCCTTTTTGAAGGGCGAGACGTCGCTAAGCTCAAAGGGCGTCAAGCTCTTAAGCAAATTCGATTAGATATGCAAATTGTCTTCCAAGATCCATATTCTTCTTTAAATCCGCGGATGAGTACCTTTGATTTGATCGCCGATCCAGCACGGGTTAATCATCTATATAAGACGGAAGCAGAATTAGAAGCGGCTGTCTATCATATGATGGAAACGGTCGGATTAAAAGCTAAAGTGGCCGATTCTTTTCCTCATGAGTTAGATGGAGGAAGTCGACAACGGATTGGGATTGCGCGAGCCTTGATCTTAAAACCAAAATTTATTGTATTAGATGAACCGGTATCTGCTTTGGACGTATCGGTCCAAGCTCAGGTATTGAACTTATTGGATCAATTACAAAAAGATTTTGATTTAACCTATCTCTTTATATCTCATGATCTATCAGTGGTGCGTCATATTTCGGATCGAGTAGCAGTGATGTATTTGGGTCAGATTGTTGAACTAGCTCCTTATGATGTGCTTTTTGAGAATCCACTTCACCCCTATACTAAGGCATTATTATCTGCTATTCCTATTCCTAAGTATGGACTCCATAGGGAACGCATTATTCTGGAAGGTGACGTTCCTAGCCCGGTTAATCCACCAGAAGGTTGTCGCTTTGCTAAGCGGGTACCAAACATTCCAGAATCTTACCATGAAGCGCATCCTCAACTGCGAGAAGTTGAGCCAGGTCACTGGGTAAGATGCACTTGCTATCAGTATGATGGTAAGTTATAACTTAGTAATCACCTTTGGTTAGTGAGATAAATTGTTACTGATAAATAAGTCTTGCTAATCTGGAATCACCCCTTTAGTAAAGGTGATTTATTTTCCTCTCTATGCAGCATTGACTGCAAAAACATCCCCCTCACTAACGGTATGGTGAGGGGGATGTTTTATATTTAGCTAGGATTAATAGCTGGCAGAAGTTTCAGCTGGAGCTTGAGTGTTATCTGGTATTTCTTGTTCTGGATTTTCACTACTACTAGTTTCTCCAGTCTCATCTTCTGCTTCTCCTTCTTTTTTACTTTCATTGTCATCTGATTCTTTTTCTGTTTGAATTTGACGCATAAAGTTGCCCCAGAATAATTGATAGTCGGATGGAGAAGCATTAATCATAAAGTGTTCAGTTAAGATGGGTGCGGGATAAGAAGCTTTGAAGAGTTCTTCTTTAAGGCCACTAGCTACTTGTAAGACTTGTCCGCCCATTTGTATGTTACCTGGTTGGGTACCTGTCTTTTCCATCACAGTCATGCGGATGACAGAATTAGGCTGTTGGAAGCTTTGGTCTGCTCCGATAATATCGGGACGGATAGCAAATAAGTCATTGACAATTTGTGCCCAGAAGGATTGACTTCGTTGAGCTTCAGAACCAAAACCGTCATTTAAGTTAAAAACGAATTCTTGATATTGGTTATCATAACCCATCCAGGCTCCAATCGTGATTTTAGGCGTGGCACCAATATACCAGAGGTCCTTGCCGTTTTCGGAAGTACCGGTCTTGGCGATCCAGTCTCCTCCAGTAGTGAGTTTAGATTTAGCAATTTGCCCGGTTCCGAGATTGTTGACATCACGCAACATGTCGACCATTAGATAGTTGCTATCTTCGCTGAAGACTCGAACAGGTTCATCATCTGCCTTAAAGAGGGTCTTGCCCGTTGCATCTTTTATTTCATCAATGATATGACCTTTAGCATAAGTGCCTCCATTGGCAAAGGTTGAGAAGGCGGAAGTCTGTTCAAAGACGGTTGGCCCTTTATTAACCCCACCGATTGAGAAGGCTAGATTTTGAACATCGGTTTCGGTGTAAGAGTGCTGGGTATCAAAGCCCATTCGTTGGAGGTAGTCAAAAACGGGTACACCTTGATTGCGCATCTCTTGATAGATTCGAATGGTTGGTATGTTATAGGACCAAGCCAAGGACTGACGAGCCGGATAAAATTGGTTGGATATTTGATTGCCATAGTTGGTCGGCGACCATTGGCTACCATCATTATAGGTCTCTGTAAAAGCGGTATCTGGAATGATTGAAGCCGGAGTGATGATATTGTTTTCGATCGCAGGTCCGTAAACAGCAAGTGGTTTAATGGTAGATCCTGGAGACCGGTGCATGCCGAAGGCATGGTCAATTTGATTGTTCTCATAATCAGTCCCCGCTACAAAACCAAGAACACGGCCAGTGGCATTATCAATAGCCACGACACCGGTTTGGACTTTTTCTACAAAATAGGTCTCTTCGCCGGTCGTAGGGTCGGTATAGACACCGTCAAAGCTGGCTCCTAACTGATCTTTGTAGGCTGCAGCAGTTTGTTGCATCTGGTCGTAAATATCTTTTTCGATAGTAGTATAAACCTGATAGCCAGAGGTGCGTAGCTCTTGTTCAGCTTCCTGATAATAGCTTTGGTACCATTCAGCATCTTCATGAACTTTTTCGAGTTGGTTGCCATCTTTTTTAACGTTGAGGGCAATAATTTGTTCAATGGCTTGGTTCATGACAGTCTGGTAAAGATAGGATTGTCGTTCAGGAATTCGCGCTTTAGTCGCAATAAAGTCCTTGGTAATATCATATTTAAGAGCTTCTTCGTAGCTGGCTTTGTCAATGACTTGGTTTCGGTACATTGCGAAAAGAACATCTTTCATTCGCTGAATTCCCGCTGAATGATCCTTTCGCATATGACCATACTGGTCATATGGAGTATAGGAATAGGGACTTTGAGGTAGGCCTACTAGGAAGGCAGCTTGGTTTAAGTTAACTTCACTTGGTTTTTTACCGAAGATACCTTCGGCAGCTTCTTGAATGCCAGCGATATTTTCTCCCTTATTATTTCGACCAAAAGGAGAGACATTAAGATAGGATGCTAGAATTTCATCCTTAGAAAAATACTTTTCTACTCGTAAAGCTAAGAGAATCTCATTGGCCTTTCGGAAGAAGGTAACATCATTGGTTAAGAGTTGTTGTTTAACTAATTGTTGAGTGAGGGTGGATCCACCGGTACCAGTTCCTGATAAAAGCGTTTGAAGAATCGCTCTTAAAGTCGACTTAGGATTGACGCCTGGGTGATCATAAAAGTTTTGATCTTCGATGGAGATGAGCCCCTCTTTAATATAGGGGGATATGTCGTCTAATTTGGCGACAGATCGAACGACATCGGATCGGACATCAGCGATTGGTTCTTTGGAAGCGTAATAGAGCGTCGATTGTTGTTCAATTCGATTTAAGGCACTGGCTATTTCATCACGGGATGGTGGCTGGGTATCCTTTACTAGGGAGGCAAAGTAACCCAAACCAACTCCTCCACCCAAGCCGGCTACTAAGATTCCTGCCACAAGAATAAAAACAAAAAAACGCTTGATAAGATTGGTGGCAACCGAAAAAGTAAAGGCAACTTTTTCTTCAGTACTGAGATCTTTTAATGAGTATCGTTCATCTTTAGCGGTTTTTTTGTCGGAATGTGTATGTTTATTAGAATGACGCGTATGTTTTTTCGTCGAAGGATTCTTAGATGGTTCCGTAGAATTAAGAATCGCGTCTTCACTTTGATAAGAAGCCTGACTTTTTGGATCCTTATCTGAATTTTGAGCTTTTTGGATGGTTATTTTGGGCATTCGCTGATTAGCTTGTGCTTTTTGGAATAGTCGCTCATCTGATTCTATTTCTGCTTTTGATTGTGCGTTTCGATGGCTTTGCGTGATCTTCTTTTGAATGGCTGCTTGTCGATTTAGTTTGTCCTGTTCGGCAAGATCTGGCTTGCTAGAGCGATTTTTCATTGTATGGGTATTCAAAGAAGACTGGGTTCTTTGAGTAGATTTTTGTGGCTGACGGTGGTGGAAGGATTTTTCGACTTGGTCGGTTGAATCCATCTTTTCCAACTGTTTAATTCGTTCTAAACGTCGCTGAATAGCCGCTACTGCTTGTGGATCTTGAATTCGATTCTGTTGGCGAATAGCTTGACGGCGATTATTTCGATCGTTTATGTGTGTGGATTGCTTTTTATCTTGGTGTTTGGACGAATCAGTCATGTCCTAACCCCCTTAATTCTCTTATTTAATAAGACTGTATCAGTCAAATTACGCACGGCTTTTTTCATTTTAGTAAAAAAGCATACATAGTACCATTTTATACATATTATTCAGATAAGTCTTCAGTTTTAACGAACTGTCACCATTTTGTAATCTTATAGAGCTTCAGCTCAGAGCTTTAGTGATAGTATGGTATAATGTATTTATTCGAAAGTTGAAGAGGTGTCCGATATGAAAAAAATACTTATCATTGCTAACCCCGGTTCAGGCAAAGGCGATGCTCCAGAATATGCTAAGACTTTGGAGGAAGTCTTATTAACCAATTATGAAGTAGAGTTAGAAATTCGTTTAACTGAAAAAGAAGGAGATGCCAATCATTGGGCAAAAGCAGCCAAACAAGAAGGCTATGATACGGTTATTTGCCTGGGTGGTGATGGAACAGTTAATGAGGTTGTTTCTGGTATTGCTGAATTGGATGATAAACCCCTCTTTTCTTTTGTTCCATTAGGAACGGTGAATGATCTCGGTCGAGTGGTAGGGTTTTCGATGGATCCAGATGAAGCGATCCAACAATTTGCTCATTTAGATGAAACAAAGGTTGATATTGCGCGTGTTAATAATCAGTACTTTATTAATGTTTTAGCATTAGGAGATATTCCAACGGCGGTTCTAGAGACAGATTCCGATCAAAAGAATAAACTGGGTTTTTTTGCCTATTTGATTGATGGTGTTAAGGCCTTTTTCGGTGGAAAGAATAAGAACTTGCGCATTTATGATAGTCAGGGTAGGCACTATGATTTAGCTTCAAATTTAATCTTGGTGGCCTTAACTTCTTCGGTTGGAGGCATGGAAGGTCTCATTCAGGGAGCTACTTATAATGATGGGATGGCGCATCTTTACGCAATTAAAGATTCTATGACACTATCTAGTATCCAAACATTCCTACAAGAAAAGGGGCTACCTGACGAAATAGTGGATAATGATCATCTATTATCCCTAAGGGATTCCGCATTTCGGATTGAATCCGTAGATGGTCATTCGACCAAAGAGTTGAAATCTAATGTAGACGGTGATGAGGGCCCAGCACTTCCATTAGAAATTGAGATTCTTAAAGAATGTATTCCAATGTTGATCCCTCGTAAAGCTTAATTTAACCAATATGTAAGGGTTTTGTGTTATAATAGAAAATAAGTGAAGTGGGGATTAGTTAGATGAAGGAGGGGTCTTGTGGCTAAAAAAATAACTAAGCAACAAAGAGAATTGATTGAATACGAATTGAGACGTGGAACCAGTAAATCAAGAATTGCCGCTTTGTTGGAAGTTGATTATGACACGGGAATTAAGATGATTGATCGGGTCAAGGCGGATATCCGTCCTAATATAGGAGATAAGATTTCTTTTGAGTTTCGTGGTAGTGATATGGCGGGGATTATTACTAAGTTATTATCTAATAGTGCTGTAGTAGATATTTATTGGGAAGAGTCAGATCGGATGATGCAGGATATCATGGAAGATAAGACAATTGTCAATTTTAAGGATATTATATCTTTTATATCTTTGCCTCCACAAGAAGAAGATAAGGATATTGTTCTTAATCCTCAACCAAAGATTCATCAATCTGATTCCTTCGCAGAAGAGAAAGAATAATGAGAGAAGTTAAATAGTCTTTGATAAGCTATTAAGATATTCAAACTTCTCTTTAGGACCATTGTGATAAGATAATATGATACATATCTAATCAAATATTAGTCGCATGTTTATCAGAAAGGAGCCGTTGTATGAATTTTTACCAAACTGAAAAATCAGGGCCATTGGCAAAAAATATTGTTCAAAAAGTGGGGCAAACAGTGACCTATTTGAACTTGAAGGCTGGGTCTGAAACAGGCTGGCATGATGTCCCCTATTCAGTGATTGTAGTTCCTTTTGAAGGAGAACTGATCTTTCAAGCTGAGGATGAAAGCCAGGTCATTCATCCGGGTCACTTTGTTGAAATGGAGCCTGGCGAGCGGCATAATGTAATCGCTAAGAGGGATTCAGGTGTGATTGTGGTGAAGTCTAAGCTTGATAAAAAAGTTAATTAGCAAAGGTTAATGCAGTCCGAGAGGGCTGCTTTTTTTGTAGTATTGCCTATGAAATTAATCAAAAAGGCGATCATTATTTTGTATACTATTCAATAAATTGTACGATCATTACCGAGTTGCAGGTTGGGTAAATAGGGTATCTATATTGAAGAATGCAGTGCGTTTTATGCGATCAATTTCTGAAAGCCCAGTTCCTTCTATTAAAGTTAAATTAATGAATTTAACAGGTTAATATCATTTAATGGATATCTTCAAAAGTTAGCTATTTTTTGAGTTTTAAAATTACTTATTTAATGGGCATTAGTAGAGGTAGCAAAGATTGACAGAAAACACTATTTTTATATTTTTATAAGTCTACATTTTGAAAACGTTATAAATTATAGAAATACTATTAAATAAGGGTTATACTAGTAGTGTAAAGGAACTATATGTTTGAAATATCGAAGAAAGGAGGAAATTCTAATGAAAAAAATATTTAAAATATTACCTTTACTCGTAGGTTCATTTCTTTTGACACCGACGGTCGGTCGAGCGGCGGAATTAACTGATAATCCTTCGTTAGTAAACGAAACTGGTATTGAAAACAATCTTCAATCATCAGCAAATCATCAAACACTTCCTTTACCTGATTCTGTATCAGAATTAGCTGATCATAACTATGAAGAACTTGTTGGCATACCGGATAAAAATCAGTCGAAATCGGGAGAAATTTTGCTTAAGCAAGCAGAGCCTGCAGCATTACCCACACCCAATGACGATCATTTGGGAGACCATGAATCCAGCGAAGGGGGTGCATCACCTTCAAAGAGAGAGGGCAGTCAGTCTGTTGTTAAGGATCAGCTTGAACGCCATCATTCAGGAGAGGCAGAAGCTAAATCCTCTGAATTTGGAGAATTGCCTAATCGCTCCGAGTTAGTCGATAATAAAGATAGCGAGTTTGTCAGGGCGGAATCCAAAGCTGATGATCAAAATGAAAACCAATTCCAAGAACTGAAAGCAGTGTTACAATCGGATGAGGAGCCGATTACAAATGGACAATCTGAAGAAGTTGTTGAAGTGACGGTTGAAACGTTTGAAGAATTGCTTCGAGCAATTGAAGAAGCTAAAGAGGGTGTTTTGACACGGATTCGTATTACTTCTAATCTGGAAATTACGAAGAAGGTCATGATCCCGGCTGGCAAGCGGATTATTCTGACGTCCAATCATCAACAAGAAGCTGATAAGGCTTGGGAGAAAGTGAAGCAAGCCGCTGATTATGCTGATCAAGGTGAAGCAAGGCAACGTGAAATTATCGAAGAAGCTCGAAAAAGAGCTGAAGAAGCTAAAAATCTAGCTGATTTAGCTCAAAACCCCTTGCCAGATCCGCATCGAACAGTCCAAGTTAAGCGTGCATCAAGTTTTATTGATGATAGCTTATTCCAGATTGCTGGGAAATTGCAACTGGGTGATGCTAAGACGGCGCTTCATGTTGATGGAAATAATGAAGTGACGACTCAACTCTCAAAGGGAGTCCTCTTTAATGTAGAATCTGGCGGACACTTCATTCTTAAGAATGGGACTTTAATGCAGGTTAATAATCATTCTGGTTATTCTGCACCGATTGCCATTGAAAATGGTGGGCGGTTAGATATGGTTGGAGGACGTATTGCTTCCAATGAAAGTTACCAAGTTAAAGAACCATCGGGAAGACCAACTTCCGCAGGTGCTGTTTATGTCAACCCAGGAGGCCAATTTAATCTATCTAATGGGCTTATTGATAATAATAAAAGTTCAACGGGTGGAGTCTTCGTTGGTAGCTTATTTGGAGGTTCATCCGATGCAGTCATGCATATGACGGGTGGAATGATTGCTAATAATAGAGCGGTTGGTCCATATGCTTTGGGTGGTGCTATAAATGGCTTTCCCAGAGCAGATATCCAAATTGATGATGGGATACTTGCTCATAATCAATCAGGACAAAGTAAAAGTTCTGGTTGGGGTGGCGGAATTGTTATGACTAATCAGAGGATTAGTCCATGGAGTAATACCATTGATAATGAGTATGCATCGGTTCCTACGCCAAATTCTAAACGTTTGAGAGAAATTAGAGCTCAATTAACACTTAATGGCGGATTGATTGCTAATAACCGTGCCAATAAAGGTGGTGGCTTATATATTGATAGTGACGATGTTTACTTCAATAAAACAATGTTACTGGATAATATAGCTTATCAATTTGGTGGAGGATTTTATGTTTCCTTCCCTCCACATGCCCAAGAATTGAATCAAATGCTGATTACTGAAAATAAAGCAAATCAAGGAATGTTAACAGCAGGAATTGATCAAGTGAATACGGGTGGAGGTATCTGGAATTGCCCAACGGGTTATGTTCATATTGGCGACGGACATACTGTCTATGCTTTTAATAATCAGGCTAAAAATCTTGGAGATGATTTGCGCTTTTCTAAGAAGACGGGTTATTTCAAATTGACAGTCGGAGGAAAAGATTATTATATTCAAAATAAATTTTATTCGCATGTTTCGCCAATTACCAAAGGCTATAAGGAACATACGACCTTAGAATTAATTAAATTCCTTAATGATACAAATCATGGAGATTCTATTCCAGACCGATTGAGTTATAATGCTTCATGGATGGCATTAAAAGCCATTTATTCCAAAGCGCTTCAAGCTGAAGCATGGAGCAATGCAAAAACCTTCATTGTCGGAAATCAAGCCTCTAATGGTGGAGGTATTGGATCGAATGCCAATATGGAAACACCAAATGATGAGGGCAACTATGATCTTGAGTTAACCAAAAAATGGGAATCCCAGATTTCAACTTCTGATCGCAAATCGATAACAGCAGATATTTTTATTGTTCCTGTTGGTACCACTGCGGAAGATGTTCGGAATAATTATGGCTCTAATCCGCATTACTTTAAATATGGGGAAGTAGAACTTAATGAGAAGAATGATTGGACCCAACGTTTTAGTCAATCCCAATATGGACGACTTGACCAACTATTAGAAGCGATGAAGGACTATGGTCTGCCTTATAATAAAAATGCTGTTAATGATAAAGGTCTACCCTTTACGGCGGCTGAATTAAAGGCTAAAGGGTTTAAATATCTTGTTGTTGAACGCGACAGTCACGGTTTTATTTCGACTGTAAAGGAAGTTGAACCTAAAGGAGCTTTACCGCTTGGTAGTAAGGTTGGACAATTAACCATCGGTAGACCTGACACAGGGGTACACTCTAATTATCAAAATTACTGGTTTAATAATACAGATGTTCATCTCTATTATATTAATCAAAAAGAGCAAGCTGAACGATTAGGCATGACGAATCTGAGTGAAGCTAATAGTTTCAAAGGTCAGATTAGCCACCCTTATTTAAGTCAAGTAACTGAAACTCAATTCTATGGAAGAGATTACAAGTTTCAAGCTTGGGGTGAATCTTGGACTAAAGCCGGTTATACTGGATTTTCGATTTCTGAAAATGGTTATAGCTTATTCTTGGTTAAAAATAAAACTGGATATACCTTGTATATCCCTTATTTGATGATTCAAGATATGGATTCAGATGATCAGTATACTGGATGGGATATTCATCTTGGCGAAGGTCAGGTCTCTGAACAAAGCCCTAAAGTTGAAGAGCGACATCAATTTGTTATCACGAATAGTAAGTCTGGAGACTTGCCTGTTCAAAAGACATGGCATAAGGACATTCCAGAAGATAAGCGTCCTAAATCGGTGACAGTTTATTTACTATATAAAGGACATAGAGTTAAAATTGGGATTGATGAAAATGGTCATCCAATTTATCGCAGTTTGACACTAACTGCTGAGAATAATTGGAAAGGAAGTTTTGATCAAATTAACCCGAATGAGTTAGCTCAAGGCAATTATTCAATTGAAGAATCAGCTCCTGAATCTTATGATGCTAGAATTAAGTCGCACTTTGAACAGGAATTTGAATTTAGAGTGCACTACGCAGATTCTTATCGTGAGGGTGAATATGATATTGCTGTTACTCGGCATTTTTACCCATTTTCAGGAGATATCAAGCTTAATCTTTATCATGAAGATCAATTGGTAGATTCTAAGCTATATACCTGGAAGAGCCAGACTGATGAACATGGAAAGTTTTATTGGTTGGAAAAAGAAGTTACTTTTGGTCAAGGAAATAAAGAACTTCTGCTTAATAATTATGGACGAGATGTTCGAGTTAAGTACTATGACAAAGTGGGCAACACACCAGGACGGTCATCTTACGATTTTTATTTAAAGCGAGATGCAGATGGTTTTTATAGCCTTTATGTTCCACGTCTCTTTGTTAACGGTTTGCCTCAGGCAATGTTTGAAGTGCGGGGAACAAGCAAAGAAAATATTCACGGATTGGATACTTATCCTTTAATTTCCAGTTTAACAGGAAAATCAACAGGAGCTGATATTGGTATCGAATTGAAGAATTACCCAACTATCGATATTCAAGCAAAGAAAATTTGGGAAAATGGTCAAGCACTTAAAAAGCCTCAGGTTAAGATGGTTTTGAAGCAAAATGGAACAGTGATTGATAGCCAGCTACTTGACCTTAAAAATAATCAAATCATCTGGAAAAATTTAAAAAAATATGATGAACAAGGTAATTTATATGCTTATACCGTGGAGGAAAGCTTCCAATCGGATCATTTCAAACAATCTAATGTGACTCAATCAGGAAATATTTTCACTTTCACGAACACCTATGTGGTACCTAAGACACACTTAGAAGTCAAAAAAGTGTGGTCTGGTGGACCAACGGTTAAACCAACGATTCAGCTTCAATTGTTACG
>NZ_JH932292.1:585179-585978 GCF_000301035.1 Facklamia hominis CCUG 36813 | reverse complement strand
AAACCAACGATTCAGCTTCAATTGTTACGCAATGGTCAAGCATATGGATCAGTGGTTGAACTCTTAAATGGTCAAAGCAGATATCGCTGGGAAGATTTGTTGGCAACGGACGATCAAGGAAATCCATATCACTACAGTGTAGA
Source organism: Facklamia hominis CCUG 36813 (assembly GCF_000301035.1). Lineage (GTDB taxonomy): Bacteria > Bacillota > Bacilli > Lactobacillales > Aerococcaceae > Facklamia > Facklamia hominis. The sequence goes on along the minus strand of NZ_JH932292.1, from coordinate 585,835 downwards.
AGAACTAGCTGTAGCGGGTTATACGTCAACGATCGGCCCCGTAGAAGATCATCAAATGACCATTACGAACACTTATGTGGTACCTAAGACGCACTTCGAAGTCAAAAAAGTGTGGTCTGGTGGACCGTCAGTTAAGCCGACGATTCAGCTTCAATTGCTCCGCAATGGCCAAGCTTATGGAACAGTGGTTGAACTCCTAAATGGTCAAAGCAGATATCGTTGGGATGATTTATCGGCAACGGACGATCAGGGTAATCCATATCACTACAGTGTAGAAGAACTAGCTGTAGCGGGTTATACGTCAACGATCGGCCCCGTAGAAGATCATCAAATGACCATTACGAACACCTATGTGGTACCTAAGACGCACTTCGAAGTCAAAAAAGTGTGGTTTGGTGGACCGTCAGTTAAGCCGACGATTCAGCTTCAATTGTTCCGCAATGGCCAAGCTTATGGAACAGTGGTTGAACTCTTAAATGGTCAAAGCAGATATCGCTGGGAAGATTTGTTGGCAACGGACGATCAAGGAAATCCATATCACTACAGTGTAAAAGAACTCGCTGTAGAAGGTTATACGTCAACAATCGGTCCCGTCCAAGACAATCAAGTAACCATTACAAACACCTATGTGGTACCTAAGACACACTTAGAAGTCA
>NZ_JH932292.1:0-584781 GCF_000301035.1 Facklamia hominis CCUG 36813 | reverse complement strand
ACTTAGAAGTCAGAAAAGTGTGGTCTGGTGGACCAACGGTCAAACCAACGATTACCATTCAATTATTGCGAAATAATCAAGTGATTGACCAAATCCAATTATTGAATGGTCAAACAAGTTATCGATGGGAAGATCTCGATCAAATTGATCCCCAAGGTCAGACTTACAACTATACGGTACGTGAGTCATTGGTATCGGATTATTATTCAACGGTTGAAGGGAATATTGTGGACGGATTTGTAATTCGGAATACGTTTATTCCACCTCAAACTCCGCCTCCAGTCCCCCCACAACCAGAGATTCCACTGACTCCAGACAAACCAGAATTACCTCAAACTGGTGAGAATAGGACAGTGTTATTAAGTATTAGCCTGGGACTGATTTTGGTGGGATTAACCTTATTATTGGTTGATTACTCTACTAAGTCTATTGATAAACTATACTAGTTTGTCTGTATAATTTGATAAGATACCTCAAGCGTGCAATTTGCGTGCTTGAGGTGTTTTTGTTTGAAATAATTTTTATAAGTTCACGGATTCATTTTAGAGCTATTCGCAACTAATGGTCGAACTTGTTAGCCTTTTATGGTATGTTCTTGTTGAGAATTGTCAGGGATTAATCGATTAGGATATCCCGTCATTGATATAAGGAGGTGCCAGATGAAGATTGATCGAACAATTGCGAATCAAAGGTTAAGACAATTGGAGGCTCTTGTAGAAGGGGATAAGAAGTATACTTTAAATTCACTTAAGACCCCAATTCATGACTTGCTTAGGAAATATAATCAAATATTTTTAGCGCCTTTAAGTATAACCGCTCGTGATAAACTAGCTAATATGCAAGTGGATCCCCCACAAGGGAATGAGGAATGTTGGCCAATGGTAGACGGTGAAGCGGTGAGTTCCCAATATCAATCTTTAGTAAAGCGTCTGGACTCAGTGCTTCGCTACCAAGAACAGCATCAAGTTCTACTTGCTGATCAGAAGAATTTTTTGAATCAGATGAAAATCGCTTTAGAATTTGTGTCCGAGAATGACCGGAATAAATGGTTGAGTCTTTTTATGACTAAGTCCGTAAAACATCAGTTAGCAGCCTATAAAGCATGGATCGAAGGCCATCAAGTAGAGTGGGAATCCTTATTAACTCAGGCGAACTCTTTAATTGATTCAGATTTGGATTCAAAGGATTATCAAGAAATTCTTAAAAATTCTGCCCCAGCTATTCATCTTGCTATGCTGGAATTATCAGACTATCGATCTACTGCTAGAGATCAAATTTTATTACAGATTCAATCTTATTTAGAAAAAATTGATGGTCTTATGCAACAATTTGATCAGCAATGGATTGAAGGACGTATCCAACAAATGATACAAAAAGTGAAGTTAAAGAAGGGACGTCAAAAAGCTCTAGATCAACCTATTACCCTTTTTCGAGTCTATAGTTCATTGAAAATTCCCGAAGAGGCTTGTCATTCGTTAAAAATTGAGAGCTTGGGAGATTTGAAAACTAAGGCGGATCGCTTGGCAAGATACTTAGCATGGACGCAGGATGAGTGTCAGTCTTTAAAGCAAGAGATCGATCAGTATCTGGACCAAATGGTAGCGACCTATTATCCAAAGTTATCTTTATCAGAGATGAGTGAAGAAGAAAAACAGTTGGTAATGAGTCTTTATCGCTACTTGAAGCTGAAGAAGTCAAACCCTGTGGATCTTACTACCTCAAAGCGGCTCTGTCGTTCCTGTAAGGAGATTCTGGATAAGCTCTGGCAGCAAGCATATAATACCTATCAAGCTAGTCAACTTCCCATTGAAGAGCAAAAACAATTGGGGCAGAAATATCAGCAATTGTTCAAACAAGTGGATCTTTTGATTGGGATGTCGCTCGAGGAGTCATTGAAGATTGAGCCTGCGGATGCTTGGCAAGCAATGGTAGACTTTGAGAAATCATCATCTTCTTATTACGCCGTCATTGACCGGTTGAATGGCGGAGGAGATCAGGATTATAGGGATCTTCCTAGTATTATCGTTGATCGTGTTAAGCAGTTCTCTTTGGAAACGGATGGATTTGGAGCGATTCTAAGACCCTATCAAGAATTTGGTGTGAAGTATGCATTGACCTTTAAGAAAATTCTGTTGGGGGATGAGATGGGTTTGGGTAAGACGATTCAGGCCTTGGCGATTGCCAACCATCTGAATTTGCAAGGACTGACTCACCATGTTGTGCTTGCTCCATTGTCAATCTTAGCTAATTGGCAACGCGAAATTGCCAAATGGACGGGGATGGCAAGCTTTTTGTACCGAGGAAACAATCGAAAAGCAGCTGTCCAAGCTTGGCAGGACCAAGGAGGTGTCTTATTGTTGAATTATGAGCAGAGTAAGCACCTTAATAATGAGTCGATGGATTATAAACCGGACCTAGTTATTGTGGATGAAGCCCACTATGTTAAAAATCCGAATGCTCAGCGATCTAAGAATGCCTATCAATTGGCTCGTTCAGCAGACTATAATCTTTTTATGACAGGAACACCTTTGGAAAACCGTTTATCTGAAATGAAGCAATTACTCTCAATTCTGCAACCAAATTTAAGCTTTACTGAAGGCTCTTTTAAAAATGATTGGTTGGATGAGGCCCCGCAAGAATTTAAGCAAAAGGTGGCCACTGTCTACTTAAGACGCAAGCGTCTCGATGTTCTTAAAGAATTGCCAGAGATTGAGATGGTGGAACGCTGGTCTAATTTCTCAAAAGAGGAACAGGCATTTTACGATGAGGCAGTTCGAATGGGGATTTCTGGAATGATGCGGATGCGCAGAGCCGGCTTTTCCGGAGTTGATCGTCGCCATTCGGAAAAGATTGATAGCACTTGTACCATCTGTGAAGAAGCCTTGGAGAATGGGGATAAGATTATTATCTTTTCTTTTTTCAAAATGGTGCTTGAAAAGTTGGAAGATCATTTAGGAGACAAAGTGGTTGGGATGATATCGGGAGATATAACAGCCAGTCAAAGACAGGATCTAATTGATCGTTTAGAAGCGGCTGATAAAGGCGCTATTTTATTGAGTCAAATCGATGCTGGTGGTGTGGGATTAAATATTCAAGCAGCCAATATTGTCATTCTCTGCGAGCCCCAATGGAAGCCTTCAACGGAACAGCAAGCGATTGGTCGTGTTTATCGGATGGGACAGGCTAAGAATGTGGTGGTTTATCGACTGTTAACTCAAGAGAGTATCGATGAGACTCTGATGGATTTGTTGGCAAGGAAAACACAGGTTTTTGAGGACTACGCTCAAGATTCAGTGGTCTCAGAGGCTTTTGATCATCAAAATCAAAGTGTTCTTTCTGAAACTGAATTACAAAAGAAGGTCTTTGAGATTGAACGTGAGCGTTTAGCTAGGAAAACAGGCTAATCATAAATTGATAACTAGTTGAAAAGAAATGGTACGCTGATATAGCCACATACCATGGAAGACCAAATTGGGGGTCAACTTAAAGCGGGATTTTTGCTGAGAGAACTTTATGAAGATACGAATGGAGAAGGGCGACTTCATCAGTTAAATATCCTAGCTATGTAGTAACTAGGGCGGTGAAGGCTTAAAGCTTGACATGGAAAGGATATTTGTAGGAATGTGAGAGATTAAGATATTTTGAAAAGAGCCGCTTTGGCGTTTTTTTTATTAGCTAAAGTTCCTGAGTTATAAAGGAGTTGTTTGGAAACGAGAAATGCGCTTTAAACAGATTGTAAAAACTGTATCAAAATCAAAAAAACTATAGCTATTTATCACACTTTCAGATATAATATGTGTATCAATAAATTCGTTAAAATATTCACAATATTGATTATTATTTAGAGGAGGACGATGATAAATGGAAACGACGAAGACAAATGTAAGCTCTGCTTGGGAAGGATTCAAGGGGCAAAGCTGGCAAGATGAAATTAATGTGCGTGATTTTATTGTAGCTAACTATACACTATACGAGGGAGATGACTCTTTCCTCGAAGGCGCCACTCCTGATACCTTCCAATTATGGGACCAGGTCATGGATTTGACGAAGCAAGAACGACAAGCAGGCGGAGTCTTAGATATGGAGACCAAAATTGCCTCAACGATTACTTCCTACGGCCCAGGATATTTGGACCAGGCAAAAGAACGGATTGTTGGTTTACAAACAGATCAACCATTTAAGCGGCCCATGCATCCTTTTGGAGGGATTCGCATGGCAAAGTCCTCACTAGCAGCTTATGGCTATGAGATTGATAAGGAGACAGAATATACCTTTAACCATTTACGTAAGACCCATAATCAAGGGGTGTTCGATATATATACACCAGAAATGCGGGCTGCCCGCCACTCTGGGATTATTACTGGTTTACCGGATGCTTATGGTCGTGGTCGGATTATTGGTGACTATCGCCGGGTAGCATTGTATGGCTTGGATCGATTAATGGCTGACCGAGTTGAGCAATACGCTAATGTTGGTGATGGGCATATGAGCGAAGAGGTAATGCGCTTAAGGGAAGAGGTTTCTGAACAGTATCGAGCGCTGGCTGAATTAGTGGAACTTGGAGATAGCTATGGCTTTGACTTAAGACGGCCAGCAGAAAATGCTCAAGAGGCATTTCAATGGGTATACTTAGCTTATTTAGCTGCGATTAAGCAACAAAATGGTGCTGCTATGTCCTTAGGTCGCACCTCTACCTTCTTAGATATCTATATTGAGCGCGATCTGCAACGGGGAATATTAGATGAGCGATCTGCTCAAGAGATTGTGGATCACTTTGTCATGAAGTTACGTTTAGTTAAGTTCGCGCGAACACCTGAATACAATGAGTTATTCTCGGGGGATCCAACTTGGGTCACTGAATCAATTGCTGGAATGGGATTAGATGGTCGTCCATTAGTAACCAAGAATTCCTTCCGATTCTTACATACCTTATCTAACTTAGGACCTGCTCCTGAGCCTAACTTAACGGTTTTATGGTCACCGAAATTACCAGAAAACTTTAAACGCTTTTGTGCGAGGGTATCAATTGATACATCGGCCATTCAATATGAAAATGATGAAGTGATGCGCCCTGAATATGGTGATGACTATGGAATTGCTTGTTGTGTATCGGCAATGCGCATTGGAAAACAAATGCAGTTCTTTGGGGCACGAGCGAATCTTGCCAAGGCTTTACTTTATGCGATCAATGGTGGGATCGATGAAAAATCGAAAGCCCAAGTTGGGCCAAGCTACCGAGGCATTAGTTCAGAATATTTAGATTATGAGGAAGTCATGGTTAAATATGACCAAATGTTAGATTGGTTGGCTGAACTCTATGTTAATGCATTAAATATTATTCACTATGCTCATGATAAGTATTCATATGAAAGTCTTGAAATGGCTTTGCATGATGTGAATGTGATTCGTACCATGGCAACTGGAATTGCTGGTTTCTCAGTTGCGATCGATTCCCTTTCTGCTATTAAATATGCCAAAGTAAAAACGATTCGTGATGAAAATGGTATTGTTGTTGATTTTGAAACGGAAGGCGACTTCCCTAAATATGGAAACAATGACGATCGCGCTGATCAAATTGGCGTGCAATTATTGAAGACCTTCATGTCTAAAGTTAAGAAACATCAAACATATCGTAATGCAATTCATACCACTTCAATCTTAACGATCACTTCTAATGTAGTCTACGGTAAGAAGACCGGAAATACTCCTGATGGTCGTCGTGCGGGTGAACCTTTTGCACCTGGAGCTAATCCAATGCACGGACGAGATACTCATGGCGCTTTGGCGAGCTTATTGTCAGTATCGAAGATGCCATATAAGGAAGCCATGGATGGTATTTCAAATACCTTCTCCATTATCCCTAAGGCTTTAGGAAAAGATAATTCGATGCAAGAGGATAATTTGGTGAGTCTTTTAGATGGATATTCCTTAGAGGGGGGACACCACTTAAACATTAATGTCTTTAATCGAGATACACTCTTAGATGCTATGGAGCATCCGGAAGAGTATCCACAATTAACGATTAGGGTCTCTGGCTATGCAGTTAACTTTATTAAGTTGACGCGTGAACAACAGTTAGATGTCATTAATCGGACCATGCATGCGTCCATGTAGCTAGACCTGAAAGGAGGAGAAAACGTGACCTCGCAAGAACCATCTGTTATTGGCTATGTCCATTCTACGGAAAGTTTTGGATCGGTTGATGGACCCGGTATTCGTTTTGTAACTTTTATGCAAGGCTGTCGATTACGTTGTGAATTCTGTCATAATCCAGATACTTGGAAGTTAACAGGAGGAACTCCTTATACGCCGCAAGAATTGTTTGATCAAGCTGTGGCTTACCGTTCTTTTTGGGGTCAAAAAGGGGGCGTAACAGTGAGTGGTGGAGAGCCGCTATTACAAGTCGATTTTCTATTAGCTTATTTTAAATTATGCAAGGCGGCAGGGATTCATACCACGATTGATACCTGTGGGGCTCCTTTCACTTACGATGAACCTTTCTTTTCTAAATTTGAAGAATTAATGCAATATACGGATCTTCTTCTGTTTGATATTAAACATATCGACCCTAAAGGACATTTAGCTTTAACTGGAGCGAGTAATTCTTCTGTATTAGCGATGGCTAATTATTTATCAGATCACCGGATTCCTGTATGGATTCGACATGTTTTAGTACCGACTCGTACTGATTATGATGAGTACTTGCATCGTTTAAGTGATTATATTAAGACTTTGAAGAACGTTCATAAAGTTGAGATTTTGCCTTATCATGAATTGGGGGTCTATAAATATCAAGCCTTAGGAATCCCTTATCGTCTTGCGGGTGTACACCCTCCTACTGAAGAGCGTGTAAAAAATGCACAAACGATCTTAGAAGTGGACCGCTATCAAGCTTATTTGGAAGATTAATACGATAGCAGGGTGTATATGCAGGACCTTTAATACTTTTATGATATTAAATAGGCTGCCACTCAATTACAAAATTAATGATAAAGTACTTTGCTTTTTCATAATATGAGGATCACATGGAGTCTTCGGTTAGTTACTAGGTTGGCTAGAGAAGCGAAGACTATTTCATCAGTATTAAAAATAAAAACTAATCCCACTAGGCTGGTGGACTGCCAGGAACTTCGATTGAAGTTTTCTGGTCTCGGTTAACTCATCAAAGCCTCGATGCTAAAGTATCTAAGCATGATAAGATCAACAGTCCTTTTATCACAGCTGTGGGATTAGTTTATTTTTTGTATTAAGGCTAAAGTGAACGGGCGATACTTAAAAAGAAAGGCTCAATAGAAGATTTTGAATCTCGCGATTAGCTAATTCTAAATAAGTTTGCACTTCTAAGGAGAGTGGCGAATTCGGTGATTCTTCGACGCCATTCATCGCTAAAAAATGCTCGAACCAAAGAGGCTCGTCAGGGATAGCTTGTTGAAGAAAGGGGTAAAAGCTAAGCAGAATCAAGGTTAGATTATTATATAAATCATCATAGAGGTTGGGATTGTTATCTTGGCAGTAGGTGTTCAACCGATTGCTTAAATCTAAAAATAGTGGATCTTGTTTACAAGGGGTCAATTCTTTGAGATCGACCGTTTTGGCTTGATTGAACCAAAGTAATTTTAAGCTATCTTTTCGATCCTGTCTTAAATAAAAATGTAAGATATCGCTTTTTATAAAATTAGATAATTGATCGTTTTGCAACATTGAAGTAAAAACTGCGTCAATCTCAAACGTATCGATAAGGTCATAGAGGTCTGTGACGGTACTCATCACTTTTTTTAATGGACTTTGACACAATTGTTGAACCCATTGGTTAAGGTCCTCTGAAGATCGATGATTTTTAAGCGTATCAATTAATTCCAGTTTCTGTTGTTCTTGTTGAATTAAAGAATCTAGGACTTGTTGATCATGGTCCAAAGATTGAAGTTGATCACGAATTTGATAGAGTTGGACTAAAATTTCAGATTGAGATTTAAGGGATCTGACAGAATAAGCATAAGCGATCAAGTAGTTTTTTTCCAAAGATCGCCAATCTTTGTCCTTGAGTACTTGCTGCCATAACTTTTTGAGTGCTTGCTTATTTTGCGTCATTAGATAGAGTTGGATCAATTCGTGAAAGCAAGGCCAGCTATTTTCTATTTGATAGGATTCCTCAAGGTATTTTTTGGCCAAGGCAAAATCATTGTTTTGAAGGGCAAGGCATCCCTTGCGGTAGTAGTTTTGTGCATTGTTTGGTAAATTAATAATATCCGTCATGGGAATCACTCCTTGGTCAAAATGAGGTGAAAAAATGTTAACGATCTATATGGATGCTGCATTTGATCCTAAAACAGGGGAAGCAGGTCTAGCATATGTTATTATCGATGGTCAAAGCCGTCAGTACAATAAGTACTATTGTTCAAAATTAATGGATAATCATCAAGCGGAGTTCGTCTGCTTAAGACAGGTCTTAAGAGATCTATTACTTGTCAAATCATCATTGAATCAAGTTCTAGCCATTAAAACAGATTCTAAGATTGTGGCTGATTCATTTGATAAAGGCTATGTCAAATCGAATAATTATCAGGCTTATTTATCAGAAATACTACAGCTGGCGGATCAGTTTGATCTTATTTTTGTCACTTGGCTTCCTGAAAAGAAGAATAGGCAGGCGGATGGGCTTGCAAAACAAGCCCTTCATCGTCAAGGGCTTGTTGAAGTGTTATCTTAGCCCTGTGACCAATATTGATAGTAATCGACTTTTAGAGCCCCATTATAGAGCTTGCGTTTTTTGGTGGCCTTCTTTCCATAATAGTCCTCAAAGGCTTCATCGCTGGTTAGAATGTATTTGGACCAGGTTGGCATTTTTTGATAAATTTCACCCATTTGTTGGTAAAGATGATGGACTTGGTCTTTATCCAGCAAGCGATCACCATAAGGTGGGTTAGCAATTAAAATGCCGTAATCTTTTTTGGGAACGAAGTCTGATAACTGCATTTGTTTAAATTCGATGGTATCAGCGACACCTGCTTTACTTGCGTTAGCTTTAGCAATTTCAATCATTCGTCCGTCAATATCACAGCCTAAAATATCCATTTGAAGGTCGGCTTTGATTTGTTGACGGGCTTTTTGACGTTCGATAGTCCAAACCTCTGGATGAAAATACGTCCAATCTTCAGCTGCAAATGATCGTTGTAAGCCTGGTGCAATCTTCCGCCCCATCATGGCTGCTTCGATTAAGATGGTGCCTGATCCGCATGTTGGATCATAAAGTGGTCGGTCTGCATGCCAAGTGGTTAATAGGACTAGAGCTGCAGCCATATTTTCTTTGAGGGGAGCCCCCCCTTTTTCACTGCGGTAACCTCGTTTGAAAAGGCTCGATCCGGAAGTATCCAAACTAATGATAACATGGTCTTTAACCAGACTAACTTCGATGGGATAATGACTGCCGGTTTCGGCTAGGGGTTGAGTGCGGCTGTAGTATGTCATTATTTTTTTGGCAATCGCTTTTTTTACAATCCGCTGGCAGTTAGGAACGGAGTGGAGTTTTGATTTTTGGGATTTGCCAGATACGGGGAAATTAGCATCTAAGGGTAGGATGTCTTCCCAAGGAAGGTCATAGGTTTGGTCAAAAAGGGATTCAAAAGTTGTTGCCTTGAATTCACCAACAATAATTTTGATTCGATCTGCCGTTCTCAACCAAAGGTTAGTACGAGCGATATCAATGGCGGTGCCTTCAAAACGGACACGGCCGTTTTCAGTTTGAGTTTTGTAGCCAAGTTCTTTTAATTCACGGTTTACGAGAGATTCGATGCCACTTGCAGCAGTGGCAATGAGTGAGTATGTTTGCATGGGATTCCTTTCTTTTTTTGTTATTAAATAAAAAAACACTCACCTAGCAGACGCTAAGTCAGTGTCAGTCTAAAAAGCAATCTCTTAGCTAGGCTAATACCTATAAATAGTAAAGATCGATAAGCCATGTTCTGTCATCATCGATTGATAGGTACCATCGATGATGGGGTAATCATCTATCTGCATTTACATGCCTTCTTGTCCGTTACCCGACGCAAAGGTCGTTCCTTTCAAGAAGTGCCCCTACCAAATTTGGGTTGCTCGCTCGAGGGGTTTACCAGCGTTCCAGTTTTTGCATTTCTGCAAAAAATCGTCTCTGTGGCACGTTATGGGATACTCCTTCATAGCTGTAGCCTTAGAAGTTTTTCCCGCCGTTAACGGTGAAGTTACCTTAGCTTATTGTTTCGCTAAGCACGATCACTACAAGCATTTCAGCATTGTGCGAGCATGGACTTTCCTCAGTCAACAGAAGTTGACCGCGATTACCTAACCTTTACTATGTAATATTGATTGACTTATTAAGGGTTGGAGTCGTCTGAGATTCGAGCTCCGAAAACATGTTTTTCCAAGTTGGAAAGACGTTTAAGAATATCAAAATTAGTGACGCCAGAACCTGGGTTGCTTGGCGCATTTTTCTTTGCAAGTGAGAGCTGTTTGGTTAACTCATCAACTTTAGCGATCAAACGTTCATTTTCGTTCTTCAAAAAGACAACATCTTTTTGATAGGAGTCATAATCACGAATAATACTATCGAGATATTCATCGACTTCTGCTGCATTGTAGCCACGCATTGAACGAGAAAATTCTTTTTGTAAGATATCTTTTGCGGTTAAATTTTTCTCTGCCATGAAGGTCACCTCGTTTACTAATTGGTCTTTGAAAATATTCTAGCTTATCTATTCTATCGCTTTTAGTGGTTAATATCAAAGATTAATTTGAACCTACTTAATATTATGACATGATCCTATGAAAAATACTAGTCTATTTCTAGAATTTTAAAGGTCAATCTTGCTAAAGTAGTTTGAAATCGTCATAATAAGATTCAGGAGAAAGGCGTGGTGAGATGGTAAGACTAAGTCTTTTTGAAGCTTGTCATCAGCAGCTAGACCAATTGTTTTTTTCAAATGATTGGTCTTTAAATTATCTTGAGGGTCAAAACTGTTTAGAACTATTCCTATATTTTGAATTGGACAATCCATTGCAGCTAAACTTTGAGGATGCGAGTCAGGCGGATAGTTGTCAGGATCCCTTGCCCTATTGTTTAAAGGTAGCTATCTATTCAAAATACCAACCGGTTAGTCAAAACTTGTACTGGGTAGCGTTAGAGATTGATCCCGATAAAGGCATAGAACATGGAGAGTTGAAAGCTTTTCTTAAGACAGTTAAAGATCAGTCTAAATCTTTAAGCTTAGCTTGGAAAGATTGGTATCAGGGGGGGCGCAACTTTGATTTTGATTTTGCTTGGGACTGGAAAGCATATCGTGATAAGATAGCCTTGTATCAAGAGACGGGGCGTTACGATAATCGACGCTTATTTTTGTTTTAGATGAAAGGAGGAAAGCAATGACCCAATGGCAGATGATGACTATATCGATGGATCGAAAGTATAAGAGTCTGTTGGACAGCTTGACTTATTATTTGTTTGAGATGGGTGCTCAAGGGACTCAGATTGAAGGGGCAGACTACTATTTAGAAACAGAAGACTTGTATGGTGAGATTCGGTCTCAAGGCTCTGAAGAATCAAAGGAGCCGCTTCAGGTTAAGGCTTTTTTTGAACCAACGATTACACCAGATTATATCCAATCACAACTTCAAGCAATGCTTCAAGTGCCTGTTCAAATTCAAAGTCAAGTTATTAAGGAGGAAAATTGGCAAGCTAATTGGATGTCTCATTATGAGCTGCAGACAATTTCTCGCTTTATAAAGATTGTTCCGGCTTGGCAAGATTATCAATCTAATTATCCTGATGAAAGGATCATCTTTCTAAATCCAGGCTTGTCATTTGGTACGGGAAACCATACGACAACACGACTAAGTGGGCAGGCTTTAGAGCTTTTCATGCAGGGTGGAGAAAGAGTGATTGATGTGGGAACTGGTTCGGGCATTCTTTCTTTAATTGCCTGGTCTTTGGGAGCTAAGCAAGTTTGGGGTTACGACCTGGATCCACAGGCAATTCAAGCGGCTACTGATAATTTAGCGATTCATCAAGCGAAAACGGGTCAAAATATAGCTGTCGAATTTCAAGTGAACGACCTATTATCAGGTGTTGAACAAACTGCTGAGATCATTGTGGCAAATATTTTACCACATATTTTAAAAGAATTAATCCCTCAGGCTGGCCCTCTATTAACCGAGAATGGTTACTTGATTCTTGGAGGAATTCTGGAAGAAAAAGCCAAGGATCTGATTGATTATTTAGAGGAATCAGGTTGGAAAGTTTGTCAAAAGACGAGCGCTGAAGGTTGGGCAAACTTAGTTGTCCAAAAAAAGGAGGACTAAGGTGCAACAGTATTTTCTAGAATTAGAAGCGTCTGCTTCGATACCTCCTACTTTAGTTTCTTTAAGCCAAGGAGACAGTCATCATTTGTTGACAGTTCTGCGAGCAAGAACAGGCCAAGAAATATATGTTGTTCATCAAGGTCAACGTTATTTAGCAAGGCTAGTAGGTGAAAGGGCAGGGTTGGCTCAGTTAGAAGTAATTCAGAGGATAGAAGTCGATACGGAGCTCCCTATTCAAGTGACCATTGCTTGTGGATTGTCAAAAAATGATAAGTTGGATACCATTGTTCAAAAGGGGACAGAGTGTGGTATGGCTAGTTTTCAGCCCGTGTCTTTAAGCCGTGATGTTGTTCGATGGAAAGATGGAAAGTCTATTCAAAAGATTGATCGGCTACAGAAGATTGCTCAAGCAGCCAGCCAGCAGTCTAAGCGATTGGTTGTTCCTCGAGTCTCTTCTTTAAAAACATTGGACCAGTGGTTACAAAGTGTGGATGATTATGACCTTAAGTTGGTTGCTTATGAAGAAGAAGCCAAGCAGACTACATCATATAGTCTTCGACAGGCTTTGTCTTTGGGCCAAAAAGGACAAAAGATGGCCATTGTCTTTGGTTCAGAGGGAGGGTTGACTCAGGAAGAAGTGGATCAATTACGCGCTAAAGGATTTATAACTTGTTCGCTAGGACGTCGAATCTTAAGGGCTGAAACGGCTCCTATATACGCTCTGGCCGCTATTTCTTATCAATTTGAATAATTTATCAAGGAAAGGAAGTTTTATGATGTCAATGAATCAATATATCGATCACACGCTTTTAAAAGCACAAGCCACTCGCTCTGAGATTGAACGTTTGTGTCAAGAAGCTAAGAAATATCAATTTATGTCTGTCTGTGTGAATCCATATTGGGTTGCTTATGCAAATGAGTTATTACACGATACGCCTGTTAAAGTATGTACAGTCATTGGTTTTCCTTTAGGGGCTAATACCAGCTCCGTAAAAGCCTTTGAAGCTAAGGAAGCTGTTAAAAGTGGGGCTGATGAGGTGGATATGGTAATTAATGTCGGTCTTGTTAAGGATGGCTTATGGGATCAAGTTCAAGCAGATATCGAAGCGGTTGTTGATGCAGCTAAACCCGCATTGGTTAAAGTTATTATTGAAACTTGCTTGTTAGAACATGATGAAATAGTCAATTCCTGTCAGGCTGCTCAGCAAGCTGGGGCTGACTTTGTAAAGACATCAACCGGATTTTCGACGGGTGGAGCGACAGTGGATGATGTGGCATTGATGCGTCAGACGGTGGGGCCAGATATGGGAGTGAAGGCTTCCGGTGGAATTCACACGTTCGAGGAAGCTCAAGCACTAATTGAAGCGGGCGCAAGTCGTTTAGGTGCGTCTAAAGGGGTTGCTATCGTTCAAGCAGAACAAGAATAATTAAATCAAAAAATAGGCGTTAAAATACAAATAATCCCACAACCGTGGTCATAGGATGGTTAGCTATACTTTAAGTAGAAGTTGCTAGCAGAAGCCAGAAGACTTTAAAAAGTTCCTGGTGGACCAACCCGGTTGTGGCTTTTATTTTTATTCTATAATGAGAAGAATATCCAACTAACTTGAATGTGTTAAAAAAATACGCTTTTTAATGGATTTTGTGGATCAAGTTTGGAAAGATGGCTTTAGAGCTTGTTAAATAAGGCTTGCTTGGCGTATAATGTAAGATAAATTATACTAGGGGGTGGAACAATGGCACGCAATGAAATATTTACCGCAGAATCAATCATTGAGATTTGTTCAGAGTATATGAATGAACGCTCGGTTGCTTTTGTCAAGAAGGCATTGGATTTTGCAACAGCAGCCCATGCCCACCAAAGTCGCTTGTCGGGAGAGCCTTATATTATACATCCTATTCAAGTTGCTGGTATTTTAGCGCGTATTAAGTTGGATCCAGATACGGTAGCTACGGGATTCTTACATGATGTTGTAGAAGATACAGATTATACCTTAGATGATATCAAGGAAAATTTTTCTGAAACAGTCGCTTTTTTAGTGGATGGGGTAACTAAGTTAGGGAAAATCAAGTTTCAAAGTAAGGAAGAACAATTAGCTGAAAATCACCGTAAGATGATTTTGGCCATGGCTAAGGATATTCGGGTGGTCATGGTTAAGCTAGCTGACCGCTTGCATAATATGCGAACCTTAAAGTATCAGAAACCGAGTAAGCAAATTGAAAAATCAGAGGAAGCTCTTGAGGTTTATGCACCCTTAGCTGAAAGAATTGGTATGTCAGCGATAAAATGGGAGCTAGAAGATACGGCGTTACGTTATATTAATCCAGATGCTTATTACGACATTGTCCATAAAATGGATGCTAAACGGGATGAGAGAGAATCCTATATCAAAGAAGTAATTGCTGATATCCAGGTTGCCATTCAGGAATTAGAGATGACGGCAGATATCTACGGTCGGCCTAAGCATATCTATTCGATTTATCGAAAGATGGTTGATCAAAACAAAGAATTTGACGATATCTATGATTTATTAGCAGTTCGAGTAATTGTGGATTCAATTAAAGATTGTTATGGGGTACTTGGGGTTATTCATACTAAGTGGAAGCCGATGCCCGGGCGTTTTAAAGACTATATTGCCATGCCTAAGGCTAATATGTATCAATCGATTCATACGACAGTCATAGGCCCTCAAGGGAAACCCGTTGAAGTTCAAATTCGAACTCATTATATGCATCAAGTTGCTGAATATGGGGTAGCGGCTCACTGGGCCTACAAAGAAGGTAAACGAGCAGATGAAGAACCCGTTGATAATATTCAAAAACAATTGAAGTGGTTCCGTGATCTAGGGGAATACCAGGATGATGCTGATAATGCTAGCCAATTCATGGAATTTATCAAAGAGGATGTTTTTAAAGATCAAGTTTATATTTTTACTCCTCGTGGGGATGTGTCTGAATTACCTGCTGGTTCTGGACCAGTTGATTTTGCTTTTCATATTCATACCGAGATTGGTAATAAAACGATTGGTGCTAAGGTGAATGGGATTATTGTTCCCTTAAATTACCAGTTAAAAAATGGCGATATTGTGGAGATTTTAACGAATCCCAATTCTAACGGACCGAGTCGTGATTGGTTGAAGTTTGTTAAAACATCTAAGGCCCGTAATCGAATTAAACGTTTCTTTAAGTTGAAGGAGCGTGAACGAAATGCTGAAATGGGTCAGCAAATCTTAGAAAAAGAATTAAAAGATCAAAATACTAGTCTACGACAGGAGTTAAAGCGTAATAAGGAAAAAGATCTGTTAGAGCGCTTTAATTTTAACAGTTTGGAAGACTTATATGCAGCCATTGGCTTGGGTGAATTGTCCATGCACACGATTTTGAATTATTTAGGGATTCACCAAGAGGAAAAAGATGATGAAGCTAGTGGTAATACGATTAATAAAACAACACCGAGTAAAGATCAACCAGACCGAACCGTCCACGAGTCGGGGGTTGTTGTTAAAGGTATCGATAATCTGATGATTCGCCTGAGTCGTTGCTGCAATCCTGTTCCCGGAGACCCTATAGTTGGGTATATCACGCGTGGGAGAGGTATTTCAGTTCACCGAATAGATTGTCCTAACTTGCAGCATGAGGTTGAATTAGCGGATCGGACCATCGATGTTGAGTGGGAAGAATATGATCAGTTACAAGAGGAATATACGACAGCGATTCAAGTCATTGGATTTGATCGTACGGGATTGATCAATGATGTTCTGCATGTGATTAACCATACGATTAAGAATTTAAAGAGTGTCAATGGTAAGATTTCGGACAATAGTCAAGCAACGATTGACTTAAAGGTAATGATTTCGAATACCAAGCAATTAGAGGATTTAATTCTTAAGCTGCGCAATATTCCAGATGTCTATGAAGTTAAACGGATTGCCAATTAGGAGGAAAAAATGCGAGTAATTATTCAACGGACTCAAGCTGCTCAAGTAACCATTGATGGAGAAGTGGTAGGGGCTATTGATCATGGATTTACATTGTTAGTCGGTTTTACCCACGGGGATGATCAGACAGATTGTGACTACTGTGCACGTAAGATTGCTAATATGCGAATTTTTGAAGATGAAGAAGGAAAGACTAATTTGTCGTTAAAAGAAGTGGGGGGAGCCATTCTTTCGATCAGTCAATTTACGCTATATGCCGCTACTAAGAAAGGAAATCGTCCTGGCTTTACTCAGGCCGCTGATCCCGATTTAGCGACTGAATTGTATGATTATTTTAACCAGTGTCTAAGAGATTACGGCTACCAGGTGGAAACAGGTCAATTCGGTGCAGATATGCAAGTTTCTTTAGTGAATGATGGACCAATGACGATTATCTTGGATTCGGTAGACCGATAGTTTATCTGTCTTAAGTATGCTCTTTTGATTGGGCATAAAATTTATGAAATTAAATAAACGAACAGGCTGGGATCTAACATCCCAGCCTGTTTTTTAATGATTTTTATTGAGTTGATTAAAATAGCTCTCTAAGCCTTGGACAATACCTTGTGCGAGTTGATCTTGATATTGATCACTTTTAATATTTTCTAGATCAGCCGCATTGGACATGAAGCCCATTTCTAGAAGGATTGCGGGGATATGGCTCCCACGAAGTACTTGATAATTACCATATTGAACGCCACCATCTGATTGTCCGAGAGAGGAGATGCTTGCTTGCATGGCTTGAGCGAAGTTCTCATCTTCTAAGTGATAGAAGTAAGTAGTAATGCCATTCCAATTGGGATCCCAAGAAGCATCGAAGTGGATTGAGACAAAAAGGTCTGCGTCCGATTGATTGGTCATGTCAACCCGTTGATCTAAGCCAACAAAAACATCCTGATCACGTGAAAGAATGACCTTGCAGCCTAGAGCTTCTAGCTTGGCCTTTAGTTTTACGGCGACAGGCAAGGTATAGTCTTTTTCATGAAACTGCTTATCTAGGGATAAAGTTCCGGGGTCTTCGCCGCCATGCCCTGGGTCGATAAAGAGGGTCGCCTCTTTAAGTGTATGTACTTTTGGTTCACTCTTATGATCAATCGAATCGATCGGTTGTGAAACAACCATTGGATTTAAATAACCTTCTCGGCCTTGATCGTCTTTAGCTTTATAGAATATTTCACCTGTTTCTTCATTTTTGACTTCTTCAAGAAGAGTGAATTGTTGAAGATATGAGGCTTGATAGTGAGCTTTGGATTGATAGGAGGGGCTTTCAAAGAAATAGGCTCCTTCTTGGCGGATCGTTAACTGGTCCTTAAGTTGTTCATAGGCTGCTTGACGTTTTGCTTCTTTCTTTTCCGACTCTTCTTTGGCTTGACGTTGCAATTTAGCATCTTTACTGGCAAGGAGTTGAACTTGATTTTTTTGTACGAAACCTTCATAGTCTTGATAATAAATTTTGATCCAGTCTGCTTGAACAAATTGAACATTGCTAAAGCTATCTGCCGGTAATTCAGTGACTACCGGGCTATCTTTATCTGCTTTACTATATAGAGGTGTTTTTCCTTTAGTTTTTAAGCCGATTTCCTGGTCAGAGGGGAGTTCCGGCTGATCAAGTAGCCATTGGGGAATCCAGCCATCGATCTTACCTTGATAACGTACTTTCAACCAGTTTTCATTACGGCTAAGCAAGGAAACTTGGCTCTTAGGATCGATTTCAGCGAGCGCTTGGGATCCTGTGGAGGGTTCTTGACGCAGGGTAACTCCGGGACGAACAATCGTTAAGGGACTGGTTCGTGTTAGATAACTAAGACTTAGACTAGCAATAAATAGGCTAGTGACGGTGAAGAAAATTGCTAGTTGCTTCTTAGATAGGTTAAATGAGATTGGCATCAGGGCGCCTTCCTTCCTAGACGGTCTTCATAATACTTCTATTATAATAACTTTGTTGACGCTTTCTTCCATTTTTATAAAATGTCATTAAAAAGTAATCATTTTGTGATCCATTTGTCTTTTAATAAATTCAAGGGATTAAGATTACGATTGAAATACTTATAAAGGGGATATTTGTCAATTGTCAACTTTTTTAGGAAGCGATCTCTAAAACTGCTAATTATTTAATTTATAGATATCTATTATTGTTCTTGACAAAAAGAAGTAGATTAAGTAAGCTATAAACAAAATTAATTCGTTGAAGTAGATAAGTAGCTCGCAAACAGAGAGGAACAGATGGTGAGACTGTTCATGCAATAGTGAAGACACTACGGAGAAGGATAATGCAAAGTTATCCCGTTTAGCGCGTTAAGTTATTTAAGGCAATGGTTACATTGCAAAATTAGGTGGTACCACGTTCAATCGTCCTATGCTATGGCTAGGGCGATTTTTATATTTAAAAAAGGAGGAAGCAATTTGATTCAGAAGATGAAAGGGACGGAAGATATCCTGCCAAAGGACGTTGCACGTTGGCAGTTTGTTGAAGATTTGGCCCGAGATTTATTTGATCAATATTTATTCAGAGAAATTCGAACCCCTTTATTCGAATCTTATGATTTATTTGCAAGGTCAGTTGGGAATACGACCGATATCGTTTCCAAGGAGATGTACGATTTCGAGGATAAAGGGGGGCGTCGTCTTGCCCTTCGTCCTGAAGGGACGGCACCGGTAGTTCGAGCATACATTGAAAACAAGTTGTTTGGTCCAGAACATCCTCAGCCTCTAAAACTTTATTATATCGGTTCAATGTTTCGTTACGAGCGTCCTCAAGCCGGCCGTCAGCGTCAATTTAATCAGATTGGTGTTGAGGTTTTTGGCTCAGATAATCCAGCTACTGATGTGGAAGTGATTGCTCTTGCTTGGCAATTTTTCCAAGAATTGGGTTTAAGAGGAATTCAAATCCATCTAAATTCATTAGGCGAAAAAACCGCTCGCCAAGCTTATCGTCAGGCTCTAATTGATTATTTTGAGCCGCATTTTGATGAATTGAGTGAAGATTCAAAGCGAAGACTTCATGATAATCCGCTAAGGGTTCTAGATTCAAAAGACCCTAAGGATCAGGCGCTTCTGCCACAAGCACCGTCAATATTGGATTATTTGAATGAAACGAGTCAAAAGCATTTTGAAGAAGTTCAATCATTACTTCAAGCTCTGAACATTCCTTATCAAGTGGATGATCGTATTGTACGAGGATTAGATTATTATCAAGAGACGATTTTTGAATTTATTGTTGAAAACCAAGCGATAGGCGCTCAATCAACCGTTTGTGGTGGGGGACGCTATAGTGGATTGGTCGAAGATTTGGGTGGCCCTCAAAAATCCGGTTTTGGCTTTGGATTGGGTATGGAGCGTCTTTTATTATTGTTAGAAGAAGAGGGTATCGATTTGCCCGGTTACGAACCTGTCGATGTTTATGTTATTTGTTTAGAGCAAGCAGCGAATCGATTGGCTACCCAAGTGGTTCAAGCAGCAAGAGGAGCGGGTCTAATTGCTGAACGGGATTATTTAAACCGCTCTTTAAAGTCACAATTTAAGACGGCAGCCAAGTTGGACAGTCGGTTAGTGGTTACTTTGGGCGAAAAAGAAGTAGCATCGGGTCAGTTGACTTTTAAAAACCAGGCTAATGGTCAGGAAACAACGCTTTCCCTCGAAGATTTACTGGAGGATTTTGCTGGAGTCTTCCGACGATTGACGATGGATACTTCTGTGATTGATGCATTTTTTAAAGGAGAATAGTTATGGCAAAAAGAACAGTTTATTGTGGTTTAGTCAGTGATGAATGGGTAGGAAAAACAATTACCCTCAAAGGATGGGTTCAAAAAAGACGGGATTTAGGAGGAGTCATCTTTGTTGACTTGCGTGACCGCGAAGGTTTTTGCCAAGTGGTATTTAACTCTGGCAAGCTATCAGCTGAAGATTTCCTAGCAGCGGACAAGTTGCGGTCTGAATATGTCATCGAGATAACAGGGGAGCTTCAATATCGGGCGGAAGATCAAATTAATCCAAAAATTCCAACTGGAAAATTTGAAGTGATGGCGACAGAACTGATCATTCATGCGAAAGCTAAAACACCTCCTATTTATATTGAAGATAATATTGATACCGATGAAGAAGTACGTCTGAAATATCGAATGCTTGATTTAAGACGCCATCAAGTCTTTGAAAATATCCGTTTAAGACATGTCGTCACCAAGACTATTCGTCATTATCTAGATAATGCAGGTTTTATCGATGTGGAAACCCCCTTCCTAACGAAATCAACTCCCGAAGGTGCTCGTGATTATTTGGTTCCCACTCGGCAAAATGCGGGCAAGTTCTTTGCTCTACCTCAATCCCCACAGTTATTTAAACAATTGTTAATGGGTGCTGGATTTGACCGTTATTATCAAATTGTGAAGTGCTTCCGAGATGAGGATTTACGAGGTGATCGTCAACCTGAATTTACCCAAGTCGACTTAGAAACAAGTTTCTTGGAACAAGAAGAGATTCAAGCAGGGGTTGAGGCCATGTTGAAGGAAGTGGTGAAAGCAACCCGTGGAATAGAAATTAATGAAGCTTTCCCAACAATGACTTATGACCAAGCGATGAATGAATATGGATCTGATAAACCGGATATTCGTTTTGATATGAAGCTAACTGATCTGAGTGATTTTGCGGCTACCAGTGATTTTGGTGTCTTTAAGAGTGCAGTTGAGGCGGGTGGCCAAGTTAAGGCGATTAATCTTAAGGGAAAAGCGGACGAATATACTCGTAAGACGGCGGATGCTTTGTTTAACGTTGTTAAGCCTTATAAAGCAAAAGGTTTAGCCTGGACAAAGGTACTTGAAGAAGGAT
Source organism: Facklamia hominis CCUG 36813 (assembly GCF_000301035.1). Taxonomy (GTDB): domain Bacteria; phylum Bacillota; class Bacilli; order Lactobacillales; family Aerococcaceae; genus Facklamia; species Facklamia hominis. The sequence goes on along the minus strand of NZ_JH932292.1, from coordinate 563,656 downwards.
TTAATGGGCCAATTGCTAAGTTTTTATCTAATGAAGATCAGGACTTGATTAAAGAACGATTAGATGCTAAAATAGGTGACATCTTATTCTTTGTGGCAGATAAGAAACAAGTGGTTGCGGATTCCTTGGGGGCTTTAAGAAGCTACTTAGCCAAGGAACACCAGCTTTATGATCCACAAGAATTAGCTTTCTTATGGGTGACCGACTGGCCTTTATTTGAATATGATGAGGAAGCTGGCCGGTATGTAGCTATGCACCATCCATTTACGGCACCTCAAAATCCAGATGTCGCTGAGTTGAAGGCACACCCAGATCAAGCAAGGGCTAAAGCTTATGATATTGTTTTAAATGGTTACGAAGTTGGGGGTGGATCGATTCGGATTCATACGCGTGAGATGCAAGATCAGATGTTTGAGTTGTTAGGTTTTACACCGCAACAAGCTCAAAGTCAATTTGCTTTCTTATTAGATGCGCTAGAATTTGGCTTCCCACCACATGGAGGATTAGCATTAGGATTGGACCGTTTAGTGATGATTTTAGCTGGACAGCCTAATATTCGAGAAGTTATTGCTTTTCCTAAGACTGGACGTGGACAGGACCTCTTAACCGATGCACCAAATAACGTTGCTAAAGACCAATTAGATGACCTTCATTTAGTTGTTAAGTATCCTAAATAATATGTGATCAATACGACATAACCAATGTGATTAATCTTACATTGGTTATGTCGTTTGTTTCGCATTCTTTTTATGAAATCAATAACTAATAAAATGTGATCAATTGGTTTTGTTGATGTGAAATCGTTAACGCAAGCGGTTTCCGCTGAGAGTTATAATGAATATATCAATTAAAGGGAGGAATTTGAATGTCAAATATTCAAGTATTTTCTGAAATCGGTCGTTTAAAAAAGGTTTTACTTCACCGTCCAGGTAAAGAGTTAGAAAACTTAATGCCAGACTACCTAGATCGTTTACTTTTCGATGATATTCCTTATCTCGAAGCAGCTCAAGCAGAGCATGATAACTTTGCTAAAACATTACAAGATCAAGGTATTGAAACAGTATACCTTGAAAAATTAGCTGCAGAAGCAATCGATGCAGGTGGCGTTAAAGAACAATTTGTTGACGATTGGATGGCAGAATGTGGACTTGCAGAAGGACCACAATATCAAGCTGTTCGTGAACAATTATTAGCTTTAGATACTTTCGATATGGTTCTAAAATCCATGGAAGGTTTCAAGAAATCTGAATTAGATGTGAAAACAACTGCTTTAGATGACCTTGATGCAGATTATCCATTTGCAGTGGATCCAATGCCAAACCTTTACTTCACACGTGACCCATTTGCGACAATTGGTAATGGTGTAACAATTAACCATATGTACTCAGATACTCGTAATCGTGAAACACTTTATGCAAAATATATCTTTGAATTCCACCCAGAATATAAGGATACTCCTCGCTTCTATAGCCGTGAAGAATCTACTCGTATCGAAGGTGGGGACGAATTAGTACTATCTAGTCAAGTGCTTGCTGTTGGTATCTCACAACGTACTGATAAACGTTCAATCTTGAAATTAGCTAAACGTTTATTTAAAGAAACAGACTATAAAGAAGTTTATGCTTTCTTAATTGCTAACAATCGTAAATTCATGCACTTAGATACGGTATTTACCCACATTGACCATGATAAATTTACCATTCACCCAGAAATCGAAGGTGGATTGAAAGTTATTCGTTTAACTCCAAATGGAGACGATGTCAAAGTGGATGAAATGGAAGGTAAATTAGAAGATACCTTAGCTAAAGCTTTAGGTGTTGACCAAGTTTCTCTATTACGTTGCGGTGGTGGCGAAATTGTTGCCGGTGCTCGTGAACAATGGAATGATGGAGCTAACACATTAGCTATTGCGCCAGGTGAAGTTGTGGTTTACAACCGTAACGTCATTACTAATGATCTACTTTGCAAAGCAGGCGTTAAGATTCACCAAATCGAAGGTAGCGAATTAGTTCGTGGTCGTGGTGGTCCTCGTTGCATGTCAATGCCATTAGTTCGTGAAAAATTTTAGTCGCTAAGTCAGTAAAATAGATAGGAGAATGCCCATGTTCCAAGGAAAAAACTTTTTAAAAGAAATTGATTTTACACCCGATGAATTAAGATATTTGATTGATTTTTCAATTCACTTAAAAGATTTGAAAAAACGTCATATCCCACATGAATACCTAAAAGGTCAAAATATTGTATTACTTTTTGAAAAGACTTCAACACGTACACGTTCTGCCTTTACAGTTGCAGCTAATGATTTAGGAGCTGCTCCAGAATTTATGGGATCTAATGATATCCAATTGGGTAAGAAAGAATCTGTTAAGGATACAGCCATTGTATTAGGATCAATGTTTGATGGAATTGAATTCCGTGGATTTAAACAAACAGACGTTGAAGAATTAGGTAAATATGCTGGCGTTCCAGTATGGAATGGTTTGACCGACGAATGGCATCCAACTCAAATGATCGCAGACTTTATGACCATTAAAGAAGAATTCGGTGAATTAAAAGGTAAAACTTTGGTTTACTGTGGTGATGGTCGTAATAACATGGCTAACAGCTTGATCGTGATGGGAGCTTTAGTAGGTGTTAACGTAACGATTGCTGCACCTAAAGAATTGTTTACTGATGAAGAAATCGTTAAACGTGCTGAAGGATATGCTAAAGAATCTGGTGCGACTGTTCGTGTAACAGATGATGTTGAAGAAGCCGTGAAGAATGCAGATGTTATCTATACAGACGTATGGGTATCGATGGGTGAAGAAGATAAGTTCGAAGAACGTATCAAATTACTTCAACCTTATCAAGTTAATAAAGAATTAACAGATAAGATCGAAAACAAAGACTGGATCTTCTTACACTGCTTACCAGCCTTCCACGATACTGAAACTCGCTATGGTAAAGAAATGAAAGATAAATTTGGTATTGATCAAATGGAAGTAACTGATGATGTCTTCAACGGCGATCACGCTCGTCAATTCCAACAAGCTGAAAACCGTATGCACTCAATTAAAGCAGTGATGGCAGTTACTAATGGTAACTTGTTCATCCCTAAAGTATAATTTGCCTATAAAAAATGACATATTAATCCGGTTATGGTCATAAGCTATGACCGGATTTTTTTAAAGTTAAGGAGGAAATAATATGTCTGACATGAATACAAATCAGGTTGAACAAACACCTAAAAAACGCAAAATGTTAAATGCCTTTACCATATTATTTATTATTACAGCCGTTGTAGCTATTTTAACTTGGATTATCCCTTCGGGTGTTTATGATGTAGATGCTGATGGGAATTTTATTGCAGGGACTTATCATACTGTAGAAAAAACAGCTCAAGGCTTTTGGGACTTATTTTCAGCACCAATTCGTGGTTTTCTAGGAACTGATTCGACACCCGGTGCGCTAGAAGTATCCTTCTTTATTTTAATGGTAGGTGGTTTCCTTGGAGTTGTTAATGAAACCGGTGCCATTGACGCGGGAATTGCTTCATTAATTAAAAATAATAGTAAAAATGTATCAATTTTAATCTGGGTATTGATGTTTGTCTTTGCCCTTGGTGGATCAACTTATGGGATGGCTGAAGAAACAGTTGCCTTCTATCCACTATTGATTCCTTTGATGGTTGGGGTAGGAATGGATGCCTTAGTGGCTGTGGCAGTGGTCTTAGTTGGTTCTGGACTTGGGGTTCTATCTTCTACTGTTAACCCATTCGCAACCGTAATTGCTTCTGATATGGCGGGTATCTCTACCGCTGATGGTATGGCTCTTCGTTTAATTTTCTTTGCTGTTACCTATGTGATTGGTGCTTGGTATGTGTCAAGCTATGCTAAAAAAGTAATGGAAGATCCAAAACGAAATTCTTATATTGCAGATCATATTGAATCAGATAAAGAAAAATGGGCTGTTGAAGAAGATGCTCCAGCACCAACTGGTAAACAAAAAGGTGTTTTAATTATCTTCATGCTTACCTTCGTTTTAATGATTTTAGCTTTAATCCCTTGGGGAGATTTAAACGAAAATTGGACTTTCTTTGAAAGTTTAACAAATTGGATTACTGGACTTCCTATCATTGGTGCTTTAGTTGGTAAATCATTGATTCCATTTGGTACTTGGTATTTAACTGAGATCTCTGTATTATTCTTCATGATGTCAGTGATTATTGCTTTATACTATAAGATGAATGAAAGTCGTTTCGTAGAAGTATTTATTAATGGTGTTACTGACTTAATTTCAGTGGCTTTAATTTGTGCAGTGGCTCGTGGTATCCAAGTTGTAATGAACGATGGTCAAATTACAGCGACGGTACTTCACTGGGGTGAAATGTCTCTAGCTAACTTGCCTAAGTGGGCCTTTACGACATTGACTTATATTTTCTATATTCCAATGTCCTTCTTGATTCCTTCAACTTCAGGACTCGCTGCAGCAACAATGGGGATTATGGCTCCGCTTGGCGAATTTGCCAATGTTGCTCGTTCGATCGTTGTTACAGCATACCAAAGTGCTTCAGGTATTGTGAACTTGATTACACCAACATCTGGAGTGGTTGTCGGGGCTTTAGCCATTGCTAATATTGAAATAGGTACATGGTGGAAATTCATGAAGAAGTTAATCATCATTGTCTTTGTAGTTTGTCTTGTTTTATTATTAGCTGGAGCGTATTTAGCAATATAGTATAGTATAGTATAGTTTAGTTTTAATCAATTGAAAGGGGAGTATTATGGAATATAAATTAACTCAGTCCGTTCAAGAAGAAGCCTTAAAAACCTTAGAAGAATGGATAGCTATTCCCTCTGTCTTAGATGAAAGTGCTAGTGAAACACCTTTTGGCGAAGATATACAGCGTATGCTTGAAAGAGCATTGGCTACGTGTGAATCCTTAGGAATGAAGACTTACATTGATCCTGAAGGATACTATGGCTACGCTGAAATGGGTCAAGGTGAGGAACTATTTGGTGTCTTATGCCATCTAGATGTAGTTCCTGTAGGCAACCCCTCTGATTGGACCAATGATCCATTTAAAATGATCCGGACTAGTGATGCATTATATGGTCGTGGAACACAAGATGATAAAGGGCCATCTATTGCTGCTTTGTACGCTTTTAAAGCATTGCTTGATCAAGGGTATGAATTAAACCAACGTGTACGATTTATTTTTGGGACAGATGAAGAGACCTTATGGCGCTGTTTAAACCGCTATAATGAAAAAGAAGAGGCAGTTACCATGGGTATTGTTCCAGACTCTGCTTTTCCATTAACTTATGCAGAAAAAGGTCTGCTTCAATTGCACCTTGTAGGTCCTGGTAGTAAAGATTTTCATATTTCAAATCCAGGTGCCTTTAATGTCGTTCCAGATAAGGCTGCTTATCAAGGAGAATTCGCTGAAGATTTAGCGAAAGAACTTGATAAAAAAGCTTATAAATATGAATTAGATGGGGATCACCTAACCGTAAAAGGCGTATCTGTTCACTCAAAAGATTCATTAGATGGGGATAATGCCTTAAGTCACTTGATTGAAGCTCTATCTACAAAAGTAGATCATCCAATTCTTAAGTTTGTTGCTGATACTTTGGCACAAGATGTGACGGGAGAAAAAATCTTTGGAAAAGTGGAAGATGAAGATTCTGGTAAATTAACATGTAATGTGGCTAATCTTGAAATTAATGATCATGAATCTAAGCTAGGACTGGATTTAAGAATTCCGGTTAAGACCGATAAAGATCAGTTAGTTAAAACATTATCGGATTTCGCTAAGGATTATGAGTTAAGCTATCAAGAATTTGACTATTTAGCTTCTCTTTATGTTCCTGTTGATTCTGAATTGGTGACTAAATTATTAGCTGTTTACCGTGAGCTTACGGGAGACATGACTGAACCGATTTCATCGGGTGGTGCTACTTTTGCTCGTACAATGAAGAATTGTGTTGCTTTTGGAGCGCTTCAAGAAGGTGTAGAAGATACCATGCACCAGGTTGATGAACATATGCCTTTAAAGAATTTCTATGAAACCATGGAAATCTATGCGAATGCTCTAAAGGCATTGATCACTAAATAATTTAAGGGGGAGTTTTATGTCAAAGAAAAAAATTGTTGTAGCCTTAGGGGGTAATGCGATCCTATCTTCGGATCCATCTGCCCAAGCACAAAAGAAAGCCTTAGAAGATACGGCAAGCTACTTAGTTCACTTGATTAAGAGTGGGCACGAACTCATTATTACACACGGAAATGGTCCTCAAGTAGGGAACCTGCTCTTACAAAATATTGCAGCAGATTCTGAAAAGAACCCAGCTTTCCCATTGGACAGCTTGGTTGCCATGACTGAAGGTTCAATTGGCTATTGGTTACAAAATGCCATGCAAAATGAATTGGCCAAAGAAGGCATCGATAAGACAGTGGCTTCTGTTGTAACGCAAGTAATTGTCGATAAAGAAGATCCTGCTTTTAGTAACTTATCGAAACCAATTGGTCCTTTCTACACCGAAGAAGAAGCCAAGGAACAAATGGCTAAGACCGATGCTACTTTTAAAGAAGATGCGGGTCGGGGTTGGCGTAAAGTTGTCGCTTCACCAAAACCAGTGGCTATCAAAGAATTAGATGCCATCTCAAGCCTAGTGAATGCAGGCCATGTGGTAGTTGCAACTGGTGGTGGCGGTGTGCCCGTTATTGAAGAAGATGGGCAATTAAAGGGTGTTGAAGCCGTTATCGATAAAGACTTCGCTTCCCAAAAATTAGCCAACGATCTTGGTGCGGACTTATTCATCGTCTTAACCGGTGTTGATTATGCCTATGTGAACTATAACAAACCGGATCAAAAGAAATTGGAAACCGTATCGGTCGACGAGATGAAGGAATATATTAAAGAAAATCAATTCGCACCTGGTTCGATGTTACCGAAGGTTGAAGCTGCTATTCAATTTGTGGAAAATACTCAAGGAGGTCAAGCAGTCATCACCTCGCTTGAAAACTTGAAAGCCTTCATCGAAGATGGGGCAGCAACGATTATTCAATAATATTTTTAGACCCATAGGATAAATAAGATTGTTTGTTCGATATAAAAGGCCAATTAACACCAGCGTAGAGCGATGTTAATTGGCTTTTTTTAAATAATAGGAGGATTCAAAATGAAACAGTTTAAGAGATATCGAAAATCATTGGTTAGTAGCTTATTAGTGATGACAGTGCTTCCGGTTCCTTTTGCTGAGGCTTGTACGAGTGTTATTGTTGGTAAAAATGCTACCGTGGATGGTTCAACAATGATTGCTCGAAATGAAGATATGTCGGCGGCATGGCCAAAATATTTTGTGGTTCGTCCGGGGGGACAAAACGAAGAAACTCAGTATGTGTCAAAGGGTAATGGTTTTACAGTGGAGTTACCACAAGAACGTTTTAAGACAACTGCTACTCCGGAAGGTGATGAGTCAGAAGGAAGTTTTGACGAAGCAGGGATAAACTCTGAAGGCGTGGCTATGTCCGGAACAGAATCCCTATCAGCCAATGATGATGTATTAAACATTGATCCTTTGGTCGAAGATGGTATTGCAGAGGATAGCTTGAATGCTGTAGTATTACCTTATATTAAATCTGCCCGTGAAGGGGTTGAACGATTAGGAAAGATTGTTGAAGAAAAAGGTGCTGCTGAGGGTAATGGTGTTATCTTCTCAGATAAAGATGAAGTCTGGTATATGGAAATCGCGACTGGTCACCAATGGGTAGCTCAACGAATTCCAGATGACTCATATGCCGTGATTGCTAATCAAATTGTAATTGAAGAAGTGAATCTTGAAGATAAAGAAAACTTTATGGCTTCGAAGGATGTTTTAAAGGTTGCTCAAGAAGCTAATCGTTATAAAGAAGGAGACACTTTTAGCTTTGAAAAAGCCTATGGTACGGATACTGAAGAGGATCAAGTCTATAATTATCCTCGTGTTTGGTATGGTCAAAAACTACTCACACCAAGCGTTGAACAAGATCTAGAATCTTATGATTTCCCATTCGTGATGAAAGCAGATGAAAAAATGGACATTGAAGATATTGAAAAAGTACTCTCCTCTCATTTTGAAGGTACAGACTATGATTATCGTACTAACCAAGAAAGTACTCTAAGACCAGCAAGTGTTCCTCAAACAATGGAATCACATATCCTTCAAATTCGTCAAGATCTACCAAATGATATTGCAGGGGTTCACTGGCTCAATATGGGGCAACCTGAATCAAGTGTTTATGTGCCTTTCTACTCAGGTATCACTGAAACGCCAGAAGCTTACCGTATGGGAGACACGAATTTCTCATCAGGTGGTGCTTATTGGACTTTCCGTCTCGCTGGTGCATTAATGGATCAAAACTATGACCTCTTAAAAGAAGATTTTATCGTACCTGCAAAAGATGAAGCAAGAAAGATGATGGCTGAAGACTTAAAGGCTAGTGATGAAAAAGCCTCATCGATTGAAGATCCTGAAGAGCGATCTAAGTATCTTACTGAAAGTTCAGCTGAACGTGCTCAAAAGATGATAGATAAATGGAAGGAATTAACCGATCAAATGATGGTTGAATTGTTAAAGAATACGCCAGTTTATCATAATCCAGATCTGTAAAATTTTAGGTTTGTGCTTGGTTTGCTTCTAGGAACCATAAACAATTTAGAGTTTAATAAATGTTAGAGGCTATAACTTAACCGTTATGGCCTCTATTTTTAAACAGTGAAATTTTATAATTTTTATTAAAATAAGATTAAATTATAACTAGACAAATGAACTTTAGCTGTGATATAATCCTTTAATAATTAACGAAGTATTAGTAGGAGGGTATATTATGAAGAAGTTCTTAAAAACAATGGGTCTTACTTTATTGACTTTAAGTCAATTATTGGCACCTTCAACAGCTTTGGCTCAAGATAAGGTTCTTAATTTATCAACAGGTGCTGAACCGCCAACAATTGATCCCGGTCTTTCATCGGATACGACCTCAGGAGTTATTATTGATAATGTCTTTGAAAATCTAACAGAGATGAATAATGAAGGGGAAGTAGTCCCGGGGGCAGCGGAATCGTGGGAAGTCAGTGAAGATGGGTTGGTTTATACCTTTAAGTTGAGGGCAGAAGCTAAATGGTCTAACGGGGATCCTGTGACAGCGGCAGACTTTGAGTATGCCTGGGAACGAATGTTAGATCCTGAAAAAGTGGCTCAACGAGCTAATTTGTTTTTTGATATCAAAGGAGCTGAGGCCTATAGTTTAGGTGAAGGTTCATTAGAGGATGTGGGAATTAAAGCAGTCGATGATTTAACCTTTGAGGTAACTTTAGCCCATCCGGTGGCTTATTTTCCTGAATTAATTAATCACTATGTATTTGCTCCAGTCAACCAGAAGGTGGTTGAAGGTAACCCAGATTGGGCAATGGAGGCTGGAGAAGACTATGTGACTAACGGTCCTTTTGTTTTATCAAGTTGGAATCATAATAGTGATTATACCTTGAGCAAGAATGACCAATATTGGGATAAAGATCAAGTTAAATTGGATCAAGTGAATGTTCAAATTGTTGAATCGGAGTCAACTGCTAGTACCATGTATCAGAGTGGAGATCTTGATTATTTAGGATCACCTTTTGGAACTATTTCTTTAGAGAATCTACCAGTATTCCAAGAATCAGGTGAATTGCAAAAAATTCCTTACTCTGCGATTTATTGGTATAAGTGTAATATCTCAGACCCTGTCATGAGCAATGTAAATATACGTAAGGCACTTGCATTAGCTATTGATCGTCAAGGATTAATTGAAAATGTGATGCATGGTGCGCATATTCCAGCGACAGGTTTAGTCCCACCAACAATTCCAAGTTTTGAATCGGAAAGAGATTACTTCAAGGATGGTGATCTAGAACAGGCTAAAGCTTATCTTGCTAAAGGCTTAGAAGAATTGGGAATGAAGGATCCAGCTGAATTAACAATTAATCTATCCATCAATACCAGTGAAGCCCATGCGACGATTGCTCAATATGTCCAAGAAAATTGGGCTCGTAATCTTGGAATTAATACTCAGATTGATAACTCAGAGTGGCAAGTTTATCTTGATAAGGTACAATCTTTAGATTATCAAGTGGCACGGATGGGATGGGCAGCAGATTATAATGATGCTAGCTCTTTCTTAGGTATGTATCGTACGAGTCAAACAGGAAATAATGATACGGGTTGGGAAAATCCCGACTTTAAAGCAAAATTAGATGAAGCTAATAGCGAAGCTGACGGGGATAAACGGAATCAATTGCTCCATGAAGCGGAAGCAATCATAATGGAAGAAATGCCAGTTATTCCAATTTACTATAATGAGAATAATTATGTGTTAAAAGATACCGTTAAAGGAATGCGTCCTGATCCAATCGGTCGGATCCATTTAAAATATGTTAGCATCGAATAATTAGAAGAGTACTAGTCATGGGATTGACCTCCGTCAGTTAGGCCAAAATCTAACATTTGGAGGTCTTTTATATTGAATGTGATGACGTTGATGACCGAGTTTGAGCTTGTTAATGAATATTGGCAACATTGACATTGAGGTCTAGGATGTTATGATTTAGATTATGAAAGAAGGTTAAAATATGATTATTAAAGATTTATCGAATGCTTTTGGTGTTTCTGGTTTTGAAGAAGAAGTTCGTCAAGTTGCAGAAAATTATGTAGCAGACTTCGCAACTACCCGACATGATAAAATGGGAAACCTATTTATTAATTACAAAAATCAGGCCACTAACGATCAAAAAGTCAGAGTTTTATTAGATGCTCACCAAGATGAAGTAGGCTTTATTGTTCAAGCTATCCGTCCGAACGGTATGTTGGACTTTTTACCAGTTGGAGGATGGGTGACAAGCAATGTTCCGGCTCATACGGTGATCATCAGAACACGTTCCGGTCAAAAAATTAAAGGGATTACTGCGAGTACGCCTCCTCACTTTATGACGGATGCCGAGAGAAAGGCTCCTTTGGAGATGGATAAATTGGTCATTGATGTGGGAACTTCTTCTTACGATGCGACCGTTGCATTGGGAATTCAGATAGGAGATCCGGTTGTGCCAGATGTTTCCTTTGAAGAATTACAGGATGGGTCTGTGCTATTGGGGAAGGCCTTTGATTGTCGTATTGGTTGTGCCTGTTTGTTAGAGACCATGAAAGATTTTCAAGATCAAGTCGATGAGAGTCAAGTTCAGATACAAGGCGTCCTAACAACGCAGGAAGAAGTAGGGACTCGAGGCGCGAAAGTAGCTATTAACCAATTACAGGCAGATTTAGCGATTGTCTATGAAGGTTGCCCGGCTGATGATACCTTTACAGCAGATTACAAAATCCAATCCGCTTTAACCAAAGGGCCAATGCTACGTAATTTCGATGTGTCAATGATTACGCACCCTGGATTCCAGAATTGGGCGGTAGACTTAGCTAAAGACTTGGGAATTAAAGTTCAAACGTCTGTTCGTAAGGGTGGTGGCACGAACGGAAGTGTCTATCATCTGGCTAATCAAGGAATTCCAACGATCGTCGTAGGGATTCCAGTTCGTTATGCTCATACTCATTATGGTTTCGTAGCTTATGAAGACTTTATCAGTGCTAAGGAATTAGTGCTAGCAATTTTGGCTAAGATGACTCCTGAAATCTATGATTCTTTATAAGCTATTATTAGTTACTACGAGAAGTAATCATAAATTAAAACAAATCTTTGACGATTTTATCTTTTATCAGTTTTTCTAATAGTATAAAAATTCTTGATATTGGTTAGTATAATTTATAATGATCGCTTTTTTATTCTTTAATCATTTATTTTTATGAGACTTTTTTTGGAAATAGGGTTGATTTATTAAAAAAATCAATTATAATGAAGTCATTCATAGATAAAATTGGGAAAGAGAGTAAGTGAAGCCTTATTCAACAGCAAGTCGGGACGATGAGAGCCGATGAAGATATTTTCACCGAAGCGCACTTTCTGATAGGATAGATGAAATTATGAGTAGTCTATCACGTTTAGCGACGTTATAGCATAGAGATAGCCTGTTTATTAGACTGGCTAATCAGAGTGGTACCGTGTATTTTATATGCCTCTGGGGGGTTCCCCAGGGGTCTTTTTTTATACGAGACCAAATAAGAAAGGAAGAAAATGATGTCAGTAAAAGAGAAAATTGTTGATTTATTGCATAAAGAGTTGTCGGAGCATTTAGATAAGGATCAACTAAGTCGTTTGATTGAAAAACCAAGCAATAGCGAATTGGGTGATTATGCCTTCCCAGTATTTAGCCTAGCCAAGATTTTTCGGAAAGCACCCAATGCAATCGCTGAGGAATTAGCTGCTAAGCTAGATCCATCTGGTTTTGAGAAGGTACAAGTAGTGGGTGCCTATATCAACTTCTTCATCGAAAAAGGCGCTCATGGTAATTCGGTGATTGGAGAAATCTTAACCAAAGGGTCTGACTATGGTTGTACGGATGTCGGTAAAGGGGGTAATGTTCCGATTGATATGTCATCACCGAACATTGCTAAACCAATGTCGATGGGGCACTTACGTTCTACAGTATTGGGCGAGTCTATTGCAAAAATTCTTGCAAAAATTAATTATAATCCAATTCGTATTAATCACTTGGGTGACTGGGGAACTCAATTTGGTAAGTTAATCGTTGCTTATAAAGGCTGGGGAGATGAAGAAGTTGTTAAAGCCGACCCAGTGAATGAATTAGTTAAGTTATACGTTGATTTCCATGAAAAAGCTGAAGAAAATCCAGAGCTTGAAGATCAAGCACGGCAAGTTTTTAAAGAATTAGAAGAAGGAAATCAAGAGTATCTTGATTTATGGAATTGGTTCAAGGATGAATCAATAAAGACCTTTAAGAAAGTCTATGACTTGTTGGATATCCATTTTGATTACTACACTGGAGAGTCTTTCTATAATGATAAGATGCAAGAAGTCATTGATATCCTAGCAGATAAAGGCATCTCTCATATTGAAAATGGTGCGACGGTTGTTAACTTGGATAAATACAATTTACCAATTGCCTTAATTAAAAAATCGGACGGAGCGACTCTTTACTTAACTCGGGATTTAGCGACAGCTTATTACCGTAAACGGACCTTTGATTTCGTTCAAAGTCTTTATGTTGTGGGAAGCGAACAGAGTGATCACTTTAAACAATTAAAGGCTGTTCTGAAGGAAATGGGCAATGATTGGTCTGACGATATGCACCATATTCCTTTTGGTTTGATTACTTTAAATGGTAAGAAATTATCCACTCGGAAAGGGAAAATTGTCTTATTGGAAAAAGTGCTTCATGAAGCTATTGAAATCGCTGATGAACAAATTGCGGCTAAAAATCCTAATCTAGAAAATCGTCAAGAAGTTGCCCAACAAGTTGGGGTGGGTGCAGTTGTCTTCCACGACTTGAAGTCGGATCGTCTGAATTCATTTGATTTCAACCTAGATGAAGTCGTTCAATTCGAGGGAGAAACGGGACCATATGTTCAATATACCTATGCACGGTTAAATACAGTGATCGCAAAATATGGTAAAGAAGTTTCTGACACGGTTGATTTCAACTTAGATGATGAAAATTCTTGGGAAATTATCAAATTGTTGCAAAATTATCCTGAAGTGATTGTCAAGGCAGCGACTGAATATGAACCATCTGTCATCGCTAAGTACGCGATTACTTTAGCGCAACAAGCTAACAAATACTATGCTAAGGTTAGAATCTTAGAAGAAAATGACCAATTGGAAACTCGGATCCAACTAGTTAAGGCAGTTACCATTGTCTTGAAAGATGCTTTATCACTCTTAAATATTAAAGCGCCTGAAAGAATGTAATGGATGATTAGTTAGTTTGTTAAACATTTAGAATATAATAAGTCCTTTTGCAATTTTGCTGGGGTGGAATCAATAGCTATTAATAGCTGACACATTCTACTCTATCGCTTGCAAGAGGATTTTTTTTACTTTGGGTACTTTTAATAATAGCCAAAAATAACAATTGACAAGGCTTTCATATAGGTCTATTATTAAACATATAAATCAACATAGAAAGGAGTGTTAACGATGGGAACCATTATAAAATTACTAGATCGTTTAATGTATAATACTCCTTTGAAAATGGTAGAATTAGGCTGAGATAAGTGACTGTCTTCAGCGAGCGATGCAATTTATGACGCTTCTTTTATCATGGACGATAGGAGAGGCGTTTTTGTGTGTTTAAAATAGAAATGAGGTTACAATGTTTAGTTTATATTTAGAAACGATTCGTAAGCATTCAAAAAAGTTTTCTATAGCATTTGTAGCAATTATTATTACTGCGATTGCAGAATTGGCTCCTACCTATATCATTCAAATATTCATTGATAAGATGGTTGCAGGGGGGCTTACTCAAAAAATAGGATTCGCTTTTTTGTTTGCTCTGTTTATGGCAGCAGCGATTGCTTATATTGGCAATGCCGTCTTAATGTATTTAGTGTTTGGTGAAAGTTTTTCTTTGATTCATCACATTCGAATCAAGATCTTTAAACGACTTTTAGCTATGAGAAGTTCTTTTTATGAACAATTTCGTTCAGGAGACCTCATGACGCGAATGACGGAAGATATACCAACGATTGGTTATGTTATGGCATGGTTCTTTATGGCTGTTGTCTTAGATGGCGTGACAATTATTACTCTGATGGTGCTAATGATAGGCTTCATTTCATGGAAGTTGACGCTTTTAAGTTTAATACCTTTATTAATTTATGGGGTAATCATGTATTTTCTAACAAGTAAAGTAGAAAAAAGTTATGAAACGATGCGAGAATCTGTTACACACTTGAATGATCAGGTGTTGGAGGTGGTGGAAGGTGTCCGTGTTATTCGTACGACGTCTAAGGCAGAGGAGGAACTATTTCATTTTAAAGAAAAAACTGCAGCAGTGAATCAAAGTAATAATGCATATATCAAAATCACTGGGCTTTATAATCAAGCGGCAAGTCTCTTTTCAGCAATTGCCATGGTTATTGGAATGGGCTATGGTGCTCAATTATTACAAAGGGGTGAAGTGACTTTGGGGATGTTGGTTTCTTTTCAACTTTATCTAACGATGCTTAATTATTCGATTTGGGATATTGCAAGTATTTTTTCAGATATACAACAAGGTCGAGTTGCATATCGTAAAATTCGTGAGCTTGAAGAAACACAGGATCATCTCTCCAAGTCGGGATCGCTTAAACTAGACCAGATACATTCCATTGAATGGCAAAATTATGGCTTTAAATATCCACTTCAATCTCAGCCAAGTCTGAGAGATATTCAAGTCACCTTGAAGGAAGGAGAAACTCTGGGCATCGTCGGAAAAACGGGAAGTGGAAAGACAACACTCATCCGGCAATTATTAAGACAATGGCCGGTCGGTAATCAGGGACGGTTGTTGATTAATGGGCAAGCGATTGAAGACTATGATCTTCAATCCTTAAGCCAGCAATTTGCTTATGTGCCTCAGGAACACTTCTTGTTTTCTCAATCGGTTAAAGAGAATATTCTCTTTTCAAATCCTACAGCCACAGAGCAAGACTTGGGTCAGGTTCTTCAGGCAGCCGATTTAGCTAAGGATATTGATCAACTGAGTCAGGGCTTAGAGACCTTAGTCGGTGAAAAGGGCGTGGCCTTATCAGGAGGACAAAAGCAGCGTTTGGCTATTGCTCGTGCATTAATCGCTAAAGCTCCGATTCTTATTTTAGATGATGCCCTGTCTGCCGTCGATGCTAATACAGAGCGTACGATTATTAATCATATTCATGAACTTCGCTCTGGGCAAACTAATCTAATTGTGACCCATCGACTTTCAGCTGTCCAAGCTGCTGATTATATTATTGTTTTGGATCAAGGGCGCATCATCCAGGAGGGAACGCCGATAGAATTGCAGAATCAGCCTGGATGGTACGCAGATCAGTATCATTTGCAGCAGATGGGAGGAAAAGTGAATGAAGGAATTTAAGCGGTTATTATTAGCTATTAAACAAGAATGGCTTTTATTCTTGTTAGGTATTACATTGTTGATTATATCAACCATTTTACTCTATTATTGTCCTAGATTAATTTCTGATTTGTTAGATTATTTGACCCAAATGATTCAAAGCAAAGGATCTTTTGAAACAAGTAAAGTGCTGCAGTTACTAACAATCTATTTAATCCTTTCCCTGCTAGCAGTCACTTTATCCTATTTGAGCCGTGTGTTAACCGGAATTGGGTCTAATCGCATTGTTCGCTGGATGCGTGACCAAGCCTATGCCCGTATGCAGTCCTTACCGGTCTCTTTTTTTGATGATAAGCCGGCTGGTAAAATTGCTTCGCGAATTGTAAATGATACGGAGACGATTCGCTTGAAGTTTTATCAGACCTTTTCAACTCAGATTTTATTGAACTTTACCAAGGTTATTGGGGCATATTTGGCATTATTTTATACCGATTATCGAATCGCCATTCCCTTATTGATCTTAATCCCTGTTTTTATTTATTGGCAGCAGTTTTATTCCAAATTAGTTAAGCCAATTAATCAGTATGACCGTGAGTCAAGTAGTGAGATTAATTCAGCTACCAGTGAATTAGTCCAAGGTATTTCGTTAATTCAGTCTTTCAATCAGGAAGAGCATGTGGAAGAGCAATTTTCTAAATTAAGTCAGTCATGGTTGACCAATCGCTTAAAATATTTAAAGATTGAAGCGACTCTTGAATGGTCATTGTCGAATTTTATTAAGATCATGGTGATGGTTTGTTTCATCGCCTATATTATGGCAGTTAATACTCAGGGGAACCTGGTTTATTCGGTGGGTAAATTCTATTTAGTGATGAATTATATTATGATGCTCTTTGATCCTTTGACCAACATGGTCTATATGAATGTTTCTCTTCAGCAGGCCTTAGTAGCTGCCCATCGTGTTTTTGAACTTTTGGATAGTCAAGTTGAGGAAGACCCTGACTCAATCTTTCAGATGCAAGAAGGTTCTGTTGTTTTCGATCATGTCTGTTTTGCTTATCAAGCGAACCATCCAGTTTTAAAGGAGATTAACTTTAGGGTGAAGTCTGGGCAAACGGTCGCCTTGGTGGGCACGACAGGATCTGGTAAGTCGTCGTTAATGAATTTATTGATGCGATTTTATGATCCTCAAAGAGGGAGAATTCTTATTGATGGACAAGATATTAAAGATTTTTCCAGAGAGAGTGTTCGGGATCAAATGGGCATTGTCTTACAAGAACCCTATTTGTTTACTGGGACGGTTGCAGAAAATATTCGCCGTTATCATCAAGAACTAACGGATGACCAATTAGTGGAGGCGCTTAGAAGAGTAGGAGGAGGCCCTTTGCTTGCTAAGCTTGATCAAGGAATACATACTCCACTTGCAGAGCGAGGGCAGTCCTTATCTTCGGGAGAACGGCAACTCATTGCTTTTGCCAGAACACTGGTAAATGATCCAAAAATTTTAGTATTAGACGAGGCTACTTCACATATTGATACCCAGACCGAAAGGATCATTCAAAATGCCATGAAGGTCTTGCAAGAAGGAAGAACCACCTTCATCATTGCACATCGTCTATCAACGATTCTCCATGCTGATTTAATATTGGTCTTGGATAAAGGGCAGATTGTTGAACGGGGAGATCATCAAAGTTTATTGGAATTAGATGGCTTTTATGCTGATATCTACAATAAGCAGACTCAGATGGCTCAATCATTATGAAAAATAGGTCTAACGTCGATTAGTCTTAATAATGTTAAATTAAAGATCCAGGGCAGGTTTCCCTGGATCTTATGATTTACTAGATAAAAGATAACTAGAAGGAAAAGCACGTTTGTGCCTAACATTAAAAATAAGTGAAATATAAACGTTTATATTAAAATCTTATTGATACTTGCTCATCGATTATAATGTTTAATCGCTTTTATCTTGAAAGAAAGTCAGAATCATGACATAATGAACGTATGACATGAAAAGGACACGTGATAGGCTGCTTTGTCCTTGTGTAAGGCAGTATTAATGAATGAGAGGGGGCTTATATGGTTAACCGAGATTTGGAGCGTTATGTTGAACAATTAGAAGACTATGACTTTTTTTCTCGTCTGACTTTAGAACAAGCTAATCAAATTACTTCTTCGGCTTTATTTCATCATATTTCTAAAGGACAGTATATTTTCTTTCGAGAGGATCCGATTATCTATTCTTATTTTAATTTTAAAGGGTTAGTTCGTTTGGAGAGAGAAGATGCGAGTGGCGATTATCGCTATTTGGATTATGTGGGTGAAGAGAGTTTTTTCCCTTACGCCGAGTTTATGAATCGTAGTGAACATATTTATGATGCGATTGCTGTCACAGATGTTGATTTGTTTTATATTCCAAAGAAATTAATGGAGGATATTGTTCGTTCAAATAGTGAACAATTGGCCTATGTTTATAGTAACTTAACGGATATTCAATATTATTTAGAAAAACGGGTACAAATGACGGCGATTCCTAGTGCAACCATGCGAGTTATTCAAACATTGGCTATTTGGATGTATGATATGGGCAAATTTATGCCGGATCATGTGATTATCCCGCATCCCTTAACGATTATGGAATTAGCTAGTGTGGCAGGGACGACGCGTGAGACCGCTGGTAAAGTCGTTAAGGAGTTACGGGAAGAAGGAAAATTAGATTTTACTCGTCAAAATATAATCTATAAAGATTGGAAATACTTTAGCAAATTATTGGAATAAATGTTATAATTTGTGTGATAAATTTTTAAAAAAGGAGATGTCTTATGAAAAAAAGATTATTGAAATGGCAATTGTTACTAGCTTTTCTATGTTTAACCTTGTTCTTGACGAGTCCAGTTTCGGCAGAAGAGTTAACCATTGAAGATATGGCAGGTCGAGAGCTTGTTTTAGAAGAAGGAAAAGTAGATAAAGTCGTAACCTTAATGCCGTCTGATGCTGAAATCTTATTCGCAATTGGTGCGGGGGATACAATTATTGCACGTGGAGATTACGTGGATTATCCTGCAGATAAGGTAGAATCTATTCCATCCATTACAACGGGTCAAGAAATGAACGTG
Source organism: Facklamia hominis CCUG 36813 (assembly GCF_000301035.1). GTDB lineage: Bacteria > Bacillota > Bacilli > Lactobacillales > Aerococcaceae > Facklamia > Facklamia hominis. Next base: position 544,540 of record NZ_JH932292.1, on the reverse strand, counting down.
GAAGAAATTATCGCTAAAGATCCTCAATTAGTAATTGCTTCCAAGATGTCTTTAAGTGAAGATCAATTAAAGCAGTTGGAAGATTTAGGCATTAAAGTCTTTATCACAGACGCTCAAACGATCGAGGAAGTGTATCATTCGATTGAGTTATTAGGACAATTAGTTGGACATGAAGATGAAGCCAGTCAATTAATTGAAGATATGAAAGCTTCTTTTAAAGAATATCAAGACAAAGCCAGTCAAAAGAACCTCGATTCAAATTCAGTCTATTATGAAATTTCTCCAATTGAATTTGGTTTATGGACTGCTGGTAAGAATACCTTCATGGATGAATTAGGTAACTTATTAGGATTAGATAACATTTTTAAGGATCAAGATGGCTTCGTTGAAGTCTCTGAGGAACAGGTCTTGAAGTTAAATCCATCATACATTGTAACGAGCTTTATGCCGATGGATGAAGGGGCGCCATCAGCCGTTGACGAAATTTTAGGTCGTGAAGCTTGGGCAGATGTGGCAGCTGTTAAAGATAAAAAAGTCTTTGCAGCTGATAATTCCTCCTTTACACGTCCAGGACCTCGTTTAGTAGATGCTATGAAGTCCTTGTATGAATTTGTATATGAAGAAAAATAAACGGCTCCTCTTAATTTGGATCCTAGGCCCAATGATCAGTTTGATGATCCTTGGGCTTTGTTTAGTGTGGGGATCTGTATCTATCTCATTTCACCAGGTTTACCTTTCTCTGGTTTCCCTTTTCAAAGAGGAGTGGAGCGGTTTAAATCCATCCAATCAGACGATTATTTTAGCGGTTCGTTTGCCGCGTATATTGAATGCTTTTTTGATTGGAGCAGGCTTATCATTGGCTGGGCTGACCATGCAGAGTTTATTAAAAAACCCCTTGGCAGACGGGTCTACATTAGGGGTTTCTTCTGGAGCTGCTTTAGGAGCTGGATTAGCGATTCTTTATTTTCCTCATTTTTCTGTGTATCAATTTGATAGTCGTTTTATCTTAGCTGCAACTTTTGCTTTTATTTCCTTGTTACTTGTCTTGACCTTTACTCGTTTGTTTGATCAACGACTAAGCCATCAAAGTTTAATTTTAGTAGGAATTATTTTCTCAATGTTAGTTTCTGCGGGATTAAATTTATTGCTTTTGTTAGCCAAAGATCAGCTGCAAACCTTAGTATTTTGGACACTTGGTTCGCTATCTGCGACAACTTATCATGATGCTTGCATTTTAGCCTTTGCTTTAGTGATTAATGTGTTGTTTCTTTATCGTTATAGCCAAGACCTGAATGCTCTTGCTTTAGGAGGGGAGCAGGCTCGTAATCTAGGGGTCAATGTTTATCGTGTCCGTCTACTTTTATTAATCTTAGTTTCGATTCAGGTAGGCTTGAGTGTGGCGGTAGCGGGATCAATTGCCTTTGTGGGCTTGATTATTCCTCATATGAGTCGAATGATTGTTGGGTCGAATCATCGCTATTTGGTAGCCGTGAGCCTGTTTTTAGGGGGGAATTTTTTAGCCGTAGCTGATTTGGTTGCACGAACTTTGATCCGTCCTTTAGAGATTCCGATTGGTATTATCACATCCATTATTGGAACACTCATCTTTTTCTATTTATTAGTCAAACGAACACGAGGTGGCGTATGTTAGAGTGTAAAGACGTATCGATCCAGATAAAAGATCAAGTCCTATTTGAGTTAGCAAGTTTGGACTTAATGGTCGGTCAATGGTGGATGATTTGTGGGCCAAATGGTGCTGGGAAATCAAGTTTTTTAAAGGCGCTTTCTGGTGAAATGGATTATAGGGGATCCATTTTTTTGAAGGGACGAGATCTAAAGACATATTCTAACCTAGAAAAAGCTAGGCACATGGCGTTCTTACCTCAAATTCAGTCCCTTTCTCATGATTATTTGGTAGAAGAAGTGGTCGCATTGGGGAGGTATCCCTATTTAAAAGGCTTCTTAAAAAATCTGACAACTAAGGATTGGCAACTCGTTAATCATTATTTGAACGATACAGGGATTGTTCATAAGCGAAGAGATTCTTTGAATAATCTGTCTGGAGGAGAACGACAAAAGGTGTTCTTGAGTCAAGCCTTTGCTCAAGAACCATCGATTTTGTTATTAGATGAACCCAGTAACTTTATTGATCTTAATTATCAAAAACGTTTATATGATGGTCTAAAAGAGTGGTTAGGTCAAGGTGACCGGATTATTGTTTCAGTGGTGCATGACTTGTCCCTCGCTAAAAAATATGGTAGCCATGCTTTGCTTTTAAAAAATGGACAGGCCCTGTCATGTGGGCCTATCCAGGAGAGTTTGGCTGATTCTAATCTTAATGCGGCATATGATATGGATGTGCGATCATATTTGCTTCAATTGTATCAAGAGTGGTTAAAGGATCAGTGATTGATTGCATTGTCCATATCCTGGATGATGAGTTGGGCAGTTTCTTCGATAGAACGATCAGCAACATTAATCACTGGGCACTCGAGTTGTTGATATATTTGATCGGCATAGTCTAATTCTGCTTGAATACGACTGCGGGAAGCGTATTGACTGGCTCCTTGGATACCAAACTCTTCCATGCGTTTTTGTCTAAATTTTTGAATGATTTCAAGGTCATTTGTTAGACCGATGATCTTTTTGCGGTCGATTTTAAAGAGCGAGTCGGGAAGTGAATTTTCTGGGATCAAAGGGAGATTGGTGACCTTGTAGCCTAAGGTGGCTAGATACATGGATAAGGGGGTTTTTGAAGTGCGGGAGATGCCTAGTAGTAGGATGTCGGCTTCATCAAAAATGGACGGATTGTTTCCGTCGTCGTATTTACTAGCAAATTCCATGGCTTCAATGCGCTTAAAATAAGCAGCATCCAGTTCGTGTTGGGCTCCAGCTTCTTGGCTAGGTTTGACCAGAGTTCGTTTTTCAATTAGTTGTGTTAAAGGTTGAAGTAGATTGAAATAGTCTAAGTCATGGGTCTGGCAAAATTGAGTGATTTCCTCTGCAAGGTTTTGGTCAGCCAGAGTTAGAAGAGCAATGCCTTGATGATCGATTAAACTCTTTTTCAAAGAACTTAGGTCCTCATCTTTTGAAATAAAAACCCATTTGTGTAATACTGACTCTATACTAGGAAATTGAACAATAGCAGCCTGGGCAACTTTTAGGGCTGTTTCACCGATAGAGTCAGAAATCAGGAAGAGATGAATTGATGGGATAGCTTGTGTCATGAGTACACTCCTATGTTTTAGATGATTGTTTATGCATAGTTTATCATATTATAAGGAAGTGAGAATTATGAAGCCAGTTCACTTGAAAAAAACTCCCTATTCAACGGAAGTGAATCGACTGATTGAGTTGGGGCATCAACAGTTAAGGGAGGCAGGATTTAAGATTACCAAAAAGCGGACAGAGATTCTTAGTTTATTTGCAGATAACCAACGATATTTGACGGCGCTCACGATTCATAAGGCTTTGGAAGAAATTTATCCAACGATGTCCTATAATACTACCTATCGTAACTTGTATGATTTTGTAGAAATTGGACTTCTGGAATCGACTGAGTACCAAAATGAACAACTTTTTCGTTTATCTTGCCAATTAGGTCACGATTGTCATCATCACCATCATCATTTTATCTGTGTGAATTGCGGAAAAGCTTTAGTACTGGATGCTTGTCCCTTAGAAGAGGTCCATACGGATCTATCCAGTGTCAAGGTGTTATCACATCGTTTTGAAGTCTTTGGTTTATGTGAAGATTGCCAACTTCTCCCTGAAAGTGAGCTTCAATAAATCGATTTATTGCCAAAAAATAATTTCTAGACTTTGCATCTGAATGGAATCGTGGTATAATTCTAAAAGGACTTTGTTTAGAAGATTAATTCTAAGAAAGGTTACTATAAGCTCGGAGGGAGGGGAACCATATGTCAAAAACAATTGTTCGTGATAACGAATCTTTGGATGACGCTCTTCGCCGCTTTAAGCGTAACGTTTCTAAAACAGGTACTTTGAGAGAAGCGCGTAAACGTGAATTTTACGAAAAACCAAGTGTTCGTCGTAAGAAGAAATCAGAAGCCGCTCGTAAACGTAAGTATTAGACGTAGCGCATAAGCAAAAATGAAATATTGAAAATTTTTATTTTCATGAAAAGAGAGGGGGCTTGCCCCCTTCTTTTTTTATCGAACAAAGCCAGCAAAATACCATTCAACAAGCTATAATGATACTCATTGGCTACTTTTTATGGTAATCTAAAAGTAAATCAGGATAATAAAGGAGAACGAGGATTGAATCAACGTGGAGCCTATACAAGTCAAGTAAATGTATCAAACACAGAGTGGTTATTACAAATCTTAGGTAATCATGATAAGAATTTGCGTCAATTAGAAGAGGCTTTTGATGTAATGATTGCTAATCGGGGGGAGGTCATCTCTATTGAGTCGGATGATGAGCTCTCAACACAACAAGTGCGATCGATCATCTTGAACCTTTTAGCCTTGTTAGAGCGAGGCATTCCTCTTCGACAAATGGATCTGGTAACGGCGATTAAGATGGCTAAGAATAATCAGATCGATCATTTTATCGATCTATATGATCGGGTAATTGGCCGAACAGCTGAAGGATCTGCTATTCGTTGTAAGACCTATGGTCAGTTACAGTATATTCAGGCCATTGAAAAGAAAGATATGGTGTTTGGTATTGGTCCAGCTGGAACCGGAAAAACATTTTTAGCCGTTGTAATGGCTGTTCAAGCGATGCGTGAAGGGAAGGTCAAGAAGTTAATTTTAACGCGTCCAGCAGTTGAAGCAGGGGAGAATTTAGGCTTTTTACCAGGAGATTTAAAGGAAAAGGTTGATCCATATTTGCGGCCAATCTATGATGCGCTATATGCTGTCTATGGTGCTGAGCATACCAACCGATTAATGGAACGAGGGGTTATTGAGATTGCACCTCTAGCCTATATGCGCGGACGGACCCTAGATGATGCTTTTGTGATTTTAGATGAAGCACAAAATACGACGACAGCTCAAATGAAAATGTTCTTAACCCGATTAGGATTTGGATCTAAAATGATCATTAATGGCGACCAAACTCAAATTGATCTTCCTAAGGGTGTTCAATCAGGTCTTATTCATGCTAGAGAACATTTGAGAGGGATTCAAGGGATTCAGTTTGTTAGTTTTGATGAAATGGATGTTGTACGTCATCCAGTTGTCGCAGAAATTATTAAGGCGTATAGTCAGGCTACTTAAAAAAATAAGGAGAGATTGCCATGAATCGGCGACTACAAGTTTTTTATGAAAAGCTGGGCCCTTTTTATTCAGTATTCATCATTGCTATTTTAAGTGGCTTAATTGCACTTATCGGGTACCATCATGTCCAGCCGAGGTCCTATGATTTTAAAGTTAACCACGTATCGGATGTGACAATATTAGCCCCTTCGACGATGGAAGATAGCTATCAAACTCAGTTAAATCGGCAACGAGCTCGAGAAGCGATTGCAGATATTTATGTTTTTCAAGAAGATCTACTTGAAATAGAACGAGATCGTTTGGATCAGTTTTTCTCCTATGTTCGCGAGTGGAAGAATCGAACTTATACCCAGTCGCAATTAGTTGAGCTTATTAAGGATAAAGGGCCGGATCAATCTATTGATCTTGAACAGATCAAGCAATATCTTCCTGAAGCATCGCAGTCTCTAAGTTTCGATGAATTATCACCGAGCCTTCAAAGTGTCTTAGCCCAGCTAGTTTTTCTAGATCCACCTGCAGACTTACAAGCATTAATTGATCAATTACGACAAGATAATTTGCGTCTGCTCCTACTGTTGGATGCTCAGGACTTGGATTTACTACAAGACGAATTGCTTCAAGTGATTAAAGACACGATGAGCCAAGAATTAAGTGCTAGTCAGCTTGGCCAAGAACTTCTTAATATAAGAACGCAAATGGCAGCTGGATCTTTACCTTTAGAACTTCAGCAGCTCGCTTTAAATATTTTAAGTTATTCGATCAAACCAACTTTGATTTATTCTGAAAGTGAAACAAAACGATTAAAAGATGAAGCAGAAGCGAATGTTCAAACTTCTTATATTTTACAAGGTCAAGTAATTATTCAAGCTGGACATGTGATTAAGCCAACTAATTTGCGACAATTAGAACTTTACGGCTATTTAAATCGACAGAAAAATTCGATGAAAATATGGGTTTTCTTGGGACTCATCCTAATCCATGGACTTTTATTAGTAAGGTTGTTTTATGTAGGTTTCGATCGATCAGACTTGGATCAAAAAAGTAAGAACTTGACAGCTTATGCCATTATCCTTGCCGGAGCATTGCTAAGTATTGAATTGAGTCAATGGCTACAGATCCATCACTTTTTATATGCGAATCTTTTAGTGCCGATGGCTGTTTTCCCTTTGCTTCTTTATACTAAAACTAATTTGAAGCATAGTTTACTATTTGTTCTAGTTGTTCATATTTTTGCCATCTTTGTACTTACAAATAATGAAAGCCAGACCCTGGTGATTTATGTTAGCCTGTTTTATCTGTTATCCAGCCTTTTAACGGTCATATATATTCTTTGGCAAGGAGAAATTAAACGATCGTTTAGAAGACAGCGCTTCTTTCTTTATACACTATTGGGGCAATTGTTTTTAGCGATCCCTATTATGAGTGCTTTATCGATACCGGTTAATTCAAAACAAGTTCTTTGGATTCTTGCATCGACAGTTTTATCTAATCTATTCGGTTTTTTAATATGGGTACTTTTGGAACCCTATTATGATCAATTGCTATCTAGTCGTTCTCCGATGACACTAAATCAGTTAGCAAATTTGAATCACCCGCTTTTAAAGCGTCTCATTGAAAAAGCTCCTGGAACTTATCACCATTCAATGATGGTGGCAAATTTAGCAGCTAATGCCGTTGAAACGATTGGTGGGGATTCTTTACTGACACGGGTTGCAGCCTATTATCATGATGTGGGCAAGACGATCCATCCTCTCTTCTTTGTGGAGAATTTGTCAGGTGGCATTGAGTCTCCCCATCAAATGCTGACACCTCAAGAATCTTCTCAGGTTATTATCGATCATGTCACTGAGGGAGTGAGATTACTTCAAGAAGAGGGGCTCCCTCAATCAATTATTGATATTTGTCAACAGCATCATGGAACGACCTCTACTCAATATTTTTACTATCAAGCCAAAGAGACAGATCCTACAGTTGAGGAAGCTGATTTTCGGTATCCGGGCCCGATTCCTCAGACTAAGGAAGCAGCGATTACGATGATTGCTGATTCGATGGAAGCAGCGTCTAGAACATTGAAACACTATGATCAAACATCCATTGAAAATTTATTGGATCAAATAATCCAATCAAAATTGAAGGATGGACAATTTGCCGATTGTCAGTTAACGGCTGATGAATTACTTAAGGTTCGTCAATCAATTATCAAGGGGATTGCGTCTATGTACCACACAAGGATTGAGTATCCCCACTAAGTATGAAAGGAGTTAATGAGATGAACATTGAAATTATCGATGATGAAAATTACCTTACCCTAGATCAAAGCGATTTATTAAAGGAATTAATTAATTTAGCCAGTAAAAAATTAGAGGTCAATCCCCACAGTGAAGTGGACATTTCAATTGTTGATAATGAGCGTATACAGCAATTGAACCGGGATTTCCGCAATAAAGATCAAGCCACGGATGTGCTATCCTTTGCATTGAATGAAGGTGAGGAGTGGTTAGAACTGGATTCTTTTGTGGAATTGGAAGAGAGTCCACAGATTGCTCCGCACTTAGGAGATATCATCATTTCAATTGAACGAGCTAAAGAACAAGCGATAGAGTACGGTCATTCTATTGATCGTGAATTAGGCTTTTTAGCGGTTCATGGTTTTCTGCATTTGAATGGGTATGACCACCAAACGGCTGAAGAAGAAAAAGAAATGTTTGCCCTACAAGATGAGGTATTAAAAGAATATGGCCTCTGTCGATAAACATCTTAAAAACACCAATTTTTTAGAATCAGTAATTACAGCTTGTCAAGGGATCGTTTTCGCCTTTTGCCATGAACGTAATTTACGTTTTCATGCTGTGACTATGGGGTTGGTTTTCGCTCTAGCTGGAAGATTATCCTTTTCAAGCTTGGAGTGGGTGATATTGGTACTAACTGTAAGTCAAGTTATCGTGGCAGAGATGGTAAACTCCGCCCTTGAGTATTTGACCGACCTAACTGTTGGCAATCAGTGGCATCCCATAGCCAAGCGGGTTAAGGATGTTGCAGCAGGCGCTGTCTTAATAACCGCTCTAGCAGCTGTTTTGATTGGTGGCTTATTATTTTTACCGAAATTAATTAACTTATTTTAAGGAATAGATAAAGGAGTTTTATGGAATCTATAAAATCATTATATCCTGACTATCATTCTGGTTTTGTGGCCTTGGTTGGTCGACCAAATGTCGGGAAATCAACCCTACTAAATCAAATTGTTGGGCAAAAAATCGCGATTATGTCGGATAAAGCTCAGACGACCCGGAATCGAATTCAAGGAGTGTATACGCGTGAACAAGCTCAGATCGTCTTTATTGATACACCAGGTATTCATAAGCCTAAGCATGAGTTAGGAGAGTTCATGGTCAAAACAGCCTACAGCGCATTGAATGGAGTCGATGCGATCTGTGTCTTAGTGAACGCTTCTGAAAAAATGGGACCTGGTGATCAATTTGTGATTGACAAGGTGCGTGAGGCCAAGGTTCCTGTTTTTCTAGTCGTCAATAAAATTGACCTTATTCACCCAGATGACTTATTGCCGTTGATCGAGAGCTATCAAGCCTTATTTAATTTTGAAGCGGTCATTCCTATTTCTGCTAAAGAAGGAATTAATATCCAAGCTTTATTAGATACATTAGTCGCAAAGATGCCCAATGGGCCACAATATTATCCGGCAGATCAAGTGATGGATCACCCTGAATATTTTGTGGTTAGTGAATTAATCCGTGAGAAAATCCTTTTGTTGACTCGTGAGGAGATTCCGCATTCTGTTGCTGTGCAGGTTCATTCGATGCAACGTAACCCAGATGATAAAGTTGAAGTTCAGGCAAGTATCATTGTGGAACGAAAAAGTCAAAAGGGAATTATTATTGGTCACCAAGGAAAAATGATTAAAAAAATTGGAAGCTTGGCGCGACGAGATATTGAAAACTTATTAGCGGATAAGGTCTATTTGGACTTGTGGGTGAAGGTTCAAAAAGACTGGCGCGATCGACAGGCCAATCTTAATGATTTAGGCTATCGTCTGGAAAATTATTAAGAGCTAGTTTGGATTCAAAATTTGAAGGCATCGTTCTTTTTCAACGACCTCATCGGGAAAACGATGCCTTGGTTAAGCTTTTCACCCAAGAATATGGCACGAAAATGTTTTTTGTTAAGGGGCTGCAGAAGCCGAGTCATCCCCTTAAGGCTAATTTGATTCCGCTTACTAGGCAATCTTTTGTGGGCCGTGTGAATCAGCAAGGACTTTCTTTTATAAGAGAGGCCAACTGCCTAGACTTTTATCCGGCTATTCAAAAGGATCCTTTTTTATTGGCGCATGCTAGTTATATTAGTCAACTTATTGATGCCTCAACTGATGATAATGTTAAGGATGTCTCCTTATATCAGTTTTTTTATAAAAGTTTGACATTTTTAAATGAGGGTTATCCAGCTGATGCCGTTCATTTAGTTTGTGATTTAAGGCTGCTTAAACGTTTTGGCGTTCAACTTGATTGGCAGCATTGTCGAGTCTGTGGGAATCAAGTAGGACCTTTTGACTTTTCTATGCGCTATCAAGGACTTTTGTGTCAAACACACTGGTCAATGGATTCATATCGTCTTCGCTTGAAAGCTGAGAGTATTCCTTTAATCCAATCTTTGTCAGGAATGTCACTATCTCGCTTTAGGAAACTAGAGATTGAGCCGGAACTTGCTCGAGATCTCCGGCGGCTTTTATTTGAGATATACAATGAGTTAGTTGGAATCCATCTAAAAACTCAGTCTTATATCCAGGAGATGGATCAAATGCAGACGATGATGAAAGAAATACCTAAGCGAAATAAGTGATTAATGAGTCATAATTAGCTATTTAAAGCGGCTTGCTTTAATACGGTGGATTGACTTTTTTCGAAAAATTGAGTAAAATTTCAACTAGTTGACAGGATTGGTCGATGAACAGGGATCCTTAAATAAATGTTAGCCAGTGTCTTGCTTCCATTGATTGTGAGATATCGATGGACGGATTAGGCTGGGACACGCTTATGATTTGTCCCTATGGCCCAAGATGGTCATAGGGACCTTTTTTACATTATGGAAGGAAGCGATAGAATGTCAGTTGAGTGTTTACAGGATATGATATTAACTTTGCAGAAGTTTTGGTCGAGTAAGGGATGTTTGATTCTTCAATCGTATGATGTAGAGAAGGGAGCCGGGACGATGAGTCCTTATACCTTCTTAAGATCGAATGGTCCTGAACCTTGGAATGCTGCTTATGTGGAGCCGTCTAGACGGCCTGCAGATGGACGATATGGTGAGAACCCTAATCGTCTTTATCAACATCATCAGTTTCAAGTAGTGATGAAACCTTCTCCAATTGATATCCAAGAATACTATTTGGATTCTTTGGTAGCTCTAGGGATTAATCCTTTAGAGCATGATATTCGTTTTGTAGAGGACAACTGGGAAAATCCTTCCATGGGTTGTGCTGGTCTAGGATGGGAAGTTTGGATCGATGGAATGGAAGTCTCACAATTTACATATTTTCAACAAGTAGGAGGCTTAAAAACAGACCCAGTAACCTCTGAAATTACTTATGGCTTAGAACGATTAGCAATGTATTTATTTGATGTAAATAATGTTTATGAATTGGAATGGACTAAAGGTGTTCGTTATGGTGAAATATTTAAACAACCTGAATATGAACATTCTATGTTTTCATTTGAATTATCCGATGGGGATTTGTTGTTCAGGCAATTTGATGACTACGAAGCAGAGGCTCAGCGCTTACTTGATCAAGGACTCGTTCATCCAGCCTATGACTATATTTTGAAGTCATCTCATACCTTCAATTTATTGGATGCCCGCGGATTGATTTCACCATCAGACCGAGCTGCTTACTTGGGACGAGTTCGTAAATTGGCCCGTGGCGTGGCTAAGCTATTCGTTGAAAAACGGAAAGAATTAGGATTTCCATTATTAAAGGGTAGTAAGGAATCATTGGTAAAGGAGGCAAACTAATGGCACAGTATTTATTTGAATTGGGATTAGAAGAAATTCCTGCACGTTTTTTAATAGCCTTAAGAGACCAATTAGCGGATCGCTTTGCTGATTTCTTGCAACATGAACGTTTAGACTATGAGTCGATTGAATCCTTTGCGACACCTCGTAGGTTGGCTATTAGGGTTAATGGTCTGTCAGATCTTCAAAATGCACAAATCGAGGAAGTGCGTGGACCTTCACTTAAGGCTGGTCGTGATGAAACTGGTCAGTTGACTAAGGCTGGCCAAGGTTTTTTGAGAGGGCAGCAGGGTTTGGAAGCGGATCTTTTTGTTAAAGAAGTAAAGGGAACAGAGTATCTCTTTCTAAAGAAGACGGCTGCGCAAGTGAGTGCTGCTGAAGTTTTAAAGAAAATGGGTGACTTGGTTGCCCAGCTCCATTTTCCAGTGACTATGCGATGGTCAGACTTAAATATTGAATATATTCGTCCAGTTCATTGGATGGTCTCGCTTTTAGACGAAGAGGTAATTCCATTCGAATTCGCGGGGGTGACCGCTAATCAATGGACACGCGGTCATCGTTTTTTAAAGACACAGGATCAAGTTATAATCAAGCATCCAAAACAATATGAGTCTGTATTGAAAGACCAGTTTGTGATTGTTTCATTTGAGGAACGTATGTCGATTATTCGCCAACAAATAAATGAGATCGCTCAAGAGAAACATTGGCTTGTTCCAGAAAATCAGGATCTTTTAGAAGAAGTAACTGCTATTGTTGAGTGGCCAACAGCGTTTAGTGGAACCTTTGAGTCGGAATACCTTGAACTTCCTCAAGCGGTTTTAGTAACAGCCATGAGAGATCATCAACGTTATTTCTATTGTCTTGATGAGAATACAGAAAAGCTTTTACCTTATTTTATTTCGGTTCGTAATGGGAATGATCAACATCTCGACCAAGTGATTAAGGGCAATGAAAAAGTATTACGGGCTCGATTATCGGACGCCATGTTCTTCTATCAGGAAGACTTAAAACATGATTTGGATCATTACTTAGAAGGTTTAACCCGCTTAAATGAACATTACAAATTAGGTAGTTATGCCGACAAGCAAGTTCGTGTGTATCAATTACTGCAGTTGTTGGCTAGTCGACTTAAAGTGTCTGAACAGGTTCAAAAGGATGCTTTGAGAGCCGCTCAAATCTATAAATTTGATTTAATGACTTTAATGGTTGATGAATTTAGTGAATTACAAGGAGTGATGGGAGGCTTTTATGCTCAAAAATATGGGGAGTCTTCATCCGTTGCTCAAGCTATTTCTGAACAATATTTACCAACATCTGCTAATGGTGAGTTGCCTCAAAGTCAAGTTGGCGCTTTATTAGCATTAGCCGATAAATTAGACACTTTAGCAAGCTTCTTTAGTGTCGGTCTTATTCCAACTGGTTCTAACGACCCATACGCCTTGAGAAGACAAGCTATGGGGATTATTGAGATTTGCTTGGACCAAGACTGGCCGGTTGATTTTTCGGATATCTTATTATCTTACTTGCAGCAAAGTACGATTGAATTACGTCAAGAAATTCTTAATTTTCTAAAAGCAAGAGTTCAGGTTTTATTAGAAAATCAAACGATAGATTATGATGTGATTCAAGCTAGTTTGAACAAGAAGCATTTGGTTCCATTAAGGATTGTGGGTGTGGCTAAATTAGTTCAAGCCTTTAAAGAACAGCATCCTGATCAATTCCATCAGATGGTTGAAAATCTTAGTCGAGTAGTTAATTTAGGGACTAAGGTGGGTGAAGAAGATCAGTTAGAATCGAATTTGGCTCAGAGTGATTTGGAAGCTCAATTTATTCAAAAGGTGATGGATTTAAAACATATTTCCGGCTTAAATGATCGATTGCAAGCTTACCAAGATTTAAGTCCAATCATTGCCCATTATTTTGAAGATCATATGATCAATGATGAGGATCCGAAAGTAAGACATAACCGTTATCAATTAATGCGTGAGCTGACTCAATTGATTCTTTCTAATTTTGATCCGAGATTAATTGTCGACTAAGACTTGCTTAAGAATATAATAATATCGATAAAGGAGGCGATAGAATGTCTAGCTTTTTAGATCAAGCAAAAGTTATGGTGAAAGCCGGCAAGGGCGGCGATGGTATGGTGGCTTTTCTAAGAGAAAAATACCGTCCAGACGGTGGTCCAGCTGGTGGTGATGGCGGTCATGGGGGTTCTGTGATCTTTTATGTAGATGAGGGACTAAGAACCTTGATGGATTTTCGCTATAACCGATTATTTAAAGCTTCAGCTGGAGAAAATGGTATGAGCAAGGGGAAATATGGTGCTAATGCAAAAGACCTTTATGTAAAGGTCCCGCCTGGTACCATTGTTAAAGACGCCCAGACTGGTGAAATTTTAGCTGACTTATTGCATCATCAAGACCAATGCGTAGTGGCAAAAGGCGGACGCGGAGGTAGGGGAAATATTAAGTTTGCGACGCATAAAAATCCTGCTCCTTCTATTGCTGAAAATGGTGAACCGGGTCAAGAAAGGGAGTTATCCTTAGAACTTAAAATCTTGGCAGATGTTGGTTTGATTGGTTATCCATCGGTCGGAAAGTCGACACTCTTATCGGTGATTTCTAATGCTAAGCCAAAAGTAGCTGATTATCCTTTTACAACATTAACGCCAAATTTAGGGGTAGTTCATTTAAAATCTGGTCAAGAATTTGTCGTGGCGGATACACCCGGGTTGATTGAAGGAGCGTCTCAAGGCGTCGGCTTAGGGATTGATTTTTTACGTCATATTGAACGAACGAAAGTCTTATTGCATGTAATTGATATGGCTGGAGTACAAGGCCGTGATCCTTTTGAAGATTTTACTTCGATAATGGAAGAATTGCGTGCTTATAATGAACGCTTACTGCTACGTCCGATGATCATAGTGGCTAATAAATTAGATCAACCCCAGGCAAAAGAAAACCTATCGATTTTTGAACATCAGTTAGAGGAATATTATCAAGATTTAAATTTGACAACCCCTCCTATTTATAGAATTTCTGCTTATCAAAGACTGGGTGTGGATGATTTATTACAAGCAACTTATCGTATGTTGAGTGAAAGTGATTATATTTCCCTGCAAGATGATAATCAGGATCAAAAAGTTTATCGTTTAGAGGAAGAGGCTCCTGATTTTGAAGTGAAGCGATTAGATGGAGATCTATGGGAACTAGTTGGCGAACGCATTGAGCGTCTCTATGCGATGACAAACATGGATCATGATGAGAGTTTACAACGATTTGCTCGTCAAATGAGAGCGATGGGGGTCGATGAGGCTCTTAGAGAAGCAGGGGCTAAGAATGGCGACACGGTCCTTTTAGTTGACTATCAATTTGAATTTGTAGATTAGGTGATGAATTAATATGAAGGAAACAAATAGTGGATATCGAATTCCCATATTTGATGGTTTAAAGGGGGTCGCGATTCTCACAATAATTGGTTATTATTTTTTTGAACACATCATGCCAGGTGGGTTTATCGCAGTTAATCTCTTTTTGGTTATTGCCGGTTTTTTTAACTTTAGACATTTTTATGTGGCGGATCAAAGAGGGAAACCTTTAAACTATATCGCTTTCATTCGTAAACGTTTTGAGCGGTTGTTCTTTCCAATGTTAGCGATGATCATGATGGTGGTTACTTATATTCTCCTTTTCAACCGTAATTACTTGCCGAATGTTCGGAATATGGGATTAAGTGCTCTAGGATTTTTTAATAATTATTATCAGATATTAAATGAACAATCGTATTTTGTTCAAGCAGCAAATCCCAGCCCATTTACTCATTTGTGGTATGTCTCTCTATATGGACAATTGGTGATTTTAACACCAATTTTGATCTTTCTAACCTATTCTTGGCATAAAAAGGCAAATATCACGATTAATATTTTGTTAATTATTTCTTTGGTTTCAGCAGTATTGATGGCTTATCTCTACCAAGGTTCGTCTGATCCAACGCGAGTTTATTATGATTTACTGACTCGCCTATCTGCCTTTACTTTGGGAGGCGCGTTGGGATTATTATTACCTGAACGCTTAAATCCAAAGCCTATTCCTAAAACCATTACACACGGCTTAAATGGTATTGGTGTTATAGTGTATATTTTAGCTTTCTTTATGGTTCGATTTATGTTTGGAACTAAGCCCTTCGCCTACCGTTTTGGTTTAAGTCTTTTCTCGATCTTATCGTTGGCGATGATTTTGACCGCTATTCACCCCTCTTCGATTTGGAATAAAGTTCTATCTTTTAAAGTCTTTTCTTGGATAGGCAAAAGGTCTTTTTCTTATTACCTATGGTATTATCCTGTCTATTTATTGAGTCCACAGAATATTGCTTTATTTAATCGTTTACCAGGTTTGAATTATATTTTTAAATTTGCTTTAATTATCGGTTTAGCAGAAATTACTTATCAACTCTTTGAACAAAAGTCAATTTCATTACCTGTTGGGCAAGATTTTAATTGGAAGAAAACAAAGTATCAGTTTAACTTTTTAAGGAATCATCCTCAAGGATTATATCTGGTTAAATTTCTTATGTGCTGCTATATTTTTAATTTTGTGATGGGAACTGTGGGAATGGCTATTTCTTCTCAGGCAAAAGGAACAAAGCAGACCCAAGAGATTGAACAAATCATTGAAAGTAATCTTAAGATAGCCGATGAGACAAAAAATGAATCTGCTGCACCGCCTAAAGTTGTGAATCATATCGAAGGATTAGATCAGGAAGTGCTGCTGTTTGCTTCGGGGCTGGATATTACTTTTATCGGAGACTCGACCTTAGCAGCGTCGACGGAGCATTTAAAAGAAGTATTTCCTAAGGCTGTCATTGATCCTCAAGTTGCGCGACAATTATATAATTCCTATGATGTGGTTGATCGGCTGAAAGCAAATAACCAATTAGCATCGACAGTCGTTACAATGTTAGGAACGAACGGTACTTATACAACGGGTCAATTAGATGATTATATCCAAGATATTGGCTTAGAGCGAAAACAGTACTATGTTAATATTTTAGTTGATCGGCCTTGGACACAAGATGCAAATTACCAACTCAATCAAGCAGCTGAACGCTATGGTAATGTTACTGTGATTGATTGGGCTTCCTTTGCTAGTGGGCATGCAGAATGGTTTGCTTCGGATGGGGTTCATTTAAATGAAGAAGGAGCTAAGGAATTTTCCAAATTTATGGCCAAGGAACTCTATTCAAAGCGTTAAACTCAGAAAGGATGACTTGATGCATTTACAATTTTTAGGAACAGGAGCCGGTGTACCTGCTAAGGTTCGTAATGTTTCTGCCTTAGCCTTAAAATTACTCGATGAGTTGAATGAAGTATGGCTTTTTGATTGTGGTGAAGCGACTCAGCATCAAATTTTAAGAACTCATATTAAACCAAGAAAAATTCGGCGCATTTTTATTACCCATCTTCATGGAGATCACATTTATGGTTTGCCAGGACTCTTGAGTTCACGCTCTAATCAAGCAGGACAAGATCCGGTTGATCTTTATGGGCCAGAAGGAATTAAAGATTTTGTATTAACTTCTTTAAGGATTTCTAAGACGAAGTTGGCATATCCATTGAATATTCACGAATTATCCCCTCAAGGGGGAACGCTTGATTTGGATAAAGGCTGGAAAGCCGAATATATGCCTCTAGAACACGGAATACTTTGTTTTGGATATCGAATTATCGAGCCGGACAAAGTGGGCCAATTGCTCATGGATAAGTTGGCAGCTTACGAAATACCCAACGGACCGATTTTGGGGCAATTGAAAGCGGGGGCTAGGGTGACCTTAGAAGATGGTCGTATCTTAAATGGCCAAGATTTTTTAGCACCTGATCAAGCAGGTCGTATTGTTACGATTCTGGGGGATACTCGATCTTGTCGAAACATTCTTCAACTAGCCAGAGGGGCGGATGTCTTGGTTCATGAGGCAACCCACCAAGCAAGTGAAGCTAAAATAGCGCGCGCATATTATCATTCGACATCTGCACAAGCGGCTCAGAATGCAAAACAGGCCCATGTCAAAAAATTATATCTGAATCATATTTCTGCAAGGTACTTAGGGAAGCAGTGTAAGCAATTAGAAAAAGAAGCACAGGAGATTTTTAGTCAAGCAACATTGGTCAATGATTTTGATGAGTTTGAAGTTCTAAGATCTTAGAGGAGGTTTGACATGAGAGGTCATTTTTCTCAGTGGATTTATCCGAAAGAATTCGATCAAGAACAAAACGATTTTATCCAACAAATGCAATCAGCGGGAATGACGTATTCGCCCGCTTTTTTGCGTCTTTGTTGGCAGCGAAGATTACGATCACAAGCGGCGATTAAAGCTGCGTGTGATCAACAACCGAGTTTATTCCACGACCCCTTTGAAATGGAAGATATGGATTTAGCTGTCGATCGTATTACCCAGGCGGTAGAAAAGGAAGAAAGTATATTAATTTATGGGGATTATGATGCGGATGGTATTACCTCAACATTAATTATGAAAGAAGCTTTGGAATCGATTGGGGCCAAGGTGACTTATTATCTTCCTAATCGTTTTACGGATGGCTATGGGCCAAACTTGGAGCGTTATCAAGCTTTTATTCAAGCAGGCACACAATTAATAATCACAGTGGATAATGGTGTGGCTGGTTTTGAGGCATTGGCATATGCTAAAGATCAAGGTGTAGATGTCATTTTAACGGATCATCATCAGATTCAAACGGATTTACCGCCCGCCTACGCGGTTATACACCCAGCGAATCCAAGAGGAAACTATCCTTTTAAGGATCTATCGGGTGCAGGAGTTGCTTTGAAATTAGCAACTGCTTTACTGGGGGAAATTCCGATTGAAGCTTTAGAGTTAGCTGCGATTGGGACCGTTTGTGATCGAGTTGCCTTGATTGATGAGAATCGAACGATTGTTTTAGCTGGTATCAATCAACTCAAACAGACAAACCGGTCAGGTTTACAGACCTTATTTAATAATCAAAACATTAGCTTAGAAGATATTGATGAGGAAACCATTGGCTTTGTAATAGGTCCAAGATTGAATGCAGTAGGACGTTTAGGGGATCCTAGTCCAGGTTTAGAATTTTTAGCAAGTTTAGATCGAATTGAAGCTAAGCGATTATTACAAGTCATTGAAGCCAAAAATGATGAAAGGGTTGACCTAGTTAAGCAGATTGAAGCGGAATTATTAAGGGTATATCCTAAAAACGTAGAACCTCCTGCCATAATTATTGCAGGTCAAGCAAATTGGCATCCAGGTGTTTTGGGAATTGTAGCCGGGCGTCTAGTGGAGCGGCATCATTGTCCTTGCCTACTGTTTAATTTTGATGAATCTAAGGGAGTTTATAAGGGGTCTGGTCGATCTATTCCTTCGATTAATCTTTTTAATCTCATTCAACCTTTTCAAGATTTATGTGTTCATTTCGGTGGGCATGATCAAGCAGTCGGATTAACCATAGCCCAGGATCAATTTGGTCTCTTTAAACAAAAGCTTGAAGAGGCTATTCGATCACTTGATCGCTCACTAGCAGAAGAGCCGGCTATATCGGTGGATTTGTTATTAACGGATGATGAAGTGACACTAGATTTGTATCAGGAAATTAAACAACTAGCACCTTTTGGTCAGGATAATCCTAAGCCACTGATTGTTTTAGAAGAACTTCTCATAAAAAATAAACGCTTAATGGGTAAGGATCAACAACATGTCCGTTGGCAATTTCATTTAGATGCACCCATGGCTGAACTAACGGCAGTAGCTTTTTCAATGGCTGAGTCAACAGCATTAATTAAGGCAGAAAGTCGTTTAAGCATTTTAGGTGAATTAAGCTTGAACCGTTGGCGTGATCAGACGAGTTTACAATTTATTGTACGTGATTTTGCTTTTATAAAGGGACAGTTGATTGACCAACGTTCTTCTAACGGACTTAAGGGGGAATTGGATTATCCTCAAGCCCTCTATTTGGTTAATCAATCGAAACTAATTGATCAACTTCAATCTTACTTGCCAGAATCGAGTCAGCTTAGTTTATATTCTGATAAAGATTTAAATATCGCTGATTTTCAACGACTGGTAATTTTAGAAGTGCCTGATGATTTATCACACTTACGCCAGGTTTTAGATTATAAAAAATGGTCACAAATCATTTTAGTTTCTTATGTGGCGGAGTCCAAGTATTTGGTGGGATTACCGACTCATCAAGAGTTTAGTCGACTTTATCAGGCTTTGTTAGTGAATCCTCAGTTAAAAATAGCAGATTTAGCACAGTTCGCTCAATTTTTGAAAATTCCTTTAGTTAAAATAAAGACCATGATCGTTGTGTTTTTTCAAGCAAAGTTTGTTAAAATAGAAAAGGGCATCATCTATAAGCAAGATGCTCATTTAGATCAACGTGTCGATCTTAAATCCTGTGACGCGATGATTAATTATAAAAAATCCATGGAAGCTGAAGCATTTTTGAACTTTCAAAGTATTGATGCCATTTATCAGTGGATGAATAAGGAGTTATAATATGAATTTACAAGATTATATTGCAAGTATTAAGGATTATCCTGAAGAGGGGATTATTTTTCGGGATATAACCCCATTAATGGGAGATGGTCAAGCTTTCGCATATGCTACTCAAAAAATTGTGGACTATGCTAAAGACCTAGAGATTGAAATGGTTGTTGGTCCGGAGGCCCGTGGTTTTATCATTGGCTGTCCTGTAGCTTATGCATTACAAGTGGGCTTTGCACCTGTTCGTAAAAAAGGTAAATTACCTCGTGAAACCATTGAGGTAGAGTATTCGTTAGAATATGGCAGCAACATATTAGAAATGCACAAGGATGCTATTAAGCCTGGTCAACGGGTCTTATTAGTCGATGACTTACTGGCTACGGGTGGAACTACAGCAGCTGCTATTGAACTTGTTGAAAAACTAGGGGGTGTGGTGGCTGGTTGTGCCTTTTTGATTGAACTTGACGATCTTAAGGGGGGCGAGCAGATAAAAGGGCATGATTATTACACCTTATTACATTATTAAACTAAAAAAGACGACTGAAGCTCAGTCGTCTTTTTTTGTAAGCTGTTAATAGAAACGATTCAAGCCAACTACCTTTCCTAAGATGGTGGCTTGCGGTAAGATAATATCTTCCATAGTATCATTTTCAGGTCTTAAAATAATATGATCATTTTTTTTGAAAAAGGTTTTGCAGGTCGCCTCATTATCTTCGGTCATCGCAACGACAATTTCTCCATTATTAGCGGCGGATTGCTTGCGAACGGTAATAATATCGCCATCCAAAATGCCAACATTAACCATAGACTCACCTTTAATAATTAACATAAATAGTTCACTAGCATCATAGCGAAGATCCTGTGGTTTTGGGTAATAATCGATCGCTTCTTCTACCGCTAAAATAGGACTTCCAGCTGCAACATAACCTAAGAGAGGGATCTTATTCGAGTCAACTCCCAATGTACTTAGGCCAAGTTCAGTGATTTCAATGGTTCGAGTTTTTGCTGCGTCTCGGTCAATCATGCCCTTTTCTTCTAAGCGGTCTAAGTGGCCATGAACAGTGGATGGAGAGGATAAACCAGCTCTTTCACCAATTTCACGAACGGTGGGTGGGTAGCCAGAGGCTTCCACGAGTTCATAAATACTTCGTAGGACATTCATTTGTTTACTGGATAGTTTAGCCATAGACACCACACTTTCTAATTATTAGCTATATTATAGCAAAACCAGTCATCAAAGGCAAACGGATGTTCGTTGGGCATAAGAAGCTACTATTAAGCATTTCACTTAATCAAAAAGTATGATAGAATGTTTTAAAAGGAGAGAGATATATGCCAACTTATGCTTGGATTTTAATTGTTATTTTAGCTTTAATTATTGGACTTGTTCTAGGTTTTTTTGCGGCTCGAAAATATATGTTTAAATATTTTAAAGAAAACCCACCTTTCGATGCGCGAATGATCACTGAAATGATGGCGCAGATGGGCCAGAAACCCTCAAAACGCAAAGTCCAACAGATTATGAATTCAATGAAAATGCGTAATCAGTAATAATAGGTGTTGATTCCCCAGCGTTAGTCGCTGGGTTTTTATTTTTAATCAAGTATAAGAGTCGTATGATTTGAATGCTTTTTCATGGAATGGTAGACTGAAATTACTAAGTTTCAAAAGGGGAGATTCCTGCATGAATATGTTCGCTAAGTTGGGATGGTTTTTAAAGCAAGAAAAGAAATCTTATATCATCGGTATTACCATGCTTACTTTACTTAGCTTGATTACGGGTTTTGTCCCCCTCATTTTAGGCCGGATTATTGATACCATGGCCTCACATCAGATGCAGCCACAATCTTTGCTCTATTGGGTATTACTTCTGATTACAATTGCTATCGTTCAATATGCTATGCGTTATGTTTGGCGGATGGCGATTTTTGGGACCTCTGCACAATTAGAACAAATTTTAAGAGCGCGTCTTTTTCATCATTTTATGCGGATGGATAAGGATTTTTTCCATAAGTATCGTACGGGCGATTTGATGGCACGTACAACTAATGATTTGGGTGCTATTCGGATGGTTGCAGCTGGAGGAATCTTAACACTGGTCGATTCACTTTCACAAGGTTTAATCACTTTGTTTATGATGTTTTTTGTGGTTGATTGGAAATTATCGTTAATTACTATTATTCCAATTCCATTTTTAGCCATTATCATCAATTATATTGGTCGGCAACTGCATTATTATTCTAAGAAAGCCCAGGTGGCTTTTGCTTCAATGAACGATAAGGTTCAGGAATCAGTAACTGGCATGAAAGTCATAAAAACTTTTGGCGAAGAGGAGCGAGATATTCAAGACTTTAAAGACCATACCTTTGCAGTGGTTCAAGCCAATCAAAAAGTCTATGTTTATAATGCTTTATTCCGTCCTAGCAGTCAGCTGATCATGGGGATCTCTACTATTTTGGCACTCTTTTTTGGAGGCTTCCAGGTAGTTCAAGGTCAACTAACGGTTGGATTGTTAGTTGCTTTCATTTCTTATATTACCCGACTCACTTGGCCCATGATTGCAGTGGGACAATTATTTAATATTCTCCAAAGAGGGGCTGCATCTTATGATCGAATTGAAGAAATTTTGGAAGAAAGATCGCATATTATCGAAAGCCCTAATCCTATTCAAGAGCCTATTCAAGCTCCTTTAGAATTTGATATTGCAGCTTTCTCTTACGAACGAAATGATAGTATTGAATTAAAAAATTGTTATTTTAAATTAGAAGCTAATCAAACTCTAGGGATTGTGGGGAAAACGGGTTCTGGTAAATCAACGATCTTCCATCTTCTGATGCGAGAGTACGATGATTATCAAGGGCAGATCGCCTTTGCCAATAAGGACATTAAGCAATATTCATTAGATAGTTTATTAAACCATATCGGCTATGTTCCGCAGGATACTTTTCTTTTCTCAACCTCTATTTTAGAAAATATTCGCTATGCTAAACCAACGGCTAGTCAGGATGAAGTGGAGCGGGCTGCCAAGTTGGCTGCTATTCACCAAGATATTCTGGAATTTCCTGAAGGCTATCAGACGCTAGTAGGCGAACGAGGAGTGGCTTTGTCTGGAGGACAGAAACAACGGATTGCAATTGCACGGGCTTTACTAATAGATCCACAGTTATTGATTCTAGATGATGCTTTATCGGCTGTAGATGCTAAAACAGAAGAAGCCATTCTAAATGCCGTTAAGGAATCATCTGAAGATCGGATGACAATCATTTCAGCTCACCGAATTTCTTCGGTGATGCACGCCCAAGAAATTTTAGTTTTAGAAGATGGATGTATTGTTGAGCGTGGGAATCATCAAGAATTATTAGCCCTAGATGGTTGGTATGCTAAGATGTATCATCAACAAGAATTAAATCGTTTAAAAGGAGATGAAGTCGATGGCAGCAAATTCAACGAATGAATCTGTGTGGGCTAAAAAGTTCACTATGAAAGAGCAATTGAAGATTACTCGGCGGATTTTTACTTTTACCAAGGACTTCTGGCGTCTCTTTTTATTAGCTGTTGTATTATCAGCCAGTACGATTTTGATTTCAGTTGCTATGCCACGTTTAGTTCAGTATTTTATTGATCATTATTTAGAACACCAACAACTGAGTTTTCAGATTGCGGGAAGGTTTTGTCTTATTTATTTAAGCTTACTTTTGTTACAGATCATTGGGAATTATTTATCAACGTATTATTTCAATTTAGCTTCTGAAAAGACCGTAGCGTCTATCCGAAATGACTTATTTCGAAAAATAAATGGGTTAGGGATGCGATTTTTTGACCAAACTCCGGGGGGATCGATTGTATCTCGCATAACGAATGATACAGAGACCCTCAAGGAATTTTGGCTCGTCTTTTACTCTTTATTTGAAGGCCTTGTGACGATATGCTCGGTATTCATTGCTATGTGGCTATTAAACCAACGGATGGCCTTGTTGTTTTTAATTTTTGTTCCAATCATGATTGGCTTAATCTGGTTTTATCAGTCATACTCGTCCATGGTATATCGACGAATGCGTGAAAATTTAAGTCGTTTAAATACCAAAATAAATGAGTCGGTTATGGGGGTTTCAACTATTCAGAACATGCGGCAAGAAGAGCGTGTCTACCAAGAATTTAATCAACAAAATCATCAACACTATTTAAATCGACGTACGATGATTCAAATGAATTCGTTAATGTTAATGCCTGTGATTAATCTTTTAGAGGGATTAGCACTTGCCTTAGTAATCTATGTGTTAGGTAAAGAGTACTTTTTACACGGATTGGAAGTTGGGGTTATTTATGCTTTTACCCAGTATGCCGTTCAATTTTTTAGGCCTATGGGAATGATGATGGATTCCTTGAGTTTATTACAAGACGGCATTGTATCTTCTGCACGGATTCTTTCTTATTTGGACAATGATGAGTTTGTTCCTCAGCAAAATCCTCAGCCAGAGGCAAGGATTACAGATGCTAAGATAGAAATCAAGCATCTTAGTTTTTCCTATGATGGACAACATAAGGTACTCGACGATGTTAGCTTCACCGTTGAACCCGGTCAAACAGTTGCTTTAGTTGGACATACGGGGTCAGGTAAATCTTCGATCATTAACGTATTGATGCGATTTTATGAATTTCAAGATGGAGAGGTTTTAATTGATGGCTATTCAATCCGTGATTTTTCTTATGACCAATTAAGAAAAGAGATGGGCTTGGTTTTGCAAGATTCTTTTCTTTTCTACGGGGATGTTGCAAGGAATATTCGCCTTTTAGATATGAGTATGAGTGATGATCGAATTCGAGAAGCAGCACGATTTGTCCAAGCTGATCGATTTATCGAAAAAGAAAAAGAAGGGTATCAACATCTTGTTATTGAGCGGGGTGAAGGATATTCCTCGGGTCAAAAACAATTGATTTCTTTTGCACGTACGATGGCTCGGCAACCTAAAATACTTATTCTTGATGAAGCAACGGCCAATATAGATACGGAGACGGAGCAAGCTATTCAGACCTCACTGAAAAAAATGCGTCAAAATCGGACTACTATTGCGATCGCTCATCGCTTATCTACAATTAAAGATGCTCATCAAATTATCGTTTTGGATAAGGGACGCATCATTGAGAAGGGAGATCACGAAAGTCTCATTGCTAAAAAAGGAAGTTATTATCAAATGTATCAGTTGCAGTCTATGGATGATGCTGATCTAGATGATTTTTAGAAGGTAACCACTTAAATCAGTCAACTAAAGACAGATCCTTTCTAGTATGGATTTCAAATTATTAATGGTGACTGATTAAAGATATGAATCAAATAGACTTACTTGCTGTGAATGACCAAAATCCCCTCGAAAGTTAGCTTTGAGGCTATCTTTCGAGGGGATTTTATAGGATCGTATGACTCTACAAACTGTTTGCAAAAAGGCATAGGCGGAATTCACCGATTATGATAAACTAGATCCGATGGTACCGATTCTATTTAGGATCATAATGGAACTGAGGGTCAATTTTTTGATCTAACTCATCGAAGGCATTGGCAATGGATTGGTCAATTTGTTCGAGTTTTGCTTTATCATATGTTGCTTGAGGATCATAGTTAATTGCTGGGCCAATGGCAATCTTAGCGGGTTGTCTTTTTAGAAATTGCCATTTTGTTAATGGAGGTTGGATTGCGACAGGAACGATGGCTTTTTTGGATAAACGTTGGATAAAAGCTGTTCCACTTTTTATCTCAGTACTATGACGGGTTCCTGACGGAAAAATCCCTAGATGGAAGCCTTGTTCCAGTTGCTTAACCGCAAATTTTAAGGTCTTTGGAGAAGGTTTTTCTCTGTTGACGGGAAAGACATGTGCTTTAGTGAGTAAATAACCTAACCATTTCCATTTGAATAGGGAGTTTTTTGCCATAAAAGAAATTTCTTCTGGAGCCCAGACGATAGCAAGGTAAAAAGGGTCATAGAGAGATCGATGAGTGGCAGCAATAATATAAGGCTCTTCTTTGGGAAGATTTTCAAGTCCTTGGACTTGGGTAGGTCCGTTAAATAAAAAGAAGATATGACGGACAATTCTAATGGCTAATTGGTAAAAATTCATAATCACTTGCTCCTTTGATTAAGATCATGTTTATTTTACCAATCTCTATCAGACTTGCAAGTTTGAAGTACATTTGGGAGGATTCAAATGCAAAAGGTATTTTTTGGAATCGTGGTTACAATGGTAAGCTGTATGTTTTTTACACACTCCGTAGTTAGCCAAGGCATAGAGGGGAAGGCGGAATTATTAGAAGTTTTTCCTTTAGAAAAGCAGATATTTACTCAAGGGTTTGAACGAAATGAGCAGGGGATGCTTTACTTGGGATCTGGTAAATATGGGCAGTCTGCCGTTGGTATCCTCGACTTAACATCTGGGGAATGGTTAACTCAAGTAGATTTGCCAGAACAATATTTTGGTGAAGGACTCACTATTGAAGGAAATCATCTATGGCAGTTAACTTGGAAGGAAGGCAAAGTCTTTAAATGGCAATTACCTGATTTCACTTTGTTGGATACTTATTCTTATCTAGGTCAAGGTTGGGGGTTGGCCTATGATGCGGATCGGTCACTATTTTGGTTGTCAGATGGAAGCAGCCAGCTTTATCAACAGGACCTGGAAAATTTTAAGCGATTAGGACAAGTCACAGTTACGCTGTTAGGACGCGAAATAGACCAATTGAACGAGTTAGAATACGCTCAAGGAGCAATTTTTGCTAATATTTGGTATGATAATAGAATCATTAAGATTGATCCAGAAACGGGTCAAGTTATTAAAGTATATGATTTATCGTCAATCTTAGATCAACTACCTTTAAGTGATGAGGCGCGTCGTCAGATGGATAGTCTTAATGGGATTGCCCATATTGATCAAGATCGTTTTTATATCACGGGTAAATACTATCCATTTGTTTTGGAAGTTCGACTGAAGAATGAGTAATTAGAAAGAAGGAATAGTGTGCCAGCAGTAACATATGAATTAATTAAAGAAGAAAAGCATACAGGTGCCCGCCTGGGAATACTCCACACCCCGCACGGATCATTTGAAACACCGATGTATATGCCGGTTGGAACATTAGCAACCGTGAAATCTTTATCACCAGAAGAATTAAAAGCCATGGGAGCTGGAGTCATCTTATCGAACACTTATCATTTATGGCTACGTCCTGGTGAAGATATTGTTGAGGATGCAGGTGGATTGCACACCTTTATGAATTGGGATCAGGGACTTTTAACGGATTCCGGTGGATTTCAGGTTTTTTCTTTAAGCGATATGCGTCATATTGAAGAGGAGGGCGTTCATTTTCGTAACCATTTATCAGGTGAGAAGTTATTTTTAACGCCGGAAAAAGCCATTCATATTCAAAATGCCTTAGGATCGGATATCATGATGTCTTTCGATGAATGTCCAGAGTTTCATCAGCCCTATGATTATGTTAAAAAATCCATCGATCGTACTACTCGTTGGGCAGAAAGAGGATTAGAGGCTCATCAAAACCCTGATCGTCAAGCCTTATTTGGCATTTGCCAAGGAGCAGGTTATAAAGACTTGCGTCTTCAGCATGCTAAAGATATGGTTTCTTTAGATTTTCCGGGTTATTCAATTGGAGGTTTATCTGTCGGTGAAACGAAGGAGGAAATGAATACCGTTCTAGATTACTTAATGCCAGTATTGCCTACTAATAAGCCACGTTATCTGATGGGCGTTGGCTCGCCGGACGCCTTAATCGATGGTGCGATCCGAGGGGTAGATATGTTTGACTGTGTTCTAGCGACTCGAATAGCCCGAAATGGCACTTGCATGACCTCTAAAGGACGCCTGGTTGTAAAAAACGCCTGTTACGCTAGAGACTATACACCAATTGATCCTAAGTGTGACTGCTATACTTGTAAACACTATACCAGAGCTTATGTCAGACATTTAATTAAATGTGATGAGACATTTGGTTTGCGTCTCACTTCGATCCATAATACTTATTTCTTACTGAATTTGATGCGACAAGTTCGTCAGGCAATTCGAGAGGATCAATTATTGGAGTTTAGGCAAGCTTTTCGTGAAGAATATGGTTATAATAAGCCAGGAGCACCTGCATTTTAGTCGTTAGCTATTGAAAGAAGTCATAAAAAACTGTTATACTTAAGAGGTAAATTAAAGGAGGAACTATTAATGGAATTTCTCGTATCGTTGATGCCACTAATTGTCATGTTTGCTTTGTTTTATTTTATGTTGATTCGTCCTCAAAAGAAAGTTGCTAATCAAAAGAAACAACTTTTGGATGCTCTAGAAGCGGGGGACGGAGTCGTAACGATCGGTGGTCTGCATGCTATTGTTGATGAAGTTGATCATCAAGAAGGAATTGTCGTTTTGGATTGCGAAGGTGTCTACTTAACCTATGAATTAAATGCAATTGCAAATGTGAAAAAGAAAGTTAAAACCGATAAGACAAGTGTTGAAGATTTGGCCCCACAAGAAGTGGTTGAAGAAGAGATCGATGTTGATCCAGATGTAAGTGAGTCTTAGTCGTTATTTTTGGAGAATTAGATTTAGATCAATAGACTTTGATCTAATCGAGTAAAAGAATAATCAATAAAAGGCGTTGGCAACAAACTTGTTTAAGTGGAGCAATGCCTTTTTTTGATAATAAGGTAGGAGGATTGGCCATGAGATAATTGGCCATTCTTAAAGGAGTTAGTATGGTAGATTTTTTTCTAGAAATGAATCCTGTCTTTCAAGCCGCTATGGCTGGGATTTTTACGTGGTTTTTACATTATTAGGTTCAGCCACTGTGTTTTTTGTTAGGGAAGTGAATGAACAGTTTTTGGCTGTGATGCAAGGCTTTGCAGGAGGCATCATGACAGCGGCCTCATTTTGGTCGCTATTAGCACCGGCTATAGAGCAGGCAAGTGTCTATTCCATGGGCTTGCCAGCTTGGTTTCCGGCTGCGGTAGGTTTTTTAGTGGGAGGTCTATTTTTAAGACTGATTGACCGGATTGTGCCCCACTTTCATTATGCGGCGGATCATGGGGACTTTAATCCAGAAAAGACTTCAATTTCCAAGACCTGGATGCTTTTCTTAGCAGTAACCATTCATAATTTGCCAGAAGGTATGGCTTTGGGGGTTGCTTATGCCGCTGTTGCGAATGGTTCTGGCTCAATGACTTTAGCAGCCGCTCTATCTTTAACTTTGGGGATTGGTATCCAGAATTTTCCTGAAGGATCCGCTTTATCAATGCCACTCTTGACCGAAGGAAAATCAAAATTTCGAGCCTTTAATCTTGGACAGATGTCCGCTTTAGTAGAACCGATCGGAGCAGTTATTGGAGCAATGGCTCTATTATTTATGCAGCGGTTATTACCGTATGCACTTTCATTTGCAGCGGGAGCCATGATATTTGTCGTCATTGAAGAATTAATTCCTGAATCACAATCTGCTCATTCAACGGACCTTTCAACGCTAAGTTTTATGTTGGGCTTTGTTATTATGATGATATTAGATGTTGCCTTAGGTTAATTTGATTGAGAAGGGGCTTAGTATGACCAATAAACAAGAAAATGTTCTCCGATATATTCAATCGCTTCCCTTGGGGTCTAAGATTTCTGTTAGAAGTCTGGCTAAAAAGTTTGGTCTGTCTCAAGGGACCGTTTATCGAGCAATTCAAACAGCAAGAGATTTAGGTTATGTATCGACCATTGAGCGAGTAGGGACTATTCGGATATCTAAGAAATTAGATAGTCGGGTTGATGACCTAAATTTTTCTTCGATACTTTCTTTAATCGATGGCCATGTTTTAGGTGGTAAGTCGGGAATGAATAAGCCCCTGTCTAAATTTATCATTGGGGCTATGACCTTAGATGCTATGGCAAAGTACTTTGCCAAGGAGACCCTTTTGATTGTCGGTAACCGAGCGGATGTTCAGCGCTATGCCTTGAAAAATGGGCTTGCTGTTTTAGTTACTGGTGGATTTACTTGTCAAAAAGATATTATTGAATTAGCGGATCGTTTAGAGTTGCCACTTTTAACAACTGTTCATGATACTTTTACAGTTGCCAGTCTTATTAATCGAACTTTGAATGAACAAATGCTTAAAGAAGAAATAATCCGAGTGGAGGAGATCTATACTCCCTTTGAAAGGACTCTATGTTTGAAACCAACAGATACGGTTAAGGAGTTTAATCAAAAATCAATGGTTTCAGGTTTATCGCGCTTCCCGGTTGTAGTTAATCAACGATTGGTCGGGGTGGTAACGGCTAATGATTTAATGGGCTTGGGACAGACTGGGAGTATTGAACGAGCCATGTCTAAGGAATTGATAACGACGGATCTCCACACTTCTTTGGCAGCTATTTCCTATAAGATGGTTTGGGAAGATATTGAAATGATTCCAGTTGTCGCAGATGATCGTACCTTATTGGGAGTCGTCTCACGTTATGATGTTATGAAAGCTCTTCAAGTTCATCAAAAACAGCCTCAAAGCATTCAAACTTTTGAAGATAAGATTTCGGACCATATTGAACGTATTCCAAAAGAGGACTTTGCCATGTCTTATGATTATCGCATCAAAATTGAAGCACCGATGGTGAATCAACTAGGTACTCTGTCTTATGGCTATTTGTCAGAATTGATTGTGCAAGTAGCAACGGATAAGCTTAAGGAAAAAATTGGACAAATGGTGATGCTAGAAAGTTTATCTCTGCATTATTTTACGAGTATTCAGCTAGGACATCGGCCCTATTTTAAGGTTAATATTTTAAATTTAAACCGTCGAAGTGCCTTGGTGGATGTCAAGATTTATTTAGAGAATGTGGTTGTCGCTCAAGCTAATGTAGGAATGCAAATTATTGAAAAAACCTATCGGGAGGTATAACCATGCAATTAGAGGCAAAAGTTAGAGAAGAGATTTTTGAAGCCATTCAATCCTTTCAGACAATTATTATTCATCGTCATCAACGACCAGATCCTGATGCCATTGGTAGTCAGCTAGGGTTAAAGAGTTTTATTAAAGAACTTTATCCTGAAAAAAATGTTTTAGCGGCCGGGACCATGAGTGAAGGATTAACTTGGATGGGTCAAATGGATTCGGTAGAGCTTGCTGATTATCAGAATGCTTTAGCCATTGTTTTAGATACGGCTAACCAACCGCGAATTGATGGTGAGTGGTATCAAGAAGCATCCAAGCTTATTAAGATTGATCATCATCTAATTGTCGATTCATATGGCGACTGGCAATGGGTCGATGAATCAGCCTCATCTTGTGCTGAGGTACTATGCCAAATGATCTTTGACCAGTTTCCCCAATTAAATTTGACTAAAGAGGTGGCCGAATTATTTTATGCGGGTATCGTGGGTGATACGGGACGTTTTCAATTTTCTAACACAAGGTCAGAAACCTTTGAAGTTGTGAGTCGGTTGATGCATTATGGCATTGACTTAGCTGCCATTAATCAACGCTTTAATGAACTAACAAAGGAAGAATTGGATTTTATGGCTTTTGTGATGGGACGGATTGTTCTTCATCCGGCAGGAGTCGCATCTGTTTTGTTAAATCAGTCTGATTTCACAGACTTTGGGGTTAAGGAGGAAGCGAGCAATCAGATCACTCATATTCCCGGCCGAATAAAAGGGGTCCTTTCTTGGGTGATTTTTATCCAACAGGCTGGGCATAATGGTAATTATCGGGCTCGCATTCGGTCCAAAGGGCCTAGCATTAATGAAGTAGCGATGCATTTTGATGGGGGTGGGCATGCTATGGCTTCAGGAGCTAAGGTGGCGGATTTAGCTGATAGGCAAGCCTTAATTCAAGAACTTATTCAAACAAATCGAGACTATTTAGCCCAGTCTAACTAGTTAGTTTTTGTTAATTAGTGACAAAGACCCTCTTGTTAGCAAAATAGTTGATAAAAAGCCCGATACAGAATTAGCTAAAATCTATAGGAGCTAATTTGTATCGGGCTTTTAGTCATAAACTAGATTAGTTAATCATCTATCCAATGACGATGATCTTTTTGTAAAAGTTGATAGGCTGCCTCAGGACCTCGACTAGCGGCAGGGTATGAGTGAAGAGGAAGCCCTTTTTTTGTAAAGGTTTGGCGTATTTGATCGATAAATCGCCAAGCATATTTCACCTCTAATGCGTGAGCAAATGAAGAAAGATTTCCTTCAATACAGTCTAGAATTAGTTTTTCATAATCGCTG
Source organism: Facklamia hominis CCUG 36813 (assembly GCF_000301035.1). Lineage (GTDB taxonomy): Bacteria > Bacillota > Bacilli > Lactobacillales > Aerococcaceae > Facklamia > Facklamia hominis. The sequence goes on along the minus strand of NZ_JH932292.1, from coordinate 512,500 downwards.
GGAATTTGGGCTAAGTGCTCTTGTTTTAGACGATATTCTAAATTAAGGGGTTGCCATTGATGTTGGGACCATGAATCTTGTTGGTTAAGTTGTAAGTTAAAATGTGGATCAGGTGCAATTTTAATTTGGAAAAAATTCGATAATAAAGCTTCGTGCTGATTTTTAAAGATCAGCTTTATATCTGTTTGTTTTTGAGATAAGGCTTTGCCGGACCGAATATAAATAGGAACTCCTTGCCATTCTGGAAGATCAATTTCTGCTTTAAAAGCGAGAAAAGTTTCTACTTGGGATTGTGGATCTACCTGGTCTTCTTGGCGATAACTAGGGAGATTCAAGTCAGAATTGGCACTATATTGTCCGCGAACTACATGATCAATGGGGGGATCTGCTAATTTAAGATGGTCTAGGATCTGGATCTTGCGCTGCCTTAAAGTGTCGCTGTCCATACTTGACTGGTCTAAGCTGAGAGTTACAAGAGTTAGTAATTGCAAGGCATGATTTTGGATCATATCTCGAGCGACACCTGCTTGTTCGTAGTAACCTGCACGACCAGCGACACCTAAGTCTTCATTCAGGGAAATCTGGATATGGTCAAGCCATTCTGGTTGCCACAACTGTCTAAATATGGGGTTATCCTGCCGAATGGGTAAAATTTGATTGACAATGGATTTGCCGAGATAATGGTCCATACGAAAAATTTGTTCTTCTTCAAAGGATTGACATAATTGTTTTTGTAGTTGATCCGCTGATGCTTGATTATAGCCAAAAGGTTTTTCAATGACCAAGCGATTAAAACCGTTACTGGACATAGTCGCTTCTTCTTTTAGATAGCGGCTGATCGTAGGGAAAAGTTCTGGGGCAAGAGAGAGATAAAAGATACGATTGGGTGCTTGATAATTATGGGCGAGTTCGTCCAATTTAGCTTTTAATTGGGGATAGTCCTCTTTTAGACTAGCATTGTGTGAAATGTAATAACAATGCTTCATAAAGTGACTTAATTGTCTAGCGTCTAGTCTAGCTTGATGGATACTTTCGGCAATTACCTCTCGAAAATGCTGATTTGACCACTCTCTACGAGCACTTCCCAAGAGAACAAAGGAGTCTGGAAGATGTTTTTTTAAGAATAATTGATAGAGCGCAGGATAGAGTTTTCTTTTAGCAAGATCTCCACTTGCACCAAATAGTGTAAATATTATTCCTTCGTTTATCATAATGAGCCTCCCTATCTGTAACGCTATTATTATAGCCAATTTATAAAAATCCATCAACTGAAAGTCTTATGAGCTCAAGCTTTGTATGCTATAATGAGAATTAATAAAGCCCTATAAGGTGATTATAAGGAGAATACCATGTTATTTAAACAACTTTCAATTCAACCATTTATTCATGAAGCCTTAAGAAAGCTTCATTTTTCATCATTGACGCCGGTACAAGAAGAAGTTATACCACGTGCCCTAAAAGGGGAATCTCTTGTTGTTCAATCACAAACTGGAACCGGTAAGACGCATGCTTTTATGATACCTATTATGAATCAGATAAAAGCTGATCGACAAGAAGTTCAGGCTGTAATTACAGCCCCTAGTCGTGAATTGGCCGCTCAACTTTATGATGTGGCTGTTCAATTGGTTGAAGATAGCCCTGCTGCGATTCAGATTATGGCTTGTATAGGGGGGAGTGACAAGCAACGACAATTAGATCGACTTACGAATCAGCAACCGCATGTGGTCATTGGAACTCCAGGTCGGATCTTTGATCTTATGAAAGAAAATGCTCTCTGGGTTCAAACAGCACATTGCATGGTAATTGATGAAGCTGACATGACCTTAGATATGGGATTTCTATCTTTGGTGGATGAAATTGCCTCTCGCTTACCCGCAGATCTTCAAATGATGGCTTTTTCAGCAACTTTTCCGCAAAGTTTAATTCAATTTTTGAATAAATACATGAGTCAACCAGAAATTATTAAGATTGATAGTAACCGCATATTAGTGGATCAAGTTGAGAATTACTTGATCAATACAAAGGGGCGGGATCGTAAAGAACTGGTCTATCAGTTATTGACCTTAGGGCATCCTTTTTTAGCGGTTGTTTTCTGTAACACTCGTCATTACGCAGATCAGATGACCGAATATTTGCGAGAAAATGGGCTAAAAGTTGCTAAAGTTCATGGAGGCCTTGATGCGAGAGAGCGTAAGCGTATTATGAGACAGATCAAACAGTTAGATTTTCAATATGTGGTGGCGTCGGATCTTGCTGCTAGGGGAATCGATATTCCGGGAATCTCCATGGTTATTAATACGGAGTTGCCTAAAGACTTGGAATTTTTTGTTCACCGAGTGGGACGCACAGCAAGGTCGAATATTGCAGGTACCGCATATACTTTTGTGCAGCCTGATGATGATGAGCGTTTAAGTCAACTTGAGGCTAAGGGGATTGAATTTAGAGAAGTAACCCTTGTAAATGGCGAAATTAAAGAAATTGAACAACGTTATCGTCGGACACAACGTTCTGATCATCATCGTCAGGAGATTGATCACACGGTTAAGGGAATGATTCATCGCAGCAAAAAATCAAAAGTTAAACCGGGCTACAAGAAACAATTAAAAGAAAATATTAGATCTTATCAAAAACAACAAAGTAGACGGCGAGCTAAGAATCGACGTAGCTAAGTATAACGCTCCCTTTAGCTATGATTGATTTTTAATTAGAGTTAAAGAGGCTGTGACACAAGTCTCAAAAATACCCAGAAATTTTATCCAATAGGAGTAAAATTTCTGGGTTCTTTCTTTTTCTGTCTTTCTTAATCGCAATTTTCTTAGGTTAGTTGCCATTAGAGCTAATCCCATCTCATTATTCACGGCCTGTTTCCCTCGAACATGAAATCGAGTGAATCCCAAACAAGCCTTCAGATGACCAAATGTTGGTTCAACATCGATCTTCCGCTGGCTATAAATTGGACGATATTTCGGATCTTTTAAGAGCCCCCTTTGCTTGGCTTTGAAGTAGTCATACGAAGGATTAACCGTAATTTTTCGGACATATCCTTTCTGAGTAAGGGCTGCTTCAATTTCTTGTTGATTCTCATCGATCCGTTCTGCTTGATACTCTTTAAAATTTCTTTCAAAACCATACTTATCCGTTCGGGTGCGATAAGCGAAGAAATTAAATCGTACCCCTTGAGGATCGACGTAACAGTCTTCTTTTTCATCATAGTCCCAATTCATGACTTTTGAGTCGTCACTTCGCCATTTTCGACTCTGTTCTTTAAGATACGTGCCATAAGGAATTAATGCGGTGATTTCGGGAAAGCTTTCTTCAAGATAAGTATAGTTACTTTCAGAGCCATATCCTGCATCCATACTCACCACTGAAAAGGAGCGAAACAGTGCTTGATGACTCTCAAAGAAAGGTCTTAATGTCCGCGTATCTGTCGGGTTTGAAAAAAGTTCATAAGCTAAAACAAACTGATGAGAGGTGGCAATCTGTAAATTATAGCCCGGTTTCAACTGACCATTCTTCATGGGATCTTCTTTCATTCGCATAAAGGTCGCATCGGGGTCCGTTTTTGAATACGAATGACGTTCACCTAAGATGGCTCGTTGCGTTTGATAGTGTTGATGCTTGGAATGACAATGTTTCATGCGCCTCAATTGACTCTTGACTTTTCGCTGCTCCTTTTTGTGAGGATTCGGTGACAACCGAGGAGACTCTTCGATGGTTTCCTCTAAGTCTTCTAAGCGAACTTCAAGCTGGGTAATGGTTTCTTCAAGCCCTTCAAGCGTTAGTGGGGTCTCTTCTGGAATCAACCCCATTTGATAATACTGACGCATTTCATTGACGAGTTCGGTCATCTTTTGTCGATTCATTGCTTCAAAGCGGATCGTGTTCTTTTTCCAGACAAAGCTGTACTTATTGGCATCCGCTAAGATTTTTGTCCCATCAATAAAGAGATGATCATCGATAAGTCGTTGTTGTCTTAAATACCGCACAAATTCATCATAACTTTGTTTAAGAATGTCAGCTAATTCATCGGACTGTCTAAATCGACAAATTGTACGGTAAGAAGGTACTTCATTTTGACACAACCAGATAGCGGGCAGATTTTCGCGAGCCAATTGTTCCATCGAGCGACTGGTGAAGACACCGCGAGAATAAGCATATAATAATAACTTGAGTAACATCGAGAAGTCATATTTACGAGGACGACCAAAGAGATAGGGATAATGAATCTCTAGAGAGTCCACAAATTGATGAATATAGTAGCTGATGTGATCTTCTTGAGGGCGGTATTGATAAGAGACTTCCAAATAAAGTTGATTTAGGTTATAATGAGTATGCATTTTTTGGTCCTTTCTAGGATTGAAATGGAAACAGAGGGGTGAGGTCCTCTGTTTTTTTATTGATTAACTTAATTATAACATAAAAACCGGCTGAATCGTTGATATTACAACGATTCAGCCGGTTTTTTGGTGGACTTATGTCACAGCCTCTTTATTTTTGCTATTTTTTTGGATGATCATGATTTTCCTTAGAATGATCGTCAGAATTTTTATCGGATTTATCTTCGCTAGCTTTGATAAACTCTTGGATTTCATCGATTTCTTTTTGATCAATAAGATCCGCCTGATCAGGGCCTGCTAAGTATTCATGCAGGCTTTTAGGATCTTCGTTTACGAGACGAGCAAATTCATCTTTATCGATCGTTTGAATTTTTTGCATCACTTCACGGATAAAGAGTGTATGACGCTTAAAGGCGTAATAGGCAATCATTAAGATGAGTACCACAATGGCGAAAATCGGCAGATAGAAATTCGGTAAAAACATTTGAATTATTTGTAGAAAGATCAAAGGGAAGAAACTGCACATAATGACTAATTTTAATCGGTAAGAAAAAGTTAAAGGGGTATTTAGCCAAAAATTTAGAATTCCTGAGAATAAAGTTGTTAATGCGATTAAGTAAGCATAGAATAAGAAGCTTAATAGAAACGTGCTAAAGAAGACCAGTGGTTTAGACATTCTTAAGAGATCAAGACTTTGATGAAGGCTTGCTTCATTAGGAATGATTTGATAGTCAAAGGTCATTAATTGATTTTGGCCTTTTAGGTAGAATAAAATTTGATCCTTGCTTAAAATCAAATTCACTAATGAGTTTGACGATATTTTTTCAGCGTCTTCATTATTTAGTATAAGGCCACCGTCAGTACTATGGTTAACTAGTTGGTCATCAACGACCAATTGGAAGGGGGCGGAATGATAGTAAAGTGATTTTTCACCAGAGGCCAGTTGAAGTTCCTCGTTTTTAACTTGAAATTTAGGAACATGGGTATCCGCTTGGCCAATATTATCTAAGAGGTTTTGATAACTTGGACGAATCGCGATAAAAGTATTTAAAGCCATAAAAAGTGTGACAATAAGTGCCAGTATAACGTGTTTTGACCAGGCTAAATCAATACCTTCAATGAAATAGCGCGGATTTGACAAGGCGGCTTTAAGTATTAAAAATGTACGCTTCAAATAGAAACATCCTTTTCATTATATTTTCGTACTTATCTTAACGAATATTGGAATGGTCTGCAAGTTTATCTTAAGATTGATTTTTGATTAAAGTCCCTTGATCACTTTTATAAGCTGCGAGAAATAGGAGCAGTCCAAGAGCGGTGATAATGAATCCATAGAAAATTGACTTAGGGCGGTAGGATAAGGTCACTTTATGGTCACCATGTGTGATAGGAATCGCCATCATCGTATCGTTGAGGACCTTTTCTTGTTTAACAAGTTGATCATCAACTTTGATGGACCAGGCCGGATCGTAAGCCATCGGGAAAAGAAGATAAGCCTGATTTTGTTGAATGCTTATATCACCTTGAATTTTTGTTGAAGAAAAATGCTTGATTTGAAAAAGGTGACTTTGTTTTTCATGGATCATAGCTTGATACTTCTTCAGATTAAAGCGATATAGAGCCATTAAATTAGCTTTAAGCTGTCCTTTTTTTAGATTAATTCGAAAAGTTTGTTGGTTCTTTGTCTTATTATAAGAAGCATTAATAATTTGGCGGCCATCAGATGTAAGGTGGTAGTCGTAATCTTGACCATTTAGCCTTAATTCTACTTGCGATGGTGAATACTGGCTAGGAAGGGTAAAGTAATAGGGGTCGCTGCTTGTTGTTGAAAAACGAATCAAGATAGATCCAGGTCGGTTGTTATCCTTTTTAGCATAAGTATAGAAGTCCCCGTCGCCCCGATCCAATACCTCCACATTATCATATTGCGTACTATCTAATTCGATGGGTTCGAAGAAGGGTTGATGGTCACCATCATAAGCGATTAATTGTAGAAGTTTTTCTTGATTTTGGATGGGTTGATAGTTATTAAATTGCGACTGAATAATTTTAGGGGACACCTCAATGCCAAAACCTAAACGTTCAGTATTTTCATAAATTCGATAACGATTTTTCGTTTCGATAAGTGGGTATGAAAAGATATCTAAGTCTTTAGTTTTAGGATATAGGGTATAGCCTTTATCAGGGGTAGACATCTCGGTATTAGAGGTTACATCTAGCAGATAGCGGACATTGAACAAATCATCCGTAAAGAGCGTTCCCGGTGAATAGGTCATTGTGTTCATACCACTGGTTAGCCCCAAATACTGATAAAGGGTTGTCATATGTTTTTCTAATGTCGAACTAAAGTGGTTCAGACCAAAGTAATTTCCAAAAAAAGCTTCATTTTTTGTTCGGAAAAAGTTTTGACTGATTCGATAGAATTGATCACGCTTTGGGCGAATCGGATCGATTGCTTCATCGAGCAATTGAGTATAGTCTTGATAACGATCTGCTAAGAGATAGGTATCATTATCAGAAATAATCAAGAAAGCATTTGAAGTTAGTTCTGCTAAACAAAGGGCAAGTAGCAGGATTTGTCGGTGATTTTTGGGTAACCATTTATTGGCTAATAACCAAAGCGTTAGGATCCAGAATAATCCTGTTAAGGCAATTTTTCCAAAGCTTAAATAAGCGTAATCATTTCCCTTGTATTGAATTCCCAAAACAAAGAAAGCAACTAACAAGATGAGTGCTTGTTTATTGGATAGGGAACCTTCGATTTTTCGCACAGATTTTAGGGCTAATACCAATAGGAAAAAACAGAAAGTAAAAGAAAATCTGAAATTATACCAGATAGGGAATTGTCCCATATGCCAAAGCTTATCGAATAGCTCGATCGAAAAAGAGACATAGTACATTAAAAGTATAAATATGGCTGCTAACTTGTCTTTAAGCGGGATTTCTTTTGTCATAAAATAAGAAAGAGCTAGAATAAAAGCAAACATTCCTATATAGATATTAGGAGATCCAGTAGCCATTTGATCATAATTAAAGGCTCCTATGAAGAATTTAGAAGCAATATCCAAAAAAGAGTGCTCTTGAACAATCTCCCAGACGAGCTGATTATCCCCTGTCATCTGAGCTGCTTTTGATGACAGCATAGAGATAAATGCTGGAACAAGAACGATCCCTGCTATTAAAGTAGCGATGAGTGAATACTTTACAAAATGAGTATACCGTTTAAGAATATTTTTAAAGTTGATTGAGGATTCTTGACAAATAATCGCATACAAGGCATAGAAGGCTAGAAATATGCAGATCATGTAACCAATATAATAATGACAGATTAGACACAGACTTAGGCTAAAGACATAAAACGTAGGTGATTGTTGGCGAATCATTTTTTCAAGGCCATAAACTATAAGAGGTAATAGCACCAATCCATCAAACCACATAATGTTTAATGAAAAGGCGATTGTATAAGACATGAGGGCATAACATTGGGCTAGCGCTAAATTATTATATTGAGTCTTGGGAGAGAGTGATTTTGCTAAAAAATAAAAACTGATGCTAGAAGCCATGATTTTCGCAGCAGTTAGAAAACTGATGGCTAGGTCCAAATGATTCTTAGGAAAGATAAGAAGAATCAGATTAAAGGGACTAATAAGATAGTAGGCCCATAATCCTAGCATTTCGCCACCTAGACCTTTATGAAAGGAGTAAAGGATTTGACTAGGGTCATGTAGTAAGGCCTGACGAAACAGGGCAAAAAAGTCAAGGTATTGTTGACTTAAGTCAATTGTTAGAAGGCTTCTACCATCTTCAATAGCGAAGGGAATAAAACGATTGACTAGGGCAAGTAGAGCGAGTAGTAAGCCGGTTATGGTTCCTGTAAGCAGGTAGTCGGCATATTTAAATCTCAACATATTGGACTCCTTAAAATAAAATTCTCAACTATCATAACAAAGACGCTTTGTTTTTGCATGGGGGATTTCTCATTTTGTAAGCAATCAGATAAAAGAAGTAAATTTTCAGAAGGAAATTATTTTAATTGCTAAAGGGCCTACCACTATGAAGAATATTTAGAAGATTTGGCTAAATCATTTGACTAAATTTTTTATCTCGGTTTTAAACGGTTTGATAATTTGCTATAATTTAATGGATTATGATTTGATCAAGAGAAAGTATGAGGTTTATGATAAATTCAAACTATAAATTAAAAAGAAAAAAGAAAAAATCGCACATTCCTCGCCGTTTAAATATTTTATTTACGGTATCCTTCTTAGCATTTGTGGCACTCTTTGTTCGATTAGGTTATTTGCAACTTTATAAGGGACAGAGTTTGACTCAAATGGTAGAGCGAACAGATTCAACGATTTCAACGGGGTCAGTTCCTCGGGGAATGATCTATGATAGTTTAGGTAGAATCGTTGTTGGTAATCAACCAGAGAGAGCGATTCTATATACGCGGGGTCGAGATTCCCAAGTTTCTTCTAAAGAGATTTTAACAGTAGCCAAACAACTAGCTTCCTTAATCGAGTTGCCGACTCAATCTTTAACCGAGGTGGATCTAAAAAATTACTTTTTAGCCACTAGGAGAGATGAAGTACTTAGTCGGATGACTGCTGAAGAAAAAACCTTAAAAGGTACTAAGGGTTATCAGGCTCAACTTGATAAAATTAAGCCGGAAGACTTAAATTTTTCGGATGTTGAGTTAGAAATAGCAATGATCTATAACCGAATGTCCTCTGCCTATGCTCTATCTACAGTTCCTATTAAGAATAAAAATGTAACCCAGGAAGAAATTGCACGAATTAGTGAAAATATGTCTGTTTTACCAGGAATACAATTGGGGACCGATTGGCAACGGACTTATCCACAAGGTGATATGTTAAGGTCAATTTTGGGTCAGGTGTCTACCGAAGAACGCGGAATTCCTAGCGATACTGCTAAAGAATTATTAACGCGTGGGTATGCCATGAATGATCGGGTAGGAATGTCCTACTTGGAAGAACAATATGAGACCGTTTTACGAGGTACTAAGTCTGTGAATAATATTGTGACGGACTCACAAGATGATATTTTAAAAAATGAGCAAGTCTATCCCGGAAATAAGGGAGCTAACTTAGTATTAACCATAAATAGTGATTTCCAAAAGAAATTAGATCAGGTGGTCGAGGAGAATCTTAAAAATATTGGCCCTAATCAATATCTTAACGATCGGATTTATGTGGTAGCTCTTAATCCTCAAAATGGAGATATATTAGGGATTTCTGGTAAAAAATTTGCCTATGATCAAGCCACTGATTCTTATAACTATGATCAAATTCAAGACGATGTCCTAGGGGCCATCAATTCTTCTTATAGTATGGGTTCTTCGGTTAAGCCAGCAATGGTGGCAACCGGATATCAAGAAGGAGCGATTAGTTTAACTGATAATGTTTTAGTGGATGAGCCAATGAAATTCCAGGCATCTCAAGTTAAGTCATCCGTTTTTAATCGGAATGGTCAGGTACCTGTCGACGATATTACAGCTATTCAAAAGTCCTCTAATATTTATATGATTAAATTAGCTATGAAGATTGGTGGTCAACTAAATTACGAAAAAGAGGGTCGATTAAATATTAATCCTGATACTATTAATATTATTCGACGACATTTTTCAGAGTTTGGTCTAGGGACATCAACGGGTATTGATTTACCAAATGAATCTCAAGGTTTTTCTCCTAAGAGTAATCAATTGGTATCTGCCTTGGATTTATCTTACGGACAGTTTGACTTGTATACGCCCTTACAGTTGGGGCAGTATGCAGCAACGATAGCTAATGGGGGCAAACGATTTTCTCCACGTTTGGTTAAAGAAATTCGGAGTACTGATTCCAATGGTGAACTTGGGGGTGTCTTAGCAACGGTTCCTCCAAAATTATTAAATGATATCAATATTGATCCTGCGGCTATGGATCGGATACACCAAGGGATGTATCAGGTTTCTCACACTAATGAAGGTGGGGCAAGCCGGTACTTCTTGAATTATCCGATAAAATTAGGTTCAAAGACCGGAACGGCAGAGGCATTCTATTCAGGACCTATCCAGTATGCAAAAAATAATCCTGTAACGAATGCGTCATTTATAGGTTTTGCTCCCTATGATAAGCCGGAAATTGCGGTTGCAGTGGTGGTTCCTTATCTTAAGGAAGGAATTCTAGGGGTTGACGTATTGAATTTAGCCAAGCAAATTATGGATATTTATTTTGAATCACAAAGTGAGACGAATCAGTTAATTAAGGGTCAAGAAGGTGTTGATACGAACGCTATTTCTACTTCAACTGAGGCGGACTCAGAAAGTTCAGTTGAACAAACGACAACCAGTGTTCAATAATATTTATTGGCTTTTTTACTCAAATTGGATTTAATTTGTTATAATAAAAGAAAAATATAGAAGGTGAAAAGAATGGATATATGGATTTTAGTATTGGCATTTTTAGTGATTGCGATTATTTTATTATTCGCCTCACTTTTTGCTAAAGACAGTCAGGATTATCAAGAGATGGATGACAATTTTAATGAGCATCAACAAAAGCTTTCTGATTTGCAGGGTCAAATCAAACAAATTGAACGGGATATCTATGAAGAAGTGGGACTAGAAGATAATGAAAATCTTCCAAATGTATCTTCCCTAACGGCAGATCAGGTTTATCACAATTCTACAAATCCCGCTGATTCAGATATTACCGTAAAAGTAGCGGATCAATCTGGTGTTTCTACAGAAGTCGTTGATGAAGGACCGAGTGTAAATATGAATATTACAGAAAGAACGAGAGAGGAAATTATTCGTTTCTACTCTCAAGGTTACACAGTGAATGAAATTGCCAAGGAAGTGAATGAACAAGCTGAGACCGTTCAATACTTCATTGATGAATATATTGAGAACCGTTAAAAGGAGGATGAGATAATGAGTAAGCAATCCTTACGCTCACTCGGTGTAGGCTTTTTACTAGCTGCTATTCTAACGGGGGCATTTGCTATTTTTTATCAAGGACAGGTCCCCATTTCTGGAATTACCTTACCGAGTGTTTTAAAAGGACAGAATTCAAAGGCCAATGAATCTGTGGTCGAAGAGCTGAGTCAAGTCAAGGAAGAAAAGGATCAATTAAATTTAAATATTGCATCGATCAATCTTGAAAATACGGGTCTAACTGAAAAAGTAAATAATCAAGCTGAGTCTTTGGAATATTATAAATCTCTATTAGAATCAAATGGTATCTTGTTACCTAAGGATGATAGTGAAACTGCCGAGGATGAGAGTGAATCAACTGTTAAAGGGGATCAAATATTTACAGTCAATCAAGGTGAAAGTGCAGGGGAGATAGCTCAAAGACTTGAATCGGAAGGCTTTATTTCTTCAGCGGCCGAATTTGAACAGTTGATTTCTGATTGGAATCTATCCGGATTGATCCAAGCAGGTGACCACGAGTTGTCTACCTCGATGACCATTCATGAGATAGCAAGTCAATTAACGAATGGTGCCTACTATCATCAATAATAAAAAAACGGTAGCATGAATGTGTCAATCGTGTTATACTAGTTAGGTGCTTCTAGTAAGATAATTTTAGATCCGATTGGAGGGAATATGATGCGCGTTAATATTAACTTAGAATGTACTGAATGTGGAGAACGTAATTACTTAACCAGTAAGAATAAAAGAAACAATCCTGACCGGATTGAAACTAAAAAATATTGTCCACGTGAACGTAAAGTAACACTTCACCGTGAAGTTAAAAAATAATCTTTATTGAAGACGGTTGTATGACCGTCTTTTTTATTTTCAATATAAGATGTGTATGTTCAAGGTAAAATTTGGCACGTATAATAATTGGAATAGGTCATTAATTCGTTTAGAAGGTAACTAATCTTGGACTTTTGTTAATTTACTCGTCAGCAGAGGGGGGAATCATGTATAATAAGGTTAATTAATAAAAAAGGAGGTCTTTATGCACCTACTATCATCCTATAAAAAATCATATGTTACTTTTAGTTTACTACTTATTAATGTAATCGTTTATGCTTATATGTTGATTCGGTTTGGATCAAGCACATCTTTTGATGCTTTGATTGCTACCGGTGCCAAGTCCAACTTTCATATTGTCGCTTATCATCAATGGTATCGATTGATTACACCTTCATTTATTCATATAGGCTTCGAACATTTATTTTTTAATTGCTTGACACTCTATTTTATTGGGCAGGATTTAGAAGCTTTAATGGGTCATTGGCGTTTTGCCTGTTTGTTCTTTGTGGCTAGTTTTGGTGGCAATCTTTTTTCTTTTGCCTTAAATATGAATGTATCAGCAGGCGCTTCAACAGGAATTTTTGGATTATTTGTGGCCTATGTTATTTTAGCTAAGATGTATCCTCACTCATTCGCCTTGCAACAAAGAGCCATCAACTTTGCTTTATTAATTGTATTAAATATTGTCACAGGCTTCATGTCCACCGGTATTGATAATTGGGGTCATTTTGGTGGAGCAGTCTTTGGAGCACTGATTACATTAATATTAGGATTGGGATCAGGTTATCGATCAACCATTGATAAAAGAGATCGATTTCTTGCTTTAATAGCCGTTATTTTACTAAGCCTAGGAATGTTATTTTGGGGAATTCAACGTACGAAAGGAGCGATACTCGGTGGCTTCTAAGAATAAATTAAGTCTGGCCATCGATTTAGGTGGCACTTCTGCGAAGATGGCCTTGATTGACACTGAGGGAGCTATTCACCATCGATGGTCTTTGCCTACAGATATTCGTGACCAGGGGCGCTATATCGTTTCCAATCTAATTCAGTCAATTCATGAGCAACTAACCATTTTGGATCTAGACTTACTAGATATCAAGGGGATTGGTATGGGGACACCTGGGATTGTTTTAGCAGATGGGTCTGTTAAAGGAGCCTATAATTTGAATTGGGCGACAGCGTTCCCTGTTAAAGAGAGTTTTAATTTATCCTTACCTCTGCCTTTTTATTTAACCAACGATGCTAATGCGGCGGCCTTAGGAGAGCAATGGTTAGGTGCTGGAGCAGGGCATCAAAGTTTGGTAATGGTTACTTTGGGAACAGGTATTGGTGGTGGAATTGTCAGCGGTGGTCGTTTAATCGAAGGCTCTTGGGGCTCTGCCGGTGAGATTGGTCACTTAACGATTGATACAAGTCGAACGTATCGCTGTACTTGTGGGAAATATGGTTGTTTGGAATCGGTGGCTTCTGCAACGGGTCTAGTCAACCTTCTAGACCATTATGCTCAAGAAAGTATTGTTTCATCAGAATTGCTCAAGGATTATCGTTCGGGGGCAATGATCGACGCTAAGCAAATTATCAATGCGGCAAAGTCAGGTGATTTGTTGGCTTTGCAGATTTTTGATGAATTTAGTCATTATTTGGCTTTAGCTTGCTCACATATTGCCAATATTCTTAACCCTGAATTAATATTGATAGGTGGCGGCGTTTCAATGGCGGGAGAATTTTTGATCCATGCGATTAAAGAGAAATATTTGAACTATGTATATCCACCTATTAAAGAGCAAACCCAAATAGCACTAGCAAATTTGGGCAATGATGCGGGATTAATTGGGGCAGCAGCTTTAGTTATTCGGAATAATTAGAAAGAAGGATCTTATGTCATTTTTAAGAGTTTTATCGAGTGTTATTTTAATAGTAATTATTTTGTTTGCAGTTTATCAGGCTTATCTATGGTTTTTGCGCAAACGGTCGGCTCAAATGATCAGTGCGATGGATTTGAATGAACGGATTCGTAAGCTTCAATTGGTGGATGTCCGAGAAGCCGCTGAATTTGATCGTGAACATATTTTAGGAGCCCGTAATATTCCTTTTACCCAGTTTAAGATGCGGAGCGGCGAGATCCGTCGAGATCTACCGGTGTGTCTTTATGATGAAGGGGGAAATCATCTGACCTCACGTGCAGCAGGTATCCTAAAGAAACAAGGACATTCTCAAGTCTATATTTTAACAGGCGGTTTGGAAAAATGGTTTGGAAAAACAAAATCTAATTTATCTTAAATTGATAAAAAGTTCGATTTTGATGCATGTAATGATGCGTCAAAATCGAACTTTTTATTTGAAAAACATTTTTGAAACTTGTTCAGGACTTTCCTTGCCTCCTTTTTTTATCCAATGAAGTGCGATGCTAATATTGGAAGCGATAAATACCTCATAAGCATAATCTGATGGTAGCGGGATTTGATTTTTGATGTATTGTTGTAGGCTAGGATATGTCTGGATTAGCTGCCATAAATAATCTCTAAGTATTTTTTCAATATAATCTGGGCGTGCTTTGACGACGCTTTCAATGAAATCGAAATCTTTTTCCAGCCATTCGATAATCGGTAAGATATTTGGTTGCCAGCTAGTCTGTTGATCAATATTAGCTAAGTGATTTGATACATGATCCAGTAATCCTTGTAAAAGTTGATTCATCATATCTTCCTTATCTTTATAATGAAGATAAAACGTGCCACGATTAATATTGGCAGCTTGGCTAATTTCAGAGATGGATAAAGTCTCCCAGGATTGATCGTGGAGGAGTCTTGTGAGCGCGCTTTTTATGGCATTTTTAGTGTTAGTATGTCGTTTTGCTTTCATAGAGCCTCCTACTTGTATCTTAGTCAAGATTATTATAGAATAGTTAGGGTATTAAATCAACACAATGTTCAATTAAGGAGTAGAAATATGGCATATATCGAGTTAAAACATAGTTATAAGCGGTTTAAGTCAGGTCAAAGTGAAATCATCGCGAATGAAGATATTAGCTTTGAAGTGAATCAGGGTGAATTAGTTGTTATTTTAGGAGCCTCGGGAGCAGGTAAGTCTACCCTCTTAAATATTTTGGGAGGAATGGATTCTAATGATGAAGGACAAGTAATTATTGATGGTCAAAATATTGCAAACTATAGCTCGAAAGAACTGACCACTTATCGACGCAATGATGTAGGTTTTGTTTTTCAATTTTATAATTTGGTTCCGAATCTTACCGCAAAAGAAAATGTTGAACTGGCTTCTCAAATCGTTGTCGATGCCCAAGATGCTGAGGAGGCCTTGATATCGGTTGGTTTAAAAGATCGAATGAATAATTTTCCAGCCCAATTATCTGGAGGTGAACAGCAACGGGTCTCTATTGCGCGTGCGATTGCTAAGAATCCTAAGTTATTATTGTGTGATGAACCGACGGGTGCTTTGGATTATCAAACGGGTAAAGCGATACTTCAGATCTTACAAGATCGATCACGTGAGCAACATGCCACAGTAGTAATTGTGACCCATAATGCGGCGATAGCACCGATTGCAGACCGTGTGATCCATATGCATGATGCCAAGATTCGGTCAATTGAAGTGAATGAACATCCTAAGAATATTGAAGATATCACTTATTAGGAGGGAAAATTTTGAAGAAGAGTTTAAATAAAGACATTTTTCGTTCATTTCTAAAGTCCAAAGGACGATTTTTCTCCATTCTTATGTTAGTCATGTTAGGATCCTTTGCACTAGTGGGATTGAAGGTGACAGGTCCTATGATTAATGAAGCGGCATCGTCTTATCTAAACAATTATCATACAATGGACTTGGCTGTTATTTCAGATTGGGGCTTAAGTGATGAAGACCGTCAGGATATCAATAAACTTAGGGATCATGCTGTGATCGACTATGGTTATTTTACCGATGTCGTCGTTAAGGACTCTAGCCAAGCAGTTCGGATTTTTTCTAAAACTGAACATAATTCACAATTTGAATTAGTTAAGGGCCAATATCCTAAATATAAAGACGAAATTGCCTTAGCATCTTTCTATCAAGGTCGTTATCAAATTGGTGATAAGATTACTTTTGAACAATCAAACTCTGCACTCCTTAAAGAAGATAGTTACACAGTTGTTGGCTTTGTAAATTCGACCGAGATCATCTCTAATATTGAATTGGGACAGGCATCTTCTGGATCTGGAGCGCTGGCTTTTTATGGTCTGGTCGATCAGCAAGCTTTCGATAGTGAATACTATACGATAGCACGATTGACCTACTCTGATTTAGCAAAGTTGAATTGTTTTAGCGATGAGTATCAAGAACGGTTGGAACAATACCAAGATGAATTGGATCAATTATTAGCAGATAATGGTCAAAAAAGATATGAGCTAATTAAAAGCGAAATTAAAGATCAGATTGAAGAAGGACAAGATAAGATCGACCAAGGTAAGAAAGATTTGCAAGATGGTCAAGAACAATTAGACCAAGCACAAGCGACACTTGATCAGCAAAGGGCTGATCTTCAAATTAAAATTGATGCTGTTAAACAACAGATGTTGGCTCAGGGAATCAAGGAAGCAGATATCATTTATCCAGCTGAACTCCAAGCAGGTATCGATCAATTAGATCAAGCACAATCAGAACTTGATCAAAAGAAGACTGACTATCAACGCGAGGCAAAAACAGGCCAATCTGATATTGATCAAGCACAGTCAGAGATTGATGACGCCCAAGAAACATTAATGAATCTTTCAGTGCCTACTTATAAAACTTATACGCGGCGAACTATTCCTGGTGGAAATGGTTATTTAAGTGTCTTTTTATCTTCGAATGGGATTTCTGCGGTGGGTAATCTATTTCCAGTTATTCTATTTGCAGTCGCTATTTTAGTATCAATGACAACGATGACTCGATTTGTGGCCGAAGAAAGAACCAATGCAGGGGTCATGAAAGCATTAGGATATAGTAATCGACATGTTATTAGGAAGTTTCTTTACTATGGATTCTCTGCTTCATTTATTGGGGGAATCTTAGGAATATTGATGGGGACATACTTATTACCTAAACTTTTGGAGACGGCGCTACTATCAGAAACGATATTACCATCAATCAAAGAGCGCATTTACTGGCCAATTTCTTTATTGGCTTTGCTAATTTCCGTTCTTTCTGCTTGTATTCCAGCTATTTGGATTGCCTATAAGGAGTTGAGTGAATCATCTGCTCAATTATTGTTACCTAAACCTCCTGCCAAAGGATCTAGCATTTTATTAGAAAAGATCCCTTTTATCTGGAATCGACTCTCTTTTATTAACAAAGTGACTGCCCGTAACATGTTTCGTTATAAACAGCGAATGTTAATGACTGTGATTGGGGTGGCGGGCTCTGTTTCCCTATTATATGCTGGACTAGCTATGCAATCCTCTTTGTCTGGTGTTGCTTCCTATCAATTTGGAGAGGTGATTCAATATGATGCCATGGTGGTTCATAAGGATCATTTAAGTGACCAAGAAAAAGAAGATTTATTTCATCAGTTAGCCGATTCGGCTATTGACCAGAAATTGCCAATTTATAGTCAACAAATGACTAAAGAGATTGATGGACTGAGCGATCAACAACAAGTAAATTTGATGGTAAGTGATCAAGCAAATATGAAGGGCTTTATTCAACTTTTTGATGACCAATCGGGTGAGCGAATGGACCTACCTAAAGATGGGGTTATTGTATCAAGTAAATTAGCTAAGCTGCTGAAACTACAAGTGGGGGATTCTTTTACATTAAAAGATGATCAAGGCCTTGAATATACTTTTAGATTAAAGGGGATTGCTCAAATGTTTGCGGGTCATTATGTGTTGATGAATGCAGATTATTATCATCAAGCAATGAACCATGATTTTGAATCCAATGCTCACCTATTGAAACTAAATAATCAGCAGGCAGAACATGTTCAGGCTGTTGCGGCTGATTTTATGGCTTTGGATGGGGTCAAGGCTGTCATTCAAAATACTGCTATTATTAATCAAATTGATAGCTTAGTAGAATCTTTAAATAGTGTGATGAATGTGTTGACAATTGCAACTTTAGCCTTGGCCGTTGTGATTCTATATAATCTAACGGTAATTAATATTTCAGAAAGAATTCGTGAATTATCGACGATTAAAGTACTGGGCTTTTATAATCGAGAAGTGACCTTATATATCTATCGTGAAACCATTGTCTTATCAATTATTGGCATTTTGCTAGGATTAATAGGGGGACGACTCTTACATCGGATTATCTTAGAAGGGGTGGCACCGGATACGATGCAATTTCCATTAAGTGTCAGTTGGTCAGTTTACGCGATTCCAATTGGATCGGTCTTGCTGTTAATTTGTTTATTAGGATTCTATGTCAACCATCATCTTAAAAAAGTGGATATGTTAGAAGCTTTAAAATCCGTTGATTAGTTCTTAGTGTAATATAAAAACTCGACCCTGTGATTGGTCGAGTTTTTTGTATTTAGTACAATTTCATCTTTACTAGTTAAAGTAGGGGTAAGTTAGGATTAAAGCCATTTACTAATGGGGTAGATAGTCGATTAGCGTAATATATAAAGTAATTGCAAGTCCAATCAGCATTACTAGTACCATTAATAAAGACATGATTCGAATCATGCGATCATACTTACTGGCTTTTTTCTTTTTCTTCTTTGCCAAACAGACGACCTCCTTCGTCAAGATAAGCTCATTTTACCAAAAATATACTGAAAATCCAAGAAAGACTGGTAATCAAACTTTTAATCCGATTAAACTTTTGCTAAAATTAGAAATAATTAGGTAGATTTTAGAGGGTTGTCATTCCTTAGGAAGGAACAGGAGAACTTTAATAATGAATAGATAAGGAGTTATAAAATGACTTTAGCACAAATTGGTGTTGTTGGCATGGCGGTAATGGGAAAGAATTTAGCACTAAATCTTGAAAGCCGGGGCTATCATGTGGCGATCTTTAATCGTAGCTACGCGAAAACTCAGGCAGTTAAAGATGAATTCCCCCAAAAAAATTTAATCGCAAGTCAAGAACTTTCAGCGTTTGTTCAATCGATTGAACGTCCGCGCCGGATTATTCTAATGGTAAAGGCAGGATCAGCGACAGATGCAACCATTGAAAGCATCTTACCATTGTTAGATTCTGGTGACATTCTTATTGATGGCGGAAATAGTTACTATCAAGATACTAGACGACGTAGTCAAGCGATTAATGCCACGGGCATTCACTTTATGGGAATGGGTGTTTCTGGTGGCGAAGAAGGGGCTTTACACGGCCCTGCTTTGATGCCAGGGGGACCAAAAGAAGCTTATGATCAGGTTGCGGAGATCTTACAACAGATTGCGGCAAAAGACCCTCAAGACCATGAAGCCTGCGTAGCTTATATGGGTCCGGATGGCGCGGGTCATTATGTCAAAATGGTCCACAATGGCATTGAATATGCTGATATGCAATTGATTGCTGAGATCTATGAATTTATGCGCTATCGGATGAATTTGCCCGTTGAAGAAATTGCTAGCATTTTTGACCAATGGAATCAAGGAGAGCTCCAATCGTATTTGATTGAAATTACAGCTAATATCTTAAGCAAAAAAGATCCAAAAACCGGAGAAGCAATGATTGATATGATCTTAGACCGCGCTGGTAATAAAGGAACGGGAAAATGGACTTCTCAATCTGCTTTGGATCTAGGTTTGCCTTCTTTTACAATTACAGCGTCAGTTTTTAGTCGATATATCTCAGCTTTTAAAGAGCAACGAGTTAAGGCGAGCCAATATCTATCTGGTCCAGATGAAGACTTATCTTTTGATGTGGATAAGGAAGCACTCATCGAACAGCTTCGACAAGCCCTTTACTTAGGGAAACTCATCGCTTATGCTCAAGGATTTTCTCAATATCAAACGGCTTCGGTTGAGTATAATTGGCAATTAGATTGTGGTCAAATTGCTCAAGTCTTTAGGGGTGGCTGCATTATTCAAGCACGATTTTTACAAGAGATTACCCAAGCCTATCGACGTGATCCAGAATTAGAAAATTTATTGTTGGATCCTTATTTTGCCAAAGTATGCCAAGACTATCAGAAGAGTTTAAGACAGGTCATTGTTTTAGCAACTCAGACTGGCATAGCAATTCCTGCCCTTATGTCTAGCTTGTCATACTATGATGCCTATCGTAGCGACCGCTTACCAGCCAATCTTATTCAAGCTCAAAGAGATTATTTCGGAGCGCATACTTATGAGCGCGTGGATCGTCCAGGAGCTTTTCACTATCATTGGCTGACTCAAGGAGAAGAAGAAGTGTAAATAGATAAAAATAGAAGATTTTTATTTTATCATAGCTTTTTAAGATGAAAAAGTTTACAATATGAGTGAGTATATGAGAAGGGAAGCGTTTTTATGAATACCAACCATAATCAGAAGATTCTAATTGTCGAAGATGAGAAGAATTTAGCGCGTTTTGTTGAATTAGAATTACAACATGAAGGCTATGAAACAGAAATATGTTATGATGGGCGGTCAGGATTAAACCGAGCCTTGGAGGATGACTGGGATGTTATTCTATTAGATTTAATGTTGCCAGAATTAAATGGTCTCGAGGTTGTTCGTCGCATTCGCCCTATTAAGGATACACCAATTATTATTATGACGGCTCGTGATTCAGTGATTGATCGCGTATCGGGTCTTGATCAAGGAGCTGATGATTATATTGTCAAACCTTTTGCGATTGAGGAACTTCTAGCTCGATTGCGAGCCCTATTTCGACGGATCGAGAGTGAAGAGGATATCCGTACTCAACAACAATTAGTGATTCGCTATCGAGATTTAACGATTGAGAAAGCTTCTCGAATCGTTCGGCGAGGAGATGAAGTGATTGATTTAACCAAGCGGGAATATGAATTGCTCTTATTCTTGATGGAAAATGTTAATATGGTTTTATCGAGAGATGTGCTATTAGAAGAGGTCTGGGGATATAAGACAGAAGTTGAGACCAATGTAGTGGATGTGTATATTCGTTATTTAAGAAATAAAATTGATGTTGAAGGGCAAGAGTCTTATATCCAAACTGTACGTGGCACAGGTTATGTAATGAGAACTTAAAAAATGAAAAAACCGACAATTAATTTTTTAAAGCATCCCCCTTCCTTAAAATGGAAATGGCCAATATTGTTATTTGTAGCATTTATGACTTTATCAATTGGATCCTTGATTGCCTACCAAAGAATATCGGTGAATCATTTCCATAATCAGGTTAAGGAAGTTTATCAAGAACGATTGATGGACTTAACGCAAGAACTAGCCTCCTTAGAGCGTCCTATTAATTCGACCAATTTTATGGATCCAAGTTTATCGAAAAGAATGGATCTTCAACAGCGATTAGTTCGTTTGTATGTTGAAAAAAATGTGGATGTACGTGTTTACACTCCTGAAGGTCGCTTGGTATATGAAAGCAAACCCTATGCCTTGTCTTATCAAAAAACGAATCAAGTTTTAACAGATAAGATGATTCAAGGAAAACAGTATCTTGTCGGAAATGAACGGGTTATCTCTCCTAGCTCAAATAAGCACTTAGGCAGCATACAGATGATCGTTTCCATGGATCGCATGGAAGAATTAATGCGAGGTCAATATCGTGATGGGCGAATTGCCTTAATCGTATATGTCTTATTATCTCTAGGTCTAGCTTATATAATTTCTTATTATTTTCTAAAACCCTTATCTTATATTAATAACACCTTGGATTTGTTGGAAGAGGGAACGTTATCTGAAGTGCGATTAATGGAGCCACGATCGAATGATGAGTGGAGTGATTTGTGTCTACATTTAAATCGACTTTTGGATAAGATTGACCAATATGTGACAAATCAAAAACAATTCGTAGAGGATGTCTCACATGAATTGAGGACTCCTGTAGCCATTGTTGAAGGGCACTTAAAAATGCTCAATCGTTGGGGTAAGGAGGATCAAACGGTCCTTGAGGAATCAATTGCTGCTTCTTTGCAAGAAATAACTCGAATGAAGGATCTTGTTCAAGAAATGTTAGATCTTTCACGGGCAGACCATGTTGATGTGGATTATAAAAATGAAATGACTGAAGTCGTTTCGACGACGAAACAGGTCTTTAATAACTTCGTCATGCTTTATCCCGATTTTAAAATCTTTTTAGATGCGGAGAAGAGCCAGGATCCTATTTATGTGAATATGTTCCGCAATCATTTTGAGCAGATTTTAATTATTTTAATGGATAATGCCGTCAAGTATTCTACTAATCGTAAAGAAATCCATTTATCCTTGAGTAAAGGGGTTAATAAGGTAGAAATTGCGGTTCAAGATTTTGGTGAAGGAATGCGAGAAGAAGATAAAGAACGTGTGTTTGGGCGTTTTTATCGAGTGGATAAAGCGCGTGCTCGCAATCAAGGGGGCAATGGATTGGGCTTAAGTATTGCTAAGCAATTGGTTGAAAGCTACCGTGGTCAAATCCGTTTGGAGTCTGTTTATGGACATGGTTCCATTTTTTATGTTGAATTTCCTATTATGACTGATCAACGTGCAATCTATAAAAATAAACAGGCTCAATTAGAAAAAGAAATTAAATAATACAATGAGCTATGATTTTGGAGGCTGTGACATATTTGTTGCAGCCTCCAAAATTTTAGACGCTCCTATTCTATTGGGAAATTATGTTATATTGTGGTCCATTAAAAAAGTCTCCCGAGTGCTATATTTTAGCATTCGGGAGACTTTCATGATTGAAAAACTTGATAAGCTCTTTTTTATGTTAAGAGAAGGACTTATCGTTGATTCCGATTTTGTTTGCCAGCGTTGCGTCCTTGACCCTTGGAGCTGCTCTTAACAGGGACGATCCGTTTAGCATTTTCAGCTTTAATGGCATTTTTGTTTTCTCTAGCGGCCTTTTTTCGCTTTTCGCGAGGAAGATCGGCATACTTTTTGGCTTTTTCTTCCATCTCAGCTTGAATCTTAGGGCGTGCAACGTGATTCATATAAATTTGTTGAAGGAGAGATACAATGGATCCAGCTAAGAAATAGACACCTAAACCAGCGTTAGAAGCATAAGTGAACCAACCTAACATGAGTGGGTTCATAATTAACATTGAATTTTGCATTTGGCTGGCTTGTGGGTTGTCAGTCGCAGGAGTTGGTGCAGCTTTTTGCATCAACCAGGAAGATAAGAAGGTGGCTACGACAACTAGAACAACGATTGCGATACTACGTTGCCCCAAATCAATACCTAAGAAGGTTGAATGGGCAATTTTTTCGGAGGACCGAATGGCGGCATAAACCGCTGAAATGAAGGGCAATTGAATCAATAGGGGCAAGCAACCTGACATTGAAGAGAGCATGTTAATGTCATATTTAGCATAAACTTGCATTAATTCTTTTTGTAGGTCTGCTTTTTCTTTTGGATCATCGGTATCATTCATTTCTGCTTGAATTTCACTAATTTCTGGTTGAGCATACTTCATTTTTGCGGATGATTCCATGGTGTTTTTAGTCATTTTATAGGTGGAAGGCAACATTAACAGTCTTACTGCTACGGTTATGATAATAATTGCCATTCCATACGAACCATTAAATAGATGGGCTAGAAAGTCCATTAAGCGAGCGGTTGGAATTCCGATATATTGGTAAACCGTTCCTGTTGGCATGCCTGATTTATCATAGCGGACGCAACCGGCTGCTATCAGACAAATAAAGGCAAATAAAAGAATCTTTTTGCCATGTTTTTTGATAAACTGCATAGTTCACACTCCATTAATATTTTTCTTCCTAAAAGTTGGAAGCTAATCCTCCTTATTTTATGCTAAAATAGCTTTCAGTGCAAGGAGTATTATAGTGAAAGCTCATCGCCTAGACAACTTTATGGTATAATGGACGATACGATAAGCAATGATCGAAGGATGTGAAGGAATGACTGTAGGTAAGAAAAATAATTCAAACGCTAAGAAAAAAAAGCAATCTCAAGTGACTTATCAGAATACTTACTTGATTTTAGGTCTAATTATCGTTTTCTTAAGTTTAGTATCTGTCTTTAATTGGGGCATGGTCGGTGTCATGATGACTAATGGATTTAGGCTACTTGTTGGTGAGACTTATACGTTGGTCTTGGCCTTTGCGATTTGGTTAGGCTTGGCATTAATCGTTCGAGGCCGAATGGTGCGGATTGAAGGACGCCAAGTTATTGGCGGAATATTTGTTTTGATGGCCTTAACGGGTATTTTACATATCTCAACTTTTTACTCTAGCTTTAGTCAACAGACGGGACAGTCTATCTTTGCTTACACCTTCCAATTGTATAAGAATGAATTATTAACTTGGCAGATTGTGGATAGTCTTGGAGGAGGGCTATTAGGTGCACTCTTATATCAAGGGTTAATATTTTTAGTAGGTCGGTGGGGAAGTTATTTATTACTTTGGACCATCTTTTTTATGGGATTAATTTTAGTCATTAACCAGACTCTATATGCTGCATGGCAAACACTTAGGTATGTTGGTGAGTGGCTTTTTAAAGGATTAAGAAAAATTAATCCAGACTTACAGCAAATAAAGCAGGTTTTTAATGATGAAAATAATCTAAATGATCAAAATTACTCTCAAGAAGAAATTTCAACATCCTTGGAAGATATTCAAGTTGCACAAGACTCTTCAAAAAAACGATCTATTTCATGGATAATGACCCCTTTTGAAAAATTTAAGCACTTCTTTTTCGGAGATTCTGATCAAGAAGCAGTTGATTTGAGCCAAGACGTATCTCCACAGTCAGATCAAACCGCACGATATATGCCAAGCGTAGAAAGAGATGAGGAGCCTGTATTTCAACCTAATACGCCTTATGATTTTGAACCTTATAAGTTATCGGATCCTAAGGCTCATACAGCGTCTGTAAAGCGTAAAATGAGGCCCGAACAGGAACGTATTTTGGATTTAGACTTTTTTGATCAAATTCAACAACAAAGAAAGACTTCGAATGAGCAAAGAGAACAAGTATCTGGACCACTCAAAACAATTATTAAAGAAAATTTAGAACATCATGATCAGCCTAGTTCAGTCAGTCAATCTACTAGATCTTCTGCTAGTCCTTCAACAGAATCACAGGTGACAGATCCGTCAATGACAGTCTTTCCGGAGGTTTCCAAATTGCCAGAAGATAAAGCAAATGAATTTGAGAAGCAAGCGGATACTAAAATATCAGAAGTTGATCAGACGGGAAGAGATGATGATTCTCAGTTAGCGTCATTCTCAGAATCAAGCAAAATGGACCAATCACAAGCACAGCGTAGTCACTGGCAAGAAGCGAGTCATCAAACACAAGAGTTAATTCAAGATGATTCTCCGAATGCAACGGCTCCTAATATTAAACAAAGCAAAAAAATCGCCAACAAGAAATTAAATCAAGAATATCAGTTTCCAGGGGTAGATCTTCTTAATAAGATGGAACCTGTTGATCAAACTGAAGAGTACGAACGGATTGAAGAAAATATTAAGAAATTGGAATTGACCTTTGAAAGTTTTGGCGTTGATGCAAAAATTGTTAAGGCAAATTTAGGTCCGGCTGTGACTAAGTACGAGATTCAACCTGCGATCGGCGTTAAGGTCTCAAAAATTGTTAATTTAGCTGATGACATTGCCTTAGCACTTGCTGCTCGTGATGTACGGATTGAAGCACCAATACCAGGTAAATCTTTGATTGGAATTGAAGTTCCGAATAGCCAAGTGTCGCCGGTTGCTTTTTCTGAAATTATTGAAGCAGGCTTAGCAAGTTCCAATAAGTTGGAAGTGCCTCTGGGTCGGGATATTTCTGGTTCGGTATGCTTAGCGGATCTAAGTAAAATGCCACACCTACTGGTTGCAGGGGCAACGGGATCAGGCAAATCCGTTGGTATTAATGTGATTATTTGCTCAATATTGATGAAGGCACGTCCTGAGGAAGTTAAGTTCTTAATGGTTGACCCGAAAAAAGTTGAATTAACCTTATATAATGACTTGCCCCATCAACTCTCTCCAGTAGTGACCAATCCACGTAAGGCGGCCCGTGCCTTGAATAATGTCGTTGAAGAAATGGAACGACGCTATGAGCTTTTTGCTACGACTGGTGTACGTAACATCGATGGTTATAATGAGCAGGTGGATTCTTGGAATCAAGAAAATGGGACAGGCTATGAACGTTTACCTAAGATTGTTGTTGTCATTGATGAGTTAGCGGACTTAATGATGGTCGCTTCAAATGATGTTGAAAATGCTATTATTCGACTAGCCCAAATGGCTCGTGCAGCAGGAATCCATATGATTATAGCTACACAACGACCATCGGTGGATGTTATCACAGGGATTATTAAGGCCAATGTTCCATCACGATTGGCTTTTGCAGTATCCTCTGGGACGGATTCTCGAACCATTATTGATTCTGTGGGTGCTGAGAAATTACTTGGAAGAGGGGATATGCTCTTCCAACCGATGGGTAAAAATAAACCGGTTAGAGTTCAAGGTGCGTATATTTCTGATGACGAAGTTGAACGAATTACAGATTATATCAAGATGCAGCAAACTGCGGATTATGATGAAAAAATTGTAGTAGCAGACCAAGATCTTTCGGCAGAAAATGCTTCTGATGACGAATATTATGAAGAAGCCGTTGACTTAATTAGTGATCAAGAGACAGTTTCTATTTCTCAGCTTCAACGAAAATTCCGGATTGGATACAATCGTGCCGCTCGCTTGATAGACGATTTAGAAGCGAATGGCTTAGTCTCTGCTCAAGATGGGTCCAAGCCCCGACAAGTACTTATTGAAGGGGATCAACCAGAGGGTTAGATGAATTGATCATGGCGTTTGAAAGCCGTTGATCCATCTAAGACATTTTGAAAATATTGGATAACAATCCCCATTGTCAGGCTTCCTAGAATACAGTTCTTGGATCGTTCTGGCGATGGGGATTTAATAGATTAAGCTTTTTCGGATTAACTAAAATAATAATGAAAAGTTATGTGGCTATTAGAATATAGATTGAATACGCTTTTTATTTTCGATATAATCTTTCTAGAATGTCTTAAAAGCGATTTGGAGAGGTGATGAGGATGGCATCGGATAAAATAGTCATTGAAATGCGCAATGTTTCTAAGCGTTTTGGTGATTTTTATGCCAATAAAAATATTAATTTCTGTTTGAAAGAAGGAGAAATCCATGCACTCTTAGGTGAGAATGGAGCAGGAAAATCGACAATGATGAATCTGTTATCCGGATTGTTAGAGCCGACTTCCGGTCAGATCTATTTAAATGGTCAAGCGGTTAAAATTGATTCACCGGCTAAGGCCAGTGAACTTAAGATTGGTATGGTCCACCAACATTTTATGTTAATTCAAGATTTTACGGTGGTAGAAAATATTATTTTAGGGCATGAACCAACCAAAGGATTAGTGGTTGATAAACAATCTGCACGAGAAAAAATTATTGACCTCTCTAAAAAATATGGCTTAGATGTTGCACCTGATGAGAAAATTGAAAATATTAGTGTGGGTATGCAGCAACGGGTTGAAATCCTAAAGACTCTCTATCGCGGGGCAAATATATTGATTTTTGATGAACCGACCGCTTCTTTGACCCCTCAGGAGATCGAAGAGTTGATGCAAACATTGTCTTCTTTAGCGAAAGAAGGCAAGTCGATTATTCTTATTACGCATAAATTAAATGAAATAAAGCAAGTTGCAGATCGCTGTACGGTTATCCGGCGAGGAGAATCTATTGACACAGTCGATGTAGCAAATACAAGCTCTGTGGAATTAGCGACTATGATGGTTGGAAGGAATGTCTCATTTAAGATAGATAAAAAGCCAGCTAAGGTTACCGACTTGGCCTTAAGTGTACAAAATATTGAGGTCAAAGATAGCCGAGGAGTTATGAAAGTGAAAAACCTTTCATTTGATGTGCATCATGGTGAAGTCGTCGGAATTGCTGGGATTGATGGTAATGGTCAATCTGAGTTGATTTTGGCGATTAGTGGGCTAATGCCGGTGGATTCAGGAAAGGTTATCTTGAACGGTGAAGAAATTACGCACTTGAGACCGCGCCAAATTAATGAACGTAAACTAGGGCATATTCCAGAAGACCGTCATAAATACGGGTTAATTCTTGATATGCGTTTAGAAGAAGATCTCGTCTTAAAAGAATATTATCATGAACCCTTTTCTAGAAGGAGCTTTTTAAACTTTAGACAAATTCGAGAACGTGCTAACCATTTGATTGATTCTTTTGACGTACGCACGATCTCTGAAAAAGTACCAGCCGCTGCTTTATCGGGTGGAAATCAACAAAAAGCGATTATTGCCCGAGAGCTATCTGGCGATCCAGACTTCTTGATTGCGGCTAATCCAACGCGCGGATTGGATGTTGGGGCGATTGAATTTATTCATCGTGCTATAATCAATCAACGGGATAACAATAAAGCGGTTTTATTAATGAGTTTTGAATTAGATGAGATCCTAGATGTATCAGACCGAATATTAGTCATGCATGATGGCGAGATTGTTGCTGATATTCCTGCTCATGAAACAAATGAACAAGAGCTTGGTCTCTTGATGGCAGGGACTTCTTATGAAGAAGTTCTTGAGCATCGTCAACAGCAAAAGGAGGGTGTCTAGACCATGTCATCATTTAAAAAAATATTTGTCTCGCTAGCCTCTGTGATATTAGGACTGATTTTTGGGGCGATTTTAATGCTAGCTTTTGGTCATGATCCAATTCAAGGTTATCAAACTTTATATAAAGGAGCTTTTGGGACACCATTTTCTATTGGACAGACGATTCGAGCAGCGACTCCTTTGATATTTACGGGTTTAGGTTTTGCGGTCGCATATATTGCCGGATTTTTTAATATTGGTTTAGCAGGACAAGCACTTTGGGGCTGGTTTGTATCGGTATGGGTCGGTCTATTGTTAGCCGATGCACCGCTTTGGATCATGCTTCCTCTAGCTATTATTGCAGGAGCGATTGCTGGTGGATTATGGGCAGGAATTGCGGGTGTTTTGAAAGCTTATTTTTCAACCTCAGAAGTGATCGTAACAATTATGTTGAACTATGTGTCTATTTATGTGGTGGATTATTTAATTCGATATGTTTTAACAGATCGTGCCGATCGCACCCCATCAATCGGTGATACTCCACCTCTTAGAATGGCTTGGTTGTCTGAATTGACCCAAAATTCAACCATCCATGCTGGGATTTTCTTAGCGATTATTGCAGCAGTTGTCGTTCTAATTGTAATGTCACGAACGACTCTAGGATTTGAATTGAAGTCAGTTGGACTGAATCCTTTTGCCTCGGATTATGCTGGGATGTCTGCTAAGCGAAATATCATTTTAGCAATGTTAATATCTGGAGCATTAGCTGGTTTAGGCGGAGCGATGAATGGTCTTGGCGAATTTGGCTTCATTAACTTACAGAATGGTGTAGCTCCAGCAATTGGATTTAATGGGATGGCGGTTGCTCTTTTAGGAGTTAATCATCCGATTGGTATCATTTTTGCAGCATTATTATTTGGTGCTTTAAATACCGGAGCACCAGCTATGACTTTTGCTAAGATTCCTTCAGAAATTGTACAGATTGTGATTGGTATTATTATTTTCTTCGTTGGAGCTTCTTACATCATTACTTATTGTTGGGACAAACTTGCGAGACGAAGAGATCAACTTTCCAATAATGTCAGCCAAGAAGAGGAGGGAGCCTAATGAGTTCAGCTTTAGTAGCATTGATCGTATCATCGACTTTGGTCTATTCAGCACCCTTAATATATACGGCTTTAGGAGGTGTGTTCTCCGAACGAGCGGGAGTTGTAAATGTGGGTCTAGAAGGGATCATGGTTATCGGTGCTTTTGCTTCAGTTGTTGCTAGTTTGTATCTAGGACCTACTTTAGGAGCGGAGTGGACACCTTGGGTAGCTATTTTTGCTGGGGCTTTAGCAGGAATGTGTTTTTCCTTGATTCATGCTCTGGCAACAGTCAATCTGAGAACGGACCATATTATATCGGGGACGGTATTAAACTTGATTGCACCAGCCCTCGCTGTTTTCTTAACTCGGGTACTCTATGAGGGCAAAGGGGAAACGCCATCTATCCAACATGCTTTTGGCTATGGTAATATTCCTTTGCTTTCTAAGATTCCAGTGTTGGGTCCCGTTTTGTTCCAAACAACATCTAGACCTGCCTTTTTTGGCATGTTAGTAGCAGTGCTCGTCTGGTTCATCATTTACAAGACTCGTTTTGGTTTAAGGCTTCGTTCAGTGGGTGAGAACCCCCAGGCTGCGGATACTTTAGGCGTCAATGTATACCGGATGAAGTATGCGGGCGTATTGCTTTCAGGATTTTTAGGTGGAATGGGTGGTGCAGTTTTAGCTAATTCTATTACCCTAAAATTTTCAATATCGACAGTCGCTGGTCAAGGCTTTATGGCCATGGCCGCTATGATCTTCGGTAAATACCATCCAATTGGCGCTTTGTTGGCGGCTATATTCTTTGGCTTTGCACAGACGATTGCTGTCATTGGGTCTCAAATTCCGGTTATTGAATCCATTACGCCAGTTTATTTACAGATTGCGCCGTATATTATTACCATTATTGTCCTCGTGGGCTTAGTCGGTAAATCTAAGGCCCCTGCCGCGGATGGAAAGATCTATGTTAAATCAAAATAGAAGAATCACTAGCAAGTTAGAGAAGAGACCCTTTCAAGTCGGTCTCTTCTTTTTCTTTGAATTGTTCTTAAGACATAAACATGATAGAATAAAGCTTGATTGGTGTTTGACTCACGATAGAAAGGAAGATGGATCAATGACCCTGGAAAAGACGGTCTATATGAATAAGCTCTTATCTTTCTATCAAGATTTATTAACTGAAAAACAACAAGCTATTATGCGTGATTACTATGAGGAAGATTATTCATTAGCAGAAATCTCACAAAATCAAGGCATCTCTCGTCAAGGGGTTCATGACCATGTTCGTCGATCAGAACAAGCCTTGCTTGAACTTGAGTCGGTTCTGCATTTGGCTCAAAAAAGTGATCAACGATTAGCAAATTATCGACAGCTCGAATCGATAATCGATCGACCAACCGAGGCAAGTCACCTACTTAAACAACTGATACAAGAAGAAATGAATCTATAATAAAGGAGACAGACTATGGCATTTGAAGCATTATCTGAACGATTACAAAATTCGATCTCTCAAGTGGGAAAAGGCGGAAAAATTACTGAAGCTGACCTGAAACAAATGATGCGGGAAATTCGTCTGGCCTTACTAGAAGCTGACGTTAATTTTAAGGTTGTTAAAGACTTTGTAAAGCGAGTAAATGATAAGGCGCTAGGTTCTGAAGTTTTATCATCCTTATCACCTGCTCAACAAGTGGTAAAAATTGTTAATGAAGAATTAACCCTTCTAATGGGTGGCGACCATGTTCCATTAAACATCTCAACTCAGCCACCGACTGTTATTATGATGGTTGGTCTTCAAGGGGCAGGGAAAACGACTACCGTCGGAAAATTGGCAAAATATATTCAAGGCCAAGGTCTTAAGAAGCCTTTGCTTGTTGCTGGTGACGTTTATCGTCCAGCTGCGATTGATCAGTTACAGACGATCGGTCAACAATTGAACTTGGAAGTATTTAGTCAAGGAACTGAAGCCAATCCAGTTGATATTGCTAAGAATGCTTTGGCAAAAGCTAAAATCCAAGGGAACGACGCTGTGATTATTGATACGGCGGGACGTCTCCATGTGAACCAAGAATTAATGGAAGAGCTGCAAAATATTAAGGCAGCTGTTCAACCTCACGATATTTTGCTAACGATTGATGCCATGACTGGACAAGATGCCGTCAATGTCGCTAAGGCCTTTAATGATGATTTGGATATTACAGGGATTGTTATTACTAAATTAGACGGCGATACGCGTGGTGGAGCGGCATTATCAATTCGGTCAATTATTAACAAACCTATTAAATTCACGGGTCAAGGGGAACAATTAGATGCCTTAGAACTCTTCTATCCAGATCGGATGGCAGGACGGATTTTAGGTATGGGCGATATGATGACCTTAATCGAGAAAGCCCAACAAGATTTTGATGAAGAAGAAGCCGCTAAGATGGCTGACAAATTAAAAGATGCCTCTTTTGATTTTAATGACTTTATTAATCAGATGGATCAAGTTCGTAAAATGGGACCCATTAAAGACTTAATGAAGTTGATTCCTGGAATGAGTAAAATTCCGGGACTGGATGATTTTGATATCGATGATAAGAGTATGAATCGGATTCGAGCGGTCGTTCAATCGATGACACCTTATGAACGAGAAAATCCTGATGTGATTTCACAAAGTCGCCGCAAACGGATTGCTGCAGGATGTGGGCAACCTCTCAATGATATTAACCAATTAATCAAGCAATTTAATCAATCTCGTGAGATGATGAAGCAGATGTCAAATGGACGAATGGGCGGACTCAACAAGATGATGGGGCGCCTTAATGCGCAAGGAGGCATGAAAGGTCCAGCCATGGAAAAGATGAAGTCTCCTGAGCAAATTAAAAAAGAACAGAATCAAAAACAAATTGCCCGCCTCCTTAAAAAGAATAAAAGGAAAAAAAGATAATTTTTTAAGCTGTAAAGCAAAAAGACTTTACAGCTTATCTTTTTTCTGTTAGTATAATCAAGTCAGATAAAAATAACTAGGAGGTCATTAAACTATGGCAGTAAAAATTCGTTTAAAACGTGCAGGAGCTAAGAAAAGCCCATTCTATCGTATCGTCGTTGCAGATTCTCGTTCACCTCGTGACGGACGTATTATCGAAAAGATTGGTACTTACAATCCTTTATTAGATCCTGCAGAAGTAGTTCTTGATGAAGAAAAAGCTTTAGCATGGTTAGAAAAAGGAGCACAACCTTCTGATACCGTTCGCAATCTTTTATCGAATCAAGGAATTATGGCTAAATTCCACCAAGCTAAATATACTAAATAAACGCTCAGTCTAAAGAAAAAAGTATAAGGATGTGTCAACCATGTCAGCTAAAATTGAACAGTTAATTCATACGATAGTGGAACCTTTAGTCGATCATCCAGAAGAATTAAAGATTGAACTCGGTGAAAGTGAAGACTTTATGGAATACAACCTTATTCTACATCCTGATGATGTTGGACGCATTATCGGTAAAAAAGGACGGGTGATTCGTGCAATTCGCACCATCATCTATAGTGCTCGTAATCGCGACGAAAAGCGTGCTCGTATTACCATTGCCGATGATCGTTCAGAAGAAACGATGACTGAAGAAGACTAATCAATGAAGCTAGTGATTCCTGGTGAATGACTAGCTTTTTTGCTAATAATAATCAAAGAAAGGTGGAAATAAGTGACCTATTATAAGATAGCTCGAATTGTTAATACCTTTGGTATTCGAGGGCAATTGAAGATTCTTGTGGATACAGATTTTATGGAAGAGCGCTTTAAGATAGGAAATATTTTATATATTTTGGATGGCGATAAGATGTGTGCTAAGGTTCAGGTGGCTTCATTTGCGCCTCATAAAGGGGCTTATTTAGTAGCGTTTGAAGGTTATAATCAGATTAATCAAGTCGAAGGATTCAAAGGTATGACTTTGGCGATTGCTGAAGAGGATCAAGCTGAATTGGAGGAAGGAGCCTATTATCACCATCAAATTAAAGGCTTGACAGTGGTTGATTTAGCCGGAACAACTATCGGAAAAATTAAAGAAATCCTGACATTGGGGTCTAATGATGTCTGGGTGGTGGATCCTAAGGATAAGGATCGTAAAGACTTGTTACTGCCATTTATTGATGATGTGGTAAAAGATGTTGACTTAGAAAAAGAGATAGTTACTGTCGATATTCTGGAGGGGCTCTGGGATGAAGATTGATATTTTAACACTTTTTCCACAAATGTTTTCTCCTTTGAATGAATCAGTCATGAAATTAGGTCAAGAAAAGGGACTTTTTGAGATAACGACCCATGACTTCAGGCAGTTCGCCGTTGATAAGCATGGCCATGTAGATGATTATCCTTATGGTGGTGGTGCAGGCATGTTGCTTCGTGTGGAGCCAATTGTGCATACATTGGAGTCATTGAATCTTGCAGAAAATTGTCCAATTATTCTGATTGATCCAACAGGCCAACCTTTTGATCAGAAGATGGCGGAATCCTGGTCAAAAGAAGATCAATTGGTCTTTATTTGTGGTCATTATGAAGGATTTGATGAACGAGTACGTTCTTTTGTGACTCAGGAGGTTTCACTTGGAGATTTTATTTTAACGAACGGAGAGATTCCTGCGATGGTAATGATCGATGCAACCGTGCGATTAATTCCCGAAGTAGTGGGGAATGCCGAATCGATTGTTCATGAGTCTTTTCAACAAGATCGCTTGGAATATCCTCAGTACACTCGCCCCGCACAGTTTAGAGAAATGAAAGTACCGGATGTGCTATTATCTGGTCATCATCAAAATATTGAACGTTGGCGGAGTAAACAGAGCTTCTTAAAGACTTTAGAACGTCGTCCTGATTTAATTGATCAAGAACAATTGACCGATGAAGAAAAAGGTTGGTTAAAAGAGTACAATGTGATCAATCCATCTTAAAATAATAAAAGAACGCTTGATTATTTAGGTAAAGACATCTATAATAGTAGGAGTGTAAAATACAGCAGCCTTAGAAAAGGAAAGCGCGTCAACAGTCAACAGCTTTAGGCATACAAGTAACCGCGGCTGCAAAGGTGAAAGTTCGACTGCACGCATTCGGTTTTCTAACTCTTATTTTACTCCACAAAAATTTACTTTATGGAGGAATAATATGTCACGTTATACAGGACCTCAATGGAAACAATCTCGTCGTCTAGGAATTTCTTTAAGCGAAACAGGTAAAGAATTAGCTAAAAGACCTTTCCCACCAGGACAACACGGAAATGCTCGTAAAAAACTATCTGAATATGCCTTACAAAAGAACGAAAAACAAAAACTTCGTTTTATGTATGGATTAACAGAACGTCAATTCCGTCGTTTGTTTAATAAAGCTGGTAAGATTACTGAAGGTAAGCATGGTGAAAACTTCATGATCTTATTAGAACAACGTTTAGACAATTTGGTTTATCGTTTAGGTTTAGCGACAACGCGTCGTCAAGCTCGTCAATTAGTAAACCATGGTCATATTACAGTTGACGGAAAACGTGTTGATATCCCATCATACTTAGTACAACCTGGTCAAGTGATTGCTGTTCGTGAACGTTCACGTGATTTAGCAATCATCAAAGAAGCAGTTGAGTCAATGAATGTTCGTTTAGAATTCGTTAACTTTGATGCTGATAAGTTAGAAGGTACTTTAGTACGTTTACCGTTACGTAGCGAATTAAACGCTGAAGTGGATGAAGCCCTAGTCGTAGAATACTACAACAAATTAGGCTAATTATAATCTATAATAACCGCTTAGGAATGTTGATTATTCAATGTTTCTGAGTGGTTTTTTGATTGAATAGCCATTGTGTAAAATATAGTCGTAAAAATTTATAATTTTATAATTATTTGGATGGTTATTTAATAAAAGGAACACAATCTATGATTTCTTTTGACTGGCTTAAACTATAAAAAAGATGGTGTTTACTATCTCTATGCGTTATGGTAGGTAAAAGCCAGTATTTGATTGCTTGATAGACTATAATAGCTTTATTTTTGACTTGGTAAAAAATTGAGAAAAAATCAAATGTTAAATAGTGATGGTTGCTAGTAATCGCTAGTTTATATCTAAATTTGGAAGCTGATTCTATGTCTAAAAATATGGTGGACTTTGCTAAGGAATACGGATATGAGACAGCTGCATATTTAGGTGTTTATCAATCAAAAAGAGTTTACGAGGATATCTACAGAGATGATAACAAATGTTATTATATTGAATTGCCAGCTTTCATTTTGGGTAGTAATGATGGATTAGAATGGATTCAAGATCAACGATCGTTTTCTATTATGAACAACTATTATTAAACTTAAATATATTACACATAGTTATAAATGTATGTAGGTGTTTGCTGTCTTAAGGCATATGGTAGACGGACACCAACCATTGGTTAGCTGATAGACTATGATTAGTTTCTTGTTGGTGAATCAATCGTATACTATGAAAGAACTGATAATGAAAGAAGGGAGAATGATGACATACTATGATAGGGTTAACAATTAATCAGCTTAAAGAATCAGTGACACGGAATCTTACTAATGTAGTCTTTGATGTTGACGGAATTCGTTGTGGAATATATCCGTCTACTCCTGATAGTTATGACGTAGGGATAGGAGAACGATTGATTGAGAACATAAAAGATTTTGATAATCTTCTTGAAGTTAAAATTAAAGGCAAGAAACTTTCTGAAGCTATTGGGGAAGCAACTATCGATATTTATTAAATAAGCACTCACTCAACCGAGGGGTGCTATTTTTATAGTCTGAATTTAAGAAGTGTAGCCTAATAATTAAAATGTCAAACAAGTTGATGATATCGTTAAAGAAATCAAGATCTTTGAAAATTGAGATTTTAAGTAAATAACTATTTTTAAAGAAATAGAAAAGCTTATAAAGTTAAAGGAATTTATAGTTCTTAAGCTTAATGACTTTAAAATAAACGTTAGAAATGATACAATATAAGTTGACAAATTACTATTTATACGATTGGATAGTTTGAAAACAATCAGATTAATGTAGAGGAGCAAGGAATATGGGATTAAAATTTACAGATATTCTATTCATAATCGTTGTCTTGATCCTATTAGTATACGGTTTGATTTATTTCTTCCGTACACAACGTAGTAAAGAAATTAAAGAGCTAGAGCAACGTAAGGATGAAATGATGTCTGTTTCAATTGCCGATCAGCTCTTCACCTTGAAGAATATGAATCTCTCAGGTCAGACAAAACGTAAATATGAAAGCTTAGTTGCTAATTGGCAAACCATTACTAATTTTCAATTTACAGAAATTGAAGCTGCGTTAGTAGGATCAGAACAATTTGTAGAACAGATGAATTTGGTGAGAGCCAAAAATGCGCTCAACCAAGCACGGGAGTTATTGGATGAGACTGAATCACAGGTGAATGATCTACATCAACAGTTAACAGACCTACTTGAGACAGAATCAGATAATCAAGAACGCTACGAGGACCTTTTGGAGCGCTATCAAACAGCTCGAAAAAAAGTAATGAACCATGCGTTTGATTTCGGGCCAGCAATTGAGACTTTAGAAAAGAATTTACAACTCTTAGAATTGGATTTTACCACTTATAATGAATATACTAGTGAGGGCGATTATTTAGAGGCACAAGATCTGCTTAATTCGATCGAAAAAGATACCCAAGACCTGGAAGAAATATTGGAAAAAATTCCACAGATGAACGATCAAATTAAGAATGACTATGAAGACAGCTTAGCTGACTTGCGTGATGGTTACGAGAAAATGGTTGCGAGTCAATTTAACTTTGCTAATGTGAATATTCCGGAAGAGATTGATGCGATTCAAGAACAGTTAAACAAGGCGAAATCTGAAATTAAAAATGCTGATCTTGAAAAAGCAACCACTTTAATGGATAAGGCGGACCGTGAAATTAATTCACTCTATGAATTAATGGAGGCTGAAGTTCAAGCTAAGACCTTTGTGAACCAGCATATCAACCAATTAAAACGTCAAATCGATGAAGTGAAGGAAAGTAATCGTTATGCTGGGATTGAAGTTGACCGGATTTCTCAATCCTATATTCTTCATAATAATGAAACGGACCAAGTCAATGACTTAACACGTCAAATTGAGTTAGAAGAGAATCGTTTTATGCAACTTAATCAGGAAATCGAAACTTCCCATGCAGTATATACACAAATTGAGGCATCTATTCGTAAGATCGAACGTAATGTAGAAGAGATAGCCCTTAAACAACAGGATCTAGTTAAGTCTTTGAGCAATTTGACGGCACGCGAGAAAGATGCTAAAGCGAACCTAGATATGTATGAATTAGATTTAAGGAATCTTAAGCGACGATTGGAAAAAAATAATCTTCCTGGCTTGCATGAAGTCTATTACCAACAATTCTATAAGGTTACGGAAGAGATTGAAAACTTATCTCAATTCTTGAATCGTGTGAAAGTTGACATGGATGAAGTGGATCAATTAGAAGTTAAATTACAAGAAGACATGGATCAGTTAGAGACAATTACCGAAGAGATTATTGATTCTGCGACTTTGACTGAGTATATGATCCAACATTCGAATCGCTTCCGTTATGATATCCCAGAAATGGATCAAGCTATCCGAGATGCTCAATACTATTTCTACGAAGAGTTTCGCTATCGAGAAGCACTCGCAGTCATTGAAAAAGCCTTACGGCGAGTTGATCCAGAGGGACCAACTCAAGTTCGTAGGATGTATCATCAAGAGAAGCAACACCGTATGTTTTAATTAAATCATCCGAATAGTCCTGCTTAGCTGGTACTGTTCGGATTTTTTATGGAAAAGAATGAGAAAGGAAAGGAAAAGAATGCTTTATTTTGATCATTCAGCGACTACAAAACCAAGCGAAGAGATCTTGGATACATACCTTAGAGTAAGTCGGGAGTACTTTGCGAATCCATCATCAGCTCATCAAGCCGGTCAAATTTGCCAGCAGCTCTTGGAGCAAGCAAGAACGCAAGTGGCTCAGATCCTGTCAGTTAAAGCTGACGAAGTTTATTTTACCTCTTCGGGGACGGAATCGAATAACTGGGTCCTACAAGTGATTCTAGATCAAGCAGCTAAGAGTCATCCAGATCGTCATCAGGTAATTCTTTCAGAAGTTGAACATCCTTCTATTTTTAAGCAGATTCCCTTACTACAGTCGAAAGGATATCAAGTTAAACTAGCCCCCGTGGATGAGTCCGGCTGTATCGACATCGACCAACTAGAAAACTTATTAAGTGACGATGTGTTACTATTATCAACTATGGCTGTTAATAATGAAGTGGGCAGTGTTCAGGATCTTAAGGCGATTAGTCGTTTGCTAGAGGATTATCCTCAAATTTTATGGCATGTAGATGGGGTTCAAGGAGTTTGTTTGCATCTAGATAGGATGAAGCAAGAGCGGATCGATCTTTTGACACTATCTGGACATAAATTTCATGCACCTCGGGGTACAGGCATCTTGATGATGAAAGAACGTGTGAATAGAGCACCGCTTCTTTATGGGGGCGGACAGGAGCGTGGTCTTCGTTCTTCAACGGAGAATCTGGCCACAATAGTATCAACGGCTAAGGCACTTCGATTTGCTGAAGCTAAGCAGACGGCATCTTATGTATTCCTAAAAGGGGAGCATGATCGGATTGTGGAAGCGTTAGAATCACAGAATTGGACCGTTTTTGCTA
Organism: Facklamia hominis CCUG 36813; assembly: GCF_000301035.1. Classification (GTDB taxonomy): domain Bacteria; phylum Bacillota; class Bacilli; order Lactobacillales; family Aerococcaceae; genus Facklamia; species Facklamia hominis. The sequence continues at coordinate 472,935 of NZ_JH932292.1, read as the reverse complement.
AAGATTCAGCAAGCCCTCATATTATTTGTGCCGCTTATCCAGGGATACCAGGAGAAGTCCTGATTAATGCTTTTTCTCAAGAGGGTGCGATGGTATCAACGACTTCTGCTTGTTCCAGTCGCAAGCATCAAGCTCATCATACCTTACAAGCCATGGGTGTTGACCCGTCATTAGCTCAGTCAGCGATTCGGCTTTCGATGAGCCAGTCTACTTCTGCTGTCGAAGTGGAACAATTATTAGCCGTGATTGAAAGAATCTCAAAATGCTTTAGTCTTGACTTACAAGGGAGGTAACTGTATGAAAGAAATGATGATTCATTATGGTGAATTAACCACGAAAGGACAAAATGGCAAGCGGTTCCGTCAACAAATTGCCCAACATATTCGTTTTCAAACGAAGGATTTAGAAAAAATAAAAATCATTGCTGGCCATGATTTTATGCACTTAAAATGGCAAGACCTCCCCTATGAGACGGTCATCGAGGTTTTGCAAAAAACCCCTGGAATCCAACGCTTTGAACCGGTCTTTGCGGTAGAGCGAGATCTGGACCAGATTGGTCAAAAAGCAATCGAATTGTTTAGTGAGTTGGATTTAAAAGCGGGACAAAGCTTTAAAGTCGTTGCTAAAAGAACGGACAAAAGTTATGAACATGAAAGTATCACAATCAAACGTGAAATTGGTGGCCAAATTTTAACAGCTTATCCTCAGTTAAATGTTAACCTTCGCCAGGCAGATTGGAAACTCATGGTCCATATTCAATCAGACGCAGCTTATTTGAGTCTCAAGTCTTATCCAGGTCTAGGAGGATTGCCATACGGCTCTTCTGGCAAGGGCTTATTAATGCTGTCTGGTGGCTTTGATTCGCCGATAGCAGGTTATCAAATGATTCGCCGGGGGATGGCCTTAGAGATGGTTCACTTTGCTTCGCCTCCTTATACAAGCCCTCAAGCTGTGGAAAAAGCTAAACGTTTAACCAGTGTTTTGGCTCAATACGCTACTGAAATTGTCTTTCATGAAGTTCCTTTTTCGGCCATTCAGCTAGCTATCCGAGAACAAGTTCCTGATAAGTTATCAATGACTGTTATGCGTCGAATGATGCTTCGGGTTATGGACCGTCTTTTAATCCAACAAAAAGCCAAAGCCATCATAAATGGGGAGTCCTTAGGCCAGGTGGCTTCACAAACAATCGAATCGATGCAAGTGATTAATGAAGTCAGTGAATCTTTAATACTTCGCCCTTTAATTGCGATGGATAAAAATGATATAATAGCATTAGCGGAAGAGGTTGGAACCTATGATATTTCCAATCAACCGTATGAGGATTGTTGTACGGTCTTTGCACCACGGTCACCATGGACTAAACCTAGACTACATACCGTTAAAAAGTATGAAGACCTCTTAGAGGTGGATCGCTTAGTCGATGAAGCGGTCAGTCAGATTCAAAGCTCGGTAATCCATGCCAACTATGAAAACGAAGCCCAAGCAGCGATTCAAGATTTGTTGTAGTTTCTTTGTTTTTATTAATTAAGAGAAAGAGGAATGTAGAATGGCAGAAATTAAGACAATTGCAACGACCCATGCACCAGCAGCGATCGGACCTTATTCTCAAGCCAAGGTCATTGGTGATTTAGTGTTTTGTTCAGGTCAAATTCCGATTAATCCTGAAAGCAATCAAATTGATGCAACAGATATTCAAGGTCAGACCGAACAAGTTATTAAGAATGTTGATGCCTTATTAAAGGCGGCTGGCTCAAGTTCTGACAAGGTTATTAAAACAACTTGCTTCTTAGCGGATATGGGCGATTTCGCTGTTTTTAACGACATTTATGGTCAATACTTTACCTCTAAACCAGCTCGTTCAGCGGTTGCTGTTAAGACACTTCCAAAGAATGCTTTGGTTGAAATTGAAGTTATCGCTAGTTTATAGAATTTTATAATTTGTATTAAGACTCCATTCCTATTGGTTGTGGCCTGTAGGAAGGAGTTTTTTGTTAAAGCTGTTATAATGGAATTGATTGTCTGATCAAGTACATTCTAGTCGATAGGTATCTTTATTTAAAATTTTGATTTATTTTGTCATTATTAAAGGGGGTATTTACATGATCGATCAATCTGCTGAGGCTAAGTTGCAGAAAATGCAAACAGCTATCGACCAAAGTAGTCATCTTGTATTCTTTGGGGGAGCAGGGGTCTCTACTGCTTCTGGCATTCCAGATTTTCGTTCTTCAAAAGGGATATATATGAAAGATACAGGCTATCATTGTCGTGCAGAAGAGATTCTGTCCCATGATTTTTTTGAAGCTCATCCAGAAATCTTCTTTGATTTTTATTTTAAGCATTTGATATATCCCCAAGCTAAACCTAATCCAGCTCACCAGTATTTAGCAACTCTTGAGCAACAAGGTAAGTCTGTAATGGTGATTACTCAAAATATTGATGGATTGCATCAACGAGCAGGGTCTCAAAATGTGATAGAATTGCATGGGACGACCTTGGATAATTATTGCCTGAAATGTGGTCAACATTATTCATTGAAAGAATTGGAACGCGATGCTAAAGGTGTTCCACGTTGCCCGATAGATCAGGCAATTGTACGACCGAACATTGTTTTATATCAAGAAAGCTTAGATCCAATGACCATAATGAGTAGTATTGAGGCTATGAGCCAAGCAGACTTGTTGATTGTTGCTGGGACTAGCTTGAATGTCTATCCTGCGGCTTCCTTTATCCAGTATTTTAATGGAAAGTCTTGTGCGGTTATTAACCAATCACCTATAAGAAATCTTCCACCCGGTTCTTTCGTATTTAATGATCGAATCGAAAGCGTTTTTAGTCGATTAAAATAAGAATTTCTTGTTTTTTTCCTTATGGTACAGACTCTTGCCCTAGTTTATATTTCATGATAGACTAAGGTCTATAATAATAAAATGAAGGCGATGAAGAGAGGGACATTGACCATCGGCTAGAGAGAAAACATTTGGTGAAAGTTTTCAAGGTGAATGTGGTAGCTTGGAGTCTTAAAGTATGAGAAACATGGATTAGTACTTTACGGAGCCTTGGCTTCGATATCAAAAAGAGTGACTTTCGGGTCAAAAATTAGGTGGTACCACGTTATTCATACGTCCTATGCGAAGGCATAGGGCTTTTTATTTTAAAATATTAAAGGGAAGGTGTCTTATGAAAGCAGAAGAAATGTCAACCAAATACCAACCTCAAGAGGTTGAATCGGGGAAATACCAGTCTTGGTTAGAAGAAGATCTATTTAAACCCTCAGGTGATAAAAAAGCAAAACCTTATTCAATTGTTATTCCACCACCCAATGTTACTGGGAAATTACACTTAGGACATGCTTGGGATGTGACCTTACAAGATATGATTATTCGTCAAAAAAGAATGCAAGGTTTTGATACCTTGTGGTTACCCGGAATGGACCATGCCGGGATTGCAACTCAAGCCAAAGTTGAAGAGAAGTTGCGTCGTGAAGAATCGATATCGCGCCATGAATTAGGCCGGGAAAAGTTTGTAGAAAAAACCTGGGAATGGAAGGAAGAGTATGCTGAAACCATCCGTCAGCAATGGGCAAAGATGGGAATTTCAGTTGATTATTCAAGAGAGCGATTTACCCTTGATGAGGGCTTGAATGAAGCGGTTCGTAAAGTCTTTGTTGATTTATATCAAAAAGGTTGGATTTACCGAGGGGAATATATTATAAATTGGGACCCTGAATTCCAAACAGCGCTATCGGACATCGAGGTTGTCTATCAAGATGATCCAGGTAATTTTTGGCATTTACGCTATCCTTTAGCTGATGGATCAGGTTATGTGGAGTTAGCAACGACGCGTCCGGAAACATTATTAGGTGACACTGCGGTTGCGGTTAATCCTAAGGATGATCGTTACCAAGATTTGATTGGTAAAACGGTGATTTTACCCTTAATGGATCGTGAAATTCCAATTGTTGCTGATGATTATGTTGACCGAGAATTTGGAACTGGGGTTGTTAAAATTACACCAGCTCATGATCCTAATGACTTTGCCGTGGGCAATCGGCATGATTTGCCTCGAATTAACGTGATGAATGATGATGCGACAATGAATGAGAATGCGGGCAAGTATCAAGGAATGACCCGAGAAGAATGCCGAAAAGCAGTCGTTGAAGATCTTGAAGCTGGCGGATTTTTAATTAAAGTTGAAGAGATCGTTCACTCAGTGGGACATTCGGAAAGGTCTCACGCTGTTGTAGAGCCTCGTCTATCCACTCAATGGTTTGTAAAGATGGACCAATTAGCAAAAGAAGCGATTGCCAATCAAGAAACAGATAATCGGGTAGATTTCTATCCACCTCGTTTTGAGAATACTTTCTTGACCTGGATGGAGAATGTCCATGATTGGGTTATTTCGCGGCAATTATGGTGGGGACATCAAATTCCTGCTTGGTATCATAAAACGACCGGAGAGGTATATGTTGGATTAGAAGCACCTCAAGATGCTGAAAATTGGCGACAAGAGTCTGATGTGTTAGATACCTGGTTCTCTAGTGCCTTGTGGCCCTTCTCAACGATGGGATGGCCCGACGAAGGACAAGCAGACTATCAAAGATATTTTCCAACGGATACCCTAGTCACAGGGTATGATATTATCTTCTTCTGGGTTAGCCGAATGATTTTCCAATCCTTGGAATTTACGCATAAACGTCCTTTTAAAAATGTTTTAATTCATGGGTTGATTCGTGATGCTCAGGGACGAAAAATGTCTAAATCCTTAGGTAACGGGGTAGACCCAATGGATGTCGTGGACGAATATGGAGCAGATGCTCTCCGTTGGTTCTTGGCAACAGGATCGACACCAGGGCAAGATGTTCGCTATTCAACAGAAAAGATGGCTGCTGCTTGGAACTTTATTAATAAGATTTGGAACGCCTCCCGTTATGTCTTGATGAATGTTGATGATCTAAAATTAGATCAAATAGAGATTGGACAGGATTTAACTCTGGCTGATCGTTGGATCTTATCTAAACTTCAAACAACGATTGAAGAAGTAACCCGTCTATTTGAGAAATTCGAATTTGGGGAAGCGGGTCGCATTTTGTATCACTTTATCTGGAATGATTATTGTGATTGGTATATTGAAATGACAAAAGAACAACTTCAAGCAGATCATTTGAATAGTCGGACGACCCAATCTGTCCTGATTTATGTTTTGGATCAATTTTTACGTTTACTGCATCCGATTATGCCTTTTGTAACGGAAGAAATCTGGCAACACATCGCGCCATCAGGTGCCAACTTATGCCATGCTAAGTATCCAGAGGTTAAGGTTGAATATCAAAATGATCATTCAGAAAAGGCGATGGATCAACTCATTCAGGTGATTACAGCAGTTAGACAGATTCGCAATGAGATGAATACACCATTATCCAAGCCTTTAGATATTATGATTCAAACCAAAGAAGCTCAAGTCATCACTGATTTACAAGATAATCAGGCTTATATTGATCGCTTCTGCCACTGTCAATCTTTAAAAATTGGTGATGAATTTGCTGTTGATGAAGAAATGGTCACTCAAACATTGCCCTTTGCCCAAGTGTTAATCCCTCTTGCAGGGTTGATTAAGATTGAAGATGAAATTCAACGTCTGCAATCTGAAGTGAGTCGTCTGCAATCCGAAGTGACTCGTGCCAGTAAAAAATTGGACAATGAATCCTTTGTCGCTAAAGCACCGGAAGCAGTCGTTGAGCAAGAACGACAAAAATTAACACAGTATGAAGAACAATTACAAGCGGTTAAAGCGCGAATCGAAACGCTTCAATCGATGAATTAATCCATTAAGGGAGATAAATAAATGGAATTTACAAGGATTGAAGAAGCAACGGACTGGCTTTTAAATCAAGTCAATCCGATACCACGTCCGGATATGACGAAGATGTATCAAGCATTAGAATACATGGGGAATCCCCATCTTGGGTTGCCGGTCCTTCATATTACGGGGACTAATGGTAAAGGATCAGTGGTCGCTTATTTGAGAGACTTATTTCAAAGTCAGGGCTTAAATGTGGGTTCTTTTACTTCACCACATATTGAGCGATTTAATGAACGGATTAGTTATAACCATGAACAGATCTCAGATGAAGCGGTTATTCGTTGGACAAACCGTTTAAAAGAATTGAATACTTATATGGAGACTCATTCAGAGTACGGTCGCTTAATATATTTTGAATTGTTTACCATATTAGCCTGCTTATACTTTCAAGAAAAGAAGCCTGATGTATGTCTTATTGAAGCGGGTATTGGTGGAATGCATGATTGTTCTAATGTTCTGGATGGACAGGTATCTGTTATCACATCCATTGGTTTAGATCACGCAGAAATGTTGGGTGATACTAAAGAAAAGATCGCTTATGAGAAAGCGGGAATTATTAAGCCAGGCCATAGTGCGGTGACTGGTTATATGGAAGAGGGCCCATTAGCGGTTATCGATCAATGGGCTCAGGACCATCATGCTAAAGCCTATCACTATGATAAAGAGTATCAAGTCAGTCAGGTTAAAGATTTGGGGCCTCACGGGGCAGAATTTATTTTTAAGAGTCCTTTATGTTTGAATGAATCATTAGCGGTAAAGATTGCTATGATTGGTGAACATCAAGTCCACAATGCAGCAACTGCTTTACAAGCGTTTATTCTATGGATGCAAGGCCATCATTTAGAAATTGATTGGTCCAAGGCTCTTCAAGCTTTGAGCCAGACTCACTGGATCGGTCGTTTGGAAGCAATTAGTGAGCAGCCTTTGATTTATCTGGATGGAGCTCATAATATGGAAGGATTAACAGCTTTAAAAGAAGTTGTCTCCCATCAATTTAAAGACTATCAGATTGAATTGGTTTATGCTGGACTAAGAAAGAAAAATCAGCACGACCAAGTTCCTTTATTATTAACTTTTGAGGTTGATCAGGTTAATTTTACCGGCTTTGATCATTTTGAATCTATGGAATTGGAAGACTTCCAAGCTATCTTAGAACAAACGGATAAGCCGATAGAACAGGCGTATCATTTTATTGAAGATTGGCCGACATGGATCGACCAGTATTGTCATGACCATAGTGGATCTGATCGTTCTTTACTGTTGATAACAGGTTCTTTATATTTTGTCTCACAAGTTCGGGAATACATTCTATCACAAAAGCTTAATGGTTAAAGCGCAAACCCCTCCAATTCATCTAATTATAGGTGAAGGAGGGGTTTTACTATGGCATATATCGATGCTAGTTTGAAAAAGAAGGCGGTTCGGCATCCAGAACAACCAAGAGAAAGACTCGTTCAGTATGGTGTAAAGGCCTTATCCAATCAAGAATTATTGGCCATCCTATTGAGAACAGGCACTCGAGAGCAATCAGTCATGGATCTAGCTGGGCAGTTCTTGGCTTGTTTTTCTTGTTTAAATGATTTAAAGCAGGCTTCTCTTGAAGAGTTCCAATCGATTAAAGGAATTGGTCGGGTTAAGGCGATTGAATTGAAAGCGGCGATTGAGTTAGGGTCTAGGGTTCATATATCCAATTTACCGAGATATGGTATTGCAACTTCGACCCAGAAAGTCGGTCAGTGGTTAATCCAGGAAATGGGAGACCTGCAACAGGAACATCTTGTTTCGTTGTGTTTAAATACAAAAAATGAAGTGATTCGTAAACAAACCGTTTTTATTGGATCTTTGGCCTCCAGCGTGGCACATCCTCGAGAAATTTTTAAAGAGGCAGTAAAGTATCCTACTGCTCGAATTATTCTGGCTCATAACCATCCATCAGGTAATCCTGATCCATCACCGGCAGATTTATATTTTACCAAGCGGATGATTGCTTGTGGTGATATGATGGGCATTGAATTGTTAGATCATATTATCATTGGAAATGGCATATACCATAGCATTCGAGAGACGAGTAACTTATTTGATTAATACCTCTAAGAAAGAGACTAGACTCTATGATTAGGGCTAACCATAGGATTAGACCTAGGATATCCATTGAATCAAGTTAGGTCTTTTGATATAATTTATCAAGCTATATCATTAATGAGGAGGAAGGAACGTGGCAATTTTTGGCAAGGAACGATTAGGTATTGATCTTGGTACAGCGAATACAGTCATATCGGTTGCTAATAAAGGGATTGCCTTACGGGAACCCTCATTATTGGCAGTTGAAAAGCAGACTCAAAAAGTCGTCGCTTTTGGCCGAGAAGCTAGTAGGATGGAGGGACGTACTTCTGATAATTATGAACTGATTCATCCTTTGCAGCACGGAGCGATCGCTCATTTTTCTTACACTAAACAAATGTTGGCTCACTTTATGTCGGCCTCATTAAAATATTCATTTTCAAAACCGGAAGTGGTTTTAACGGCTCCTTGCGACCTTTCTAAGGTAGAAAGAAAGGCGATTATTGATTCAATTCGTGATCTAGGAATTAATCGAGCAATGATCGTCGAAGCACCTTATGCGGTGGCCTTAGCAGCTGGTTTGGAAGTCGAACAGGCGCGCGGTAAGATGATTGTAGATATTGGTGAAGGGACGACGGATATTGCAGTTATCTCCTATGGTGAAACAGTAAAGTCTCTAACCCTAAAGCAAGCCTCGGGTAGTATGAATGATAAAATTGCGCAAGCAGTTCGTAATGAACATCAGTTGCTCATTGGTGACTATACTGCTGAGACCTTAAAAATTGTTTTGGGAAATGCTCATTATGAAAGTGATGACCAAGATCATCTATTAGTACGGGGGCGCAGCGTAGCCCAAGGAGTGCCGAGCCAAGCTAAGGTTTCAGCGGCTTTGGTGGCAGAGGCTATCAATGAAGTGATCGGACAAATCCTTTTAGGTATTCGACAAGTATTGGAACAAACACCTATTGAGTTATCGGCTGATCTTCTGGAAACTGGAATCCTATTAAGTGGGGGAGGATGTCTCTTAAAGCGTTTAGCAACGCGTATTGAAGGAGAAATTGGAATTCCTGTACGTTCATATGATTATCCTTTTGATGCAGCTGCGATAGGAGCCGGTAAGTTATTTGACCAACTCAATTATCAAAGTAAACAGATCGAGCGTCAAGCACGTCTATAGGAAGAAGGAAGACTATTTATGCTCAATAACAAAAAATTAATTGGGATTCTTTTAGGTGGGATTCTAATTGTTTCCTTGATTAGCTACTCACTTTTCAATTCAACCAACAACATCTTAAAATTGGCAGTGAATGAGACGGTATCTTGGACTGGTCGTGTTCTATCTGAGCCGGTGAACATGGTGGTGCGTTTCGTCAATTCGGTGGATGATTTGGTGAATACCTTTGAGGAAAATGAAGCCTTAAAATCTAAAATCGATCAAGCATACGAGATGCAGGTTCGAATTGCTGACTTAGAGACTGAAAATGAAAAATTACGTTCGCAATTAGATCTAAGTGAAACACTTTCTGAATTTACAACGGTTAATGCTACGGTTATCTCTCGTAATCCCGATCAGTGGACTGAAACTTTGATTATTAATGCGGGTGAAAACAAAAAACTTAAACCAAACATGGCGGTGATGGCAGGAAATGGTCTAGTGGGCCGGGTAATTGAGGTGTATCCAACTTCAGCCAAAGTCTTGCTCCTAATGTCACAAAAGAGTAAAGATGGTATGGTGTCGGCTCGCATCCAAACTGATGATAAAGGGGCCTCGGCGATCGGTGTTCTTAGTGAGTACGATCCCCAGACTAAAGAGTATTTAATGACTCAGGTTTCTCCAGATGCTAAGGTTAAGAAAGGGAACATGGTAATTACCTCTGGATTAGGGGGAGTGATTCCATCAACCTTATTAATCGGTGAAGTTACTTCGACCCAGATGGATGACTATGGTCTTTTCCAAATTGTTCGTATCAAACCCGCCGGAGAAATGACCGATATTCGATTTGTAACTGTGATTCAAAGAGCAGGTGAAGCTAATGAGAAGGACTAATCTGGCTTATAATCAAAGTTATCAACGCGATCGGAATATTAAGGGATTAATTCCCTTGGTCCTGTTAATTGCTTTAGTCGTAGATGCCGCCTTATCTACTTTATTTCCTAAGGCATTTATTGGCGAACAGCAGGTCATAGTGCCTCATTTTTTGGTATATTTTATCCTTGTGTTCGCCTTTTATCTGAGACATTCCTATATTTTATGGTATAGTTTTTTGATCGGTCTGGTTCAAGATGCATATTTAACGACAGTATTGGGCCTGTATGCCATCATTTACTATTTATTAACTTATTTTATTCTGAAGACAAGAAGGTACTTTCCAAGGAATGCGATTATTCATTTTATGTTGTTTATTGTGGCGATTACCCTAATCGATTTTGTCGTATATTATTTTTATTTAAGAGTGGGCCTTGTTGATATGAGTGTCCAAACTTACATACTGGTTCGCTTGGGACCTAGTTTAATTTTTAATACTGCAATGGCCTTCTTCTTATATTTCCCAGCAAAAGCTTTACTCCGTTGGTTGGGCTATAATGATCATATTATTTTTTAATGATTTAAAGCTGCTTTTAAAAGCAGCTTTTTTGGTAGGGTCTAAGATTGATAGGCCTTTTTTTAGTATGATATAATACAGATAATTTTAAGAAAGAGGTGCTTGTATGACGATTGATCGACAGTTAGTAAAAGAAGATTTATACCAAGCAGTGAATGGCGATTGGCTTAAAACAGCGGTTATTCCTAATGATAAATCTCGTACAGGAGGGTTTTCAGTTTTAGCGGATGAGCTTGAGGAGACCATGTTGTCAGAAGTGGACCAGATGCTTGCTGGAAACGTTGAATTAGAAGACGAAGCACTATTGGAATTTGTGAAGCTTTATCGACTAGCTTTAGATCAAGATAGTCGCACGAAAATTGGAGTGCAAGAAGCGAAGAAAATTTTGGATTGGATTCTAAAAGCGGAAGACTACGAAAATTTACAAGATAGAATCTATCGAATGATAGAAATGGGTTGGACGAGTCCTTTTAATTTATCGGTTAGCCCAGACCTGAAATCAGCTAAAGAGCATGCTTTATATTTAGATGTACCTAATCTAATTCTACCAGATACTGTTTATTATCAAGAAGGAAATAAAAAGGGACAGAGTTTGTTAGCAACTTATGAAAAACAAAGCCAAGCTCTATTAGAAAAATATGGCTATTCAAGTGAAAGAGCTGAGTTACTTGTTCAATTAGCTTTGGAATTGGACAAAGCTTTTGCTCAAAAGCAAAAATCAAGAGAAGCATTAGCTGATTATACTAAGCAATATAATCCACGTCCTAGCAATGAAGTCATCGCTTATTTTAATAACTTGAAGTTTGATGCGATCATTACAGGCTTGATTGGTTTTGTCCCTGAAAACATTATTGTGACCCAAGTTGAGTTTTTTGAGGCTTGGAACTCTTTCTTTAAAGAAGATGGCTTTAAAAAATTGCAAGCCTGGTTATTGGTCCGAGTTGCTAATGATCTAGCTAATATATTATCTGAAGAAATTCGGCAATTGGCTAGTCAGTATAGTCTGGCCTTGTCAGGCAACCCAGAAGTGCAGAGCTTTAAAAAACATGCTTATTATCAAGTCAAACAAGTTTTTAGTCAGCCAGTAGGTATCTATTATGGTAGGAAATACTTTGGTCCAAAAGCTAAAGCAGATGTGCAAGAGATGGTTGACCAGATGATCAAGGTCTATCAAGACCGATTAAATCAGAATGATTGGTTAAGCCCAGAGACGATCGAAAAAGCAATTCAAAAATTAGATGCCTTTGAAGTCTTGGTAGGTTATCCTGATAGCTATCCTGCTTATTATTCCGATTTAAAAGTCGATTCGGACCAATCTTATTTTAAGAATTTTTGTCAATTACAAGAAATAATAGTGGCCCATCATTTTGAAAAAATGGGTAAAAAAGTAGATCGTACAGAATGGCATATGCCAGCAGATATGGTTAATGCTTACTATAGTCCTTCAGGGAATTTAATTTGCTTCCCAGCGGCGATCTTACAAGCGCCATTTTATAGTTTAGACCAGTCTCGGTCTCAGAATTACGGTGGGATTGGAGCAGTTATTGCTCACGAGATTTCTCATGCATTTGATAATAATGGTGCGAAGATGGATGCTGATGGAAACATTAATAATTGGTGGACAGAAGAAGATTTCCGATCCTTTGAAGCCAAGGCTCAAGCTATGATTGATCAGTGGGATGGTATTCCTTTTAGGCAGGGAAGTGTTAATGGACGACTGACGGTTTCTGAGAATATTGCTGATTGCGGGGGCTTAACGGCAGCTTTACAAGCTTTAAAGCATGAGTCTGACTACCAAATTGATGAATTTTTCTATAATTGGGCGCGGATTTGGTGTCAAAAGGCTCGACCAGAATTTGAAGCGATGTTATTACAAATCGACGTTCACGCACCGGCGGAATTGCGGGCCAATATTCAAGTTCGAAATCTGGATGAATTCCATCAAGAGTTTGCAACGAAAGAAGGAGACTCCATGTATCTTGCTCCTGAAAAACGAGTTCGAATTTGGTAAAACAAATTACAATTAATCATTGACAAGATGAAGATCAGTCTGCTAGAATAAGACTGTTGTTGTATTGTGTAGCACCACATCTGCAACCGCTCAGCTTGTGTATTAAGCACATTGGTCGCGCAAGTTGGCGAGTCTCAAAATAAATTATAGGAGGTGCTTAAATGTACGCTATTATTAAGACAGGCGGTAAGCAAATCAAAGTTGAAGAAGGACAAACAATTTTTGTTGAAAAATTGGACGCTCAAGAAGGTGATAAAGTAAACTTTGAAGAAGTAGTTCTTGTAGGTGGCGAAGGCGAAACTAAAATCGGTTCACCATTCGTATCAGGAGCTTCGGTAGAAGCAACTGTTGAAAAACAAGGACGTGCTAAGAAAGTCGTTACTTTCAAATATAAACGTCGTAAAGATTCACATCGTAAGCAAGGACACCGTCAACCTTATACTAAGTTGACGATTAATGCTATTAAAGCCTAATGATTCGAATTCAGATAGGATTGAGCTCAGATCAAAAGCAAGTTCGTTTTATTGAATTGAAAGGACATGCTGAGATGGCTGATCCAGGATTAGATATCGTTTGCGCGGCAGTTTCTAGTCAGATTATTTCGCTTGAAAATTCTTTGGATCAATTGTTGTCACTTGAGACAGAAGTTGAAATAGATGATGTTCATGGCGGATATTTGAAGCTGACGATTCCACACTTGGACATAAAGAATAGAGATCATGATATCCAATTGTTATGCCAACATGTGATTTTGGCGCTGACAGTGACGCAAGAATCTTATCCAGAGTATATTCAGATCAAACAAGTTATCGCATAGGAGGTGCAAGTTGATGTTAAAATTAAATTTACAATTATTTGCGACTAAAAAAGGTGGAGGTTCGACTCAAAACGGCCGTGACTCCATTGCTAAACGTTTAGGTGCTAAGGTTGGCGACGGTCAAACGGTTACCGGAGGATCGATCATTTTCCGTCAACGTGGAACAAAAATCCATCCAGGACATAATGTAGGTCGCGGTGGCGATGATACTTTATTCGCAAAAATTGATGGTGTTGTTCGTTTCGAACGTAAAGGCAAAAAAGCAAAGCAAGTTTCTGTTTATCCAGTAGCTGCTGAAGCATAAATTTTTTAATAGATCTAAAAAGGCCTGCTAGATTCATGGGATTTAGCAGGTTTTTTTATTGCTTTATTTACTTTGATAAATTTTATGGCCGAAATAGTCTTTTAAGTATTCATGGTTGCCGAGGATTATTTGTTTTTCTTTAAGGATAGAATAGGATCGGATATTGATGGGTTCGCATTGACAATCCTGTAGACTAGGATTGGGTAATTGTTGCCAACGGATACTTAGTGGATCCTGATCATCGATTTGTAGGCTGACAATAGCTGGGTGGTCAGCGGTAAGGTAAGTAGCTAGATTGTTGTGGTCAATTGGATAGGGATAACCCTTGATGTTGGCAAGGATCGATGATCGATTAAGTACTAGCTGATATTGATCGATTTGTCCGTTTTCTATTTGATAGTTAAAGTCGTCAATTTGACTGATTGGAATGATGATCGTTTCAAGATCAGTAAAGTGAAGTTTTATGGAATGGTTCATATATATCCCCCTTTTAACTATATTATGAAGGTCAGTGGGTTAAAAATAAAGGGATTTGCTGAAAAAAACCAAGATTTTCCTTTACAATTGATTGTTTTCTAGTATAATTAAACAAGTGGTCAAGTGACCCTAATTAACGATATTCCGCTAAATAGAATGACTATTTAAGAATGTTTGTTGGAAGGAGAAATAAGAATGAGTCAATTGATTGAAAAGATCACTGCAGGTCAATTACGTAGCGATATCCCAGATTTTCGTCCTGGTGATTCCGTGAAAGTTCACGCTTTAATTGTTGAAGGCGAACGTGAACGTGTGCAAATCTTTGAAGGTTTAGTGATTAAACGCCGTGGTGCAGGAATCAGCGAAACGTATACTGTTCGTAAGATTTCAAACGGTGTTGGTGTTGAACGGACTTTCCCAGTTCATTCACCACGTGTTGCTAAAATCGAAGTGACCCGTAAAGGTAAAGTACGTCGTGCGAAACTTTACTACATTCGTGCTTTATCTGGTAAAGCTGCTCGTATTAAAGAGCGCGGTTTCTAAGATAAGAATTATAGGCCCATTAATAGGGCCTATTTTTTATGGACTGATAAGAAATCCTCCCAAGTACATGTTTGTTAAGTGTTTGGGAGGATTTCTTTTATAATTATTCATTTTCTAAAAGCATTTCTTTTAATCGGTCAGCCTTTTTATCGAATTCCATACCTAAATCGGTATCTGCGACAAAGAGTCGTTTAGGACGTTCGGTAACAATGTATTTTTTAGGGAGAATGTCTTTCTTCGATTGGATTGCTTCAGATCGACTCGTAAAAGGCTGGTGGGCACAGATATATATTTCATGGGAATTATCGACGAGTGTGTAGCCGGCAATGCCGGTGACTTTTTGGTAGGGTTTAGCAAGACCTCCGTCTATCACGAGCATTTTTCCATTTGCTTTTACTGGTTTTTCTCCCTCAATGGCTTTGATCGGTGTATGACCATTAATAATATAACCAGATTCATCAAGACCAAATTCCTTTAAGACTTTGAAGCAAAAGTCCTCTTCTTCTCGCAAGCTATAATATATATTTTGCTTTTCTTTATGGCTGGATTTATCCTCGATGAAGTAACGTTCAAAGGTGGTCATTGCATGTTTTCCAAAGAGTGGAGAAACTGGACCACACCAGAGATACCAAATAAGATCTTTATTAAAGTCATCTTGATCATTTTTATGAATGTAGGCTTGGCGGATCGCATATTCAAAGCGGTCCATTAAGGAGCGTCCTTGATAGGTCTTGCCATCTAGGGTGAGTGACATAAAGTCGCCATCATCGGTCATCGGTAGGCAACCATGAAAGAGTAGATTTTTATTATAAGTCAAGTATAGAGTTCCCTGTTGGGCTAAAAAGTTCATATGACGACTAAGGGCTGGAGAAGTTTGAAATTGATGCAATAGGTCTAATAGGACGAGTTCTTCACCAAGTGTTAGCTCATAGGGGTTATCTGGATTGACCCGTTGGAAGCAACCGTTTTTAATACTATATTTTTTACCGTTCAGATGAATTGATTGTCGATCTGCTGATAATTTATCCAGTAAGAGTCGATCCTCCATTTGGAAGTCACTCCGTCGTTGAATGACTTGTCCTTCAACCTTAAATTGCATAATGGAAATTGCTTGATGCATCAAGGTGATTTCTAGCTCATCTTCTGGGCTTAAGTTTAAGTTGCTACCCCGAGGACGAAAGGCTTCATTATCTTGGTAGTAACGGTGACCATATTTAGCAAGACGGGAAAGATCGATACCATAATCTTTAAGTAGTTGGGTATTTCCGTAACGCAGTTGAATTCGCAAGACAGTCGTTAGACATGCCAGTGAGCCGGCATAAGCTCCCATCCAGATAATATCGTGATTGCCCAATTGAATATCCATTGATGGAATCACCATGAGTCGATCCATGATCTTATCTGGATTCGGACCACGGTCATAGATATCCCCTAATACATGGAGATGATCGACTACAAAGCGTTGAATTAAATGGGCCAGAGCAACCGCAAAGTGACGAGCGAGATCAAGGTCGATCATGGTGTTGAAGATCGTATGATAATAACGCATCTTATCGTTTTCAGCATCATATTGATAGATGAGTTCCTCCAGAATATACGCATAAGCGGAAGGCAAGGCCTTGCGGACTTTTGAGCGCGTGTATTTTGAGGTAACATGACGCGTTAGTCGAACTAATTGGTCGAGCAAGATCATCCATTCTTCTTTGGATTTTTCAGCATTTAAGACTAAATCTTCCGGATAGTAAATGTTAAAGCAGAGATCGAGTTTTTCTTCTTCGCTTAATATCCCATCAAACAAGTCGTCTACTTTAATGGATATAACACCGGAACAATTCCGGAGCAGATGGTCAAAGGCTTCAAATTCCCCATGCACATCCGAAATAAAGTGCTCTGTGGATTTAGGTAATTGTTTGATGGCTTCGAGATTAATAATTTCCATTAGGTCATTGATTGTGTGATCAGATAATTGATTTTTCATGAATTCGATCCCATCGCTTTCTCTGGTATTTTAAGCGCTTGCTTACTCTTATAAGTTACCATTTTTGCAATGCTTGTCAATCGCTTTAAGATTATATAATAATTTGTTATACTTAAGAAGATTTCAAACAAATTAGAAAGTTGGGTAGTTATGTTAGAATTTAAAACACAATTTGAGGCCCTGTTAAAAGAAAAGGAACTTCCGACACAGTATCAAGCTATTGAAGGGGGACACCATTTATATCGTTTTCAGTTTAGAGCATCCAAAGAGCGAATGTTAATGGTAGAAGTCATCTTACAAAAGAGTGAGGAAGCTTATTTTGATGCGCAAATTATTTATCGTCAAGTTCATGTTTTGGACGATTACCAAAAGAAATTCCAAGCTTTAGAAGCGATTAATGACTTAAATGGTGCGAAAACAGGTTATTATAATCTTTATTTAGCTGGGGATGGGGAAATCTATCTACGCAGTCTCATCAGATGCGGTCAGGATCCCAGACCTTTATATGATACCCTAGTGATCGGATCGACGATTGCACGACTATTGCAAAAATCATTGCCTGAAAAGTTGGGCAAAAGTCTCTAATCTATGATAGAATGATCTGGTTTCATTTTATTAATAAGGGGGAGTATGGTTGTTTGAACAATATATTCAAGATAGGCCATTGGTGCGTATCTTATTTCAAGTGTTGATTGCAAATATGGCTGCGTTTTTTATAGCCATGGGTTTAAATTTCTTTTTGATTCCGGGAGACATTTTTTCTTCGGGGACTTCTGGGATTGCTCAAATTATTAATTATTTTGCACCCGTTATTCCAGTGATTGGGCCTTTCTTGACGGTCGGAAACCTAGTGTTTATTCTGAACGTGCCCTTACTCTTATTGTCATGGTTTAAGATTGGTCGTGATTTCACTTTACTAAGTTTGTTGGTCGTTTTTTTATCGACTGTTTTTACGAATATTGTACCAGTAATTCAAGTTTCAACGAATCCCTTACTTAATGGCATTATGGGGGGCGTGATTTGTGGTTTAGGTTCAGCCGTTGCAATTAAGTTTGGCCTATCCTGTGGTGGATTGGATATTGTGTCGCTGGTCTTAGCACGGGTTGTGAATGTGAATATCGGGATCTTAGGATTTGCGATTAACTCCTTGATCATTTTTGCGTCGGGTGTTTTGTTCGAATGGGAGAATGCACTTTATACGTTAATTTCGATTTATGTATTAGCCAATACGATTGATAGCATACATACCTCTGAACAACGTCTCACTGCCTTGGTAGTCACTAACAAGATGGATGAGGTTGTGAATGCGATCTATAAGTCCATTGTTCGTGGTGTAACGATATTAGATGGTCAGGGAGGCTATCTTCGAGACAAGCGGAGTGTGGTCATGGTTGTGATCAACCGTTATGAATTATATGCCTTACAGCAAGCCGTTAAGCATGCTGATGATAAAGCCTTTATTAATATCGTGCCTTCGATTAAGGTCGTTGGTCATTTCTTTAGTCGAGATCAACAGCGAGCCATGAAGAAACAAGTTCAAACCACCCAGCCTTTACCTGAAAGCTTGACGGATAATAGTCACAACTATAGTTATGGGTTAGAGTTCGATCAACTTTATGAGAATGTGGATGATTTAAACGATTAAAAAGCCTGTCAGGCTTAGAAACTTTGTTGGATCAAACTGTTTGAAACAGTTATCCTCATAATGTTCCTGAGTCTGCAGGCTTTTTTATGAAAGAATTTTTAGATCAAAGGCTTTAATCAAATGTTTGGCGAGACCATCTTGATCATTGGTAAAATCAGTAATTTCATCTGCGCTATTTTTGATCGACGCAATGGCATTCGCCATTGCGACACCATGTCCAGCATACTCAATCATTTCCCGATCGTTATCTTCATCGCCAAAGGCGTAAATACTTTCTCTGGGGATATGGTAGAAGTCGGCAATAGCCTTAACACCGACCGCCTTATTAATTCCGGCTCGAACGACTTCAAGAACTGGAAATTCTCCTCCCCAAGTTCTTACTGCAACTTGATTTGAATACTTATCTTCAATCTGTTGTTTGATAAACGTTTGCTGGTCTTCACTTGAAAAGAGGGTTAGGGCGGTAGGGTTTTTAGTTAAGCTTGATCGGGTCAGCTTAGACAATTGGGTTTCTTCTTTAGGATAGTAAGGTGAATCTGGTAAGTTCATCGATGAAGAATAGAGGCGATCAATCCCTTCAGCACAGATTAAATTGACATTTAAGCTGTCTTGCCTTTTTAAAAGCTCTAAAGCGATTGACCGGTCTAAGTCATAATGATAGGCAGCAGTCCAAGCTGGACGCTGAGGAAAACAACAATAGGCCCCATTGAAATTAACCATCGGACTTGTAATCCCTAATTCTTGATAAAGGCCAATGGATGTGCGATAGGGTCTTCCTGTTACGATTGCTATAAGATGCCCCATTTCATCGAGTTTTCTTAAGCATTGTCGTGTTAAGGGGCTAAGTTTGGATTGGTTATTGAGAGTGGTTCCATCTAGATCAATGGCAATTAAATGTTGTTGCATAGTTTTCCTCCTTGATGATTGTCCATTATATCATAGTCAGACTCTTGTTTTAAGAAGATAATGATCACTGGTTTTCAATTGGTCGTTGATATTTCCTAATTATTCAAAATATCTAGAAGACTCAATGGTCACTGAATTCGTATTGATTGCAATCTCATTCATTTTATTTACAATAGAGTAGTTAAAGGAGGTAGTGTATGGATTTAGAGATGATGCGACAGGGAAGAGATTTAACGGAATTTCAAACTCAAATTGTAGATCAGTTGTCTCAAGTCATTGATCCAGAATTAGGCTTGGATTTGATTAATTTAGGATTAATTTATGAGGTGATCGAGGAAGCGCCTGGTAAGTTAAAGGTCTTAATGACATTAACGACTCCGATGTGTCCCTTAGCGGGGGTTTTAATTGGGGACATTCAGGCAGCATTAGGAGAAATTCCTGGCGTCGAGGATATTCAAGTTGAACTGACCTTTGACCCACCTTGGTCATTGGAAAAATTATCTCGCTATGCCAAGATTGCCTTAGGGATGCTTTAGAATTAAGAGGACAGGATGATTATGTCTCAAGTTAAACAGTGTATTACTCATCAATGTTATTTAAGTCGTTACTTTAGTGATTTAACGAAAGAGTCTGTGAGTCATTTTTCACTAGAATTTATATTATTAGCCCCTGCATATTTAATTTCTACGGATATTCAAACAGGTTTTCCTTATCTTCAGGTCAGTTACCGTCAAGCATTGGACCAATTTATTAAAGAACAATTACGCCTCTATATTGATAAACACCCTTATCAAGAAAAAGAAGAACTTCCATATATAGCGGATTTTCTAAAGGAATTGAATGCTCGTTTAGACCTTTATTTTTCGTCGCAGAATGAGTTGGACTTTGATTCATATGCCTTGAATTTATCTCTACAATTAAATCGATAAAAATTTTTAAAAAAAGATTGACCTTTTTTGACCAATGGTATATACTAAACATAAGCTCTTAAGTAAGAGCTATTTTAAAACATTAAAAAGTTTGACTAATTTTGACATAAGGAGTGATACGATGATCGATAAAATGACAACCACGGTCCAAGAGGCCTTGGGTCAAGCCCAACAAGTCGCCATTACTCGTCACCATCAAGCGATTGACATACCACATCTCTGGTTGATCTTTACGCAAGATGATCATTTTGCAGGAAAAATTTACCAAGATTTGGGGATTCGCTTAGCAGATTTTCGCCAAAAAATTGAAAGCGAGATTGATAAGATATCCGAAGTGACAGGGAGCAATGTCACTTATGGTCAGCAGTTATCCAGTCGTTTGAATCAATTGATCAGTGATGCTTCTGCAATTGCCGAGGAATTTGAAGATCAGTATATTGCGACGGAAGTATTATTGCTGGCTCTATATAAGCAGAATAATAATCCATTAACTCAATATTTATTGGAGAATGGATTGGATGAAGCCACACTCAAGGAACGAATTAAAGTATTGAGAGGAGGAGAGTCTGTGACCTCACAAAATCAAGAAGAAACTTATGAATCTTTAGCGAAGTATGCTAAGAATTTAAATGAAGCTGTTAAGAACAATGAACTGGATCCGGTAATCGGTCGTGATGAAGAAATCCGGGATGTTATTCGTATACTTTCACGTAAAACGAAGAACAACCCGATATTGATTGGTGAACCTGGGGTAGGTAAGACCGCTATTATAGAAGGCTTGGCTCATCGAATTATTAAAAAGGATGTTCCTGAAAACTTAAAAGGTAAGGAGATTTATTCCCTTGATATGGGTGCTTTAATCGCGGGTGCAAAATACCGCGGTGAATTTGAAGAACGGCTAAAAGCGGTACTCAAAGAAGTTAAAAAGTCAGAAGGCCGAATCCTTCTATTTATTGATGAGATCCATACCATTGTCGGTGCCGGTAAAACAGAAGGATCCATGGATGCGGGGAATCTTTTAAAACCTATGCTGGCTCGTGGTGAATTGCACTGTATCGGAGCAACGACCTTGGATGAATATCGTGAAAATATTGAAAAGGATAAGGCCTTGGAACGGCGTTTCCAAAGGGTTATGGTGCATGAACCCACGGTTGAAGATACTATTTCAATTCTAAGGGGATTAAAGGAGCGTTATGAAATCCATCATGGAGTATCCATTCATGATAATGCTTTGGTAGCGGCAGCGACTCTATCTGATCGTTATATTACAGATCGCTTCTTACCAGATAAGGCAATTGACTTGGTCGATGAAGCTTGTGCGACTATTAAAGTCGAAATGAATTCCATGCCGACCGAGATGGATGCAGTAAATCGGAGACTGATGCAATTAGAGATTGAAGAAGCCGCTTTGAAAAAAGAGGAAGACGAAGCTTCTAAGAAGCGTTTAGAGAACTTACAAGAAGATTTATCTGCCGTTCGGCAAGAAGCTAATGAATTAAAAATGCGTTGGGAAATCGAGAAGGAAGCTTCGAACAAGATTCGTGAAAAACGCGAAAAATTAGATCAAGCTCGTCATGATTTGGAAGAAGCTGAAAATAATTATGACCTTGAAACGGCGGCGCGTTTGCGGCACGGTGAAATACCTAAGATGGAAGAAGAGCTTCAAGAAATCGAAGCGCAAGCGAGTCAAGAAGTCGGTCATCAAGCGGAACGGCTAACCCAAGAGAGTGTTACCGAAACGGAAATTGCGAAAGTGGTGGAACGATTGACCGGTATACCCGTTAATCGTTTAGTTGAAGGAGAGAGAACCAAGTTGTTACACTTGGATCAAACGCTCCATCAAAGAGTGATTGGTCAAGATGAAGCTGTACAGAAGGTCAGTGAAGCAGTCCTTCGTTCACGTTCAGGTCTACAGGATCCTAATCGTCCAATTGGTTCCTTCTTATTCTTAGGACCAACTGGGGTAGGTAAAACTGAACTAGCTAAATCCTTAGCAGAAGTGCTTTTTGATGATGAACACCATATGGTCCGAATTGATATGTCGGAATATATGGAGAAACACACGGTTTCTCGGCTAGTTGGAGCCCCTCCAGGTTATATTGGTTATGAAGAAGGAGGCCAATTAACGGAAGCGGTACGTCGTAGTCCCTATTCGATTGTCTTATTGGATGAGATCGAAAAGGCTCACCCCGATGTCTTTAATATTCTATTGCAAGTACTTGACGATGGTCGATTAACTGATTCTAAGGGTCGTGTAGTAGATTTTAAAAACACGGTGCTAATCATGACTTCAAATATTGGTTCTCACTTGTTATTGGAAGGAATGACGGATCAAGGAGAAATTAAAGATGAGACCGCTCAAGCCGTAGAAGGATTATTAAAGGATCATTTTAAACCAGAATTTCTCAATCGTATTGACGATATTGTCATGTTTAAACCATTGACTCAAGATAATCTCCATGGCATTGTAGAAAAATTCTTAGGTCAATTACGACAACGGTTGGCTCACCAAGACTTGGGCTTGACTTTAACCGATAAAGCCATTGATTGGATTGCAAGGAGTGCTTATGATCCAATATATGGTGCCCGTCCACTCTTGCGTTTTATTACTCGTGAATTGGAAAATCCATTAGCTCGAGCGATTATTAAAGGGGATGTGCTTCCTCATAGTATGATTGAAGCTGATTTAGAAGAAGATCATTTGGTCTTTAAATATAGCCCATTAAAAGACTAATCGGGTTAGTTAATGGATTTGATGAAGAAGTTGCAACAGTTTGTTGCAACTTCTTTTTTGTTCTTTCTTACTTATCTTAAAGGGTATTCAAGGGAGTTTGTAATCAGTAAGTTGAGTTAAAATAATGCTAATAGCGAGTCAGTATAAATTAAACTTTGTGAGCTTCAATGATGGACGATTATTGGAGCTTAGTAGCCAAGTAAAAGCATGTTCGTGATGCGTTAATTGATCGCTTTTGATAAAGTTTCATGGTAAAATGAAGAAAAAATAGAGAGGGTGAGTGAATGCAGGGATATCAAAAATTGGATAAAATTGTTGTGCGCTATATTCTATTGGTTGCGGCCTTAACCTTGGCCATTTTCAATTATAAGCTGATTTTTGCTTGGGTTGGTAAATTATGGATGGTAATGACCCCAATTATTGCCGGTTTTGTTATTGCTTATATCTTGAACATTCTGATGGTTCAGTTTGAAAGGATCTTGTGGCCTCATAAAAAGCAAGGTTATTGGCAAAAATCGCGGCGCCCCTTAGCGATTACTTTGTCTTTGTTAACGATACTCCTGGTTATGCTTTTTGTAATTGGATTGGTTGTACCACAAGTTTATAATGTTGCTACAGAAGCTATTAAGGCTTTTCCGGTCTTTATTTCTCACGTTGAAAAATGGACCCATCAGTTGGAAAGGGTTTTACCAGATAATTCGAACCCAGTTATGTCTCGCTTTGAAATAGACTGGTCAACCATGCTATCGAATTTTAAATCTTGGACGAATGATTTTCTATCTGGCTTTGTCAATACCACCTTATCGACGGTTGGTTCTCTAGCTTCGATTATCGTTAATGGTGTTTTGGCTTTAATTTTTTCATTATATCTGTTAATGTCTAAGGAAAAGCTAATAGATCAGTTTCTTCATGTTCTAACGACTTATGTCTCGAAGAAACGATCTCGAAAAATTTTATACGTTCTAACAACTTTAGATGAAGCATTTACGAACTTTTTAACCGGTGAAGTGATTGAAGCTACCATTTTAGGAGTGATGGTCACCTTAGGAATGTGGTTATTCCGCTTCCCATATGCAGGTATGATTGGTGTTTTAACAGGGGTATTTGCCTTAATCCCAATGCTTGGAGCTTATATCTCAGGTATTTTAGGAATGGTCTTGATTTCCGTTCACTCGATTTCACAGGCATTCTGGTTTTTACTTTTTATTATTATTCTCCAGCAGTTTGAAGGAAATGTCGTATATCCAAGGATTGTGGGATCTTCATTAGGGCTTCCGGGTATGTGGGTTCTATTTTCTATTACCATTGGAGGTGGCCTATTAGGAATTCCAGGAATGTTATTGGGGGTGCCGATTGCATCTGCTTTATATCGGATCATTAAACGAGATATTCTTGAACGAGATGGTTACTCGTATTCACAACGCCAGGCCTTTCTACGACATGCACCAAAGGACTCTTTCCAACAGATAGCTAAAGATGAAGCAAAATCTATAAATCCATAAAGAGTTAAGGAAAGGAGATGGTTTAATATGACTTTCTTTATTCTAATAGGTGTGTCTTTGTTAGTTTTATCAATTTTTACGAAACGTTCTTGGCTACTTTATCTTTTAGCATTGTTAGCCTTTATGATTTATTTTGGTTGGCAGGGGGCAAATTTATATTATTTTTTATTATTTGCCTTTGGTATGGCCTTGTTAGTGGTGGAATTGTATGTGCCAGATTTAGGTTTAGCAGGCCTTCTGGGCTTGATTCTTGCATTTGTTGGTCTGTGGTTAAAAATAGGACGTGTTGAGCTGACTTTGCTCTTCTTTCTTGGAACTATTATCTGGTCTGTGATCGAAGCAATTCTGTTATTGAATTGGGGCTTTCAATTGCAGATGAGTCCACGGTTTGTTCTTGATAAAACCATTGGCCATTCATCTGCGGACCAATCAGAGCTGTTATCAGACTTATCTCAATTAGTTGGCGAAACGGGGATTGCACGGACGGACCTTAAACCAGTTGGCAAGATTCAGTTGGGAGAGAAACTTTTTCAAGCTTTCAGTCAAGATGAATTGATTGAAGCTGGATCAAAAATAATGATTGTTGGCTACCAGTCGAATCAATTATATGTTAGGAGAGTGAAATAATGGAAAGTTTAATGTATGAGATTATGCTGAATCCTGGTTTCTTTTCAACACTGATGATAATTGTATTGATTATCATCCTGTTGACCTTGTTCTTACGGTTTGTTCCAATCGGCTTATGGATTACAGCTTATTTCTCTGGAGCCAAAGTATCCATTGCAGATCTAGCAGGAATGCGGTTAAGACGGGTTAGACCCTCTGATATTGTGAACCCTCTAATTAAAGCGACAAAAGCTGGGGTACCAATAACGACGAATGAGCTTGAGGCCCATTATCTAGCGGGTGGTAACGTCAATATAGTGGTTGATGCGCTGATTGCCGCTCAAAGAGCTAATATTGAATTAGGCTTTGAACAGGCAGCGGCCATTGACTTAGCAGGACGTAATGTCTTTGAAGCAGTTCAAGTATCTGTCAATCCGAAGGTGATTGAAACACCGGTTATTGCAGGGGTTGCGATGAATGGGATTGAAGTTCAAGCGAAGGCCAAGGTAACGGTACGTGCGAATATCGAGCGCCTTGTCGGAGGGGCTGGAGAGGAAACGATTATTGCTCGGGTTGGCGAAGGGATTGTAACCACAGTTGGTTCTGCTAAGACTCACTCAGAAGTCTTAGAAAATCCGGACTCCATCTCCCAAACGATTTTGCGCAAGGGGTTGGATTCTGGGACTGCTTTTGAAATTCTATCGATTGATATTGCGGATGTGGATGTAGGCCGAAATATCGGAGCAAAACTTCAAGCGGATCAAGCAGAAGCTGATAAAAAAATTGCTCAAGCTAAAGCCGAAGAACGGCGTGCCATTGCTGTCGCTTTAGAACAAGAGAATGTGGCACAGGTTCAAAAAATGCGTGCTAAGGTCGTTGAGGCTCAAGCTCAAGTTCCTTTAGCGGTAGCGGAGGCCTTTAGAAAAGGACAGCTGGGAGTTATGGACTATTATAAACTTGAAAATATTCAATCAGACTCTAAGATGCGTCAAGCGATTGCAGGCGAGGAGTCAGATTCATTTAAAATGAGTGATCAGAATGAATAATCTTCTCGTTATTCTATTTTTTCTAGCCTATGCCTTTGTTAAAGGCCGTTATCTAAAGCAAACTGACGATTCTAGTCAAGTAAGAAAGAGCGCGTCTAAAGTAAAAGAACCTGCTTTAAAAGCGACTAAGCGTTCTAAAAGAGCACAGACGAGTCAAATAGTCACCAGTGAACGGTTGGACAAGCATGCAGCAGCAAAAAGAAAAAACAATGCTCAAAAATGTCGAAAGATTAATCAAGCACAAAAACTGCCAACCCAAATGGATTCTCAAATAGGGAATCAAGATCCACTAATGCGATCTTCAAAAATAGGCTCAAATGACTTAAAACCCAATCAAGAAAATCTGCAAGTGGCAAACTCATTAGTTAGAAGAAGACAGCGATCTTCTCAATTGAAGAAGGCGGTGGCACTTAAGGAGATTCTTGATCTGCCCGTATCATTAAGATCTAAATAAATTAGAGCTTGATTTTTTGATTGATTTATTCTAAAATGCTAAGAGTGCGATTGAGCACAATTCACACAAGTATGGATAATTTGAGGGTTGCTTACTGAAGTCCTGAAGTTAGAAGAAGTACTTGGAGGAAATAAAAACAAAAGGAGTTATATTATGTCAGTAATCTCAATGAAACATTTACTCGAAGCCGGTGTTCATTTTGGTCACCAAACAAGACGTTGGAACCCTAAAATGAAACGTTATATCTTTACAGAACGCAATGGTATCTATATCATCGACCTTCAAAAAACCGTTAAATTAGTTGATGAAGCATACAACTTTATGCGTGAAACTGTAGCTGATGGTGGCGTTTGCTTATTCGTAGGAACCAAAAAACAAGCAGCACAATCTGTTCAAGAACAAGCTGAACGTGCTGGTCAATATTACATCAATCACCGTTGGTTAGGTGGACTATTGACTAACTGGAAAACAATCCAAGGACGTATCCGTCGCTTGAAAGAAATCGAACAAATGGAAGTGGATGGTACTTTTGATGTTCTACCTAAAAAAGAAGTGGTTGAAATTCGTAAAGAATGGGATCGCCTTGAAAAATTCTTAGGTGGAATCAAAGATATGCCAAGAATCCCAGATGTTCTTTTCGTTGTAGACCCTCGTAAAGAACGCATTGCTGTTCAAGAAGCACGTAAGTTGAACATTCCAATCATCGCTATGGTAGATACAAACTGTGATCCAGATGAAATCGACTATGTTATCCCTTCTAACGATGACGCAATCCGTGCCATCAAACTGATTACAGCGGCAATGGCTGATGCTTGTGTTGAAGCAAAACAAGGTCAGGTAGATGTTGAAGTTGATGAAGAAAATGATAAAGAATTCTTCGACAACCTATTTGAAGAAGGCAAAGAAGCAAACGAAGAAACAGCTGAAAACGAGGCTGAGTAATCGTGTTCACTACCCGGAGACGTCTGAGCCTCTCGGGTAGTTTTTTTTGAAAGACGATAATAACACTTTAGTTGGGACAAAAATTTTGTTATAATTAAATAAATGCTTATCTAAGCAAGATATTCCAAGGAGGATTTTTAATGGCAAACATTAGCGCAAAACAAGTTAAAGAATTACGTGACATCACCGGTGTAGGTATGATGGATGCAAAAAAAGCATTGGTTGAAGTAGATGGCGATTTAGATAAAGCAATCGACAACCTACGTGAAAAAGGATTAGCAAAGGCTGCTAAAAAAGCTAATCGTATTGCAGCAGAAGGTTTGACAGCTAGCTATGTTGATGGAAATGTTGCAGCATTAGTAGAAGTCAACTCAGAAACAGACTTTGTGGCTAGCAATGAAAAATTCATCAAGTTAGTTAACGATATTGCGCAAGCTGTAGCAAAAGCTCAACCAGCAGATCTTGAAGCAGCTAACGAAATTCAAATTGATGGCAAGAGCATTGCTGACCAAGTTATTGAAGCAACTCAAGTCATTGGCGAAAAGATTTCTTTCCGTCGTTTTGCGATTTTAACTAAATCTGACAATGACGTCTTTGGTGAATATGCTCACCAAGGTGGACGTATCGGTGTATTAACAGTTATTGCTGATTCTAAAGATGAAGAAGTGGCTAAGGATGTTGCAATGCACGTGGCAGCGATTAATCCGAAGTACTTAAATCCAGAAGATGTAGATGCGGAAGAAGTTGAACGCGAACGGACTGTACAACGTGAACTTACTTTAAATGAAGGTAAACCAGAAAACATCGTTGATAAGATCGTTGAAGGTCGTATGCATAAATTCTATAGCGAAATCTGCTTGAATGAACAAGCGTTTGTTAAAGATGGCGATCAAACTGTAGCTAAGTATGTTGCTAGCCATGGTGGTAAAGTTGCAGCTTATGTGCGCTTTGAAGTGGGTGAAGGAATGGAAAAACGTTCCGAAAACTTTGCTGAAGAAGTTGCAGCACAAATGAATAACTAATCAGATTGAATAAGGTGGGAGTTAAAGAAAGACGGGTATTGGCTTTCTTGCCCGCCTTTTTTTTACGAATTTGAGGCAAGTGTTTAAAGGAGGATGAAGATGTCAAAGACCAAGTATCAGCGTATTGTGTTAAAGTTATCGGGCGAGGCTTTAGCTGGTGAAAAAGGCTATGGAATTGACCCTCAAACTGTTCAGGCGGTTTGTCAGGAATTAAAAGAAGTCCATGAATTGGGGGTTGAAATTGCGATCGTTGTTGGTGGGGGGAATATCTGGCGTGGTTCCATTGGCTCACAGATGGGGATGGACCGAGCTCAAGCTGATTATATGGGCATGTTAGCTACTGTTATGAATGCTCTTTCCTTACAGGACTCATTGGAAAATCTAGGCGTACCGTCACGGGTACAAACTTCGATTGAGATGCGGGCAGTTGCAGAACCCTATATTCGTCGTAAGGCGATTCGACACTTAGAAAAACAGCGCGTTGTCATCTTTGCGGGTGGAACTGGAAATCCTTATTTTACAACGGATACGACTGCTGCATTAAGAGCTGCTGAAATTGAGGCGGATGTGATCTTAATGGCTAAAAATAATGTGGATGGGGTCTATTCTGCTGATCCAAAATTAGATCAATCAGCTAAGAAGTTCGAGCATTTAACGCATTTGGATGTTATTCAAAAGGGATTGAAAGTGATGGATTCAACAGCCTCATCCTTGAGTATGGATAATGATATACCTTTAGTGGTCTTTAATTTGAATCAACCAGGAAATATTAAAAAGGTTGTTCTGGGTCAAAATATAGGGACAACAGTTGGAAACGCCAATAATTAGGGGTTGATGACTGTTCGCCAATTAAAAATTTTGTTATAATGAATAAACAATACCTTCAGGAGGAATAGAATGGCTGATAATTTATTAAAAACAACGAAGGCTCGGATGGATAAATCCATTGAAGCTTTTCAAAGAGAATTAGGAAGTATTCGTGCTGGGGTTGCCAATGCGAGTATCCTAGATCGAGTGAGTGTTGAGTATTACGGCGCGCCTACCCCTTTAAATCAACTGGCATCGATCACCATTCCTGAACCAAGAATGTTAATGATCTCACCTTATGATAAAGGATCTTTAAAAGATATTGAAAAAGGAATTCTAATGAGTGATGTTGGTATTACACCTAACAATGACGGTGACGTTATTCGTTTAACCATCCCAGCTTTAACCAAGGAACGTCGTGAAGATCTTGTTAAAGTGGTTGGTAAGGAACAGGAAAATGCTAAGATCTCAGTTCGCAATATTCGCCGTGATGCGATTGATGATTGCAAAAAGATGGAAAAGAATAATGAGTTAACGGAAGATGACGTGAAGCGTTACGAAAAAGATATTCAAAAATTAACTGATAACGCAACGGATGAAATTGATCGCCTAGCCAAAGTGAAAGAAGAAGAAATTCGAAATAATTAATCATTATTTTGGTGATTGACTCAAGAATCTTTTATTCAGTTAAGAGGAACTATTAAGCTTTTTATAGATAGGGCTGTGACTTTTAGGTCGCAGCCTTTTAATAATGCTTGCCTGCATTACAGTCAATGAGTTGGCAAGTTAGATCATTTGTGGACTTTATTTTTATTTTCTGGGTGACTTTTGTTATAATAGATACTGAATTTGAATGAACGAGGAGTAAGCCATGCAAGTAACGCCAAATAGTATCCCTAAGCATCTCGCTATCATTATGGATGGTAATGGTCGATGGGCTAAAAAAAGAATGATGCCCCGAGTGTATGGACATCGAAAGGGTGTCGAGCGATTAAAAGAGATTGTCATGCGTTGTCACCAACTTAAGATTAAGGTCTTAACGGTGTACGCATTTTCAACGGAGAATTGGGCTCGTCCTAAGGATGAAGTGAACTATTTAATGAAGCTACCAGAAAGCTTTTTTAAAGATTTCATGCCTCAATTGATGGAAAATCAAGTGAAAATTACGGTGATCGGTCAAGTTGAGGCACTCCCAGCTGAGACTCAAGCAATGATGCGGGAAGCATTGGAAAAGACGAAAGACAATCAAGGTCTAATCCTAAATATTGCCTTGAATTATGGGGGGCGTGATGAGATTCTTCGAGCAGTTCAATCAATTAGTCGATGTGTAGCTAATCAGGAGTTAAAGGTAGATGAAATTGATCAAACCTTGATGGACCAGCATTTGATGACTGGCTTTTTAGGGGATTTAGCCCAGCCAGATTTGATGATTCGTACATCAGGAGAGCTACGTTTGTCGAATTTTTTATTATGGCAGTTAGCCTACAGTGAATTTTATTTTACCGAGGTATTGTGGCCTGACTTTACAGCGGAAGAATTGGATAAGGCCATTGAAAGTTATGCTAAACGGCAACGTCGTTATGGCAAAGTATAATAAATAGAGTAAGGGGATCAGTCATGAAGCAACGAATTATTTCAGCAGTGATTGGATTGGCTATTTTTTTGCCAATCTTAGTAAAAGGGGGGCGTATCTTTGCTTGGGCCATCCTGTTTTTGAGTTTCATTGCACTTTATGAGATTGCTAAGATGAAGAAGATTTCTTTTTTTAATGAGATCGGACTTATTTCTTGTTTCGCCATGGCTTCCATCGTCTTGCCTAATTATTATTATCGGATCATTCTTCCGTTATCTCAGCCGGTGTTTATGTTTTATGTGGCGGCCATGTTACTTTTAGTATTGACAGTATATCGCTATCAAATTTTTAACTTTGTGGATGCGGCAACATTGATTTTTGCAGCGCTTTATATTGGATCTGGATTTCGTTTTTTAATTCAGATTCGAGATGAAGGTTTAGCCACAATTATTTACCTCTTTTTAGTAATTTGGATGACGGATACAGGTGCCTACCTTTTTGGTCGGACTTTTGGGAAGCATAAGTTAGCTAGTCATATCTCACCTAATAAAACCATTGAGGGAGCCATTGGTGGAATAGCTACGGCTTTACTTTTCTCGATGATTTATGCTTGGATTTTTGAGCTGGATATTCGTCATCGTCAGTGGCTACCACTCTTGACCATTTTGATATCTATTTCAGGGCAGTTTGGTGATTTAGTAGAATCAGCTTATAAGCGTCATTTCAACGTTAAAGATTCAGGTTATTTTTTACCGGGACATGGAGGCGTATTAGATCGCTTTGATTCATCAATTTTTGCAGCGATTATGTTTATGGTTTGGCAAAGTATCAGTAAGTTTTAATGCTAGAGAGGGCGTATTAAATGTTAAAAACATTGATCTATTTTTTAATTATCTTTTCTGTCATTGTGGTGATACACGAGTATGGTCACTTATTTTGGGCAAAGCGGGCTGGAATTTTAGTGAGAGAGTTTTCACTAGGTATGGGTCCAAAATTGTATTCCCATCAAGCTGAGGATGGTACAACTTATACGATTAGGATGCTGCCACTAGGTGGATATGTACGATTGGCCGGCCTTAATGAAGAGGAAGAGATTCAGCCGGGGCAGTCGCTCGCTCTTTTATTTAATGACCAAAACCAGATTCAACAAATTAATACCTCTGATAGATCTCTCTCAGTAGAAGAACTTGCTGTTCGGGTAGATAAGGTTGACCTTAAAGATCAAATGATGTTGTGGGCTTATCTTCCAAACCAAGAGGATCTGCAAAGTTTTGAAGTAGCTAAAGATGCTCAAATTATTGAAGCTGATGGAACCAAGCTGATGGTAGCCCCTAGAGAAATGCGCTATGAAGCGGTCAGTGTTAAAAATAAAATTCTGACCAATTTTGGAGGGCCACTTAATAACTTCATTCTTTCAATTATAACCTTTATGATTGTGGGATTTCTTTTACCAGGAATTCCGTCATATTCTAATCAAATTGGTCAGGTTGTTGCAGATTCTCCTGCAGAAAAAGTTGGTTTGATGGCAGGGGATCGGATTGTAAGTTTAAATGATCAGCCGACAGAAGATTGGAATGCCTTAACGCAAGCTATTGGTCAACACGGCGGGGAAACAGTTCGCTTGACGATTGATCGTGGAGGACAGACCCTAACAAAGGAAGCTCACATTGAT
Source organism: Facklamia hominis CCUG 36813 (assembly GCF_000301035.1). Taxonomy (GTDB): domain Bacteria; phylum Bacillota; class Bacilli; order Lactobacillales; family Aerococcaceae; genus Facklamia; species Facklamia hominis. The sequence goes on along the minus strand of NZ_JH932292.1, from coordinate 440,444 downwards.
CAGGATCAAGATGGAAAGGTCGTTCTTGGTATCATGATGGCATCTAAAACGGCGATTAAAGACCGACTTCTTTTTGGTTTTACAGCGACATGGAACACCATTGCCATGGTGGTATCGGCCTTGGCTTCTCTTTTTACACGGGGATTTGACCTGAACTTATTTGGAGGTCCTGTTGCGATTGCTCAGGCGACCTCTACGGTGGCTAAACGGGGAATTCTGGATATTTTAGCCTTCACGGCTTCTTTATCAGCTAATTTAGGAATTATTAATTTATTACCGATCCCTGCCTTAGATGGTGGTAAAATTGTTTTGAATCTTATAGAAGGAGTTCGCGGTAAACCTTTAAGCCAAGAAAAAGAAGGAATAATTACGTTAATTGGAGTGGGCTTTTTGTTTATATTAATGTTATTAGTGACTTGGAATGATATTATGCGTGCTTTTTTCTAAGCTGAAACGTAAAATCAAGTCAAAAAGAAGGGAATCCAGGTGATAGTTGATGCCTGGGTTTTTCCTTATTTATCCATGATTGGTTATTGATCAGTCAAGGCCAAAGATTGGCTTATTAAGAAAGGGGCATTTTATGGATACTCAACCGTCTTTATTTGATATTTTATTGGATCAATTAGCGATTCAAGATACGGATCTACGCCATGTATTAAGAGGTGGACGAGTTGATCATGTGGATGTGTATCAGCAAAGTCAAGAATGGCATTTTTATCTTAGTTTGCCTCGTCGGATCCATCCGGATGTTTATCAGCTGGTTATGCATCAAATGGTGGCAGCTTTCGCTTCGATTGCTAAGGTTGAAGTTTGGTGGTCTTTTGAAGAAGATGAAGATCTTTCGAAGGAAGAATTACTGGAGTATTGGCAGGCTATAAAAACGGTCCTGATCCAAGAATCTCCTTTCTTAAAACTAGCTTTATCGAATTGTAAAGTCGATTATGATCGGGACTTAGGGCTTCGTATTGGATTATCTAGTCAAAGTGTTCAGGATAATTTAGAGGGCAAATACCAGACACTTATTCAGCAGCGTTTAAAACAAGCAGCGATCGAATCGGTTTCTGTGACTTATTATGTTGATGATGAACTTAATCAAAGAGAATGTGAACAGAACCGTCAACGCCTTGATGAGCTTGACCAAGCTTCTTTAATGCGCGCAATCGAACAAGCAGAAAAGAAACAAGAGCAAACGCCGATAGCGAGTGATATACCTGACATTGGTAAAGATATTCCTAATATTCCTGCACTTTCTATGCTTGATTTGATCGATCATCAAAAACGTCAAGTCATTGAAGGCTATGTTTTTGCTAAAGAGGAAAGAGAACTTAGATCGGGGCAACTTTTGGTAATTCTTAAATTGACGGACTATACGTCTTCTGTAGCTGTTAAGTTGATCTCTAATCGTCGATTAAGTAAAGAGCAAATTAGTCAATTTAATAAGGGGGATTGGCTGCGCCTAGAAGGTGATATGGAAGTCGATAATTATTCAGGGGAACTTGAATTTCGTCCACGGTCAATTCGCCGTATCAAGGGGCCGGAACGGTTGGATGATGCTGAAGGAGCCAAACGGGTCGAATTGCATTTACATAGTAATATGTCTCAAATGGATGCTACCAATTCGGTTTCGGATTTTATCCAGCAAGCAGCTAAATGGGGTCATAGTGCTATTGCAATTACCGACCATGCTGGTGCCCAGGCTTTTCCTGAAGCTTATAATGCAGGTAAAGCAGCAGGCATTAAAGTGATCTACGGTATGGAAGCTAATGTTGTAGATGATGGGGAACCAATTGCTTACTTTGAGTCGGATATTGATCTTTTAAAAGCGACCTATGTTATTTTTGACGTGGAGACAACAGGATTGTCTTCGGTATATGACCGAATCATTGAATTGTCTGCGACAAAGATGCACCAAGGCCATGAGATAGACACCTTCTCAAGTTTCATTAATCCACACCAAACTCTATCATCCTTTACGACAGAACTAACATCGATCACTAATGACATGGTAGCTAATGCGCCCGAAGAAGCACAAGTTATCAAGGATTTCGCAGAATTCAGTGAGGGTTGTATCCTAGTGGCCCACAATGCTTCTTTTGATATCGGTTTTTTAAGCCAAGCCTATCAACGGCATTTGAATCGAAAATGTGAACAAGCGACGATTGATACTTTAGCTTTATCTCGATTAGTGAATCCTCACCTTAAAGGGCATCGGTTGAATCAATTAGCCAAACATTATGAAGTGAATCTTGAGCAACACCACCGAGCCATCTATGATGCGCAAGCAACGGGTTTGATCTTCTTTAAATTATTGGACCAGGCGATTGAAGATTATCAAATGACTAACCATCAGTCATTGAACGACCAACTCGGCAAGGGCGATGCCTATAAACAATCCAGACCCTTCCATACGACACTTTTAGTTAAAAACCAAGAGGGTTTGAAAGATCTCTTTAAGCTTATTTCCTTATCCAACGTCAATTATTTTTATCGGACACCAAGAATACCAAGGTCCATCCTAAAACAATATCGTGCTAATTTGCTTTTAGGAACGGCCTGTTCTGAAGGAGAGGTATTCACCGCCATGATGCAAAAAGGTTATGAGGCGGCTTCACGCTTGGTGGATGATTACGATTATATTGAGCTTCAGCCTCTTTCAGTTTATGATGTCCTGATTGAACAAGGATTGGTTAATAGTCAGGAAGACCTTAAAGATATCATGCGACAACTTATACGTTTGGCAAAAGAAAAAAATAAGCCAGTAGTTGCGACAGGAGATGTTCATTATCTAAATCCTCATGATGCGATATATCGGGAAATCTTATTAAAATCCTTAAAAATTAATAGCCACCGTGAGCTGCATTTGCCACCGGTTCATTTTAGGACAACATCTGAAATGCTCGAAGAATTTGCTTTTTTAGGACAAGAAACAGCCTACGAGATTGTTGTTAAGAACCCTAATCAACTAGCGGATTCAATTCAGGATGATATTGAAGTGATTAAGAGTAAGCTTTATACACCAGTCATTGAAGGGTCTGATCAACAAATTCGTGACTTGGCTTATACCCGAGCTCACGAATTATATGGTGACCCCTTACCAGAATTGATTGAGCAACGTCTGGAAAAGGAGTTAAATTCTATCATTTCTAACGGTTTTGCCGTTATCTATTTGATTGCTCAAAAATTAGTGCTCAAATCAAATCAAGATGGTTATTTGGTAGGATCAAGAGGATCAGTAGGATCCTCCTTTGTTGCCACGATGACAGGGATTACCGAAGTGAATCCTTTACCACCGCATTATTTCTGCCCCGATTGTCATTATTGTGAGTTTATAGCAGATGGGTCGGTTGGGTCAGGCTTTGACTTGCCAAGAAAGGATTGCCCACAATGTGGTAAGCCTTTGAAACAGGATGGCCACGACATTCCTTTCGAAACCTTCTTAGGTTTTAAGGGGGATAAGGTTCCTGATATTGACTTGAACTTCTCGGGTGAGTATCAACCCAATGCCCACGCCTATACTAAGGTGCTATTTGGGGAAGACTACGTCTACCGAGCTGGAACTATTTCAACCGTTGCAGAAAAAACAGCCTTTGGATATGTCAGAGGATATTTAGAGCGAAAGCAGGAGCAGCTTCCTCAGGTCGAGAAAGAACGCTTGGCTAAAGGTGTCGAGGGGGCTAAGCGTACCACGGGTCAGCACCCTGGAGGGATTATCGTCATACCAGACTATATGGATGTGTACGATTTTACCCCGGTACAATTTCCTGCAGATGATGTGAATTCACCTTGGCGGACAACTCACTTTGACTTTCATGCTATCCATGATAATATTCTAAAGCTCGATATCTTGGGGCATGATGACCCGACCATGATTCGATTTTTACAAGATATCTCAGGAATTGACCCTCAGACCATTCCGATGGCGGATGAGAAAGTGATGTCAATCTTCTCGAGTCCGGAAGTATTAGGTGTGACTAAAGATCAGATCTATTCGGAAACTGGGACCCTTGGTGTACCAGAGTTTGGAACCTCCTTTGTTCGGGGAATGTTAACTCAAACCCATCCATCTACCTTTGCGGAGCTATTACAAATATCGGGACTCTCTCATGGAACTGATGTTTGGCTTGGGAATGCAGAGGACTTGATTAAGAAGGAGATTGTCCCCTTAGCCAAGGTGATTGGTTGTCGGGATGACATCATGGTTACCTTGATGCAATATGGATTAGAAGATGCTTTGGCCTTTAAAATTATGGAACATGTTCGTAAGGGAAGAGGAATCCCGGATGAATGGCAAGCTGAAATGCGTGCCAATAATGTTCCAGAATGGTATATCGAATCTTGCTTAAAGATCAAGTATATGTTCCCTAAAGCCCATGCGGCTGCCTATATTATGATGGCCCTCAGAGTGGCTTATTTTAAGGTTTATTATCCCTTATATTATTATGCTGCTTATTTTTCAGTGCGAGCAGAGGATTTTGATGTGATTGCTATGCATCAAGGTAAAGAAATGGTTAAGCATCGACTGAGAGAGATTATGGCCAAAGGGATGGAAGCTTCCGTAAAGGAAAACAGTCTGAGGACGGTTTTGGAGTTAGCCAATGAAATGCTTGAACGCGGCTTTAAATTTCAAATGATTGATTTGAATAAATCACAAGCCAGTCATTTTATAGTGGAGGGTGATAGCCTTATCCCACCTTTTAGAACGATTCCCGGACTTGGCGTCAATGTGGCAAAGCAAATTGTCCAAGCGCGTGAAGAGGCGGAATTTATTTCTAAAGAAGACCTACAAAAACGTGGCAAAGTTTCTAAGTCCTTGATTGAATTTATGGATGAAAATGGTGTTTTAGAAGACTTACCGGATGAGGATCAGTTATCCCTATTTTAATTGGCTGTACTTGATTGAGGAGGGTGTATCGAAGACCTGGGAAATAGACCTATAAAACTTGTTGTGTTAATATGGGTGTGTTATAATGGTCATATCAAATGTCTAGGAGGAGTGAGCGGGAACGCTCGCTCTTTTCATTTAATTGTTGTTGTTAGGAAAGCTTGGTTTTCTTTTTAATGAAAAGGAGGGCCATAGAATTAAGACCTAGGAGAGGTGAATATGAGCGCCATTGTTGAAAAAGTCCAACCCCTCATTGTTCCGATTATTGAGGAAATGAATTGTGAGTTAGTGGATATCGAATATGTTAAAGAAGGAAAGAATTGGTATCTTCGTTTGTATGTGGACCAACCCTCTGGTATGGACTTAGATACTTGCGCAGCCATTTCTGAACGAGTGTCTGAATGCCTCGATCAGATTGAACCAGATCCTTTTCCTGCCGCCTATTTTTTAGAAGTCTCTTCGCCTGGAGCGGAAAGACCACTGAAGACAGCTGAACAGATTGCCGCAGCAGTCGGCGAGTATGTTCATTTTGACTATTATACGCCTCAATATGGATCGAAATCTCATGAAGGAGAATTGCTCGCGGTTGAAGCGGAAAGTTATCTATTAAAAGTTCAGGATAAAACGATGACTAAACAACTAACCATCGATAAAGCCAGTGTGGCAAAAGCCCGTTTGGCAATCAAGTTTTAGAATTGGAGGAAATAGTGTGAGTAAAGAACTTGTTGCTGCCATGCAACTGTTGGAAGAAGAAAAAGGAATTAAGCCAGAGGTTATCAAAGAGGCATTGGAGTCTGCATTAGTTTTGGCCTATAAGAAAAACTATGACCAAGCGCAAAATGTTGAAGTAGAATTTAACGATAAAACAGGGGATATCAAAGTTTATTCGGTAAAAGAAGTGGTTGAAACAAACTATGACTCGACTCAAGAGGTTTCCTTAGAAGAGGCTTTAAAGATTAACCGAGCTTATGAAATCGGGGATAAAATAAAATTTGAAGTGACACCTAAGGATTTTGGTCGAATTGCCACTCAGACGGCTAAACATGTCGTTTTGCAACGAATCCGCGAGGCAGAAAGATATATCATCTATAATGAATATATTGATTATCAAGATGAGATTTTAACAGGGACTGTTGAGCGAAAAGATAGTCGCAATGTCTATGTATCTTTGAATCGAGTGGAAGCAATGATGCCCTTATCGGAGCAAATTCCTAATGAAGATTTAGCGATTGACCAACGCGTTAAGGTCTATGTTTCCAAGGTGGATAAGACCTCTAAGGGACCTCAAATTATCGTTTCACGAGCTCATCCTGATTTTTTGCGTCGTTTATTTGAGCAGGAAGTGCCGGAGATTTATGATGGAATTGTTGAAGTGATGTCGATTGCGCGCGAAGCGGGAGATCGGTCGAAAGTGGCTGTTTTTTCACGAGATGCTAATATCGATCCAATTGGAACCTGTGTAGGTCCAAGAGGGGCTCGGGTGCAGGCCATTGTTAATGAATTAAATGGCGAGAATATGGATATTGTTCAGTATAGTGAGGATCCTGAAACCTTTATAAAAAATGCCATGAATCCAGCAGAAGTCTTAAATGTTCATTTTATGGAAGAAGAACGGACTTGTATTGTGGTAGTTCCGGATTATCAACTTTCTTTAGCGATTGGTAAGAAGGGTCAAAATGCTCGACTTGCAGCGCGGTTAACAGGATATAAGATTGATATTAAATCACAAGATTCTTATCAAGCTTATCTAGAAGAAGCAGAACGTCAAGCTCAAGCCCTTGAAGAAGCTGAAGAACAAGTAGCCATCGATGAACAATTAGCTGCTAATGTGGAAGATGAAATGCTTGAGATTAATGAAGAACAGGAAGCCCTTGAGGATCTTCGTCAGACTCAAGAAAAAGCAGAGGCAATCTATGATCCAGAAGATGTTGAAGCCCAAATTGCTGAATTAGAAGAAGACCATGAGCCGGATTATCAAGACTTACTGGATGATGCTGATACAGTTAGCGATGCGGAAGCTTAGATCATAAGGAGGGGAATTATGACCCAAAATAAAAAAAGAAAGATACCCATGCGTAAATGTGTGGTTTCAGGCCAATCCTATCCTAAAAAGGAATTAATTCGAATAGTCCGTACGCCGGAAGGAAAGATTGAATTGGATCCTTCTGGACGTATGAATGGTCGCGGAGCTTATATTGCATTGGAGCCGGAATTAGCCAAAGAAGCTAAGGCAAAGAAGGTTTTCAATCGTGTCTTTAAAACAGAAATTGATGATCAATTCTATGACAAGCTTTTTGACTATATTGATCATCAAAAAGCCAGAAAAGAATTGTTATAAGTTATGATAACCAAACAGAAAGCATTAAATATGTTAGGACTTGCCCAACGCGCTTCATTTTTGGTGAGCGGTGATGAGCAAGTCGAAAAATCAATCAAAGCAGGAAAAGTTCAACTGATTGTCCTAGCCCATGATTTAAGTCAAAATACACAAGATCGCTATGAACGCTTTGCGAAGCAACATCATATTGAGCTTGATCAAAGTTTTAGTCGAGAAGAAATCTCGCAAGCTTTAGGGAAATCACGTGCCATCTGTGGTTTATTAAATCAAGGAATGGCAGAAAAGTTTTTATCTTATACGATAGGAGAAGACGATCAAATGAAATAATTGAATCAGGAAGGTGATTAAATGTCAGGTATTCGAATTTACGAATTAGCTAAACAAGTCAACATGAAGTCAAAAGAAGTACTAAAGGTCGCTCAAAGCCATGGAATGGATTTTAATAGTCATATGTCCTCAATTTCTGAGGAGGAGCAAGCTCAGCTTACTAAATGGTTGAAAGGGGAAAATCCGTCTGCTAAGGATCAAAAGAAAGCAGTATCCGCTGAAGACCAGTCATCCTCTAAAACAAAAGAGTCTCCTAAGAATAAGAAAGAATCGAAGTCACATTCATCCAGTGTAAATCATTCAAAAGATAAGGAACACGTGACGACGAAAGAAAAGAATCCTAAAAAAGAGCAGCGACTAAAGGGACACCAACAGTCAAAAGAACGTCAGTCAGATGAAGAAGATACGCTATCACGGTCCAAAAGAAGAGGTGGACGTCGGGATCGTCGACGTCAGGGTAGAAATAATTCGACGAATAATAAACCACAAAGTAAGGGAATTACAGCTAGAAAGCATAAGGATTTGCCGGAAGAATTCCATTATACGGAAGGAATTAATATTCAAGATATTGCTAAAGCCTTTCACCGTGATGCCACGGAAATAATTAAAAAATTATTGATGCAAGGCGTGATGGCCAATCAAAATCAGGCCCTTTCTACAGAAGTTATTGAATTAATCTGCCTTGAATATGGGGTAGAACCGATCGAAAAGGTCCAAGTGGACGAATCTGACCTTGATGTTTATTTCGAGAATGCTGACAAGCCAGAAAAAGCAATCACCCGTCCTGCGGTTGTTACCATTATGGGACACGTAGACCATGGTAAGACAAGTCTGCTAGATGCTTTGCGTCACTCGAGAGTCACTGAAGGTGAAGCTGGTGGAATTACCCAGCACATTGGTGCCTATCAAATTGAAGTCGATGGCAAACCAGTTACATTCTTAGACACACCAGGGCACGCAGCCTTTACAACAATGCGGGCGCGTGGAGCCAATGTAACGGATATTGTTGTCATTGTTGTTGCAGCAGATGATGGTGTTATGCCTCAAACGGTCGAAGCGATCAATCATGCTAAGGCGGCCGATGTTCCGATCATTGTTGCGATTAATAAAATCGATAAACCTGAAGCCAACCCTGATCGCGTGATGAACGAATTGACCGAATACGGTATTGTATCAGAAGCTTGGGGTGGCGATACGATCTTTGTAAATATTTCTGCTAAATTCAAACAAAACTTGGATGAATTATTAGAGATGATTATCTTAGTGGCAGAAATGCAAGAACTGAAAGCTGATCCAGATCGCTTGGCCTTAGGATCTGTTATTGAAGCTCGCTTAGATAAGGCGACAGGAGCGACTGTGACGCTTTTAGTACAACATGGTAGCCTGCATGTTGGCGATCCAATTGTTGTTGGAAACACTTATGGTCGGGTACGGACCATGGTTAACGATCAAGGTCGTCGTATTCGTCAAGCAGGCCCATCAACTCCAGTAGAAATTACCGGATTAAACGATGCTCCGTTAGCCGGTGATAAGTTTGTTGTCTTCGAAGACGAAAAAACTGCTCGTCATATCGGTGAGGAAAGAGCTCAAAAAGCGCAAGAACGTAGTCGTGATTTGAAGAAGAAAGTAACCTTGGATAATTTATTTGAGACGTTACAAGAGGAAGAGTTACGTTCTGTTAATGTTCTTATTAAAGCGGATGTTCAAGGTTCGGTAGAAGCTTTAGCTGCTTCCTTACTTAAGATTGATGTCGAGGGAGTTAAGGTGAATATTGTTCACCAAGCAGTTGGAGCAATCAATGAATCGGATGTGACCTTAGCTAATGCTTCTTCGGCGATTGTGATCGGCTTCAATGTTCGACCTACGCCACAAGCAAGAAGTCAAGCAGAGGTAGATCAAGTAGACATTCGTTTACATAACGTTATTTATAACGTGATTGATGAGATTGAAACAGCTATGAAAGGAACCTTAGATCCTGAATACGTGGAAGAGATTACTGGTCAAGTTATTGTCCGCGAAACTTATACTGTTTCTAAATTAGGAACGATTGCCGGTTCATATGTCCTCGAAGGTTTTATTGAAAGAAGCTCTAAGGTACGTGTCATTCGTGATAATATTGTGATTTATGATGGAGAAATCGCAAGCTTAAAACGATTTAAGGATGATGCCCGTGAAGTAAACAAGGGTTTAGAGTGCGGTATTATGATCGAGGGATATAACGATCTGAAGGTGGACGATATTTTAGAACCTTACCGCATGGTTGAAGTGGAAAGAAAATAAGTCAGGAGGTGGCAGGATGTCGAACCATCGCTTAGGAAGAGTACGTCAAGAAATTTTAAAAGAAGTCAATGATATCTTGTATTTTACAGTGAAGGATCCGCGGGTTGAAGGAGTAACGATCACTGATGTCGATTTGACGGGCGATTTACAGCACGCGACCATTTATTATTCGACGCTGTCGGACTTAGCTAGTCAACGGAAGAAGACCCAAGAGGGCTTGGAGGCAGTAACCGGAAAAGTACGGTCAGAACTCGGAAAACGACTTCGCCTTTATAAGGCACCTGAGATCGTTTTTGAGCGGGACCGATCAGTTGACTATGGAAACCATATTGATCAATTAATCGATCAAATTAAAGCCAAAGAAGACTCAGTGGACTAAAGATAGAATCATGGAGGAAAGCAATGTATAACGGATTGATCGCCATTTGGAAAGAAAGCGGCATGACCTCCCATGACGTGGTGTTTCAACTGAGGAAGATTTTTGCGATGAAGAAAATTGGACATACAGGTACCCTAGACCCCGATGTAGAAGGGGTCTTGTTGGTTTGCCTAGGTCAAGGGACCAAGCTGGTTGATTATTTAATGGATGGGAGAAAGTTGTATCAAGGGGAAGTAACACTTGGAATTGCAACTGACACGCAAGATGCAAGTGGGCAAGTCATTGATCAAAAACCGATTCAAGTTGCGATTGGAGATTCGCTGATTGATCGTGTTTTATCTGGATTTAATGGTTGGATCGATCAAGAAGCACCCCTGTATTCCGCGGTTAAGGTCAATGGTAAAAAACTCTATGAATATGCTCGAGCTGGAATCGAGGTAGATCCTCCAATACGATCGGTTTGGGTGGATTATTTTAAACGAACAGGACCTAGTATTTATAATCCAAATCAACGTACTCAATGCTTTAACTTTGAAGTATCCTGTGGTAAGGGGACCTATGTACGAACCTTAGCAGTTGATGCTGGTAAGAAGTTAGCTTATCCGGCTCATATGTCTAAACTTGAACGATTGGCGACAGGTGGTTTTAATAAGGATCAATCATGGTCCTTAGACCAATTAAGAGTTTTAAAGGAAGAAGGACGGTTGGATCAAGCTGTCATTCCATTGGAAGTAGCGGTTGCTAACTTGCCTCGCTATGACTTAAGCTCTGAACAAGCCCAAGAAGTTCAAAATGGTGTCCTATTAGAGAAGGATTATTTTGATATTCTACCTGATCCTTATTTAGCTTTATTTGAGGAGGATCGCTTGCTGGCCATTTATCAAGTTCATCCCAAAAAAACAGATTATTTGAAACCTTATAAGATGTTTCCTAAGGAAGAGGGTTAATTATGAAGAAAGTCATTTTGAATCATCCTTATGCGAAAGATGACTTGATTGATACGGAGATTGTCCTTGCTTTGGGTTTTTTTGACGGTGTTCATCTTGGCCATCAAAAGGTGATTGAGCGTGCTCTTCAGATAGGAAAAGCTAAAGGCTATTCAGTCGCCGTTTTGACCTTCAATCATACTCCGAAACTTATTTTTGAAAAAATTCATCCTCATGAGTTTGATTATTTAACAGATTTGCGTCATAAAATGACACACTTTGAAGCTCTGGGGGTAGATATCGTTTATGTGGCTGACTTTACTTGGGATTTAGCGCATTTAAGTCCGGAAGAATTTGTGGAACAATATATTGTAGCTTTGGGCGCCAAAGAGGTTGTTGCAGGTTTTGATTATACGTATGGACCTCGAGAAATTGCTAATATGAGCACCTTACCGATTCATAGTCAAAATCGTTTTATGGTTCATGATGTCAGCCCGATTTTGATTGAGGGTCAGAAGATAGCTTCATCGACGATTCGTCAATTATTGTTACAATCGAAAATTCAAGAAGCAAACCAAGCATTAGGGTATATTTACCAAACATCGGGTCAAGTGATTAACGGTGAAAAGCGCGGAAGAACACTAGGTTTTCCAACAGCTAATATTGCCAGCGATTATAATCAAGTCATTCCAGGTATTGGCGTTTATGTCGTTGAATTAAAGCTTAAAGATCAATGGTATCCTGCGATGGCCTCAATTGGATATAATGTTACCTTCAAAGCCTTGGAAGAGCCTTCTATTGAAGTAAATATTTTTGATTTTGACCGAATGATTTATGGCGAACACGTGGAGATCCGTTGGCACTCTTTTCTACGTCCTGAGCTAAAATTTGATTCTTCTCAGGGACTGATTGATCAGTTGAATCAAGATCGTGTCAATAGTTTAGCGTATTTTAAACAACTATAAATTGCATGGAAATAAGGAATTAGCACTCTTTTGTGAAGAGTGCTAATTTTTTTAGAAAAAAGCTTGACAAAGTATGAATTAGAGGTTAAACTAAAGACAGTTAGCACTCAGATATTAAAAGTGCTAATTAAGTGAGGTGATGGAAATGTTAACGCCGAGACAACATGAGATCCTTGATCTGATTGTTCGTCTTTATGCGAGTTTAGAATCGCCAGTCGGTTCCAAGACCTTGTTGAAAAAGAGCTTATTAGAAGTATCACCAGCAACGATTCGGAATGAGATGGTGGTTTTAGAAAAGAACGGGTATATTGTGAAGGCACATACGTCTTCTGGGCGGATCCCTTCCTATGAAGGTTATCGTTATTATGTAGACCGTTTGATCCATCATGAAAACCGAAGCCTCGCTGACCAATATCAAAGCGACCGCCAAGCCGTCAAAGAAATATTTGACAATCGTAGTCAGGATTCTTTTAAAATGGCAAAGATGGTTGCAGATCTCTTAGTCTCTTTGACTAATTATCCGACATTAATCTTTGAACAGAGTAATGAGGAGCACTTAATTGATAATTTTAAGCTAGTTCACCTGTCTGACCATCAAGTAATGTTGGTCTTACTAACAAATTTGGGCTATGTCGAAAGTCGTATTTATACGATGCAGTTCGATCTTAACCCACAGGTGATGAACGAGCTTATTCAGCTCTTGAATGACGAATTAATAGGCGTTTCTTTAGAAGATGCTTATCAACGGCTCAAGTTAACCATTCCTATGCTAATGCAGAGACGATTTGGCATTGCCTATGATTTTTCGGATCTTGTTGAAAGAGCTATCCATCAAGTGAAGGGCCAACGCTATCAAGTTTTGGCTAAGAATAACCTATTTGACTTGATTGGCGCTCAAGAAGATGTCTCTCATTTTAAAGATTTGTTCAATTTAATAGACGGGTCGAAAGAAATCTTTGAATTGTTAGAACAAAGAGATTTAGGTATTGATGTTTTGTTTGGTCAGGATTTCCTGCCAGTTGGCAATGAACACCTTGCGTTGGTCACTGGGACTGTTAAGCAGGATAACCAAAAAATGACCATCGGTATACTAGGACCTTCCACCATGCGATTTACTCGTATTATCGCATTGATGGAGCAAGTGCTAATCGAATTTAATCATTAAAGGAGGTCATTTAGTGACAGAGAATCAAATGAATCATGATGAAGAGATCACCCTGAATGAAAATCAGGAAGTCAGTCATCCGGAAGCATCCAATCATTCAACAGATGAGGATGTGTTAACAGAAGCTGAAGTCGAAATTATTCCAGAGGATGATAAGACAGAGGATTCCGCAGAAGAAATCCAATCGGAGGCCGTTGATATTCAAGCTTATGAAGATAAAATTGATCAATTAGAGGATCATAATCTCAGACTACAAGCGGAAATTGCTAATATGCAGCGATCGAATAGTCGTGAACGAAGTGAAGCAGCTAAGTATCGGTCGCAATCCTTAGCCAAAAAGTTATTGGATGCGATTGATAATTTAGAAAGGGCCTTAGCGGTTAAAGCGGATAATGAAGAAGCCTTAGCGATTCATAAAGGAGTTGAGATGGTTTACCAACAAATCTTAGCAGCCTTTAAGGAAGAAAAAATTGAGGTCATCGATCCATTAAATGAACCTTTTGACCCGAATTTCCATCAGGCCGTAACCACTCAACCGGTTCAAGAAGGGCAGCAAGCAGATCATGTCGTGCAAGTGTTACAAAAAGGCTATATATTAGACGATCGGATCATTCGTCCAGCGATGGTGATCGTTTCCGCATAATGAGTGATCAATAATCATAAAATTAGTAAATTCAATATTAATAAAATTCTAGGTAAACGAAATTTAAATAAAGGAGAAATGCATTATGGCTAAAATTATAGGTATTGACTTAGGTACAACAAACTCAGCAGTTGCCGTACTTGAAGGTGGCGAAGCAAAAATTATTCCAAACCCAGAAGGAAACCGTACTACGCCTTCAGTGGTTGCTTTCAAAAATGGTGAGATTCAAGTCGGTGAAGTCGCAAAACGTCAAGCAGTAACCAACCCTCATACCGTTGCTTCTGTAAAACGTCATATGGGTGAAGCAGGCTTCAAGGTTGAAGCAGCAGGAAAAGAATATACAGCTCAAGAAATCTCAGCAATGATCTTACAACATTTAAAATCTTATGCTGAAGAATATTTAGGAGATAAGGTAGACAAAGCAGTTATTACGGTTCCAGCTTATTTTAATGATGCTCAACGTCAAGCAACGAAAGATGCTGGTAAAATTGCTGGTCTCGAAGTTGAACGGATTGTTAATGAGCCAACGGCTGCAGCTTTAGCTTATGGACTTGATAAAACAGATAAAGAAGAAAAAGTTCTTGTCTTTGACTTAGGGGGCGGAACCTTCGACGTATCCATTCTTGAATTAGGTGATGGAGTCTTTGATGTTCTGGCCACAGCTGGTGATAATAAACTAGGTGGGGATGACTTTGACCAAAAAATTATTGATTTCTTAGTTGAAGAATTTAAGAAAGAGCATTCAATCGACTTATCTAAAGATAAGATGGCCTTACAACGGTTAAAAGATGCTGCTGAAAAAGCTAAGAAAGACCTTTCAGGAGTTACTTCAACTCAAATTTCCTTACCATTTATTACGGCAACGGATGAAGGACCTCTTCACTTGGAATCAACCTTATCTCGGGCAAAATTCGATGAATTAACTCATGATTTGGTAGATCGAACTAAGAATCCAGTTCGTCAAGCTTTGAAAGATGCAGGTTTAGATCGTTCTGAAATCGATGAAGTAATCTTAGTGGGTGGTTCTACACGGATTCCTGCTGTTCAAGAAGCCGTTAAACGTGAAACCGGAAAAGATCCTAACAAATCGGTTAACCCAGACGAAGTTGTAGCTATGGGGGCAGCGATTCAAGGGGGAGTTATTTCGGGCGATGTGAAGGATATTGTCCTCTTAGACGTAACACCACTATCATTAGGAATTGAAACAATGGGTGGCGTCTTCACTAAGTTAATCGATCGTAATACAACGATCCCAACTTCTAAGTCTCAAGTCTTCTCTACAGCAGCAGATAACCAACCGGCAGTAGATGTTCATGTCTTACAAGGTGAACGTGAAATGGCGGCTGATAACAAGACACTTGGACGTTTCCAATTAACAGATATTCCAGCTGCACCAAGAGGCGTTCCACAAATTGAAGTGACCTTTGATATTGATAAGAATGGTATCGTGAATGTATCTGCTAAGGACTTAGGTACCAATAAAGAACAATCGATTACTATCAAATCTTCTTCAGGTCTATCCGATGAAGAAATTGATCGCATGGTGAAAGATGCTGAAGCGAATGCTGAATCAGATAAGAAACGTCGTGAGGAAGCAGATCTACGTAATGAAGTGGATCAATTAGTCTTCACTACCAATAAGACCTTGGATGAATTAAAGGGCAATGATAATATTTCTGAAGATGAAATTAAGAAGGCTGAAGATGCTCGTGATGAATTGAAGGCAGCGATTGAAGCCAATGATCTTGATCAAATGAAGGAAAAACGTGATGCTTTAATGGAAGTTGTTCAAAACCTATCTGTTAAACTTTACGAACAAGCAGCTAAACAAGCTCAAAGTCAAGAAGCAAGTCAAGCAAATGACGGTCAATCTGCATCGGATGATAATGTGGTTGATGCAGACTTTGAAGAAGTAGACGAATAATCTAAAAGACATTACTTGGGGGCTGGGAGTTCTTCCCAGCCTTCCATTTTAACGAGTTTGTTGTAAGGGAGAGGAGTAGACGATGGCAGAAAAACGAGATTATTATGAAATCCTGGGGGTATCGCGCGATGCCTCGGATGCCGAGATAAAAAAAGCTTATCGTAAATTATCAAAAAAATACCATCCCGATATTAATAAGGAAGCTGGCGCTGAAGAAAAATTTAAAGAAGTGTCGGAAGCTTATGAAGTATTAAGTGACGCACAAAAGCGGGCTGCTTATGACCAATATGGTCACGCCTCGACGGATCCTAATTTTGGACAAGGCTTTGGTGGTTTTGGTGGCTTCTCAGGAGCCTCTGATTTTGGCTTCGATGATATTCTTAATTCCTTCTTTGGCGGCGCTGCTGGTGGTCAAGCTTATCGTTCAGCTAATGCCCCACAGAAGGGGAGAGATTTACAATATCGGATTAAATTGACGTTTGAAGAAGCGATATTTGGTAAGGAAACAACGATTAAATATAATCGCAATGAAGAATGTCATAGCTGTCATGGCAATGGTGCTAAGCCCGGTACTAAACCAGTCACTTGTCATAAGTGTCATGGATCCGGGACTATTCAAGTTGAACGCTCAACGCCATTTGGTCGTGTGATGACTCAAACTACCTGTGATGTCTGTCATGGTAGCGGAAAAGAAATTAAAGAAAAATGCCCAACCTGTCATGGTTCAGGGATTGAATCACAAAGCCATTCGGTTAAGGTAACAATTCCAGCAGGAGTTGAAGATGGAAATCAAATGCGCTTAGCTAATCAAGGAGAAGCTGGACGAAACGGTGGACCTTATGGTGACCTCTATGTTGTCTTCCAGGTACAATCTTCTAAGACCTTTAAACGGCGAGGTTCTCAGATTTACTATCAATTACCGATTAGTTTCTCTCAAGCTGCTTTAGGGGATGAAATTGAGATACCGACGGTTCATGGTAAGGTGAAATTCAAGATTCCGGCTGGTACACAAACGGGAACAAGCTTCCGTTTAAGAGGTAAGGGAGCTCCGGATATTAATACCGGACGAACCGGTGATCAAGAGGTACAGGTAGAAGTCGTGACACCAAAGAAACTAACCGATAAGCAAAAAGAATTGTTGAAGGCTTTCGCCAAAGAGTCTGGTGAATCTGTTAAACAAGACGATGGAAGTTTCTTTGATAAGATGCGAGATATGTTTAATAATGATTAATATTATAAAGCAGACTAGCACGAGGTGTGGGTCTGCTTTTTATTGATTATTAGCTGAGGCGATTGAGCGCTCTATTTTTCGTTAAGAACGAGTCTTTATTTCAGGAGTTTAGCCCGTCCTTATTTTACAAATAAATAATAACTAGAACTATCTATCCTTATAGATTTTTGATAAGATTAAGGGTGATGATTGATAATGCAGTGAAGGAAGTGACTGAATTTGGATATAAATGAACTAAAAAAACGTCAAGAGCGGATTCGAAATTTCTCAATTGTAGCTCATATTGACCACGGTAAATCGACGCTAGCAGATCGTATTTTGCAACAGACCCATACCGTTGCTGAGCGTGATATGAAAGCACAACTACTGGATTCCATGGATTTAGAACGGGAACGTGGCATTACTATCAAGCTTAATGCTGTCGAAGTGAATTATGACGCTAAGGATGGTCAACGATACATATTTCACTTGATTGATACGCCAGGGCACGTCGACTTCGCCTATGAAGTATCAAGGTCTTTAGCAGCTTGCGAAGGGGCCTTGTTAGTGGTGGATGCGGCGCAAGGTATCGAAGCACAGACACTCGCCAATGTGTACTTAGCCTTGGATAATGACTTAGAGATCTTACCTGTTATTAATAAAATTGACTTACCTTCAGCTAATCCTGATCACGTAAAACAAGAAATTGAAGATGTTATTGGCTTAGATGCTTCACAAGCAGCACTTTGTTCAGCAAAAACTGGAATTGGAATTGATACGATTCTGGAACAAATCGTTGAAAAAGTACCTGCTCCCTCAGGAGATTTAGAAGCTCCTTTACAGGCTTTAATTTTTGATTCGGCCTATGATGCTTATCGAGGAGTCGTCTTAAATGTTCGAATCGTTAATGGAATGGTTAGACCAGGAGATAAGATTCGTTTAATGAGTAATCAAAAAGAATTTGAAGTCATTGAGGTGGGTGTTTTTTCTCCCAATGCTATTAAGCGTGATTTCCTGATGGTAGGAGATGTGGGTTATATTACTGCCGGGATTAAGACAATCCAAGATACCCGTGTTGGTGATACGATTACTTCTGCCAATCGATCTGCTAAGGAACCCTTGCCTGGTTATCGTAAGCTTAATCCGATGGTTTTTGCGGGACTGTATCCAGTTGATTCTGCCGATTATAATGATCTACGAGAAGCCCTTGAAAAATTACAATTGAATGACGCTTCCTTGCATTTTGAACCAGAAACTTCTCAGGCGCTAGGCTTTGGCTTTAGAACTGGCTTCTTAGGTCTTCTTCACATGGATGTGGTTCAAGAGCGGTTAGAACGTGAATTTAATTTGAACTTGATTATTACGGCGCCATCCGTTATCTACCGAGTGGTTAAGACGGATGGTGAGGAAGTGATTGTGGATAATCCTTCAGAGATGCCTGATCCAACTGAAATCGATCATATCCTGGAACCCTATATTAAGGCATCCATTATGGTTCCTAATGATTATGTTGGACCGGTGATGGAATTAGCTCAACGAAAACGCGGCAAGTTCATCACGATGGAATATCTGGATGATACTCGGGTGAACGTCATCTATGAATTGCCAATGGCTGAGATTGTCTATGATTTCTTTGACAAGCTTAAGTCTATGACAAAAGGTTATGCTTCCTTGGATTATGAATTAATCGGCTATCAAACGTCTAACCTAGTTAAGTTGGAAGTGCTGCTTAATGGTGATGTGATTGACGCCTTCTCCTTAATCATTCACAAGGACTTCGCCTATCCAAGAGGACGCGCTTTAGTCGAGAAATTAAAAGAAATTATTCCGCGTCAGATGTTTGAAGTGCCCGTTCAAGCAGCTATCGGGAATAAAATTATTGCTCGATCAACCATTAAGGCTTATCGTAAGGATGTAACCGCTAAGCTTTATGGTGGTGATGTTTCTCGTAGGAAGAAATTGCTTGAGAAACAGAAAGAGGGTAAGAAGCGGATGAAGGCTGTTGGTAATGTGGAAATTCCCCAAGAGGCCTTTATGGCCGTCCTACAAATGGACGATGAATAAAATACTTGTTTTAACTGACTTGGTTTGGCGAGTGATGCCAGCCAAGTTTTTTAATTTAAAATAGAATTAGAAGCGCGACTGTTATTTAAAATAATTTCGAATATTAAATAAAATTATTAAAATGATTGACTTTTTATTTCAAATAGGTGATGATAAAATGTGACCATATGATTTTGTCCCCTTTAAATTAAATAGCTACTAGAGAGGTGGTGTCTTATGAGGTATCGGCTACTGTCTCAAAAGGCACAACGACAACTACATATTATTAAGATATTCTATGATCCAGAGATCAAAGCAGTTTCAACAAGGCAACTGGCGAAAATGATTGGTTGTTCATTGAGTATTTTATTAAAGGATCTTGAAGAAATTGAAACATTATATGACCAAGAACTAACCTTGAAAAGAGAAGATGGACAAGTCTATATTGTTATTCATACAGATTATACCTATGGATATTTCTTTCAAAGTTATGCACATGCATGCTCTGAATTTATGATTTTAGACACTTTATTTAAGCGTCAAATTAATACCATGGATGAAGCAGCTGAGATATTTTATATGTCAAGGACGAGTCTCAGTCGAGCTATCCAACGAATTAATAATTTTTTTACCGACTTAGAGATACCCGCTCAGATCACTAAGTCTCCATTAAAACTAGATATGTCAGAAACAGTATATCGGACCTATTATCCATTATTTTTAGATATCTATTATAGTGTGGATGAATGGCTTTGTAAGGATGTCACCTATCAGGAAGTATTGGATTTTTTCCTGAAGGTGAGTGATCATTCAAATTTTATTGAATTCTATATGAAGAATCCTTTTATTTATTTGAGGTTGGCGATCAATATGCAACGAACTTTTGAAGGAAGTTTGGTCGCCAAAGGAGAATGGGCAGTTAGTGATACTAAGTTGGAACATATCTTGAAAAAAATTCCGGAAGATAAACGGCAAATAACGATCGGAGGACGATCCTACACGATTGATAAGCCTCTTTTGTATCAATTAAGCGCTGGAATTGTGGATGATCATATTATTCTCTATCCCCAATGTTTAAAACAAGCTTATTTCCCTCAAATCGCCTATTTTAACCGCTTAAAAGCTCTTTATCAGCAGCTTAAGCATCTTTCAATCAGCTATCAATTGATAAGTATTACGGATGAGCAGCTTCAGTTGATTTCGATTATTATTCATAATTATTGTTTTATGAATCGAATTGTTCGGGAATATTTTTCAGATTTTAATGTGTTTTCCATTGCTGATTATCGGAAAATGATCATGGATTTAAATGATGACTTCGTGAGTGAGTTAGAAGCGTGTATTTATGAATTTATTGAGCCTTTTAAGATTCAAGGGCCAAGCTATGGGCAACTTTGCTTTACGGTCTTGACTGTTTGGACTAATTTGATTAATGATTTAAAAGCTGGAAAGCCAAGATATAAGGCCTTGATCTCTACAGAAAATTATTATTTTGACCGTGCCTATGCGGACTATTTAAACGGACAATTTTGTAATTCGATTAAATTTTACAATACTGATCAACCATGGAATTGGGTGGATGCTCAAAAGCTTGATTATGATCTTTATTTGATTTCGCATAAGATTCCATGTGATCATAAGGAAAGCAGCTTAATTATCACGAATTTATCGACTAAGCAGGTTGTGGAGTGGGTCAAGTCGAAAGTCCAATTATTAGATGAGCAGAATAAAATGGGTGAACTTAGGATAGGGGACTCATAAATAACTAGGGATGTTTCAATGAATAATCAACATTGAAACTTTAAATAACACTGATTCTTTTAAATGATGATTTTAAAAGAAGCAAGCTTATATAAACTTGCTTCTTTTTTGAATGAATAGATTTCGTTTATACATAGTAAAAAACTGCGACTTAGTCGCAGTTTTCTTAATGAATTATTTATTGGCAGAAGCATCATAAATGCCGTCGATGGCATGAGAGAGGCTTTCATTGAAAGCTTCTTCACTTTGATCGGCTCTTAAGTCTTGGGCCAATGCTCTAGAGAAGGAAGCGATCACGCCTGGTGTTTGTTTTAATTTTTGGTTGGCTTCATCTGTTGAATAACCGCCAGATAGGGCAACCACTCGAATCATTTGAGGATGGTTAATAATTTCTTGGTAGATATCTGCTTGAGTTGGAATGGTAATCTTTAGCATGACATATTGGTCTTTATCTAATTGATTAAGGCCGGCTAAAATTTCTTCGGCAAGCTTAGCTTCGATTTTTTCTTTATCTTCCGCGTGAATATTGACCTCTGGTTCGAGAATAGGAACTAAGCCTTTAGCGATAATTTGTTTGCCCACTTGGAATTGTTGGTCAACGATAGCCTTGATGCCAGCTTCATTATAAGCTAGGATATTTGACCGCATCTTGGTTCCGAAGATATGACGTTCTTTAGCACGGTCTAATAGTTGATCGAGTTGGGTTAGTTCTTTCATTAATTGAACGCCATTAGCTTCAGGGGCTAAGCCTTGGTCTACCTTCACAAAAGGAACAACGCCTTTTTCTTCCCAGAGGTAATCAGCAGTATATTTACCATCGATTTGACGATCCATTGTCTGTTCGAAGAGAATCGCGCCGATCACTTTATCTTGTTTAAAGGCAGGGGCTTTAATGATGCGTGTGCGCATTTGGTGAACGAGATCAAACATCTCATCCTCATTCGCATACTGGTCTTCATTGATACCATAAGCTTTAAGGGCTTTGGGGGTTGAACCACCGGATTGGTCCAGGGCAGCAATAAAGCCTTTAGCATTCTTCATTTGTTCAAATTGTTCTTGGTTCATAGTCATTCTCCTTTGTTATACTAGTCTAATGATAGCGTTTTAGAAGCACTTTTGCAAGTTAATCCTTGCTTCTTAAATCAATCGTTCCTTCTTCAGTAATCACAACATCAACGGTTTGGTCATGATCTTCAGTAGGAATTTCTTCCGACTGTAATTTGGCAAAATAAGGAAGGATTACAGGGACATTTTTGGCTCTTAGCAGAAAGCGGTCATAGAAGCCACCTCCGTAGCCGATCCGCTGTCCTTGATTATTGCATGAAACACAGGGCATAATAATTAAATCAAGGTCTTGGGGATCAATGATGGGAGAATCTGCTAGGGGCTCTGGGATGCCAAATTTAGAAACTTGATAAGTGGAGTCAGGAGTAATCACATGAGCTTCCATCTGCCGTTTAGGATAGACACGGGGAACGGTCATTGTTTTACCCAATTTCCAGCCTTCTTCAATGATGGGACGACTATCCATCTCTTCTTCGGTTGAGGTATAGATGAGGACGGATTTGGCTGCTTTAAAAAGGGGCAAGTCAAAGACTTGTTGGTAGATTTTGTTTTGGGCTTTCTGCCGATACGCTTGACTTAATTGTTGACGTTTCTTAAAAATAACCTGTCTGAGTTCATTCTTACTAATCATATAGTCGCCTCCTTTTGGATACCTTTATTATATCAGTTTGTTTAGAAAATTAAATCCTTATACAAATCTTTACGAAGTCTACTGAGGCTTAAAGTCTAAATGCTAACGGATCCTTTGCATGTGGCTTGTTGCTTAGTGTAATATTCGATACACTATGAAGGATAAAAAAGTGATCAGGAGGAAGAATATGTATCAGCTAGCTCATTTTTCGGTGGTGGCGAGTGATTGGGCGAAAGCCATTGAAGCTTATTATGACCTCAAACAGTTAGATCATATTGAGAATCAGTTACTAGAACTCAGTCAACAACAAACGATTTACCCACCCAGTCATCAGGTTTATCAAGCTCTCACTTTGACCCCTTTTTCTCAGGTGAGAGTGGTTATTATTGGTCAAGATCCTTATCATGGACCAGATCAAGCGAATGGCTTAGCCTTTTCGGTGAATCCGGGTCAAAAGCTACCACCATCCTTACGCAATATTTTTCAAGAGTTAGCTCAGGATCTAGGCCAACCGTTTCGTCAGTCAGGGGATTTAAGTGACTGGGCCAAGCAGGGGGTCCTATTATTGAATCGAACTTTGACGGTTGCTAAGGGACAGGCTAATTCTCATCAGGGGTTGGGTTGGAAGGCATTGACCCGGGCAATTGTGCAAAGTCTCAACCAGGCAGATCCAGGTATTGTCTTTCTATTATGGGGAAATCCAGCTCAAGCATTGATTCCAGATATTGACCAGACCAAACATCAAATCTTCACCTCTTCACACCCCTCACCTTTATCCGCTTATCGATCTTTCTTTGGCTCGCGACCTTTTAGTCGCGTCAATCATTATCTCATTCAGCAAGGCAAAACACCGATTCAATGGTGATTCATCAAAAATGAAGAGAGAGTCTCATTAGGGATCTAGGGGACTCTCTCTTTATTTATGGTTCTTGAATGGGATTTGCCAGGATTCGGGGATGATTTTCTTTTAGAAAATGGATTAGGTGAGCCTGGTAGGGCGCTAGTTTTTGTGGAAAGAGGCAAATAACCTCTCGGTATAATTGCACATCTTCAATCTCTAGCGTATGGATGGTATCCTGAAATTGATTTTTCTCTAAGGCGAGCTGTGATACGATCGCGACTCCTAATCCATAACTAACAGCCGATAGAATGGTATTTTGATGGTTGATAGCCTGCATTTTTTCGACTTTAAAATCAGGATCGACAGCTTTAATTTGTTTGACGATGTGATGGTATAGCGCACTGTCACGCCCTTTGACGATAAAGGTTTCATTTTTTAAGTCACAAAGACGGACCTTGGTCTGAGTCTTTAATCGATGATTTTTAGGAACTGCCAACATAAAGTGATCGCTCCCTAAAAGGTAAGAATCAAAGAGTTGGCGGTCATAGGGGATGTAGCCAGAGACAATAGCTAGGTCGATCTTGCTTTGATTGAGCTGGTCGACCGTTTCTTGAGAGTGATTTATCTGGATATGGATGGTTTGATCGGGGTAAAACTGTTGGTATTGATGAATTAAAGGAGCCAAGAGGTGTTCACCATAAAGGCTGGTTGAACCAATCGTCAGAGCCTTGTGGTGAGGATTACTTTCTTGACTGATCGCATTCATGCCTTGATGGTAGAGGCCCATCATCTTTTGAGCGTAGTCGTAAAAGATCTTTCCTTCATGAGATAACTGAGTTCCTTTGGCAGTTCGTTCAAAGAGCGGAGCTCCAATCTGTTCTTCTAATTTTTTAATTTTTTTAGATACTGAGGATTGACTGGTATAGTTTTGTTCAGCAACCTCTGAAAAGCTCTCATACTCAGCGAGCATTAGGAAGAGTTTGATCCATTCAAAATCCACACGGAACACTCCTTTCAAAAATATCAGGGACCGTTTTCTTATTTAGAATACCATGTAAAGCTATGAAAACCCATTCTACTTTGGAATGTTGCTATTCTAAAGATCAATTGTAGTCGATATTGATAAGGATTACACTAGGGTTAGATATCGATATTAAATACTAATTATATAAGGAGTTTGCTATGAACGAGATGACAAAAGAAAAGAAACAGTCTCTTAGTTGGTTAATCGTGGCATTGCTTTGCGGGGCCGTTCTTTATTTCTTTCCCGGATTTCCGGGAATGTCGGTCGAAGGGCAAAAGAGTTTAGCGATTTTTGTTTTCGCCTTAATTCTATGGATTGGTAAACCAATTCCGATTTACTTAACATCGATTGGCGTGGTCTTGCTACTTCCTATGGTTGGGGCGGTTGAAAGTCAGAAGGTTGCCTTTGGGACTTTAGGATACGATATTATTTGGCTGATGGTTGCAGCCATGGTATTGTCTTCAGCAATTAGTGAGACCAATCTAGGTAAGCGGATCGCCTTGAGTCTGGTGACTCGATTCGGATCGACACCACGTCGTACATTAGCCGTTTTAATTGCCGTTAATTTTATTTTAGCTTTTTTTGTACCTTCAACAACGGCTCGGGCATCACTCTTAGTTCCGATTGTATTAGTTTTACTGGAAGTTTACAAGGCGATTCCTGGTGAATCACAATTTGGTCGTTTGGCTTGTTTACAAGGAGTTCAAACTAATGCCTTTGCAACGTCGATGGTAATGACCGCTACTTCCGCTCAAGTTATTGCAATTGGCTTCATTAAAGAATTCACGGGGCAAGAGATCGGCTACATGACTTGGTTATTATCTTCCTTGCCTCAGGCAATCTTAGCAGCGGTCTTAATGTTCTTTATTGGTTTGCGAGTATATTCTTTCAAGGAAGAATTAACCACTGACCAATCTAATCAAGAAGTTCAATCGATTTTAACAGGACAATTACGAGATTTAGGTCCGCTATCTTCCGCTGAGAAAAGGGCGGCAGGAATCTTCCTTCTAACATTATTCTTGTGGGCAACGGGAGATTATCAAGAGCAATTTTTAGGTTTTGAGATTTCCACTGAGCAGACGGCGGTATTGGCCATGTTCCTATGCTTGATGCCTAAGATAGGTGTTCTAACCTGGAAACAAGCTAAGATTAAATGGGACTTGATGGTATTCTCTGCGGGAGCCTATGCCGCTGGAAATGCATTGAACGATTCTGGAGGGGCCACTTGGTTGATTGAACATCTCGTAGCCGCCTTAAAACTAAACCAGTTAAGTCCATCATTAGTAGCGATTTTATTAATTTTTGTCACGGTCTTTAGTCATTTAATATTCACGAGTAAGACGGTTCGAACAACAATTCTTATTCCAGCCATTATTAGTTTAGCTCAAAATTTAGGGATGGATCCTGTTCAATTAGCCTTAGCTTGTTCGTTTGGCATTGCAGCAACGATTTGCTTGCCACCGCATTCTAAGGTGAATACTCTTTACTTTTCAACCGGCTATTTCTCTGTTTTAGATGAATTGAAATTCGGTCTAATAGGGTGTACAGTGGTGTCCCTCTGTATTTGTTTGGTTTACTTCTTCTGGTTACCAATTATCTTGTAGAGGAGGGACTTTATGAAACAACGAAAAATCATCATTGCGATTGCGGATGGGGTTGGTGATCGGCCGATTAAAGCCCTTGAAGGTTTGACACCTCTTCAACTGGCCAAAGCGCCACACTTGGATAGAATCGCTCGTGAAGGCGTGACTGGTATGATGGATCCTCTTTTCCCGGGGATTCCTGTAGGTACCGATATGGGTCATCTTATTCTTTTTGGGAATGATCCTAAACTTTATCCAGGAAGAGGGCCGATTGAAGCTGCTGGTGTGGGTCTAACGCTTCAGGCGGGAGATATTGCTTTTCGCTGTAACTTTGCTTACCGAGATGCAAACGGCATTATCGTCGATCGTCGTGCAGGACGTATTCGTCAAGGAACTCAAGAGATCGCTCAGGAATTGGAAGGTTTAATGGTAGAAGATGTTGAGGTTCATTTTAGTCCAGCAACAGAACACCGCGCGGTCTTAGTTTTAAGTGGTCCGGGTCTTTCACCAGCCGTGAGTGATACAGATCCTAAAGCCCCCAATGATGGGGTCGCATATAAGCCTGCTCAGGCTTTAGAGGATAGTCCATCCGCCCGTAAGACAGCTCGTATCCTGAATCAGGTATTAGAAATTGCTTATGAACGATTTTCTAGTCACCCCGTCAATCTTGACCGACAAGCAGCTGGTCTTTATCCCGCTAATTTTATCATTACTAGGGGCGCGGGCATGATGACGGATTTCCAACCTTTGTGTCAGGAATTTGGTTATCAAGCAGCCGTTGTGGCGCGTGAAGACACTGTGTTGGGAATGGGACGTTTGAGTGCTATGACTGTCATCACGGATGATCGGCTTACCGGTAATGTCGATACTGATCCAGAACTCAAGGCAGACCTGGCGTTACAAGCCTTGAAAACACATGATTTAGTCTATGCACATATCAAGGCACCGGATGTGATGGGACATGATAATCAACCCTTGGGCAAGATCCAGGCGATTGAAGTCTTTGATCGGATGGTAGGGCGTATTTTAGCTGGTCTTGATGATCAAACTTATATTGCCTTAGTAGCTGACCATTCTACCCCTTGTGAAAAGGGCGAACATAGCGGAGAACCTGTCCCTATTGCTGTTTGGGGCCCTAGTATACGTCAAGATATGGTGAGTCATTATGATGAGATAGACTGTAGTCGAGGTGGTTTAGGTCGCTTGACAGGTCGTGAATTCTTATTCAGTTTACTTGATTTAGCGAATTGGGTTAAAAAGCAAGGCAACTAATTAAATCCTCCTCAATAAAAGCCAACCACTAACTGCTATAAAAAGCATATAAGTGGTTGGCTTTTCTGAGTTTTAAGGCAGGAAGGAAAGTAGTAGCGCTGCAATGAGATTATTTAAGCCATGAAAGGCCATCGAAGCAATGACATTCTCCTGATAATGTCGGTAAAAATAAACGATGATGGCGGCCATCGGTAAATAAATTACAAAGTCTGCCCAGTGCATCATATGAGCTAATGTAAATAGAATGACCGAGACAAAGGTCATGATATTGATCCATTTTTTGGATTGAAAACTTCCAATCAAAGCTTGACGAAAGACCAATTCCTCCACAAAAGGAGCAAATAGGACAGTCATGAAGAAAGTCATTATATAGGGGGTTGATTGGGCAATTTGATTGATAATCTCTTGATTTTGTCCCAATAGATTAGGATCTACAAAAAGACCTATAATCTGCATAGAGATAATTCGAATAACCAACATGGCAAAATAGAGTTTCAAGAATTGCTTGGGGAATAATTGACGGAAGTTTTGTGCCTTCAAGTCTAACCATTGTTTTTTTAATTCATCTTTGTAGAGTAGGTATGCAATGATCATGGTTAATAGTTGACATAAGACAAGCAGATAGAGGGACCGTTGTCCTTGATTCATCCAAGTAAGCCGACTCAGGGCTACTGGAATGCCCATATTGAGTAGTAAGTAGCTAATAATTAAAGTTAAAGCTTGTTTTTTCATGAGAACCTCCCAATAAATTGAAATATTTAGTATATAATAGAGTATAGTTTAAGCATTAAATGAATACAAATATAAAGCAAGGAGTTTTTATGAAAGAACTAAAAATTGAAAAGCTCTCTAAATCTTATGGCATTAAAACCCTGATTGATCAGGTTGACTTTGCCGTTCGAACCGGGGACCGGATTGGCTTGATTGGGCCTAATGGCACTGGTAAATCTACTTTTTTAAAGGTGATTGCGGGTATTGAAAGTTATGATGCGGGAGAGATTAGTAAGCCTAACCAATACACGATCGCTTATTTAGGACAAAAGAATCACTTGAATCCAGACTTGACGATTCGAGAGACTGTCTACCAATCTAAAGATCCTTTAATTCAATTATTGTTAGAATATCAGTCAGCTCAAGTTGCTTTGGAAAAAGATCCGCAAAACCCGAAGTTACAAGACCGATTAACTCATTTGGGTGAAGCGATGACCCATCAAGGAGCCTGGGAAATTGAAGTCAAGGCTAAGACCATCTTGTCGCAACTTCAAATTACGGACCTTGACCAAAAACTAGGCCAATGTTCAGGGGGGCAACAAAAGCGGGTAGCCTTAGCACAAGTCTTGATGACTCAAGCTGATTTATTGATTCTAGATGAACCAACCAACCACTTAGATATTGATTCGATTCTTTGGCTAGAAAAATTCTTAGCCAATTATCCTGGCGCCCTATTGATCGTAACTCATGACCGTTATTTTTTGGAACGATCGGTCAATAAGATTGTGGAACTGAGTAACGGACGAATTCGAGAATACGAGGGGAATTATGAAGCTTACCTAACCCAGAAGAGTGAACAGGACGCCATTGAAGCACGTACGGCGCATAAGCGGCAACGATTTTATGAACGAGAATTGGCTTGGATGCGTCAAGGTGCCCAAGCGCGTTCAACCAAGCAACAAGCACGGGTTGATCGTTTTCATGAATTAAAGGACCAATTAGCTCAAAAACAGACGCCGCAAGCAGATTTGTCCATGGATTTTGGCCAGCAGCGGATGGGTAATCAGGTTTTGGAATTGGATGGGGTGGATTTAAGGGTAGCGGATCATCAAATTATTAAGGATTTTACCAAGACTTTTGTCAAGGGAGATCGTTTGGGGGTCGTAGGAGCTAATGGGGTTGGAAAGTCAAGTTTCTTAAACTTATTGGCGGGTTATCTTACACTTGATGCGGGAGAATACCGTATCGGTCAGACGGTTTCCATCGCCTATTATCGTCAATTAGATCAGGACTTACCGCATGATATGCGGGTTTTGGCCTATCTGACTCAATTGGCAGATCAATTCAAACGACCTGATGGTTCCAAAGTTTCAGCTTCGCTTTTGTTAGAGCAGTTTAACTTTGCCAAGGAGAGTCATGGCTTATTGATTGGCCAACTTTCAGGAGGAGAGCGTCGGCGGCTCTATTTATTGACCCTGCTGGTTCAAGAGCCTAATGTTTTGCTTCTAGATGAGCCCACCAATGACTTAGATATTCAAACTCTATCTAGTTTGGAAGAATATTTGGAAAGTTTCCAAGGTTTGGTCATTATTGTCTCCCACGATCGTTATTTCTTGGATAAGACGGTCGACCAGATCCTAGAATTACAAGGCCAAGGTCAGAGTCAATTTTTCTGGGGAAATTATTCTGACTTTTTGGCCAAAAAATCAAGCAATTCATCCAATGGCAAGGCCTCAAGTAAAGCGGTGACTGAGAAGGACTTGCCGCAGCCTCAAGCTACTAGTAAGAAGCAACGAATGACCTATCACGAGAAGAAAGAGTGGCAAGTTCTGCCTCAAGCCATTGAAAAGTGCGAACAAAAGATTGAAGAAGTCGAAGACTTGATGCAGGAGGCCGGCAGTGATGCAGACCGACTCATGGATTTACAGACAGAATTAGAGGAGACGGAAGCTCAATTATTGGAATATTATGAACGTTATGACTATCTCAGTGACTTGGAACAATAAGAGGAGGAAACATGATGATCACATTTGTTTATGCTCAGGATTTAAAGGGGGCAATTGGCTATCGAAATGATCTACCTTGGCATCTCCCCAATGATCTTAAATTTTTTAAGAAAGTCACCATGGGACATACGACTCTAATGGGGCGCAATACTTTTGAGTCGATGAATCGCCGCTTGTTACCCGGACGACAATCGGTGGTTTTAACCTCTGATTTAAATTATTGTCAAGAGATTGAAGGATTAACTTGTGTCCATTCAATTGATCAAGTCCTTGAATTAGCTGAAGATCAAGAGTTGATGGTGATCGGTGGGGCGGGTGTTTTCAAGCAATTGTTTGACCATGCGGATAAAATAATTCGTACTGTGATTGAAGCAGAATTTGAAGCGGATACCTATATGCCAAAGATTGATGAAAGCCTGTTTGAACGGGTGAATGTAGAAGAGGGTGTAATGGACGAAAAAAATCCTTATGCTCACCGTTATGAAAGCTGGCTTAGAAAAGCATCGAAATAAAATGTGGAAGAGATTACGCATTTTAGCGGGAACATGCTATAATAAGTAAAAATCAAAAGCCTGCAAAGGAGTGAAGGATTGACATTTTATAATTTTATAAAACGCTTTGTAGATGAGGGAGCGGATGATCCGCGGAGTCGCTTGGCGAACACCATTGTTAAAGATACCGCTTTTCCCAAGCAGTCTGATGATTTTGAGGAGATATCTGATTATCTAGAGAAGAGCTCGCTCTATAGCAAGTTGCTTAGCCATTTTGATCAGGCTTGGCAGGATTATCAGTACCATTCATAATTTTACATAGAAGGAGACGATTTTATGACAACACATATTAATGCCAAAAAAGGAGATATTGCTCCATACGTTCTATTTCCGGGAGACCCTTTGAGAGCAAAGTATATTGCTGAGAACTATTTAGAAGATGTTCATTGTTATAATGAAGTGCGCAATATGTTTGGATTTACTGGAACCTATAAGGGGCTTCCAATTTCGGTTCAAGGGTCTGGGATGGGAATCCCTTCGGCCATGATTTATGCGGAAGAATTATATACAGGGTTTGATGTCCAAGCGATTATTCGAGTAGGCTCTGCAGGTGCCCTACAAGAATCAATTCATGTGCGTGATTTGGTTCTAGGTCAAGGAGCAACGACGGATTCATCTTGCCTACGTAATATTTTCAATCAACAAGTCTCTTTTTCAGCCATCAGTGACTTCCAATTATTGGACAAAGCTTACCATATTGCTCTAGACCAAGGAAAAGCTAAAGTCCACGTTGGAAACTTGCTATCCAGTGACCGCTTCTACAACGAAGAAATAGACAAGAAAAAATTAGCCCGTTATGGCATGTTAGCCGTTGAAATGGAAGCGGCCGGTCTTTATGCTGTCGCTGCTAAACATCAACGTAAGGCCTTGGCTTTATGTACGATATCAGACCATGCTGTTACTAAAGAACAAACGACCGCCCAAGAACGGGAACAGACCTTTACGGATATGATGGAAGTAGCCCTTGAAACCTTCTATCAAACGGCGCAGGCCGATTAAGAAGTTGACTATGTCAAAACAAGGACACACTTCAAAAAGCACTACTAAAGCCTATCGTTCTAAGCAGCTTTTTATGGGGACGGTGGCGATACTCGCATTGATTATTTTTTTGTGGGGGCAAGGCCCTAATTCGATCGAAAGTCGTCAACCGTCACTCAAGAGTGCGACTCAAATCGAAGAAAAGGAGTCCAAAGACGCCTTAAGTCAAGCGGATTTAGCCAAATTCCAAGCAGTTTATCAGGCTATTCAGTCGAGTTATATTGAGGATATCGATAAGAAAGAGCTAATCCAAGGGGCACTTAAAGGCATGGTTGGTGCGACCCAAGATCCTTTTTCAGAATACTTGACCCCTGAAGAAACTCAGCCATTAGATGATTCGATGGATGGTTCTTTTACTGGAATTGGTGTTCAATTTACGATTAAAGAAGGCAAAGTAACGGTTATTGCTCCGATTGATAAGACGCCGGCTCAAGAGGCGGGTATCTTAGCCAATGATATCTTTATCGCTGTCGATGGGAAGAAACTCGAAGGACTCGATACGCAAGCTGTGGTTCAATTGATTCGAGGTAAGGCCGGCAGTTCTCTAACGCTCACTGTTCAACGTGGGGACAGTCAGTTTGATGTGGACTTAGTGCGGGCTGAGATTCCTTTAACGACCGTTGAAGGTAAGTTAGATCCGACTGATAAGGAGGTTGGCTATCTCAAGATTAGTCAATTTGCTTCAACAACTTATGAGGAACTCGTAGACCAATTGGATCAATTACGCACGCAAGGAGCCAAACGCTTTATCTTTGACTTACGCTATAACCCAGGTGGTTTATTACCGACCGCCTTGTCAGTAACCAACCTCTTTATGGAGAATGGTCAGGTTTTGATGCAAGTTCAAGAAAAAGATAAGCAAGCGATGCCGTATTTTGCTAATGATAATGAATATGGCAAGGAAAAGGTGACAGAGCCTTATGTGGTCTTAGTGGATGAGGGGTCCGCTTCAGCCAGTGAGATTCTAGCAGTTGCTATCTCTGAAAACACGGATCGTCCGTTAGTCGGTACGACAACCTTTGGTAAGGGGACTGTCCAAACAGTTTCAGAATTAAGTGATTATGGTGAGCTTAAGTTAACCATTGCTAAGTGGTTAAGTCCAGAAGGTCATTGGATTCATAAGAAAGGGGTAAAGCCGGACAAGCAAGTAGAACGTCCAGCGGTGGCAAAGGCGATCACCCTCGATAGCAAGACTCCGCTTAAGAAAGGAGATGCTTCCGCCCAGGTTCAATCGGCTTCCTTGATGCTAGATGCCCTAGGTTATGACCTAGCTGAGACAAGTTATTATGATGAAAAGATGGAAGCAGCGGTTAAAGCCTTTCAAAAAGATCAAGGATTGGAAGTCACTGGACAGGTTCAAGGGCAAACAAGTGAACGACTCATGGACCTAACCCGTGATTATCTCAAAGAGCACGATCCTCAATACCAAGCCGCTCTAGACCTCGTCAAACAAGAAAAATAATAGAGTGAGACCATGATTGGTCTTCTAAATTATTGAATTTTTATGAATAAGAGGCTAAGACATCGTTGTCCTAGCCTCTCTTATGTTAGAACTGATTTGCTGATCTAATACAAAGAAAGGATGAATATTATGCCAACCATCCAATGGTATCCTGGACATATGGCCAAAGCTAAGCGTGAGGCCCAAGAAAAAATAAAATTGGTCGATTTAGTGATCGAGCTGGCTGATGCTCGCATTCCCGAGTCTTCTCGGAATCCGATCATTCAAGAAATTATCGGCCAAAAGCCTTCTCTGCTTATTTTGAATAAAGCTGATTTAGCAGATCCTGCTACTACTCGCGCTTGGGAAGATTACTACCGGAGCCAAGGTCAACAGGCACTCAGTCTTGATGCCCAACATCTTCGCTCTACCAAAGCGATAAATCGTGTGATTCAAGATCAAATGCAGGATTTTTTTGCTAAACGTAAAGCCAAGGGAATCAAGCCTCGTGCCATTCGACTTATGATTTTAGGGATTCCTAATGTGGGAAAATCTACTTTGATCAATCGATTTGTAGGTAAGAATCAAGCACAAACGGGTAATAAACCAGGAGTCACTAAAGCTCAACGCTGGCTTAAAATTGGTAAAGAATTTGAATTGTTGGATACCCCAGGGATTCTTTGGCCAAAATTTGAGGATCCCATGACGGGACATCATTTGGCTCTGACTGGGGCGATCAAAGATCAATTATTACCCATGCAAGAGCTAGCCTTGGTTTTAATTGAACAATTACGTCAACATTATCCTGGCTTATTAGAGAATCATTATCAGTTAGAAGTTCCTGAAGACCTATCCTCTAGTGATTATTTGATTCAATTTACTCAGGCCATGAACTTGGGAGAGGATTTTAATCAAGCGGGTGAAGGGCTCATCCAAGATTTTCGATCAGGAAAGCTGGGGGCTTTGAGTCTAGAATTCCCGCAAGATGGGGTGGATTAATGACTCAAAGGCTAACGATTCAACAAATTAAGCAAGCCCTAGCCTTAGTTGAAGACCTAAGCGATCCGCTGCTAGAAACTTTGACTCAAGATTCGCGAAAAGGAGTCCAACGAATTCTTCAACAACGTATTCGGCAAATTGAAAATCAGCAGGCCCTAAAGGTTGCTTACCTTGAACGATTGCGTTATGAGTCAGCCATTCTAACAGACAATCCGCAAGCTATTATTGGTGGGGTGGATGAAGTCGGACGGGGTCCTATTGCAGGACCGGTGGTGGCTGCTTGTGTGGTACTGCCTCAAGATACGTCTCATTGGTACCAGGTTAATGATTCTAAGAGCCTATCTCATGATAAACGCTTGGAATTAGCTCAGATGATTCAAAAAGAGGCCAAGGCCTATCAAATTGTCGAAGTATCGGAATCAGTCATTGATGAAATCAATATCTATCAGGCCAGTCGTCAAGCAATGAAGCAGGCAGTAATTTCTCTTTCACTTGATTTAGATCATATTTTATTGGACGCGATGACGCTTGATTTGCCAACCCCTCAAACCTCACTCATTAAAGGTGATCAAAAATCCTTGTCAATTGCAGCGGCGTCAATTATTGCCAAGGTCTATCGAGATCAAAAAATGGTGGAATTAGCGGCTAAGTATCCCGAATTTGGCTTTGATCAACATATGGGTTACCCGACTAAACAACATTTACAAGCCTTACAGACTTATGGCAAGACTCCTCATCACCGTCAAAGTTTTGGTCCAGTGATGAAGGTGGATCATTGGTATCATTAAGCTTTTTAAGCGCATTTAAGTCACTTTTCACTAGTTATTACTAGAGGTGATAACAATGCATTTTAAACAAGCGTTAATCTATTTAGATCTAAAAAAGGTCTCCTACCATGATCGTTGGGTTTATTTAAATCATCTATTAACAAGCTCGATCAGAGATAAGCAGGATTGTTATGCGTTGGCTGAAAAGTTAGGTCGGATTGGAGCCTTTAATAAAGAGCATCCCTCTCTTTTTAAGGATTGGGTTGAATACGAAGCCCAGGTTGCCCAACTATCTAAGCAGACTTTTGCCTTTGGTGAGAATACCTACCCAAAATTATGGCTACAAATTCCTCAACCACCGCTATTAGTCTACTATCAAGGGGATCTGTCCCTTCTAGAAAAGCAGTGCGTATCTATCATTGGTTCTAGAAAGCTATCGGCATATGGTCAAAAAGCGAGTTTGCATATCAGTCAGGCCTTGTTAGAGTCCGGATTTGTTTTGGTTTCGGGCCTTGCTAAAGGGGTGGATTATATTTGCCAGCAAAGGGCAGATCGCTATCGACCTAGAACGACGATTGCAATCTTACCTTCGGGCTTTAATCAGCCCTATCCTAGAGAGCATGCAGCCTTTCAAGACCGTCTGGCACAGCGTCATTTAATTTTGAGTGAGTACTTTCCCGATCAAGGTCCGCGCAAGTATCAATTTGTCGGACGTAATCGTTTAGTTGCTGGTTTAAGTCTAGCTACGGTTATCATTCAAGCGGCTCAGCGCTCGGGCTCCTTAATCACTGCTAATTATGCCTTGGAATATAATCGTCAAATTTATGCTCTACCTGGTCCGATCGATGACCCTCAATCGAAGGGCTGTAATGAACTGATAGCGGCTGGGGCAGCAGCGCTTACTGATATTCCTGGTTTTGTTCAAGACTTGCATCATCTATATGCCTGTCAACAAGATATAACTCGTCCCAAATAATCCATTCTATTCGCTGAATTTTTGCTAGATCAAAAAGCTAAAATGATTAAATAGTGGACAAATGACTTTTTGATGTTAAAATATGGATTGTTAACGCAGTCCGATGGAATTCAATCGAAGAACTGCGACGCGTGATCTCAGTCTTTGATGATCAGCAGCGGTCTAACTTAAAAACCAAGAAAAGGATGAATGCTACTTGGCCTATAAATATCTCGTGATTGTCGAATCGCCCACAAAAGCCAAAACAATTGATAAATACCTGGGACGTAATTATAAGGTGGTTGCGTCTAAGGGACACTTGCGTGACTTACCTAAGTCACGGATGGGTGTCAATATTGAAGAAGGCTTTGAGCCGGATTATATTTCGATTCGCGGTCGTGGCGACACAATTAAAGAGCTTCGTAAATTAGCGAAAAAGGCCGAGAAAGTCTTCCTGGCAAGTGACCCGGACCGTGAAGGGGAAGCCATTGCTTGGCATCTATCTTATCTTTTAGATCTGGATCGAAATGAGCCTAACCGGGTGGTCTTTAATGAGATTACTAAGGCAGCGGTGAAAGAAGCCTTTAAACATCCACGTAAAATCGATCAGGATTTGGTGGATGCCCAACAAGCTCGGCGAATACTAGACCGTATTGTTGGTTATTCGATTTCACCTCTCCTTTGGAAAAAGATTAAGCGGGGCCTATCGGCAGGTCGGGTTCAATCAACGGCTCTAAAGATCATTATTGACCGTGAAAAACAGATCTCAGCCTTTAAACCAGAAGAGTATTGGAAGCTAACAGCCAAATTTAAAAAAGGGCGAAGCCAGTTTGAGGCAGATTTTTATGGAAAAGAAGGCAAGAAGCTCGATTTAAATAACGAAGATCAGGTTAATCAAATCTTGACTCTATTAGATGAAAAAGAAGCTTTCACAGTGGATAAGGTAGAAGAGAGCACCCGGCAACGTCAGCCCTATGCACCTTTTACCACTTCGACGATGCAACAGGATGCGGCCAATCGATTGAACTTTAGAACAGGGAAGACGATGATGGTTGCTCAACAGCTTTATGAAGGGATTTCGATTAAGGGGAATACGGTCGGACTTATTACCTACATGCGTACGGATTCAACGCGGATTTCGGCGTCTGCCAGAGAGATGGCCTGTCGGTACATTGAATCGACCTATGGTAAAAATTATCTGGGTCCAGGCCAAAAAGGAAATAAACAACAAGGAGCACAAGATGCCCATGAGGCCATTCGTCCTTCGGATGTCACTTTGACCCCAGAGTCGATTAAGGAATCCCTAAGCAAGGATCAATATCGACTCTATGCTCTGATCTGGAGTCGGTTTATGGCTTCTCAAATGGCCAATGCTGTCTTTGACACCATTCGAGCGGATATCAGTCAGCATTCCGTTAATTTCAGAGCTAAGGGATCACGGATTAAGTTTGAAGGCTTCCTAAAGGTCTATCCGACTAAGTCTGATAAAGACAATTACCTGCCTGCTTTAGCACAAGGGGATGCGGTGAAATTAGCTAAGTTGGATCCCAGTCAACACTTTACCCAACCACCGGCACGCTATACGGAAGCTGCATTGGTTAAAGTTTTAGAAGAACTTGGTATCGGCAGACCTTCTACCTATGCTCCAACCTTGGAAACCTTGCGTAAACGTTACTACGTTAAGATGGAAGCCAAGCGTTTTATGCCAACCGAGCTAGGTTCGATTGTTAATCAGGTGATGGAAGAATATTTCCCTGCCATTGTAAACAGTGATTTTACGGCTAATATGGAAGGACAACTGGATGATATTGAAGCCGGTGGACAGATTTGGCAACAGGTATTGGCAGAATTCTATAAAATGTTTGAAAAGGACCTTCATACAGCAGAAGACCAAATGCAGGAAGTGGAGATTAAGGATGAGCCCGCTGGTTTTGATTGCCCAGAGTGCGGTCATCCGATGGTGATTAAAATTGGTCGTTTTGGTAAATTTTATGCTTGTTCCAACTTCCCGGATTGTCGCCATACCCAGGCCATTGTTAAGGAAATCGGGGTGACTTGTCCTAAGTGTCACGAGGGTCAAGTAGTTGAACGGAAATCCAAGAAAAACCGCAAGTTCTTTGGATGCTCGCGTTATCCAGATTGTGATTTTGTGTCTTGGGATCAACCGATTGCCAGAACTTGTCCTAAGTGTGGGGAATATCTGATTGAAAAGGTGTCTCGTAAAGGAAAACAGGTTAAGTGTTCTTCTTGTGATTATGAGGAAGACCTACAGAACTAAGACAATGATAGGATTTGGACAGCTTGAATATTGCAAAAAGCTAGCTTATGGTACGACCAGAGCTAGCTTTTTTAGCGATAGATTAAGACTTTTAAGGATTTTTACTTGATTTCTTTATTTTTCTGAGAGTAATTCTCTAAAAAGAAGCCAATTGAAGTTTTATCATTCGAAATCTTTGACATAAAAGGGTATAATGGACTTATCTAGTACATAAAAAGGATGTGGACGTTTGCGAGCAGCGATTCAATCATTCTTAGCCTATATAAATAACGAGCGACGCTATTCACAGCATACTCTTCAAGCATACCAAAGGGACTTGGAGGAATTTCAAGTTTTTATTGATCAATCAGGCGGTGGGAAATTAGCCGAGTTGACCTATCACGATATGCGCTTATTTTTAGCTTACTTGAATGAACGAGGTTTATCTTCGACCACAATTAGTCGCAAATTATCTAGCTTGCGGTCTTTTTTTGCTTATTGCCTAAGGCGAGAGTGGATTGATCAGGATCCTATGGAATTAATTACTTATAAGGCAAAGAAAGAACGATTACCAGACTTCTTTTATGAAGAAGAGATAAGCCAGCTGCTGGAAGCGGCTCGTTGTGATCAAGCGCCACATAAAGAGCGCAATCTTGCCCTACTTGAATTGTTATATGGAACCGGGATGCGGGTCTCCGAGTGTGTGGGTCTAAAATTGACTCAGGTGGATTTGGACCGTCAATGGCTTCGGGTAATCGGTAAGGGGAATAAAGAACGCCTGATTCCGTTTGGTGATCCAGCGGCCTTGGCTGTTAAAAGCTATCTCAGTCAGGATCGGCCCCGATTAGTTTCGAGTGAGAGTGGAGATTTTCTCTTTTTATCGGATAAGGGTAAGCCATTAACCCGTCACCAACTGCGACGGATTCTTCAAGCCTTGGTGGATCAGCATCATTTAACCGTAACGGTGCATCCCCATAAGTTTCGCCATTCATTTGCGACGCATCTATTGGACCATGGGGCGGATTTGCGGTCTGTTCAAGAATTACTAGGCCATGAGAATCTATCTTCGACTCAAATTTATACACATATTTCCAATGCTAGTTTAAAAAAAGCTTATTTAAATGCCTTTCCAAGGGCAAAAAGACAATCTAAGGAGGAATCAGAATGACGACAGTATGTGCGGTTAAAAAAGGAAATCAACTTGCTATGGCTGGTGACGGTCAAGTAACAATGGGTGAAAAATTTGTGATGAAATCTGGGGCACGTAAGCTCCGCCGAATCTTCAATGATCAAGTGGTGATTGGATTTGCTGGTGGTGTAGCGGATGCGATGACCCTTTCAGAGATGTTTGAGGAAAAATTACAAGCGCACCAAGGTCAATTAACTAGAGCAGCTGTGGAAGTTGCCAAGCAATGGCGGACAGACCGATCTTTGCAACGCTTAGAGGCCTTAATCATTGTGATGAATAAAGATGAATTGTTATTGGTTTCTGGTACAGGGGAAGTGATTGAGCCAGATGATGGTATTTTAACGATTGGATCGGGTGGTAATTTTGCATTGTCAGCAGCTCGAGCCATGATTCGCATTGAAAATGATTTAACGGCCGAAGAAATTGCTAAAAGAGCCCTTCAGATCGCTTCAGAAATCGATGTATACACCAATGACAATATCATTATTGAGTCATTTAGTTAGGAGAATGAAGAATGAAGAATTTTAGTCCTCGTCAAATTGTAGCGGAGTTAGATCGTTATATTGTTGGACAAAAGCAAGCTAAGCGAGCGGTGGCTGTAGCCATGCGTAATCGTGAGCGTCGTTTAAAATTAGACGATGAAATGCAAGAAGAAGTGAAGCCTAAGAACTTATTAATGATCGGTCCTACTGGGGTAGGTAAAACAGAAATAGCCCGAAGATTGGCAAAATATTCGCAAGCACCTTTTGTCAAGGTGGAAGCGACTAAGTATACGGAAGTTGGTTATGTTGGCCGAGATGTCGAGTCCATGGTCCGTGACCTGGTAGAAAATGCGATTCGGATCGTGCGTCAACAGATGCATGAGGAGGTCGCTGATACTGCTGAAGCTCGTGCCATTGAACGGGTGGCAAAAGCCTTGGTACCTAACAAAGAGAAAAAAGCTAAAAAAGAAGCTCATAAGGAAGGTATGCCATTTGATATGCAGTCCTTATTTAAACAATTGACCCAAGCAGAAGAAGGGGGCGAAGAGGAGGAAGTGGAGAGTGAAGAGCTTGCTTCTAATCGCCGAGCTATCCGTCAGCAAATTCGAGACCATAAATTAGATAAACATGAAGTGACCATTAAGATGCAGGAACAAAAGGTGCAGTTGACCTCCTTGAACCCAGCCATGGAACAGATGATGGAGATGCAAGATTCGATCAATTCCTTAAAGCCCAAGAAGTTCATCGAGCGAACTGTTACGGTTAAAGAAGCGGTTGAGCTATTAACTGATGAAGAAGCGGATAAGCTAGTGAATCAAGATGACATTCACCAAAAGGCACTTAAACTCGCCCAAGAATCTGGCATTATCTTTATTGACGAAATGG
Source organism: Facklamia hominis CCUG 36813 (assembly GCF_000301035.1). Taxonomy (GTDB): domain Bacteria; phylum Bacillota; class Bacilli; order Lactobacillales; family Aerococcaceae; genus Facklamia; species Facklamia hominis. The sequence goes on along the minus strand of NZ_JH932292.1, from coordinate 399,904 downwards.
ATAAGATTGCTATGTCAGGTCGCGATTCTGGTCAAGTCTCTCGTCAAGGTGTTCAACGAGACATTCTTCCAATTGTGGAGGGATCTCAAGTCCAAACCAAGTATGGTATTATTGCGACAGATCATATCTTATTTATTGGATCGGGAGCCTTTCATGAGTGTAAGCCATCGGATCTGATTCCAGAACTGCAAGGTCGTTTCCCAATTCGAGTGCATTTGGATGATCTTGTTGAAGAAGACTTCGTTAATATTTTAACTCAACCGAAGAATGCTTTGTTGAAGCAATATCAAGCTTTATTAGCAACTGAAATGGTGGAAGTGAGTTTTACTGAGGATGCCATTCAACGGATGGCTTATTATGCAGTGACCTTGAACCGGGAAACCGATAATATTGGGGCACGTCGTCTTCATACCATTTTAGAAACTGTCTTGGAAGAATTGTTGTTTGAAGCAGCTGATGCCCCAATGAAAGTAGAAATCAATCAAAAATATGTGGATGATCGTTTAGCCGATAAAGTGAACAATACGGACTTAAGTCATTATATATTATAAAAAAGAGGAGTTAGCCTGTATGGTAACAATTGAGAATTCATCATTAAAAATTGATATTAGTGAAGTAGGAGCACAAATTCAATCAGTGATTGATAAAAAATCGAATTATGAATTTATCTGGCAAGGAGATAAGAAAACTTGGCCATTCCAAGCACCCATCTCCTTTCCGTTTGTGGGTTCATTAGTGAATAATCAATATCGTTACAAAGATCAGGTTTATTCTATGCCGCAAGATGGCTTTGTAAGGGAGATGCCCTTTAGTTTGCAACATCAATCACAGCATTCCGTCTCCTTTTGCTTAAAGTCAAGTGAAGAGACCCGTTTACAATATCCCTTTGACTTTTCATTGCAGGTGACTTATACCTTATTTGAAAAGACAATTACAATTTCTTTTGAGGTCTTGAATCCTTCGAGTGATCAGCCCCTTTATTATAGCTTGGGCTACCTGCCAACCTTTAATGTTTCAACCTATTCTTTAAAGAATAAACGAGAATTTGATCGGGTGTGGTTGGATATTGAACCGGAAGGCCATTATTTCCGGCTTCCCTTGAATAAAGAAGGATTGGTCCATGACCGTAAGACCCATTTTAGTGATGTTAGCAAGCATATCTTAGATTATAAAGAATTCCGCCGAGGACCTGTGATTCATCAGGTGAGCCATCATACCGAAGTGATACTGAAGGATGAAGTTCAAGGAGCAGGCATTGAATTTAAGCCAAGTGGTATGTACTACCTAGGGATTTGGGCTTCCTATCCAAAGCGGGCCGATTTTATTCAATTACAAGCTGCAACCGGGATCTCAGATTATGATTACTTCAAGGGGGATCTAACTGAAAAAGAGGGTATTATCGCTTTAGATTGTAATCAGTTGCAGACACATGATTTAACCATTCGCTTTGATAAGAGTGAGTAGGATATAAAGATGATGAAGAAAATTGTCATAATGGGGCTGGTCTTATTATTAACGGCTTGTCAGGGGACTTATTCTAAGAGTAATTATTCTGACCTAAATCCCTTAAAACTCAAGGAATTGTCAGTTAATCTTTTGGACCTTACAAAGCAAGAAAAGCAAGAGGCTTACCAGGCCTTGGACCAGTATCATCAGATGGACCCACCGATACCGGTGGATCCCAAAGATCAAACTTCATTAGATCTTTTAAATGGGCCTCAAGCTTATCAAAATTATAAAAATCAACAATCTGATCAAGTTTATCTTTTGTATCTGGGATTTGAGGACTGTCCTTTTTGCCAGGCTTTTGTTCCAAAGCTGAACCATTTGGCTGATCGTTTGGAGCTTCGGATTGCTTATTATAATGTGATGGATCATCAAGAGGATGCCGATTTTGATGACTTGATTGATTTTTTGAAGATCTCAACGGTACCTGCACTCTTTCTAATCAAGTCGGATAAAATTATTGGACAAGTAGACCATCAAAGTAAAATGCAGGAGATTGAGGATTTGTTGCAACAGGTTAGAGCTGATTGAAGGCAGAGTGAATTTTAAATATTAACTAAAAAGGCTGTGACTTTTTTTGTCACAGCCTTTTTCAGGATTGAATGGATTGAGTCGTTATTTATTGGTGCGATACAGACCAAATGGAAGACGTCGTTCATTACCATGAAGAATTCGGTCAATATTTTGTCGATGGCGGTAAATCATAAAAAGTGCGATGGCGGTAAAACCGATCTTATAGACAAAGGCTTGAGTCATAATAATATAGATGACCGTTAGGGTGTATGAGACCATTGCGGCCAGTGAAATCATGGAAGAGAGATAGAGGCAAATAACAAGTAGAATGACTTGGCAAATAGCCAAGTAAAAATGGAAGCCTAATAGAACCCCTATTGATGTCGCAACAATTTTACCCCCTTTAAAATGGGCAAAGAGGGGGTAGGCATGACCAATCACACAAGCAATTCCTACACCCATGACCAACCAATCTTGTTGTCCAGCAAAGTAATGGTAGGCTAACGCTGTTGGTATCCATCCCTTTAATAAGTCAATGGTAATTACGATAAAAGCTGCTTTTTTACCAAAATTACGTCCTATATTAGAACCACCAGAATTACCCGATCCGAGTTCTCGTACATCAATGTGGTGAACCCATTTTGAATACCAGACCCCAGAAGGAATTGATCCCGCCAGATAAGCGCATAATAAAATAATAATTGGCATGCTGATCCTCCTTTACAATATAGTCTATTCTATCACGACTCCTTGCAAGAGGACAAGGCAATAGAGCTAGTTAGACGGGACTTAATTAAGAAGTGATGATAAGGTGAACGCTTATCAGTAAAGAGAGCGCATTGAAATTGTTCCTAAAAAAGCTACCCGATCGGACCAAGGAGGCCTTTCGGGTAGTTTTGATTAGTCGAATAATGTGTAGAGTTAGTGATCCTTATGATAATAAGGATCAGCTCAATTAGTAAAATCATTTAAGACCTAGTCCTTAATGATTCGAACTTGTTCTTCGTGATTTAATTTTTCTAAGTTTTGTGCGGGTTCGATAACTGGACCAAAAGACATTTGGGCATTTAATTCCCAATGATCGGGTAAGTCTAAGGCTTCTTTAATGGACCGGTCAAAGCCTTGTTGGAAGCCAATATTAAAGTGTTGTAGGTTAGCTCCATAGCCTAATTCAGCTAAACGTAACCAAGCAGCATATTCTGCCATGGCGGCATTTTGTTCTTTATATAATTCACGACGCTCAGGGGTCGTTGTGACCTTTTCTTCAAGTGCTTGACGGTCTTCGAAGAAGAGGACGGTACCGACTGCATTCTTAGCTGTCTCAAAAACACCTTTGAAGTAGCTGTACATACCGTCATCTAAGATTTCTTTTTGTGTGCCATCAATTATTTCCCAGACTTTTTGATTGGCCGATCCAGCTACAATCACCAACCGAGTAGTCTGTGAATTAAAAGCAGAAGGAGAAGCGGTAATCACTTTTGCTAATTCTGCCGCGATTTCTTCGATCGAATGATTCGCTTCACCACCAATCATATATTGAGTACGGCGTTTGTTAGCAATTTCTAAAAAGTTTGACATACATTCACTCCTTTAAATGTTTTGTATAATTGTATATTATAATGATCGTTTGAATATGTCAATTGTTATGCTTTTTTATCAAGGAAATTTCATTTATCATTTTATGGGGTCTGATTGATAAGATGGGCATTTCCTTGCCTAAAGGCTAATATGTCTGCTATGATAAAACAGTTGATTCGTATTCGAAACACTAATAAATAAAAGTAGGTGACCTAATGGCCCAAGATAAAAATTCATTAAAGCAGTATGAAGATGATGCGATTCAGATTCTGGAGGGCTTGGATGCCGTTCGAAAACGGCCAGGTATGTATATTGGTTCGACGGACCAAAGAGGTTTACACCATTTAATCTATGAAATCGTTGATAATTCTGTCGATGAGGCTTTATCCGGCTTTGCGGACCACATCCAAGTGAGCCTTCAATCGGATGGATCGGTAATTGTTGAAGATAATGGGCGGGGGATGCCTGTTGGGCAACATGCTTCCGGTATTCCAACCGTTCAAGTTATTTTTACCGTCCTTCATGCGGGCGGTAAATTTGGGCAAGGCGGTTACAAATCAGCCGGCGGTCTTCACGGGGTTGGAGCTTCGGTCGTCAATGCGCTATCCTCTTGGTTGGAAGTGACTGTTTGGCGCGATAATTATGAGTATTTTATGCGCTTTGAAAAAGGGGGACATCCAGTCACCCCACTTAAGAAACACAAACACCCTAATAAAGGACAAACTGGAACTCGTGTACACTTTATGCCAGACCCTGAAATTTTTGCTGGGGCACATTTTCGTTTTGATACAGTGGCAGAACGCTTACGTGAATCTGCCTTTCTTTTGAAGGACGTCCGCTTTGATTTAACCGATCAGTCTAAGGAACAAGTAGAGAGTTTTCATTATGAAAAGGGGCTTATTGATTTTATTGCCTATTTAAATGAGGATAAGGAAGTTATGGGCGATATTATTAGTTTTTCTGCCCAGGAAGAAGGCTTCGAGATTGATTTTGCAATGCAATATAATGACGGTTATTCAGAGACCATCCTTTCTTTTGCTAATAATGTTCGAACCGCTGGTGGTGGAAGCCACGAGACGGGTATGAAAACAGGGATTACCAAGGCTTTTAATGACTACGGTCGTAAAGTCGGTTTGATCAAGGATAAGGATAAGAACTTGGAAGGATCAGACGTGCGCGAAGGCTTAGTGGCAGTGCTATCTTTACGTGTTCCTGAGCAGTATCTGCAATTCGAAGGACAAACCAAGGACAAGTTAGGGACCCCCAAAGCTCGGTCATTAGTTGAAAGTGTGGTCATGGAACGGGTGGGCTATTTTCTAGCTGAAAATGGCAAATGGGCCCAAAGTATCTTGCGAAAAGCACTCAAGGCCCGCCAAACCCGGGAAGCTGCTCGTAAAGCCCGAGATGCTTCACGATCCTCCTCAAGCAATAAACAATCAGAACGGCTGATATCTGGTAAGTTAACCAAAGCGCAATCGAAGGATGCGAGCCGTAATGAACTCTTCCTCGTCGAAGGGGATTCTGCCGGAGGCTCAGCCAAGCTTGGCCGGGACCGCAAGTATCAAGCGATTTTACCTTTAAGAGGAAAGGTTATTAATACGGAGAAAGCCTCTTTGAGTGAAATTATGAAAAATGAAGAGATCAATACCATGATCTATACGATCGGTGGAGGCGTTGGTCCTGACTTTGATTTGGATGCAGTTAATTATGATAAAGTCGTCATCATGACCGATGCGGATACTGATGGTGCTCACATTCAAGTCTTATTATTGACCTTCTTCTATCGCTATATGAAGGCCTTGGTCGAAGCAGGAAAGGTCTATATTGCCATGCCACCGCTCTATAAGGTCTCTAAAGGCAAGGGTAAGAAAGAACAGGTGGAATATGCTTGGACGGATGAAGAATTAGCCCAAGCCATCAAAAAGGTTGGGAAAGGCTATACCTTACAACGTTATAAAGGTCTGGGGGAAATGAATGCCGACCAACTATGGGAGACGACCATGAATCCGGACTCTCGCTTGCTGATTCGAGTGACCTTAGATGATGAGGCCTTATCTGAAAAACGCCTATCCACTTTGATGGGAGCTAAGGTGGAGCCCAGACGGAAGTGGATTGAATCTCATGTTCAATTTACCATGGATGAAGAGGATTCATTACTACAAGATAATCAGACCTGGCAAGATTCTAAAGTTTCTAAAGAGACTCTAGCCAAAGAAGCGTTGATTGCGGATAAGAATCCAGCAGCTTCCACCAAGCAAACCCATCTAGAAGAGAATCTAAAGCCAAAATCTGCTTCGACGAAGCCAGTAAAATCGTCTTCAAAAAGGGACCTAGATTCAGAAACGGAACAAATTCAATTATTCGAGGAGTGATCCTAAATGCCTAATAGTGAAAAATCTGGCGTTCAAGAATTGAACTTTTCAGCGATCATCGGCGATCGTTTTGGACGCTATTCAAAATATATTATTCAGGATCGAGCTTTGCCAGATATTCGCGATGGACTCAAACCGGTCCAACGGCGGATTCTCTATGCCATGTATGCAGACTCGAACACGGCTGACAAGCCTTATCGGAAGTCGGCTAAGACCGTGGGGAATGTGATTGGTAATTATCATCCTCATGGGGATTCATCGGTCTATGAAGCCATGGTTCGGATGTCTCAATCTTGGAAGAATCGCCTGCCTTTAATTGATATGCATGGAAATAACGGGTCGATGGATGGAGACCCAGCGGCAGCGATGCGGTATACCGAAGCAAGATTGTCCAAGATTGCCTCATCCTTATTGAGTGACATTCACGCAGACACGGTAGATTGGATGTTGAATTTTGACGACACCCTGGAAGAGCCCCGAGTCTTACCGGCACGTTTTCCTAATTTGTTAGTCAACGGGTCGACTGGGATCTCGGCAGGCTATGCGACCGATATTCCGCCACACAATCTGGCTGAAGTGATTGATGCCTTGATTTATTTATTGGAACATGATGGCAAAACAGTCAGTCTAGACCAGATTATGAATTTCATTAAAGGACCTGATTTTCCAACGGGAGCGATTATTGAAGGTTTAGACGATCTCAAAGCTGCCTATCAAACTGGGCAGGGTAAAGTCGTGGTTCGGTCTAAAGTTGAGGTCGAGTCCCTTAAAGCGGGTAAGAGTCAATTGCTTATCAGTGAAATTCCTTATGATATTAATAAGGGCAAATTGGTGCAGAAGATCGATGAGATTCGCTTGAATAAAAAGATTGACGGAATTGTGGATGTTCGAGATGACTCGGATATTAATGGTGTCTCAATTGTGGTTGAGCTTAAGCGAGATGTGGATCCTGATGCGATTCTTGCTTATTTGTATAAGAATACCGACCTTCAGGTGAATTATCATTTTAATATGGTTGCAATTGATAATCGTCGCCCTGTCGTTTGTTCGCTTCCACGGATGTTGGAGGCTTATCTGGATCATCAAAAAGAAGTGGTCACCCGCCGGACGCGATACCTTTTAGATAAAGATCAAAAACGTCTGCATATTGTGGATGGATTAATTCGGGTGGTTTCGATTTTAGATGAAGTGATTGCGACGATTCGCCAGTCAGAGAATAAGGCGGATGCTAAGGATAATTTGGTTAAGCAGTATGATTTCTCGATGGCGCAAGCGGAAGCGATCGTTACCTTGCAGCTCTATCGTTTAACTAATACAGATATCACCGCTTTGCAAGCTGAGAAGTTGGACTTGAACGAACAAATTCAAATGTATCAGAATATTTTAGCAAATGAGAAAAGTCTCAATCGGGTTTTAATTAAAGAATTGAAAGAGGTTAAAAAGGCTTTTCCGAGCCCAAGAAGGACTCAATTGCGTGAAGAAGTGAAAGAAGTCAGTGTTGAACGGACCCTCTTGATTCCTCAAGAGCAGGTGTATGTTTCAGTAACCCGAGAAGGCTATATGAAGCGGACTTCCCTTCGTTCCTTTGGCGCCTCCGACACCCTAGATTTAGGGTCGCGTGACCAGGACTATCCAATTTTTGTGCGTGAATTATCAACCCATGATGCGATCGTCGTCCTAACTTCCTGTGGGAATTATCTTCATATTCCGGTTAACGAATTACCGGATATTCGTTGGAAAGACTTAGGAATTCATTGGTCGCAAAATTATCAACTAGAAGCTGGCGAAGAGATTGTGGCTGTCTTTGCTCAAACGATGAGTCAGGATTCGGCGGATATTAATGATGACCGTTCAAATCTTGTATTAGTGACGGCTAAGGGCCGAGCTAAGCAAACCCCGCTGAGCGAGTTTACGACGTTTAGATCCTATAAGACAAGATCAGCACAGGCGATTAAGTTACAAGATGCCAGTGATCGCTTGGTAGCTGCCTATCAAGCCCATCAAGCTGGGCGTTATGACCTGGTACTCTTGACTCGACGGTCCTATGGTTTACGATTCAATCTTGATCAGATATCTAGTCAAGGCTTGAAAGCTCAAGGGGTGATGGCGATTAAGTTGAAGGATGATGATTGTGTGGCTGCAGCCTTTGTCATTCATCAAGAACTCAGCCGACCTCAAGTCTTCCTACTGACTCAGCGAGGCAATGTGAAGCGAATCGATGTGGCTGAATTTGCAGCTTCCAATCGAGCTAGCGTCGGTAATCTCATTCTCAAAGAATTGAAAGCCCAGCCTCATCGAATTATCGGTGCGGTCGCTTTAATTAAAGGGAATGTGCCTTTAATCATTCAAGGAGACACTGGTCAACAAGTGGAGCTTCAAGCTTTTGATATACCTTTGACGAGCCGGTATAATAATGGATCGACTTTGGCCGATCTGGACAAGTTAGGACAAGTGACCAATCTTCATATTGCAAGGCTAAAATTGCTTGATGAACAAGATGATTAGGCCTTCGCTTCGTTAAATCGAGTGACCAGCCCCCGAAAGTTAGGCTTTTGGGGGCTGTTTTTTTGATGATTGCTGATTTAAAAGTGGAGGATGGAGGCGTCGCTAGGTTTGGGTGTTTGGTAGACTTAGGTGAGTTAAATCTGCGAGAAATTGTAACGCTCGGTCCTTTGAGAGTACTAAACTAGGGTCAAATTGTAACTCTTGGTCCTTTGAGAGTACTAAACTAGGGTCGAATAGTAACTCTTAGTCGTCTGAGAGTACCAAATAAGGGTCGAATTGTAACACTCATTCCCTTGAGAGTACTAAAATCGGGTCAAATTGTAACTCTCGTCTCTCTGAGAGTACAAAATTCGGGTCAAATTGTAACACTCATCTCCTTGAGAGTACTAAACGCGGGTCAAATTGTAACACTCATTCCCTTGAGAGTACTAAAATCGGGTCGAATTGTAACTCACGTCTTCCTGAGAGTACAAAATCCGAGTCAAATTGTAACTCTCATCTCTTTGAGAGTACTAAAATCGGGTTGAATTGTAACTCACGTCTTCCTGAGAGTACAAAAACTGGGTCAAATTGTAACTCTTAGTCGTCTGAAAGTAGCAAATCAGGGTCGAATTGTAACTCTTAGTCCTTTGAGAGTACAAAAACTGGGTCAAATTGTAACACTCATCTCCTTGAGAGTAGTAAACTAGGTTCGAATTGTAACTCTCAATCCCTTGAGAGTACTAAACTAGGGTCAAATTGTAACACTCGCCCCTTGGAGAGTACTAAAACCGGTCAAATTGTAACTCTCATCCCCCTGTGAGTAGCAAATCCGGGCCAAATTGTAACACTCAACCCCTTGAGAGTACAAAAATATAAGCCGAGTGTTAATGTAAGCCTGTTTGAGTGTACCAAAATCAGTTCGCCTAGTTATACTGGAGTCACTTAGAATACTGGTTTCCATTCAAATTCGCATTTTTTAATTCTAGAAGCTGTTGCTTTAAAAGTTCTTAAATTTTTCGATAACAAGAATTTTTAAGAATATAGCGCATTTGAGAACCTACTTAATATTTATTGTTAAGAGGTGAGACTATGCAAAAATTTCAACAGTTACAAGAATTGTATTATCGTGGTGCTTTAAAAAAGGGGAGTCCTGAATGGCGTGAGTATTTTGCTTTAAAATATGGGATTGAAGGAGAAGCGCAGGCCAATGAGTATCTCAAGCGTCATTTGCCAAAAAATATCAAATTGATTCACAATTTGAATCTTGATATCGCTGGTAAAACACAGATTGACTATTTAATTTTAGCTAGACATCTCTGGTGGGTAATAGAAATTAAAAATTATAATGGAATATTGAAATATGAAAATCAACAAGCAACATTAAGAGGAGAAGCTTTCCATAATGACCCATTTGCTGCGATGCGACGTCGTATGACATTAGTTAAGGAATTAAGTCAACAAACACAAAGAAGTTTAAACGTTGTTGGTACATTTATTAGTATCCATCCTGAAGGGGAAGTAATCTGGGATAGTCAGGAAGCATTTGATATTGTTATGCGACACCAACTAAATCGATATCTCGTTCAAAAAATTCAGGATTGTAATTTGAACCAAGCGGATTATGTTCAAGCAGACATGGATTTAATAAATCAAGTGGTTAATCAAGAATTCGCTTGCGTGGATGACATCTCACAGGAGACATGGCAAGCACTAAGAAGAGGATTACGCTGTAATCGTTGCGGGAGTTTTAATCTTGAGATTGAGAATCGTCGCTTAACCTGTCGCGATTGTGGGGAAAGTTCTTCTAAAAATCAAGCTATTCAAATTGCGATGGATCAATATCGTGCACTCTACCCAAGTCGATCTAAGGTGAGTGTTCAGACTTTGTATTCTTTTATAGATTGTCAAATCTCCCGAAAAACCCTCTTTTATGCATTAAAAACGGTTTAATTTTTTGAAAATTTGAGCATAATCCGTCAGCAAGCCATAAAAAGGCAGAGACTATTCCAAATTAGGCTTCTAGCCAATGAAAAGGTTGAGCCACTCTAAAGCCCACTTTCAGACAATAAAAAAGGCCGATCCGCTCCAAATCCCGCTTCCATGCCATATAAAAGGCCGAGTCGCTCCATTAGCTATCCTAATACAATAAAAAGATTGTCTCATACCTAGCTAGCGTTTCACTTTTTGCTTAAAAATGATAGAATAGACCTAGTTTATTGATTATTAGGAGGAAGTAACATGACAAAATATTTAGTTTTTGGCCATAAGAATCCAGATACGGATGCGATTTCTTCAGCCTTGACTTTTGCGTATTTCTTAAATCAACAAGGTCATGAAGCAGAGGCAGTTGCTTTAGGTGAAGTGGCGGATGAGCCTGCTTTTGCCTTAGAAAAATTTGGCTTCGATAAACCTCGGGTGGTCAAGACGGTTGCTAACGAGACGACCCATGTGGCTTTAGTAGACCATAATGAACCCCAACAATCAGTGGAAGACTTGGATCAAGTTCAAGTAGACTATGTCATTGATCACCATCGTATTAACGGCTTTAATACCGCTCAACCTCTATACTATCGTTGTGAACCGATTGGATGTACAGCGACTGTCTTATTCAAAATGTTCCACGAATATAATATAGAAATTCCGGCTAATTATGCTGGGATTATGTTATCCTCGATTATTTCTGATACCCTCTTATTAAAATCACCGACGACAACTCAAATTGATATTGATGCCGCACACAAACTGGCTGAAATTGCTGGCGTAGACCTCGAAGAATATGGTTTGGAATTCTTAAGAGCGGGCGCTGATCTCTCTAAACAAAGCGATCTATCCATTGTGGATGGCGATGCTAAGAACTTTATTATGAATGGCCAAACAATCCGAGTTGGTCAAAGCAACGTGATCGGTTTTGATGAAGTGATGAAGCGTAAAGAAGGATTACTAAAAGTCATGGAAGACAAGCGTCAAGAATTAGGCTTGACCCTTTATCTCCTAGTGATCACCGATGTACTGGAATCCACCTCAATTGGTTTAGCAGTGGGGGATGATATTCGTATCCTAGAAAAAGCCTTTAATACGACCATTGAAGATCAAGAATTTGAATTAAAAGGCATTGTGTCACGTAAAAAACAAGTGGTACCGCCATTAACGGCTGCCTTTGGCGAATAATTCAATCTATAAATAAGCCACCCAAAGGATTAATCTTGATCCTTTGGGTGGCTTTTGATTAGTCTTCTTTAAGGGTTAATTGTTGGACTTTCTCCTGACTTGGGGTGACATAGAGTGTCTGCTGTCCTTCATAAATAACAAAACCTGGTTTGGCTCCATTAGGTTTGCGAAGGTTCTTTACTTGGACTGTATCGACGGGTACATTGGCTGATTGAGAAAATTTTGAATAATAAGCGGCGAGCATGGCTGCTTCTTCTAGAGTTTGGATTGAAGGCTTATCCGATTCAACAATCACATGCGCCCCCGGGATATCCTTAGCGTGAAGCCACCAATGGTTTTTGCTAGCTTTTTTGAGAGAGAGCTGGTCATTTTGTTGATTGTTCCTTCCAACATAGATCATCACTCCATCACTTGACTGATAGCGGCGAGGTTTAGATTGGATTTGAGCCCGCTTTTTGGTTTTGGAAGGTTTTTGAGAGACATAGCCTTGTTTAATGAGTTCCTGCTTGATCTCTTCGACATCTTCTAAATCTGCTTGGCTCAATTGGACCAAGATCCCTTCCAGATAATCAATCTCTTCTTGCGTCTTCTTCTCTTCGAATTGGACATACTTTAGGGCATCACGGTATTTTTGATACTTTTTAAAATATTTTTGTGCATTATCAGTGGCAGAAAGTCGGGGATCTAATGAGATCGTTAGGGGTTGATTATCGTTATAATAATTGGCTAAGGTGACTTTCTGACTGCCCGAAGCCACCTGATGGGCAAAGGCATTTAAGAGTTCCCCTTGAAGGCGGTACTGGTCGGCCGCTTGGGCTGTTTTTTTGTCTTGGGCTAGCTTCTTAAGTTTCTTTTGGTCTTTGTCGAGCACTTGGTTGACTTTCTGTAAGATCGACCCCGTTAATTGTTTAATGCGGTCTTGATGGATCTTGACTCGGTAGAAGGATTCGAGAAGGCTAGATAGACTAGGGTAGGACTGGCGTTTATTGGTATTGAATTGTGGTAAGTTGAGGGCATAGAAGTCTACTCGGTCTTCCTGTGGATAGAGGCTAGGATTCGGGTAGTCGATGGCTGACTTGACCCGTTCTAAAGCTTGATAAGCCGATAGATCCTCTTCCGTCATCCAATAGGCAATACTTTCTGCTAGGAGTTTGCCCATCCCCTGGATAAGTTGATAGGCGAGTCCATTCTTGAATTCAGTCTCATGGCTTTGGCAGAAGCGATACAGATCAGCTTCTGCTAAATCATAAGGATTAATCTGGGTCTCATTATGAGGTGGACGCTTGAAGCTTGCGCCTGGTGTCAACGATCGGTAGGCATTCAGGTTGGAGGGGACGTGCTTGATGCAGTCAATAATTGTTCCCTGGGCTTGATTAATCAGAATGATATTCGACCGCCGTCCCATTAACTCGAAGCTTAGGCAATAGCTCTGTTCCAAGCCAATCTCATCCCGACCTGAGAAAATAAAATCAATGATCCGGTCATTCTGGTATTGCTTAATTTCTTCAAGCAAGGCTCCTTCTAAGTGCTTGCGCAACAACATACAAAACATGGGCGCCTGTTGCGGGTTGGCAGGCTTGTCCTGACTCAGATACAGGGAAAAATAATTGGCATGAGCCGATGCGGCCAGTCGATGAACTTGGCGATCTTTACGAATAAGGATCTGAAGTTCTTGTTCAAAGGGTTGGTATATTTTATGGATTCGACCACCTTGGAGTTGGTTGGTCAATTCTTGCGTCAATGCTCTGGTAAAAAAACCATCAAAAGACATGGGATCACGCTCCTTTTCTAGTAATCACAAGCGGATTAACAGTCCTATTTTACCGAAAAAAAGGGACTTTAGCTAGAAAAAGCTTGACAGAAAGCTAGGCGAGCCTTAAAATCAATAAGTAATGATTACTATTTATGAAAAGGAGTCAAAAAATGAAGCAAATATTAAAACATCACTTAAAAAAAGCTATCTTATTATTAATCATGGTCGTATTAAGCTTGGCAACCAGCATGACAGGCCTACAAGGGGTTCAAGCAGAAGAAGGAAAAGAGCTACGCATTGTCACTTCTTTCTATCCCATGTATGCCTTGACCAAGACTTTGGTTGGTGATTTGCATGACGTACGGATGATTAATTCAGCGAATGGTATCCATGGCTTTGAACCCTCCGTCAAAGATGTAGCGGCCATTCAGGAATCCGATATCTTTATTTATCACTCGAATATTCTAGAATCTTGGGCCAAAAAGCTAATGGGAAATTTAAAAGATTCGGGTGTTGAAGTCGTAGAAGCCTCTAAAGAATTAGAGATGGAAAAAGTACCAGGACTGGAAAATCTAGGCAAAATTAAAGGTATGAAAGAAGAATCTTCCTATGACCCTCATACTTGGTTGGACCCGGTTGAGGCAGCGGATGAGATTCAATTAATTGCCGATGCTTTGAGCAAGATTGACCCAGACAATGAATCAACTTATCAAGAAAGAGCTAAGGCCTTCAAAGAAGAGGCTGATTCTCTAGTCAGTGAATATCAAGACAAGTTCAATGCTTTAAGTAATAAGACTTTTGTGACCCAACACACTGCCTTTTCTTATTTGGCACGGCGGTTTGGTTTGGAACAATTAGGAATTGCCGGAGTATCTTCTGATATCGAGCCAGGGTCAAAAAAGATGATCGAAGTACAAAAGTTCATTGAAGACCATGCGATTAAAACGATTTTTGTAGAGCCCAATGTCAGCCCTAAGTCGGCGGAGACGATTGCTCAAGCAACCGGTGTCGACGTTCAACAGATGAGTCCTTTAGAGAGTGATCCTCAAAATGATAAGACCTTCTTGGAAAATCTTCGTCAAGTCCTAGAAACGCTCTATGAAGGATTAAAATAAGAAAAAATCAATAATACTATGAGAAATTTTTTCATTTTTCTTGACAGAATGAGTTTTATCTTATAGACTAGACTCAAGAATTAAGAAAGGGGTCTGGTTATGAAGACAAGGATGATCACCACTCAAAATAATTGGCAAAGCTTGCTGAGATAGGTTGTAGACTTGGATTCGTCCCTGGATACAGCCGTAGTTTAGTGTAACTACTTTTGTATCTATGAGGCCAGCCTTTCCAGTCTACCCATAGATATGTGGACCATATACTATGCGGTAGGCGATGATATCCGTTCATGAGGAGCTAACACGCAGGGTATGTGTGTTAGCTCTTTTTTTGAATCAATGATGGAGTCAGTTTAGAAAGGATCTCACTATGAAAAAAATAATGATTGTATTTAGTTTATGTTTCTTAGCTTTTAGTTCAGTCTTATTGGGCAAGCCATCCAGTGTACAAGCCAAGGATCAAAATTTATCGATTGCGATCGTTCAACTTGTCTCGCATCCTTCCTTGGATCAGATCAATCAAGGGATTATTGATCAACTTCAATCAGCGGGTTATCAAGAAGGAAATAATCTTCAGGTTGATCAGGTTAATGCCCAGGGAGACCTCAACCTCCTGCAGTCCATGAGTCAACAAGTCGTGTCAAAGAAGCCCGACCTGATTTTTGCTATCACGACACAAGTCGCTCAGAGTTTACAGGCAGCAACGTCAGATATTCCTATCATTTTAGCGGGGGTGACAGATCCAGTTGCAGCTGGTTTACTCGATGACTTGGAGCATCCAGGGGGTAATATTTCGGGAGTCTCAGATTTGATTCCACTGGAAGATCATTTTAAGTTGATGTTAGCGATTGATCCATCGATTAAGAAACTGGGTTTGATTTATACGACATCGGATGATTCTGCCAAGGCCACCTTAGAAAAGGCTCAAGAAGCTGCTCAGGTAGTTGGAATCGAATTGGTGACGGAAGGAATTAGCCAGGCACTCGACTTACAAATGGTCGCCGAAAAATTGGCCCCTCAAGTGGACGCTTTCTATGTGGGGGCGGATAATACGGTAGCTGCAGCCTTTGATAATTTATTGACGATCACGGACAAGGCCAAGCTGGGTATCTATCCATCCATAGATCAGATGGTCAATCAAGGGGGAGTGGCTGCCTTAGCGATTAACCAGGCAGAAATTGGCCATTTAGCAGCTGATTTTGCTTTAAAAGTAGTTGATGGTCAAGCCATTGGAGATCTACCGGTAGCTTACTTGGATCATAAAGAAAAGATTTTTAACAGCAAGACCCTTAAATTAATAGGCTTAGAACTTCCCAAAGATCAAGCCCAAGACTTCAAAGACGTGGCAGGTGACTAGAGATGGCTCTTTATTATTCAGCATGTATTCAAGGCATCCTATGGTCCTTAATGGGGATGGGATTATATATCTCCTTTCGGATATTAGGTTTTGCTGATCTGACTTCGGAAGCTTCCTTTACTCTGGGGGCTGGAGTAGCAGCTATCTTAATTCAGTCCGGTTATTCACCGCTTTTGGCTACGCTGCTAGCGATTGGAGCAGGGATGTTGGCTGGTTTGGTGACAGGCTGGTTGACGACATTCTTGGCTATTCCAGGACTATTAGCGTCTATTATTACGATGACAGGACTCTATTCAGTCTCCTTGCGGGTGATGGGTCAGCCCAATTTGTCGCTTAGAGGGAGTGAGACTTTATTTAGTCTCATGGAACAGCTGATACCATCGAGTGATTTGGCAAGATTAGTTTTAGGCTTAATTTTTGTTTTGCTGGTTGTTGCCATGTTGTCGCTGCTTTTTAAGATGGATTTGGGACAAGCCCTAGTCGCTACAGGAGACAATCGGATCATGGCTGATTCCTTGGGAATTAATACCCACCGGATGCTTCGGTTGGCTTTAATGTTGTCTAATGGATTGATTGCTTTAAGTGGGGCTTTGGTGGCTCAAGATAATGGATTTGCTGATATTCAATTAGGGAATGGAACTGTCGTGATTGCCTTTTCGGCCATTGTGATTGGCGAGGTCATCTTCCGGCAGCAGCTGTCATTAACTAAGCGCTTGATGACGGTGGTTTTGGGGGCGGTTATCTATCGGTTGATTTTAGTAGCTGTTCTTCAATTAGGCTTTAATGCCAATGATTTCAGATTCTTATCGGCCTTTGTGCTAGTCCTATTCTTAGCCGGTCCAAATCTTATCAAACGCTATTTCCGACAAAAGGGAGGTTACTAAGATGGCCTATTTTGAATTATCAGATGTCAGCAAATATTTTAGAAAATCCGACGGCAAGCAGGTATTGGGGCTCGATCAGATCAACTTGAGTCTTGAAAGAGGGCAAGTTCTGGGTATTATAGGGACCAATGGGGCAGGTAAGTCCACTCTTCTCAATAGTATTGCGGGTAGTCTGGCGATTGATCAAGGAACGATTCAGATTGATGGTCAAGAGGTGAGCCAATGGGGGCCACAAAAAAGAGCCAAGTTAATTGGCCGGGTCTTTCAGAATCCATCTCATGGAACTGCACCTCGGATGACAGTCTTTGAGAATTTGGTACTCGCTCAAAAGCGAGGTCAGCGCCGCTTATTTAATTTTTCTTTGACGGAGGCGAATCGCCAAGCACTGGCTGAGGAATTAAAGAGCTTTGGATTGGGCTTAGAAGATAAGCTTGATCTGCCGATGGAATCTCTATCAGGGGGCCAACGACAGGTAGTCTCTCTAATCATGGCTACCTTGAATCGATCCAAGTTGCTTTTGCTGGATGAGCATACTGCGGCCTTAGATCCTCGGATGGCTCGTCAGGTGATGGAGGACAGTCGCCGTTTGATTCAAGAAAAGAGGCTCACGACCTTGATGATCACCCATCATTTGCAGGATGCTTTAGATTTTAGTAATAAAATTGCGATCATGCATCAGGCTCGTATTGAACACGTTTTTGATGGGGATGAGATCCAGCAGCTGACTGCCGCTGAATTAATGGATTACCTCAATCAATTAAGCTATCAAGTTGGATAAATTGGATAAAAAAGCTCGCTAACTGAGCTGACCCCCAAAAGTTAGACAAAAAATCTAACTTTTGGGGGTCTTATTATGAGTAAATATAGTTTAGATACAAAACTCCAAATCGTTGCTAGTTATGAAGCAGATGAAGGTGGTTATAGAATACTCGCGAAAAAATACAATATTAGTCAGTCGATTATAAAACGTTGGATCCATAATTACCAAGACTTTGGGATAGAAGGTCTTCAAATTAAAGGTTCAAAGACACATTACGCTACTGAAACGAAGTTAAGTGCGATAGAATGTTACTTGAATACGGAGTTAAGCTATCGTGAGGTTGGCGTGAAATTTGGGATTAACAATCCAAGTCTTATCGCTAATTGGTTACGAACCTTCAAGAAGGAAGGCGTCGATGGCTTATCCAAACCAAAAGGGAGGCCATCCATCGTGTCTAATCATACGGAAAATAAAAAACAAACATCCAGTCTGTCGTCTCAAGAAGAAATCAGTACGCTAAAGAAAATTATTCAAGAACAAGAAGAACGTATTGAAAGATTGGATATTGAGAATCAATTTTTAAAAGAATTGAGGAGATTGCGGGAAATAGACAAAGGGCATCAAAACAACAAATAGTAATGGCCATCCGCAATCTCCAGGAACAAACGAACTATAAATTATCCCGTATATTAGAAATTGTCCAATTCCCTAAAGCGACTTATTATTATCAATTACCTCGTTTAGATCTACCGGATAAAGATGAATCACTCAAAAAAGAAATTCGGCAGATTCGAAAGACACATAAAGATTATGGTTATCGCCGTATTCACGGTGAATTGCGCCGCCGAGGTTATAAAATCAATAAGAAAAAGGTACAGCGCTTAATACAAGAAATGAACCTGCAAGTAATCTCTTTTTCTAGAAGGTCTCGTAAATATCAGTCATACAAAGGAGATATTGGAAAAAAAGCGCCGAACCGTTTGAATCGTCGCTTTATGAGTTCGATTCCTCATCAGAAAATCGTGACCGATACGAGTGAGTTTTGTTACTATGAACAGGATGAGTCTGGACTCCTTCGGCAAAAGAAGTTATATTTAGATCCTTTTATCGATTTATTTAATTTAGAGGTTGTGAGTTACAAAGTATCCAAGCATCCAAACAAGCAGTCCATGATGAAAGCTTTTGAAGCAGCGATTCATGCGACAGAACATTGTCCAGTTCGACGTACCTTCCATTCTGATCAGGGCTGGGCGTATCAGATGAATGATTATCAACAATTACTAAAAGATCATAGAATCTTCCAAAGCATGTCGCGCAAAGGAAATTGTCTAGATAACGCACCTGCGGAAAATTTCTTCGGAATTATGAAGCAAGAAATGTATTACGGCAAAGTCTATCATAGTTATCAAGAGCTTGAACAAGCGATTCATGACTACATTCGATATTATAATGAGGATAGAATCAAAGCGAAGTTGGGTTATTTGAGTCCAGTTGAATATAAAGAGCAGCAGATGGCTCTAAGCGCTTAGTTATCTCTGCCCTGAGTAAATAGATTAAAGGCGAAGCCATAAACTACATCAGTAATAAATAAAGAGCTACCCTAAAGGGGTAACTCTTCATAAAATCTAGTCTAACTTTTTGGGGTCACTACAAACCCGATGTGGTGTGGCGAGCTTTTTGGTTTGTTAGGTGAGTTTGCTGGTTTCATGTTGTGGGAGAAAGGAACTGGGCTGGAATTGTAACTCTGGTTGAGTTGAGAGTAACAGATTGGGTTGTAATTGTAACTCTGGATGGTTTGAGAGTAACAAAATGAGTTGAAAATGTAACTCTGATCGGTCTGAGAGTAACAAAATGAGGTGTAATTGTAACTCTGGATGGTTTGAGAGTACCAAAAAGGGTTGGAAATGTAACTCTGATTGGTCTGAGAGTAATAAATTAGGTTGAAAATGTAACTCTGATTGGTCTGAGAGTAACAAAATAGGATGAAAATGTAACTCTGATTGGTCTGGGAGTACCAAAACGGGGTGAAAATGTAACTCTGAGAGGTCTGAGAGTACCAAATTGGGATGAAAAAGTAACTCTGATTGGTCTGAGAGTACCAAAACGGGTTGGAAATGTAACTCTGATTGGTCTGAGAGTACCAAAACGGGATGAAAATGTAACTCTGGATGGTCTGAGAGTAACAAATTGAGGTGGAAATGTAACTCTGGGTGATCTGAGAGTAACAAAATGAGTTGAAAATGTAACTCTGATCGATCTGAGAGTAACAAAATGGGTTTGAATTGTAACTCTGGATGGTCTGAGAGTACTAAAAAGGGTTGGAAATGTAACTCTGGTCGATCTGAGAGTACCAAAACGGGTTGGAAATGTAACTCTTAGAGGTGTGAGAGTACCAAAACGGGTTGGAAATGTAACTCTGGCTGGCTTGAGAGTAACAAATTAGGGTGAAAATGTAACTCTGATTGGTCTGAGAGTAACAAAATAGGATGAAAATGTAACTCTGATTGGTCTGGGAGTACCAAATCGGGGTGAAAATGTAACTCTGGTGGTTGTGAGAGTAACAAAACGGGTTGGAAATGTAACTCTGGGTGATCTGAGAGTAACAAAATGAGTTGAAAATGTAACTCTGATCGGTCTGAGAGTAACAAAATGAGGTGTAATTGTAACTCTGGTTGAGTTGAGAGTAACAAAACGGGTTGGAAATGTAACTCTGGGTGATCTGAGAGTAACAAAATGAGTTGAAAATGTAACTCTGATCGGTCTGAGAGTAACAAAATGAGGTGTAATTGTAACTCTGGTTGAGTTGAGAGTAACAAAACGGGTTGGAAATGTAACTCTGGGTGGTTTGAGAGTAACAAATTGAGTTGGAATTGTAACTCTGAATGGTCTGAGAGTACCAAAACGGGCTGGAAATGTAACTCTCATGGTCGTGAGAGTTACAAATTGAGTTGGAAATGTAACTCTGATCGACCTGAGAGTAACAAATTTGGTTGAAAATGTAACTCTGGTCGGTGTGAGAGTAACAAAATGGGCTGGAAATGTAACTCTGGTGGTTGTGAGAGTACCAAAAAGGGTTGGAAATGTAACTCTGGTCGGTCTGAGAGTAACAAAATGGGTTGGAAATGCAACTCTGATCGGCCTGAGAGTAACAAAATGAGGTGTAAATGTAACTCTGGTTGAGTTGAGAGTACTAAAACGGACGGTAAAAGCCCGATCTCAATGAAAAAAGATCGGGCTTTAGTTTATTTAATGATGGATTTGGCGTACTGGGAAGGAGACTGGTTGAATTCTCGCCGAAAGGCTCGCGAGAAGTACTGAATGGATCCGTAGCCTAGTTTTTCGGCAATTTGGGATAGGGTTAATTGGGATTCGTGGATGTACTGCTTGGCTTTTTTTAATCGAAGTTGGTTAATGTAGGACTTGGGTGATTTACCGGTGTACTTATTAAATAGCGCTTGAAGGCTTGACCGTGATAAATCAAATTGGTTGACCAGTTCTTGCACTTCATGCACTTCAAGAATATGGGTCTCCAGGTAGTCGATGATCGCTTGGAAGGTCTCATCCTCATAATTATCCCGCATGGAAGTCTGAGGAAGCGCTCGCCCTGCTTGTTGGGCACCATTGATACATTGAATAAGAAGAATATCCAGAATAGCCATGACTTCATCATAGCCGTATGGCTTAGCCGGCGATTGCCTTGATAATTGAATGAAGCGTTCGATCAACTGTAATTGTCGATAGCCTAACTTAAAAGGACGCAGGCAGAGGCTGTCAGGAATCCCCTTCGCCGCAAACAAAATGGATACAAGGGTAGTGAGTCCATCTTGCTTAAAACTAAATTTAGGGCGATTTCCTGGAGGGGTTAGCCAAGCCATACTTGATTGAAGCGTGACGGGTTGGGCACCGACAGGATGAATCTGGACCTGCCCTTGATCAACGATCACCAATTCATAAAAGTCTTGTTGTCCTCGTGGAATAACTTCGCCACTGGCATAAGCCTGATAATAGCTAGCATAAATCTGCTTTAGTTGCAAGGCTCGACTAGGGAGTTGAGCCTTGATTCGCCTGGGACTTGTAATGATCTGGGGTTCTTCATTTTGAGTCGGTTCCAAATAAACTTGGCAATGATCGGTGAGTGCTAGTGTATTAAAGAGGACATGTGGTTTAATTTGGATGGACCCTTGGAGAAGAAAATATAAATAGTCATCATAGGCTGATAACTCTGGAGCAATGACTAAGAGGGCTAGTCCCTTGTGGTCACTTAGACTGACTGGACGATCAAAGGATAGTAGTGCTTCCGATTGAGAGCGCTGAATGGTCATCAAACGATGATAGGGTCTTAGCTGATGGACCGCCTTGGCCTGAAAGCTAAAATAAGCATTGGATTGATTCAAAGTAGTCTGCAGGTACATGGTCGGGACCGTCCTTTCTATCTTTCTTCTATTATAACTGAAAAAGACAATAAAAAGCATAAAAACATACGAAACTAATTAGTTAATTATTTATCCTTTTTAACAAAATCTATATTAATGCCTTAATTCCTAGTTTCTTCTATTGGAAGAGCTTCATTTTTTTGCCTAGGTCATGGTATAATAACAGTATTGAATACATGGTGAGAAAGAGTAAAAATCTAATAGTAAGGATAATGATTATGTTAAAAAATATTCAAAAATTTATCTTAGGCTTATCCTGTGCCTTCTTTCTAACGGCTTGTCAGCAGCCTAAGAAAGAACCGGTTGCTACGGTAAAAGAAGAAAATACGGCGACGACTCAAGAAGCCATTCCTGGTGCTGGGAATACGGTGACGATCCGGTCGATCGGAGATATCCTCCTTCATGACGGGGTCTACTATAATGGTCAACAAGGGGATGGAACTTATAATTTTGATTTTATGTTGGAGCCAGTCGCTCCTTATCTAAAGAATGCCGATATTACGACTGCGAATATGGAAACCATTGTAGCTGGCCATCAATTAGGTGTCTCAACCTATCCGCAATTTAATGCCCCAGAAGAGATTGTCGATACGCTCTTGAATGTTGGGGTTGATATTGTCTCCCATGCTTCCAATCATACGGTTGACTTTGGAGCGGCGGGCGTTCATGCCTCGATTAATACTCTCAAGGAAAAAGGAATGCCTTATGTGGGAGCTTATGAATCTTGGGATGATTATAATCATCTACGAATTTTGGAAGCTAATGGCATCAAGGTAGGCTTTTTAAATTATACCTATGGGACGAATGGCTTACCTGTGCCAGAAGATGAACCTTATCTAGTTACCTTGATTGATACCGAATTGATTCCTTTAGAGATTCAACGCTTGAAGGAATATTGTGATGTCGCCGTCGTGATCTTCCAATTCGGTGATGATGCCATGTTACCAGTCCAGTCACAGTTGGATTTGACGGATCTTTGTATCAAGGCAGGGGCTAACTATGTCTTGGGTGGTCATCCTCATATCATGCAACCCTTCAAACGCTTCGGCGACTCTCAGGTGGCCTGGTATTCACACGGAAACTTCCTATCTGGTCAGATTAAGCCTTACGAAAAAGTAGGTGGAATTGGTGAAGTGACCTTCAAAAAGCAAGAAGATGGATCCATTACAGTTGAAGACGTGCGGGTCATGCCTACCTATAACTTTGGTTATCCAGAATGGAATTCCTATCTGGTGGTACCCCTAGCCCAAGCTCAAGAACGCGGCCTTTATAATGGGGATGAGATGTTGAACGAAGTGAAACAACGTTTTACCGAATACGATAGCAGTGTCAAAGTGGTTGATTACCTTGATGATACGCCAAATGCTGAATAGATTCAGTCAATAATTCAGGCTGTCTCCAAATTGGAGGCAGCCTTTTATTTTGTGACTTAGCGCAAAACACCTTTAGCAGACTACTTATAGTTTGGAGGTGTCAATATGGGTACAAATAAAGAAAAACATCGAAAGTCAATGATTAAAGCCTGTCTAGCAGTGGCGCTGATTCATAGCTTGAGTCCTATGATATCAGTTAGGGCTTATGCTCAAGAGGGAATTGATTACGACCAGTTAGTATCGCGTGAGGCCTGTCAAATCCTCTTAAAAGGTGAGGGACAGCTGAAGGAGACCGACCCCAGTGCCAGTCAAGCCCAGAATCAATATGATAAGAATCAAGTAAGGATGACAGCAATTAATGAACGCTATCAAGTGATCAATCAGGAGATCGCTCAATTGGAATCGGGGTCCGTCAATTCCTTAGCGGAAGCCAAGGCAGCGATCAGTGAGATTGTTGACACACTTTATGAAGAATATAGTCTGGCGGACAAGCAATTTGATCAATTGGATTCAGACCAACAGTGGGCAATCTTGAGTCAGGACGAACGTTTGAGCGAGTGGTTGACCTATCAAGCTAAGATTGAAGGGCTCATCCAGGAATATATACTGGAACGGAATGAATTAGAGGGGGAGTATCGGACTTTAAGTTATGACAATGAGACCTTAGCGGCTTCTTTGGACCAAGACCAATCTGCTCAGGCTCAGTTAAATCAGTGTCAACTCTATCCCTATTCCGTAAAACGCATGGCTCCAGAACACTTGATGTTGAATCCATCCAGTGCCTCCTTGTCGGACTATTTACTGGATGTGGACCAGTATCTAGGCCAGCTGGTCCCTAAGGCCTATTCCAAGCTTTCTTTTCAGGCGATCTTTGATATCTACAATAAAAAGACCAGCCTGGAAGAAATTAGGCAATTCTTAGCCGATAAATCCTTGAAGAAGTTGGATGAAGAAGCCTTTGCAGCCTATCAATATGCCCGTGAGCTTTCACTCTTTGATATTCAAGTCATAGCGGCTTTGGCTTTGCAGGATTATTATCAGACCAATAACAAACAAGTCTATCATGCTTCTTACTCGAACTTATTAAATCTCAAGGAGCGCCAGCTTGCTTATTTTTATAGTTTGAACGAAGAAGTTTTTGAAAAGCTTAAACAGTGCTTGGCTAACTATCTGAATCAAAAGGGCTTTACCAATGAACAGACCATCCAACAAATTCGTAATCTCCATCAACGCTATCAGATCAAATTGGTCTTATTTGACCCTAATCAGGGACAATGGAAGGCGAATCCAGCTAAAGAATCGGGCTATTTTACAGAATTTGCTAACCAGACCTTGTGGCAGACACCGCAAGTCGACAGCAAGGGAAATCCTATTCAGACCAGCGCAAATCCATCAGCAGACTTACCATTATTGACGTCGGACAAGAGCTTGGAACCATCAACTCCGTCTGTTAATAAGGATAAGTTAGCTCACTTAAAAGACAAGTTAGACCGAGCATCTGAAGGATCTAGTCAGGCCAAGAGTCAATCGCTGGCTAAACCACCGAGTCTGAATTTGAAGAAGAAAGAAGCGGATGCCACGACTCAGGAGGCGAAGAAGCCTAAGAGCTTGGAGGATTCCTTGCCAAGTACTGGGGAGCAGCGTTTTTATTTTTACCTATCTTTAATTGTCTTACTGTTAGGAATTGCGGTCTTGATCTACAATCGCTACCTTAAACGTAAGAACAAGCCGCCACTGGATGAGGAGGACTGGGACTAAGTAGTCGCTATTTCCCCTGACATCTTGTATAATAAGACTTAGAAAAAGGGGGAATTATCATGACAACAGAAAATGAATTCTTACAAATTGCGGAGGCTTCCTTCCAAGCAGTGGATGCGGAACAAGCGCAAGCCTTATTAGACAAAAAAGCCGGAGACTTGATCTTTGTCGCCCGCGAGACTTGTCCTTATTGCCGTAAATTCATCAAACGTTTGGCTAAGACCACCGAGGAACATTCCATTCCAGTCTATTTCTTACATAGTCAAGTCGATGATCCAGCTCAAAGTGAAGCGACCCAAGCCTTAAGAGATCGCTATGATTTAAAGACGGTGCCGTCTTTAATTTATCAGGATCAAGAGGGCGTTCATACAGTGTCTGATTCCAGCATGAAGCCCGAAGACATCCTAGCTTTCCTCAACCGCTAGGGAGGTCCGGGATGAAGCCAGAGCCCAAGTCCAATGCCTCATATGGTCCCAACAAACGGGTTGTTTGGCCCTTGTTGGCGATTATCCTATTCTCGCTAGGGATGCTTTTATGGTTAAACCGTCAACAGGAAGCCAACTCAGAGCTTGAAACAATCCCCAGTCAGGAAAGTCGTTCAGTCACTTCTGACCCTTCGTCCCAAGATCCGAAGGGAAGGGTATCGAACAGTCATACTGAGTCCAGCCTTGAAGAGGAGGATGAATCCGATAATTTAGCTGAACAATATGCCAAGCTCCCTAAGGCTGAGACCTATTCCAGCATTGAATACCATGAAAATCAGATCCATGATCCGCATGTTCGGCGGGCTTTTGAGGTCGTGATTGAGCGTCTCAAGGCTGAAGGCAAGTATTATTCGAGTGTCGATTATGAACTAACGGTCTTTCCAACTTTGGACGAAAACATCTCTAATCTGAGTGTGGACGAACGGTATGCCGATCGGACAGTTCATCGAGGCCATTACCGATTCGATTATCGAGGCAAGAAGGTTACGCGTTATTAAGCCTTATCGGAAAGCTCCTCAGGGAGCTTTTTGTTTTTGCAGGGTCCATCGGATAAAGGACTCAATCATTTGTTTGCTAAATATTGAAAACGATTTACAAATAACTTATAATGGACTTGAGTACAGATGGAAAGGAAGGATTGTATGACACAAGTCTATACGAACTACTGGATCAATCGCCGTAACAATGTAGTCAAGGAGCACGGATCCTATGCCAGTGAAGAGGCAGCCAAGCAGGGGATCTTCTCCTGGTGGGAACTGCAAAAAGATAAATACCATGATGTCGAAGAACGCCGTACTAATTCTGGAGCTTTAGAGATCACTTATGGAGATGATAATTATTATTACCGGATCGTGAAGCGAGATGTTGACTTTGAACTTCCTTCGTTGAAGGTTAAGCTGAGAAGCTCGGGCGAAGTCGATAAGTTGCGCAAGCAATTATCGCTGGATGACGAGTATTATCTCTTTGAAGAATTGGCCGAACCTTACCGTGACCGACTGGTTGAAGCCATGGGTGATGGTCGTAAGGTGCAAGATTATATCTATGATCAACATGGACGAATGATTTCCAGTCTTAAAAAATAACCCCTCAGCGAGTGGCCTGGCTACTCGCTCTTATCTTTGTTCGCTATGTTAAAGCAATTAGAAAGGAACTTCTATGACACAATTATCTCTTGAACAGATTCACCAAGCTATTTTGCAAGATCCGGCCAATCAGGCCTTCCAAGAAAAAGGCTGGCAACCTGTCT
The DNA here is from genome assembly GCF_000301035.1 of Facklamia hominis CCUG 36813. Taxonomy (GTDB): domain Bacteria; phylum Bacillota; class Bacilli; order Lactobacillales; family Aerococcaceae; genus Facklamia; species Facklamia hominis. The sequence continues at coordinate 373,119 of NZ_JH932292.1, read as the reverse complement.
ATCAAGCAGGTGCTGGGGCAAAATTGGCGATCATCGGACAAGCGCCTGGCATTAAGGCTCAAGAAGCCCAAATTCCTTGGCGAGATGCCTCCGGCAAACGCCTGCGGGAATGGCTGAATCTTTCTGAAGCCGTCTTTTATGATCCGGATCAGGTGGCCTTGATTCCGATGGACTTCTATTACCCAGGAAAGGGGAAGACGGGTGATCTGCCGCCCCGTAAGGACTTTGCTTCCAAGTGGCATCCCCAGCTCTTTCAAGCTATGCCAGATCTGCAATTAACCATTCTAGTGGGCAATTATGCCAACAAGGCCTATCTTAAAGACCGCTATCAAAAAAACTTGACCCAGACAGTTCAACACTACCAAGACTATCTGCCCCAGTATTTTCCCTTAGTCCATCCTTCACCCCTCAATGGACGTTGGCTTAAACAACATCCCTGGTTCCAAGAACAAGTTGTCCCCGTTTTACAAGAGCAGGTGGCTGACTGCCTAAAAAATCATTAGAAAGTAGCTTACTATGTCAAAACGTTATTCGAATTTCGACCACCTACGGGCCTGGTCCATTTTAGCGGTGATTATCATCCATCTAACCGCTCCACTTGCTAAAGAACAAGCCCCGTTGGGGATTGTCCTCAATCAATTAGCCCGCTTTGCGGTCCCTAGCTTTCTCGTTCTTTCTGGTTGGGGGCTTGATATTACCGATGCCTTCGACCGGTCTGATCATTACTTGGACTACCTTTGGACCCGCATCAAAAAAGTCTGGCCAGACTACCTGATTTGGTCCTTGGTTTACGCCTTGACGCACTTTATCTTGGCGGGACATTCTTTAACGATTAAGCAATCTTTGGTCTATTTACTAAATGGGGGCTTTTCCTATCATTTATACTTTGTACCATTGATTACCGTTCTATATATCTTATATCCTGCCTTTGTCTATTTGACGAATCATTCGCGCCTTTATACGGCTTTCAATTTGATTTTTATTTTCCAACATATTACGGATGATTACTTAGGATACATTCCTTTTGATATGCTACAGGACTATTATACCTATGCTTTTTGTTTTGCCTTTGGAATCTGGTTGAGTCATGACTTTGAAGCTAAGATTCACTATCTCAAGCGGGGTAAACACTGGACCTATGGGGCGCTCTTTACCTTTACACTTTTTACGGTCTTTGAATCTTTGGAAAGTCAAGGCGCTGTCTCAGCTACGACCCGTCCTTTTGTGACTTTTTATGCCCTATGCTTGATCCTTTGCTTTATGGTAACAGAGTTAAAGCCTAACCGCTTCTTTAGTTACTTGTCCAAGTATTCCTATTTCATCTACTTGTCCCATGTCTGTATGGTAGAAGTGATCGAAGCCTTCATCAAGCTACCTAGCGGTTGGATGGGAATCGGTCTCTATCTTGGGGCAAGTTTGCTTCTCGTCTTAATCTTTGAATTTGCCCTTATATACCTAGTCAAGGGAATAAAAGGGTGGGTAAATACCATTAATGAAAGAAAATCGACTTTATCCTGAAATAAGGTCGATTTTTTTGAGTGGTTATGATTAAATATAAAGAGAGTATCAAGTTTGTGAAGTTGCTTTGCGAAAGGGCTAGCAACGGAAGGATTGGGAGGATATTAGATGAAGGAGTTCCTACATCGCATTAAATTAACACGTCGACGTAAGCAGGCCATTATTATCTTGAGTGATCTGGCCTGTATTTTATTGAGTGCCATGTTAGCGGCTTGGATGGTGGCCTATTATGTACAGACGAATTTTTTTGCTTATGGCTTTATTGCCTTGGCTTATTTTCTAGCTTATGCGGCCTTGTCATTCTATCATCACAACTTCTCGGGGATAGTGCGATTCTTCAATATCCGAGATGCTCGTAGTCTGATCCTGACCAATCTTGTTGCTTCAGGGGTCAGCTTCATCTTGGGAAATCTTGTTCTAAGGGCGGTATCCAATCGCTATATCTTCTTGTTAACGGTCTTCGCGGTTGGATTGATGATTCTTTGTCGGATTCTATGGAAGACCTATATCGACTGGAAGAATCTAGTTAATGCCGGACGTCAAGAGGATGCACCCAGACTGCTCTTGGTTGGAGCTGGGGAAGGGGCCAATATCTTCATTGAGAACTTCGCCAAACACCCAGATCGGTTTTCGATTATCGGTCTCGTCGATGATGACCCCAATAAGCAGTCGACTTACTTGCGGGGAGTGCCGATTCTAGGAGTCATTGACGATCTGCCTAAAATCATTCCAAGTCGGCGGATTGAGACCATTACGATTACAGCACCTTCTCTAAGTTCCGACAAAGTCGAACAAGTCCTTAGATATGGGAACGAATATGGAGCGAGCGTCAACCAGATGCCGGAAGCCGAGCGCGTCTTATCCGGTGAATACAAGATGCAGATGAAAGAGATTGATATTGCCGACCTCTTGGGCCGTAAAGAGATTCGTCTGGACGATCAACCAGTCATTGATGCCATTGGCGGCAAGGTGATTATGGTAACCGGGGGAGGTGGATCCATTGGGTCTGAGATCTGCCGGCAAGTGCTTAAATTTGGTCCTTCCAAGCTCTACTTCGTGGGGCACGGAGAGAATTCCATCTATCAACTCGATCAAGAATTAAGTCAAATGAACCTATCACATATTCAAACCATCCCGGTGATTGCGGACATCCAAGATAAAGAGCATATGGTAGAGATTATGAACTTATATCAACCAGATATCGTCTACCATGCGGCAGCTCATAAGCATGTCCCGATGATGGAATACAATCCAACCGAAGCTGTTCGTAATAATGTCTATGGCACCTACAATGTAGCCTATGCTGCTTCCAAGGCGGGTGTTGAACGCTTCGTGATGATATCAACCGATAAGGCCAATAATCCACCCAATATTATGGGAGCCACTAAACGCATTGCTGAAATGATTGTGACCGGTATGGATAAAGAAAGTAAAACCACCTTCTCGGCTGTCCGCTTTGGGAATGTCTTGGGATCAAGAGGATCGGTCATTCCACTCTTCAAAAAGCAAATCGCAGCTGGGGGGCCAATTACGGTTACTCATCCAGAGATGCGCCGTTACTTTATGACGATTCCTGAAGCCAGTCGCTTGGTGATCCAAGCCTCGGCCTTAGCTGAAGGAGGCGAACTTTTTATCCTTAATATGGGCAAGGAGGTCTATATTAAGGACTTGGCCCGTAAGATGATCGCTTTATCCGGTTACCGGGAAGAAGAAATTCCAATTGTCTATACCGGTATTCGTCCGGGTGAGAAGCTCTATGAGACCTTGATCATGGATGATGAAGTAACGGATAAGAAGATTGACGAGAACATCTTTGTCGGCAAGGTAAAGAATAAGAGTCTCGAAGAGATTAAGACCTTTGTGGAAGGGCTAGACCTATCCGGGAAAGATAATCGGTTGACTGATAAGTTGACAGAGTTTGTGCATCGGGATGCCAAAGATTCTGTCGATAATTAATCAGTAATATAGAATAAGCGAGGTAAAGCTATGAAAAAGATGAATATTCCATTTTCACCCCCAGATATTAGCCAAAAGGAAATTGACTATGTCGTTGATGCCTTAAAATCAGGTTGGATAACAACCGGTCCTAAATGCAAAGAACTTGAGCAAAAGTTATCTGAATTTTGTGGGACTGCTAAGACCGTGGCTGTTAATTCCTCAACAGCCGCCATGGAAATGACCCTCCGTGTACTTGGTGTGGGACCTGGTGATGAAGTGATCACCTCGGCTTATACTTATACAGCCAGTGCCAGTGTGATCGATCATGTTGGTGCTAAAATTGTTCTAGTCGATACGGCTAAGGATAGTTTTGAAATGGACTATGATCAATTAGAAGCAGCGATTACTGAAAAAACCAAGGTAATCATTCCTGTTGATCTGGGTGGTGTTATGTGTGATTATGATCGCCTATATCAAATTGTGGAAGCCAAAAAACACCTATTTCATCCTAAAAAAGATAGCCTACAAGAAAAATTTGACCGAGTTATTTTGTTGGCGGATTCTGCACATGCTTTAGGAGCAAAATATCATGGCAAGCCTGCGGGAAGTGTCGCAGATTTTACGACTTTTTCATTTCATGCAGTTAAAAACTTTACCACAGCCGAAGGCGGAGCGGTTACTTGGCTGCCAATCAATGGGGTAGAGGATGAATGGCTCTATAAGCAGTTCATGTTATTGATCTTGCATGGTCAGAATAAAGATGCCTTAGCCAAAACCAAGGCGGGTGCTTGGGAATATGATATTGTGGCACCTTATTTTAAGGCTAATCTCACTGATATTCACGCAGCGATCGGCTTGGGACAGTTGGAACGATATCCAAGTATGTTAGAACGCCGGCATGAAATTATCAAGCGGTATGATGAGCTATGTAAAAAATTAACCGTAACCCCTTTGAATCATTTTAAAGAAAATTGTTATTCATCCGGTCATTTATATTTATTGAGAATTGATGGCTACGGTGAAAAAGAACGTAATCAATTGATTCAAAAGATGGCAGAGGCCGGTATTGCTTGTAACGTTCATTATAAGCCGCTTCCGATGATGACCGCTTATAAAAACTTAGGCTTTAATATTGAAGACTTTCCGAACGCTTATGATCAATATAAGAATGAGGTTACTTTACCGTTACATACCCTATTGAGCGATGAAGAAGTGGAGTATATTGCTAGTAATCTTGTTTCTTTGATGAATAATGATTAAGAAAAAGGTGACACATGTTTTATATAAAATATGGGAAAAGATGTTTTGATATAATTTTTTCATTTATTTTATTACCTTTTGTAGCATTGGTTATACTTATTGCAGGAATATTTATTGTTTTAGACGATGGTTTTCCGGTTCTATATTTATCAGAACGAAGAGGGATCAATGGATCGACTTTTAGTATCTTTAAATTAAGAAGTATGAAAAATAATTCTCCAGATTTGCGAACGAAAGATGGTTCTACTTTTAATAGTGCCAATGATAGTCGGGTGACATCTGTAGGTAAAGTCATAAGAAAATTTTCAATTGATGAAATCCCTCAAATTATTAATGTTTTTAAAGGCGATATGTCATTTGTTGGACCTAGACCTAGCTTAGTGAGTAAAGATTATAAAGACTTAAATAATTCACAAAAGAAACGGCTTCGTGTTAGACCTGGAATCACAGGGTACGCTCAAGCAAAATATAGAAATTCGATTTCTCAAGATAAAAAAATTCAGTTAGATTGTTGGTATGCCGATAACGTTAGTTTGTTGCTCGACTTAAATATTGTTATTAATACATTCTTATCAGTGATCAAATTAAAAAACGTCTACCAATCGAGGGAGTAGATTACGATGAAAGAAAAAATACTAGTCATTGGCGGCTCTGAATTACAAGTTCCATTGATTAATAAAGTAAAATCAAAAGGATTCCATTGTGGGGTTATCGATTATGATAAGAATGCAGCTGGAATTAAGTTCGCTGATGATTATTTTAATGTTAGCACAACCGATGAAGTTGGTGTTTTCGAAGTAGCAAAACAATATAAGCCTAGCGCCATTGTTACAACGGCGACCGATATGCCAATGAGATCGATTGCCTATTCTTGTGAGAAATTAGGGCTTCGATCAATTTCTTATGATACCTCTATTAAGGCTACTGATAAATTTGAAATGATTAAAGCTTTAGAAGAATTTGGAGTTCCACATCCTTACTATCGAATTATAAGGGAGAATGATGATTTACAGGCAATAGCACTGGAAATAAAATATCCTTGCGTTTCTAAACCGGTAGACAGTTCAGGTAGTAGAGGTGTCGCTCTAATTAAAGAGGCTGCTGATTTTGAAAAAATAATTGACTATAGTTTAAAAAACAGTCGATCAAAGAAGGTAATTATTGAAGAATACCTTGTAGGTCAGGAAGTTAGTGTTGAAATTATCTGTCAGAATGGGGTAATCACTCCCGTTGCGATTACAAAAAAATATACAACCGGTGAGCCTCATTTTATCGAAACAGCGCATGTTCAACCCGCTGGCTTAGAAGAAAAGGTTACTAAGGAACTTGTATCAGTTGCTAAATCAGCATGTAATGCAATTGGTATTATTGATGGTGTCGCCCATGTTGAGATTATGGTGACTAATAAAGGACCAAAGGTCATTGAATTAGGCGCTCGTTTAGGAGGGGACTATATCACTAGTCATTTAGTTCCTTTAAGTACTGGCATAGATATTATCTGGGCAATGGTACAGATTGCATTAGGTGAGCCTCTTAATCTTCCTGAATTTAATAATAATGGCGTTGCCATTAAGTTTTTAGGTGCGGAATATAAAGAAATTATTTCACAGCTTGATTTTGATAAAATTAGTTCTGAATATAATATCGTTGAGTATCATTTCGATTACAGCAAAACTTTGAAAACAAGTGATTTTCAAAGTAGCAACGATCGGTTTGGACATATAATTGCAAAAGGAAATACAGGAGAGATTGCATTAAATAATATTGATCAATTATTAAAAGAATGTTATTAGGAGAATTTAAATGAAGAAAATATTATTCTTAGGAGCATCAGGTTATTTTTACGATGCTGCATTATATGCTAAATCAATTGGATTGTATTTAATTGCTATTGATATTCAACCTGCAGAAAAAGCAATCGTTAAAACGATTGCTGATGAGTCATATATGATGAGTACAACGGATTTTGACTCGGTTTATAAGCTTTGTAAAGAAAAAGAAATTGACGGAATATATGCTGGTGCGAGTGAAGTAAATATTCCAATCGCCATTAAATTAACGGAAAAATTAAATTTGCCTTATTTCGCAACTTTAGAGCAATGGAAAATGTGCACTAACAAAGATATTTTTAAGGAAAAATGCCAAAAGCATGGTATTCGAGTGGCCAAAACTTTTGATATTAATGATAATATTACATTCCCAGTTGTAGTGAAGCCAACTGATAGTAATGGATCACAAGGCGTTTCAATATGTCGAAATAGGGATGAGTTGGAAATTTCCTATGACAAAGCAATATCTTTTTCAAATAAGGGTAAGGTGCTTATCGAGGAGTATATCCCTTCAGATAGCGTCATTATTCATATTACCATTATTGATGGAGAAGTGTTCTATAGTGGAATGTCTGATAAGAAATCCAAAAAAATAATTGATAATGGCCCTCCAATTATGGCCTTGCAATTATTCCCTTCTACACATGAACAGGAATACTTGGATAAAGTTCATGATAAGGTAGTGAGTCTAATCAATGATGAAAAAATTTTAAATGGTCCTATATGGATTGAATCATTTTATCATGAACAAGATTTTATTTTTAATGAGGTAGGATTTAGATACGGTGGATCTTTAACCTACTATCCGGTTGAATTTTACTATGATATTAATCAAATGCATTTATTAATCAACCAGTCAATTGGTAATCCATTAAATGAATTTAAAACAAAATATAATTCTGCTAAGAATAGACAATTTATCTATGCAATTCTTCCAATTCAAATTAATCCAGGGACAATTAAAGAAATAATAGGATTAGATAAGGGATTGGAAGTAGAAGGGATTTATAAATTTGTTCAATCCCTACCAATTGGTACAACTGTTTATCAGTCAGGTACTACTAGTCAGGTATTTGGATATTTGCATATTATAGGATTGAATCAACAAGAAATAAAAAATTCTATAACAAATTTTCTTAATATAGTTAAAGTAGTTTCAGATAATAATGATAAAAATCAAATATTTACCATATGGAAGGAGTACAACCATGGAGAATGATTTTCTATATCTTTCAGAAGAGGATGTTGATTTTCTTATTGGGGATAACTATTCAATGGTTGAAGACGTTGTTGTTGAAGCGTTAGAGCATTATTATCATGGTCAGGCACTGATGCCAGACAAAATTAGCTTGATTTTTGATAAAAAAAATCAAAATAGAATAAATTGTATGCCTGCTTCGATTACTCCTAAAAATATCTATGGAACAAAATGGGTTTCAGTATTTCCATCGAATCGTAGTAAAGGGATAAAGAACGTAGAAGGCTTTTCATTTTTATCCGAGACGGTTACTGGTAAACTTCTATGTATGATGAATTCCTCAATAACTACAAGTCTTAGAACCGCTGCTGTTGGCTCTTTAGCTGCTAGATATTTGGCTAGTGCTAATACTAAAACGATTGGATTTATAGGGGCAGGGGAAGAAGCAAAATCTCATTTTCTTTTATTAATGAATACTTTTCCTAATATCAATACATGTAAGTTTTCTGCTAGAGATATTGAAGACACCTCGGCTCTTATTAATGAATTAGAAAAAGACTATCCAACTGTTAATTTTATTGATTGTAAAGACGATTATCAAAAGGCAATTGAAGCTTCTAACATTATAGTTACAGCGATTAGTTCTCAAGATCCAGTTCTAAAAGCAGACTGGATAGAAGATGGTATGCTATATATACATGTGGGTGGAAGAGAAGATGAAGATGAGGTTGCCTTAAAAGCAACTAAAATCGTTTGTGATTCTTGGGAAGCCGTTAAACATCGGACACAAACATTATCACAAATGTATGTGAATAATATTATCGATGATAGTAACATTTACGCCGACTTGCATGAAATTATTGAAGGCAAAAAGCCGGGACGTGAAAATGAAAAGGAATTTATTTATTTTAATTCTGTAGGTCTATCTGTTATTGACTCATTGTTATCCTATAAAATTTATGAATTGGCACGCGAAAAGAATATTGGAACACTCTTAAAAAAATAGAATATAGAGAAGGTAATTATGACAATTTCAAATGAATTTATAGAATTGACTAGTTATAAAAATGATACTGGTCTGGATTATTTTAAAAATCGAATTAAAAAAATAGCTGTTTTAATGGAATACTTTATTCCTAAGAATTATAGTGCTTTTCAAAAATTTTTTATCATATGTGATTTTGTATATTGTATTTTTAGATATGGTTCAGGTATAAATGATTATTTTCAATATAATTTCTATAAAAGAAAAGCAAATGACCGAAAAACATTTATCGTTGGGAAAAAATGGATACATATTATTAAAAAATGTAACGGCGCTATCGAAAATAAGACTTTTGATGATAAATCCTTATTTAATCAAAAATACTCCGAATTCTTAGGAAGAGACTGGCTTGATGTTGCCAAATCTTCTTATGATGACTATCTAAACTTTGTTTCCACTCATAATAATATTTTATACAAAGCAAAAATCGGTAGTGGTGGCAAAGGTATTGGCACTCTTGAATCTAATGATTATGAAACATCCGAAACATTTAATGTCTTAAAATCCAATCAATGTATATTGGAAGAAAAGATTATCCAACATCCTGAGTTAGCAGAGTTTAATCCTTTTTCAGTTAATACACTTAGAGTGGTAACGATTAGAAACAAGGATACTGTTAATGTAATGAGTGCAGTTTTAAGGACTGGTAATGGAAAGGGAATTACAGATAATTTCCATTTTGGTGGACTGGCAGCTAATATTGATGTCGATTCTGGGGTTGTTTATAGTGTTGCTATAGATAAGATGAATAGAAAATTTCTATTTCATCCCTATTCTAAAAAGCAAATCATCGGTTTTAAAATTCCTATGTGGAATAAAATATTAGATGTCGTTAAGGAAGCGGCTCTTATTAATAGTGAAGTTAGGTATGTTGGTTGGGATATAGCATTAAGTCAAGATTCAAAAATTTGTATTATTGAAGGCAACTGTGCCTCTGATCCAGATATTGTTCAGATGCCTGATCAGATTGGAAAGTGGCCGGAATATAAAAGAGTACTAGATAAGTTAGATTAGTTGGTGACTAGATGATATTAATTCTTATTTCTGAATTCATGCAAGATGAAATATATCTTAAACACGAAATTAACTACTACGAGAAGTTCGATGATGTTTATTTCTTTGAGAGAAAATAATTCATTAGAAATTGATAAAAGTAATAATATCTCTAAATAATATTCAATTAGTAATAAAAATTTCTAGACTTTAGATTACCTTATTGTATGAGGTAATTGAAGTTGTTACTGATGCTGAAAATATTAAAAATAATGTTAGATATGTAGGTTGGTATGTTGCAATTTTAGATAATGGAAGCATTTCAATTATAGAGGTAAATTGTGCCTCTGATCCTGACATTACCAGATGCCTACTCAAGAAGATAGATGGCTACAATTGAAAGAAGCTCTAAATAATTTATAGGTGATAGAAATTGAGAATTAGTTTTACCGGAGATATAATGTGTGAATTACCAACTTTGAAAAAGTCAAAAAATAATCAGAGATATAATTTTGATAAGTATTTATCAGAAACCAATATTTTTGGTAAGACAGACTACTTAGTTGGTAATTTAGAGACTGTTTTTGCTGGAAAAAATGCTAAATATTCTAACGATTTATATTCATATAATACTCCCGATTCTTTTGCTGTAGAATTGAAAAAGGCAGGGTTTAACTTATTATCTACAGCTAATAATCATGCGTTAGATAGAGGAGTACAAGGGTTAAAAAGAACAATTAATATTTTGAAAAAAAATGATATAGACTATATTGGTACAAATAACGATAAAACAAAAGATAGATTTAAAATTATTTCTCTAAATAATATAAAAATAGGCTTACTTTCTTATACTTATGGAACTAATTATAGTATTAATAAAGTTAAGTTGAATAAAAATGAGGAGTATTTAGTTAATTATTTTGAGCAACCATTGTGGGTCGATAGTAGTAGAGATGATTTTTATTCAAAAATGAAAGAAAAACTATTATCCGCAGAAAATAGAGTCAAACTCTTAAAGGCGTTTGGTAGACCGTATAATAAGGTAAGAGTGGATGAAAGAAAACTTGAGAATTTGAACCAGAGTTTATTAGACGATATGGAAAGATTAAAGAGTCAAACAGATATTATTATTTTACTAATGCATTCTGGCGGTCAGTTTAATTTGTTTCCAGGGAATTATACAAAAGAACTTGTATCTAGAATGAAAAAGTTAGGGGTAAATATTATCATAGGTAATCATCCGCATGTTGTTCAAAAAATTGAGTTTGATAAATCTTTTTTTGCAGCATATTCATTGGGAAATTATTTTATATCTCCTGATACTGTATATCTTTTGCATGAAAATTTACCATTATATTCAATTGTCTTACATATTGATATACACGATGCTAAAGTTTGGGAGTTTTCATTTTCTATAGCTAAAACAATTAACTTATCAGGAGAAGAGCGAGTATTCAATACATCAACCTTATATCATAAGGACTATGAAGATAAAGATGTATTATATAATGATTGTAAGAAAATATATGAGACTTTTACAAATAGTCATTGTAAAAACTTTATGATAAAAAAAGAATATAAATTAGTGGATGTGATATAATGGTAAAGTTGAGTATTGTTATAGCAATATATAATGTTGAAAAATATCTAAATATATGCTTAGATTCTTTTTTAAATCAGTCAAACAAAAATTTTGAGCTTATTCTTGTAAATGATGGGAGTACTGATAATTCTAAGAATATATGTAATGAATATTCTCATTTTCCTTTCATTAAAGTTATTCATCAAAAAAATCTGGGTGTATCAGAAGCAAGGAATACTGGTATAACAGCTGCTACCGGAAATTGGATTACATTTGTTGATGGTGATGATTTTGTTGAAAATAATTTTGTTGAATCAATATTAAAATGTATTGAAAAGAATAGTTTTGATATGCTTATATTTGATTATAAAGGGTTTTATAATTCAAACAGAAAATTTGAATGTAAAATATTACCTATTGAATCAGACAGGTATATTTCCAAAGAAAAAAACTTTTTCCAGAAGAAGATGATTTCTCAATATTATAATGGAGGAAGTCCAAATTCAATTGTATCCTCTGGTACAACATGGTGTAAAGTTATTAAGAAAGAAATACTGATAAATAATTCTTTAACATTTAAACCAGGATTAATAAAGGCGCAAGATACTGTGTTTTGGCTCAATTCTACTGAATATGTTACTAAAATCTATTATTTAGGCATGTCTCTTTATAACTATAGACTTTCAGCGTCTTCAATTAGTTCAGGTAAAAAATATATTAAGAATAGCGAATTTGAATTTTCAAAATTACTTTCAGAATATTATTTATTTATAAAAAAGTTTAATAAAGATAACTCGTATTATAATGCTTTAAATTTAAGAATTATTCAAGTTATCATGTGGAATATTGATCATAATTTCTTTAACAAACGAAATAAATTGAAAATTAGTGATAGATCTAGTTCATTAATAACTTTAATTAATAAAGAAATATATAGAAATGCTATTAATAATGTTAACTGTAAATTATTGCCAAAAAGGCTTAGAGTATTACATTATTTTATAAAGTCAAATTATGTTAATCTTTATTTTTATGTATATAGAATTTATGATTTTTTATCTTCAATTAAAAATAGACGGGTTTAACCTTACATTGGTTTTAAGTGGGGTGTGTAATGATTATTAATAGACTTGAATCAATAAAAATAAACTTTCATAGTATAGCTCTTTATGGGTTTTATTTTTTAATGTTTTTATACTTTTTAATGCCACCTGGTATAAGTATAATATTATCTGATAGTATAATAACTATCATTAAAATTATATCTTATTTATTTATTTTAGCTCATTTTATATTTAATAAGAAGAAATTTAGTATATCTATCTTCTTTATTATTTTATTTAATATATTTTTAATACTATCAACTGTTTATAACAAGGGTCAAATTAGTGATGTTATTATCCATTCAATTATAATTATAGCAATATGTTTTACATTATCTGTTATCTTAAAAAATGATAATAAATCTAGCATTTTTTTGATTGTTATTAGGGACATTACTTTATTGTTTTTTATTTTGAATATTTATTACTTCTTTAAATTTCCAAATGGAATTCCAGATTTAACAATTGATAAATCTTTCCCTTTCTTTTTATATGAAAATGTAAATTCTACTATTAAGTATATATTACCGGGAATGTGTTGTTCCTCTATATTAGATTATAAAAATAATAAGATATTTTCAATATCAAGTGCGATATTCTTTTTTGGAATAGTTTATCAAGCATTAAATATATATTTCACAGCTACCGCTTTAATTATCTGTTTGTTTATCCTATTATGGAATGTATGTATTATTAATAATAACTTTTTTAAGGGATATTTAGTTTATTTTATTTCTATTATATTTATATTCTTTTTAAATTTGTTTTTGATTATTTCACCAGATATAATGAGTTTTATTCCTAGCGTTTTTGGTAAGGAAAATAATTTTAGTGGAAGAACTATTCTATGGTCAAACATTGTTAACTTGATATTAAAGGAACCAATTACTGGTTACGGGTATATTGATGACTTAAAATCTGCTAGGTTAATTGGAAATTTTTATGGATCCCATAATTATTTTTTAGACACTTTTTTTCAAAGAGGGATTTTTGGTTTGCTTAATCTAATGCTTTTGATAGTGTATCCATTAATTAACTCTATTAATATGAAGTCAAGTAAGATAGTAGATATTTTGTTTGGGTATGTAATTGCATGCCAATTACTGTTTATGGTTGAGCCGGTTTATACTAAAGAATTTCTACTATTACCTATTATTTTCTCATTAATGTTTATTATTGAATATAATAAAAATTGAAAGGGTCGTTAAATGAGGAGTAAAAAAGCTGTTTTTAATATTATCGCAAATCTATTTTTGCAAATCTTTATTTTTGCATATGGATTTATACTTCCTAAGATAGTAATTCAGAAATATGGTTCTAATGTTAATGGATTAATATCCTCTATAACTCAATTTTTATCATATATTTCACTTTTAGAGTCTGGTGTTGGACCGGTAGTGAAATCTATTTTATACAAACCATTATCTAATCATAATAAGTCGGAAATTGAAGACATATTATATTCTACAGAAGTTTTTTTTAAAAGAATTGCATATATTTTTCTAGTATATATATTAATACTTTTTTTTGTTTATCCAAGAATTATTGTTGGAGATATGAATAGGTTTTATATATCTTCTTTAATCGTAATTATAGCCATTAGTATTTTTGCTGAATATTTCTTTGGAATGGTATATTCTATTTTTCTTCAAGCAAATCAAGAATCATATGTGATTTCATCAATTCAAATAATTACTTATATTCTCGCTATAACATTTTCTTTAGTTATTTCGCAATTTAATATTTCTATACACATGTTTAGGCTTGTGTTGAGCTTGATTTTTCTGTTGCGGCCAATCATACAGTGGACTTATGTAAAAAAGAAATATGACATAAGTTTAAAAAATGCTAATAAAGATTATAATCTCTCAAATAAATGGGATGGGTTAGCTCAACATATTGCTTATGTTATTCATACAAATACAGATATAACTATTCTAACAATTTTCAGTTCATTAAGTGAGGTTTCAGTTTATTCAGTTCATATGATTGTAGTAAAAGGTATAAAAGCTTTGATTACATCTTTCACAAATGGAATCGATGCTTCTTTTGGAGATATGATCAGTAAACATGAAATGAACAACTTACGTAGAAAATTTGAAGCATATGAATTGTTTTATTTTCTTATGTGTGCAATCTTCTTCTCATGTACTTTTGCATTAATTATTCCTTTCATAACACTTTATACAAAAAATTTTAATGATGCTAATTATATACGTCCACTATTTTGTATATTATTAGTTATGAGTGAGCTTATCTGGGCAATAAGATTACCTTATCTAACAATTGTTTACGCTGCAGGAAGGTTTAAAGAAACAAGAGTGGGTGCATGGATAGAGTGCATACTTAATATTTTTATTTCTGTTATCTCAGTTAAATATTGGGGAATCATAGGTGTCACTATTGGGACAATAGTTGCAATGTTATTTAGAACAACAGAATTTGTTTTCTATTCAAATAAAAATATTCTAAATACAAATGTTTTTTCTAGTTTAAAAAAGATTTTATTAATGGTATGTATTATTCTTTTTAATGTCATTTGCATTAGTAGTTTTCTTAAAATTCAATATAGTTCTTATTTTATATGGTTTTTAAGTGCGTTGAAGGTATTTATTATATATTCGTTTATTAGCTTTTTTATAATAATTTTATTTTATAGAAATATAGTTATGGTAAGTATAGAGTTCATTAAATTTAGTATTTTTAAAAGGAGAAGTTAATGAAGACATATAAGATTAAATACTATTTAAGAAGATTAGGCTTATTTGGCACTTTAAAACATTTATTAAGTAAACTGAATGTTTTAGACTTTAATACATACGAATATTTATATGAAAATTATTATAGATATTTGAAGGAAGATAATTATGAAAATGAATTGATTGAATGGTATAAATGTAGGATAGGAGAAAATATAAATCCCCTTGAAAATCCAAAAACGTTTAACGAAAAAATTCAATGGTTGAAGCTTAATGATTATGATGATTTAAAGACTGTTTGTGCAGATAAATTTCTTGTGAGAGAATATGTTGCTAAAAAAATTGGAGAGTCTTATTTAGTTCCTATTTATGGTTGTTGGGATAGCTTTGAAAATATTGATTTTTCGAAACTTCCTAATAGTATGATTTTTAAATCAACTACTGGATCAGCAAGATACAAGATTATCAATAATAAAAATGATATAAATTTTAATGAATTAAAAAAATTAATGGATTCATGGAATTCTTTACCTTTTGGTTATGCGGGTATGGAAATTCAATACCTACCAATTGAAAGAAAAATATTATGTGAAAAACTCTTAGATATGAACGGCCCTAGTGTTGTAGACTATAAGATTCATTGTTTTAATGGTCGACCCTTAGTCGTAGAATATATTTCTGATAGAAACTCTAACAATTTACCCTATTTAGAAACATGGTTTGACACTAATTGGAATAAATTAAATATTCTTATGAAAAATGATTATAATCATTCGGTAACTCCTAGTCCTCCTAAGAACTTAAAATTGATGTTAAACATAGCCCAGATACTTTCAAAAGATTTTTTATATGTGCGAGTTGATCTATATGAAATTAATGGCAAAGTATTTTTCGGTGAATTAACATTTACACCAGCAAACGGGACTGATGATTGGCTTTATAAGTCTTCTGAAATTTTAATGGGCAAGTTAATCACACTTCCTTTCGAAGAAGAAAAAACTGATGAGGAAATAACTACTATTCTTAATGAATTAAGACATTGTGTGTAGAGTTTGGTGCTTTTAGTCAGTCTGGTTATATATTAAATAGGATCAATGAACTTATATTAGGAACCAAGCAGCTAAAACCTGCTTGGTTCCTTCTTTGTTTCTTCCAGAAACAGTAAAGTCTCGTTATTAGAACAATACGGTGACGGAAACGATTATCATTGCGATAACCATAGGCAATACGTTTAAGGACCTTGATCTTGTTGTTAATCCCTTCGATGGGTTAGTTACTTAATCGGGGGTGGTGACAGGTGATTTTTATGCCTCTAGATACTTGTTAAATGACCGAATGATTCGTTTAAGACCTTTGGAAAAGTTCTCGAATTAAGAGGATGTGAGTAAGATAGAAGTCAATGGCAATGGCTTTGACCGTTATTCCATCTAACAAGGTAGTGGTGCTTTTCATGGTCAGATAACAAACTGATTGGCTGTATGTGAACAGGTAATGCGGTAAGATCATGTTCTAATTCTGACGATGGAATGTTAATCACGACATTAGGGTCATTTCTCCAGGGAATAGTCAAGGTATAAGATAGTTCGTTATGTTTTTACTTGGTACTTTTAATATAAAGGACTTCTGTGCTTTTTTTGAAGAAAAGTAGAGGGTTGACGGAAGATAAAATTTCTTCCATTAACCCTATTAATTTTAGAGTCTATAAATTTTAATCGTTAGCTCTTGCTTATTGCAGGACCTTTTTAGTGGATTTGTTGATAGTTATCAAGTCATTGTCTATATAAAAAAGCATCTCGTTGAATACATAGTCCAAACGAGATGCTTTTAAAATGTTTTTTTTTAAATTTTAGAATATGGATATAAATAATCACGGACTATAGCAATCTGGCGTTTCACAATTAAGTTAGTTATAAACTGGATGATCTATAAAATGCTTTGATATATATCTATAGATCTAAGTAGTTGGGAGAGTGGTATATTACGGATTTTTTGAATGTTTACTCAGTGATTTCGATAATTTTAACTTAAAAAAGAAGACGATCGACTCTCACCATTCAGAATTTCTTCCGAATCTCATTATTATTGAATAAGTGAATAATATTGATGTGATTGCATAAGGTTTGTTATTGATTTTACCTCTTTGACGAAATTTATTTAAAATTTATTATATTAAAAGTCATTTGTGAAGTATCATACTATTTTGATGATTAATATTTGTAGCTATACAATTATGACAATCATTAAAGTAAAATTTAGTATATAATGATACTATCTATTAATATTACACTTTTAGCGTCTCTTGCTTTATTAAAACTTACTTCATTGAGTATTATATGATCGCACTTTTAATTTTTGATTTGGTGAAATTTAATTTATATTATTAAGACAAGTCGAATTGAAAGTATCATGATAATTTATTTCTGGTTTGTAGCAAAAATACTTGTTCAACTTAAATAAATTGTTTCAAGTTCTGAGTGTTAATAAAGCAACTTATGAATATCAAATTATTTTTAATTGCTAGTATTTGATTACAATTAAATATATATTTACATCATTGAAATATATAAAATATTCTATATAACTTAGTATTTATAGAGTATTATTACATAAAAATGAAAGTGGTGATTTTTTGCGATTTAAATTTTCTCAGAAATTCTATATACGAGAGTATATCTTAAAATACTCAGTAATATTTTCTATCATTATTTTATTAATAAGTGTATTAATTGATCTGGGAATCAGATTTAATGTAATTAAACCATTAATTTTGATTAATAATGATCATATGAATACAATCTTTACTGGTCAAATAACAGTTTCTATTCTGGGTACGTCAGTAATCGGGGTAATGATGGGGTTGAGTAAAGAAAAATACTTAGGGATAGAGAATTTATCTTTTATGTCAAAAATATTTAAAATAAGGGAAGTATACCTGTTTGAATGTTTAGCATTATTATCTTCTTATATTTTTTTAGTACTAGATTTTTCCTCTAGTATTTTTATCTTATTTGTTATCTCATCTTCATTAGTTTTTCTATTAATATATCAAGTATTTCAAAGTACTATAAATAAAAGCATCTTTAGACAGCAAGTTTTGCATGATGTTAGTAGTCAAATTCATGCTGTTGATTCTGTTAGTAGACTCAGAATATTTAATGATATAAAGGATGCAAACATTCATGCAAATATAACTCAAAATATGCTGGAAGAGAAAGATTCGTTTATGTTACTTTGTAATTACTATATTAATACTAAGGAGGAAGATACGAGCTTTAATGAAATTCATGACATTCTTGTGAATTTATTTATCCAAAATTTAAAATTAAAAAGGACTGATGTACTTCTAAATCAGATAAATAATTTAACAATAATTTATAAATCAATGAATAAAATGACACGCTCCTGTTATTTGTTTGATAGAATAGCATATTATTTCTATTTAAATTGGAAAAATGTTTCTTATAATGAAATTAGCGATAAAGTTGATTTATTATATGAGCTATATGATCAGTTAAAAATGAACTCGAAATGTATGAAAGATGATTCAATTCCTAGAAGTATTACGACCATTTTTTCTAATATTTATAGTGTAATTCTAGATAAGCGTTGTTATCAATTAGATTTAAACTTATTTTGGAAGTATGAAATGTCTTTGTCAAATATGGATTACATTGATTTAATGACAATGTTTGAATTGATATTGGAAATTTCAAATTCTAATAAGAGTCTTTTTGATCGTATCTTTAGGAAGTTAATTTCTTCGAGTAATGAATCTTCATTTATTAGTTCAAAGAATTCGAATACTCTAATTATGTTAATCATAGTTTATTACATATATATTAATTGGTTTGACGATGGAACGGATGGGAGATTAAAAATAGTTGATTTGACACAATATGATCGTGATGAGTTTGATCTGTACTTCAATTTTTATTTGAGTGATCATTATTTAGATTTTGTTGATATTTTTGATTTTATATATAATAAAGCGTCAGTTTATCTAAATTACAATTTGGATCAATGGATTGATAATGGTGATTTTTCCTGGACGTCAAAAGGAATGATATATGATAAGATTATTTCCTGGCTATTTCTTTGGATTATATCTAATTGGGATGATGAAACTAAAATTAAGTTTTGTCTTGAAAAGATCCTAGATAATGGTATAAATTTTGAAGAGACAATAAAACAGAAGTTTGATAAATTAGAAAATATATTAAATTTAAAATCTATGTCGTCAAAGGATAAAATTGATACTTTAATACAAGCATCAGAATTTTATTATAAAAATCAATTAATTGCGAATCAATTAGATCGAACTGAAATTGATCGATATTTAAACTCAATTAATTTTGAGCGTCCTACTATTGGAGAAATTAGATCAGAGCATTATCTTAACTTTGGTGTTTTAGAAAAGTATACTAAAATAGATTCTGACTTTAAAGATATGATTAAAAAGACTGTTAATGACTATATCCATAAAATTAAATCAAGTGAAATATATAGAATGATATCGGAAAAGAATAAAGTTGCTTGTTCTGAAGAACAATTATTCGAAAAAGTTTCCGATTTAAGTAATAGCGATGATAATTATATTTATCTTACTAATAATTTTTCTGAAATTTCAGATAGAAGATTACGTCGATCCCTTTCGAAATATTGTTTAAAAGGTATTGATTTTGAAGGTGGTCTTTTTTGTATTTATAAAGATTGTCCTGTTGAAATTTGTAAATTAGAAGTAGTTCAGTTAAAGTCTAATCAGCTATCTAATGATGATTTAGAAAAATATATAACAAACAATCAATACATCACAAATGATTTTAAAAAGATTCATTTTTTTGATAATGAAGCCAAAGAGTACGTAAAAAATAATTTGCTTATCATAAAAATAGAGTTAATTTATAACATTTATGATAATAATATTTTAAAGGTTTACGAAACGAAAAATTAAATTATAATTCTTTAACTATATTTGATACTTTACGTGGATGTGCTATAAAAGGGCGCTTACAGGATCATTTATCTTTTATACTATTTTTGGAGATTGTCGATTTTGACTAGATATAATAGTTTAACTTTATATCGATTGTTATAAATTAGAATTCCTTGTTTAATTGATAGGAGTATTTCATAGGAGGGTAGTATCGGATCTCATCGAAAAAATGTATGGGTATTATTAATCAGCAGTTACCATCTCGAATCTATCAGACAGTTTTAAAGATGAACTGGATGCTTATCGTCAGGAAGTGATTCAGGCTGATTATGTGTGTCTTTATTGCGATGCAACCTTTATCCTAGTAAGACGGGGGACGGTTTCTAAAGAAGCTGTGCATACCATCGTGGGAATTGGTTCGAAAGGCTATAAAAAATGCTCGATTTTCAAGTTTATCCTACAGAGTCAGCGATTCATTATCGTGAAAATCTTCAAGATTTGAGACGACGTGGTCTCCAACAGGTTCTACTCTTTGTTTCAGATGAATTAACCCATTTATCAGAAGCTGTTACCCATGAATTTCCTCAAGTCTTACACCAAAGTTGTTGGACCCATCTTTTGAGACAAATAGGTTCAAAAGTGAGAGTAAATGATCGTTCAGAAGTTCTAGCGACTTTAAAACAGATCCCTAAAGCTTCCTATATCAAGGAAGCGATACAGCTACTGGGTGAATTCTGTCAACAATGGGAATCTAAATACCCAAAACTGATAAAACAGATGAGAAACAAACAGAATCTCTTCTCTTATATGCATTTTCCAAAAGTGATATGGTCTTCATTGTATACCAACAATCTCTCTGAAAGTATCAATAAACAGCTGAAGCGACGCATAAAAACGAGAGAACAATTTCCACATGATTATTCATTAGAGAAAACCGTTTACTGTTATGTTTCAGAATATAACACACGATTTAGTCAACGAATACATAAGGGATTTGGACAAGTAACCTTTGAATTAGAGGCGCTCTTAGCACAAAAACAATCCATAAAACGGAGTCAAATGACACTACCGAAGGAAAGGTTATTAAAGAGTTTTTGAGTGGTTTGAGATAATATAAAATATGGAAGGAAAAATATGAAAAGAAAAGCAATTCCAGAAAATATAAAACGTAAACTATGGGCTGAATCCATGGGACGTTGTATGAATCCCGAGTGTAGAGAAGATTTATTTATTAATAATGGGGATATTATAGAGCAGGCACATATTGAAGCATACAATGAAACTTTGGATAATTCATATGATAATTTAATAATTTTATGTCCTAATTGTCATAAAAAGTTTGATAAAATTGGTTTGTTTACAAAAAATGATGTAAAAGAATGGAAAGAATTAGGAGAAAAGAACTGAAAAGTTTTTATTCTGTTAAATATAATTCATTTAATGAGTTAAAAGAATCAGTAGTACCAATATTGAATAAAAATAATAATATATATAATAACTACTATTTGACCGATAATAAAAAAATGTGGGATAAATTCGAATCCGAATTATTAGAAAATAATGAAAAACTAAAGTTAATATTTGAGAAAAACTTAAATTTATTTCAAGATCATAAAGTAAAGGAGTATTCAAATTTAGCAGTAATTCAAAATTTTATTACTCATATTGATGAATTTAAAAATACCAGATTAGATATAGAAAAGAATAGGTCTGTTCTTTTTCCACAAGAAATATATTCAATTTTCGGAATTAAACCTATAAAGGGAAGTATACTACCAAATACAGAATCGTTAGAGGAATTATTAAAAATAATGAGAAAAGAGAATTCTTTAGAAGATGTATTGTTAGGAGTAGATGACCCATATATTTTAAAAAAAGATGGGGAAAAAATATTATTGAATGATATGCCTCAAATAAGACAAATATATCATGATAATAATTGTTTTAGAAAAGTAGGAGTAAGATTAGATAGCTTAAATTTTGCTTTAAAATATTTACGTTCTAGAGGTATTAATTTTGAATATAAAAATCCCAATAAGCTAAGAAAAATTATCGTAAATAATATTAACTTTGAATTTGTATATGAATATTGCCTAAGTAAAGTATTTTTGTCGAATATGTCTATAAATCAAAATGATGTGATTGTAAATTTGCATAATTGGAACGGAGAAAATTGTATTTCAAAAGAAGCAAGAGAGCTAGCTAGTATTTTTGATGTAACTTTATTAACAATGGAAGAATTTTATGTGTATGTCAAGAAATTTAGATAAAACAAATATAATAAATAATATTAGTGAAAACATAAACATATTCCAAAGTTTTGATAAGGTTTATATTTTTGGATCTATCCTGAATCCAGAAAAAGATTCAAATGATATTGATTTGTTATTACTATATAGGGATTATTCTGATGATATTAAAGAAAATATTAACGCAATAACAGATATTTTACAGTTACAGACTTCTTATATTATTGACATTACTGCTCTTAGTACTGATGAAGAAAATGAAGTTAATTTTATTGAAAAGTTGAATAATAGATACTTGTGTGTTAAATGAATAATTGATGAAGATTCCTAACTTTAAATGATTAATTATCGACAAGTAAAGTGGAAATAATAATGCATAACTAAAACATAATATTAATAACGACATATAACTAATAATTTTGAGGTGTCGTCATATGTATGATGTTATTTAGTTAGTAATAAGGAGTATAGAAATGTCATTATGTTAAAAAATTATGGATATAATGGTCTTGTAAACAAAAAGAGAGCTTGCAAACTAAAACAGACAAGTACGAAAAAGACAAATATCCATCAACCTAAAAAACATAATAAATCTGAAAGAGAAGAACTTATAAGACTAAGCATAGAAAAGGATTTATCTCAAATGGGGTTGATGACCCAATTTACGAAGGAATCAAGCAGCTAAAACCTGCTTGGTTCCTTCTTTATTTCATAAAGTCTCGTTATTAAAAGAACACGGTTATGGAACTAACTATCATTGCAATAGCCATAAGCATTATGTTTGAGAACCTTGATCTTGTTGTTAAACCCTTCGATGGGTTAGTTACTTAATCGGGTGTGGTGACAGATGTTGTTAATGGCCTTTAGATACTTTTTAAATGACCAAATAGCACGCTTTAGTTCTTTGGGAAAACTTCTCGAATTAAGAGCATGTGAGTAAGGTAGAAGTCAATGACAATGGCTTTGATCGTTATTCTAACTAACGCGGCAGTGCTGTTTTTTCATGGTCAGATAACAAACTTGACCGGCTGTATCTAAATAGGTAATGCGAGAGGACCTTGTTCCATTGTAGACGATAGAATGTTTATCCTGACAGTGAGGGCATTCTTCCAGGCGATAAGTCAAGGTACAATGGATCTGGATGGCTTGTTCCTCTCTTTGGACACAATTTTTCTCGAAATGAATATTTGGGTCTTTAATATTGAGGAGATTTCTTATATCATTAGATATGCACGGAAGTTCCTTTCTGTTATTATTTGGTACTTTTAATATAAAGGACTTCTGTGTTTTTTTGAATAAAAATAGAGGGTTGACGGAAGATAAAATTTTTTCATCAAGCTTATTTATTTAAGAGCCTTTTAATCGCTAGACCTTGCTTTTTGCAGGGTCTTTTATTATTTAGGTTAATCGATAAAACTTCAACAATTGCAATGATCAACTTGTTTTTGAAACCAATGATATATTGAGGTTGAACGTAAGTACGAAAAAATACACAATATATTGTAATTATTTAACGCAATTGCACAATATATTGTGTTTCAACCTTGTGCTTAATATTTCACATTGGTATACTTAGAAGTATATTTAGAGTACTTGGTAACATAAGATTGTTAAGATATATTTTGATGGTTTGTCAAATTGAATTAAGGAGAAATATGAAAAGAGAGAAAAATTCTTTAATTTTTTATATGTATAATAGAAAAATTTGGACTTTTAAAAAAGAGATATGATAGTTGAGTGCGGATTCTATATTACTGACAGATACTCTATTGTACTAGTTTTTGACTAAGGGATTCTGCGACACATTGATTACTGATTATCAGAAGTCTATAAATATTCTCGATATTTATAAAAAGCCTGTCAAAGTTAAACAAGAGTTTTATCAATTAGTAAGAGTAAACTTTAAAAATATGGAGTGAGTAAAAGTCAATTCTATAATAAAATATTGGGAATTATGTATATAGATGTTTCTACTAGAGCTTGTTATCTGATGTATTTTGATATTGAAAATATAATGAAGTAATTTAAAGAGTAATTAAAAAGGAGAATAGGAAATGATTTTGAAGCGTATGAAAGTGAAAAACTTCAGGTTGTTAAAAGATTTTGAATTAGAATTTAAGGAAGAATTGTCATTAGTTATTGGTAAAAATAATTGTGGAAAAACATCAGCACTTATTATTTTAGACAAGATGTTAAATTCATCTAAAGTGATGTGGGAAGATATAAATTTGGAATGTCAGAAAGAAGTTTATGAAAAAGTAATTGATTATGATATATCTAAGCACGAGAATGCTAAATCATTAGAAACTATTAGTCTGCAATTATTTATTGAGTATGATGATAATGATTCATATGAAAATATCCAAAAATTTATGATGGATTTAAACCCAGAAAATAACACTATAGTGTTAGAATTTATTTCGTTAATTGCTGTAAAAAAAATCATCGAATTAAATAACTTTATTAGTGAAAAAAATATTAAAGATTTCAAATCATTTTCCAAATTTATGAGTAAGAATTTTGCAAACTTCTTCGAAATGAAAAAATATTCAAGAGGATTTGATATTGAATCAAACCAAATAACGCAAGATAGATCAGAAGAAATTGATAATAAGGATATTCAAAAGGTCATTAAAGTGGCAGGAATAAGAGCTGATCGAGCGGTTTCTAATGATGATCATAATCATGTTTTATCGGGTTTAACTGGTAAATATTTCAGTTCTTATAAAGCTGCAAAAGATGAAAGTGAGTCAGTATTTACAAGACTTGAAGAAAAATTGGAGGCAGCAGATGACGAATTATATAAGATTTACAATGGAGACAAAAGTGAAACTGGAGAAGTTATTGAGGGCATTTTTAGTAATGTTATAGATGTTATAAAAACTTATGGTGGTGCAGAAAATGGAATTGATATAGCAATAGAGTCATCTATTTCAGAGAAAAATTTATTATCAGATAATACGAACTTAAGTTATAGACAAGGGGGAGATTATTCGCTTCCGGAAACATATAATGGGTTGGGGTATTTGAATTTAATTGGTATTTTATTTGAAATTGAAACCAAGATACAGGAATTATTTGAACAACCAGCAGATATAAATCTCTTATATATTGAAGAGCCTGAAGCACATACACACCCTCAGTTACAGTATATATTTATAAGGAATATTAAATCTCATATCAAAGAACATAGAAAAAATTTGTTGGAAGACAAGAATAAACAGTTGCAGATTTTAATCACTTCGCATTCATCACATATAGTTTCTGAATGTAATTTTGATGACATTATCTATCTAAAGAAAAACGGGAATACGGTTATAGCTAAGAGTTTTAATTCTTTAAAAGAAGAGTATGGTGGAGATGAACAGAAAGGATTTCAGTTTGTAAAACAATATCTTACAATGAATAGAAGTGAACTGTTCTTTGCTGATAAAGCTATTTGTATAGAAGGAGATACCGAACGAATTTTAATGCCAATGATGATGCATAAAATTGATAATAAAGAAAAGCCAAAAGCAGATCTTATTCCACTATTATCACAGAATATTTCTATAATAGAAGTTGGAGCGCATTCTCATATATTTATGCCTTTATTTTCCTTTTTAGGAACAAAAGTTTTGTTTGTTACAGATATTGATTCTGTAAAAGCTGAAAAGAAAATAGATAAAAATGGAAAAGAAAGAACTGTATATACGAGTTGTCACCCTGAAGAGGGAACGAATACAAGTAACGCATCAATAAAAGAATTTTTTAAAGATACCGGAATTGATACATCGAATAATCAATTTAAGGAACTTGTAGGGAAAAATGCTGAGGATAAAATTAAAGATAATATGAGAATAGCCTATCAAATACCAGAATCTGATAGTGAGTATCAAGCGAGTAGCTTTGAAGACGCCTTTATAGCATTAAATAAAGACTTTATATTAAAAAACAAAGAAGGGTTTTATCAATATGGAGCTTTAAAAGACTTTGTAGCTGATGAAATAGAAAGTGGCGATTATTATAAATTTGCATTAGATAATGTTAAAAAGAAGTCAGCATTTGCATCAAGTTTACTATATTTCAATAAAGAAGATGGTAATGATGATGAAAAATGGAAGGTTCCACATTATATTGAGGAGGGCTTATTATGGATACAGTAACCTTAGAAAAGGAAGTTTTAGAAGCTCTACAATGTATAAAAGATGGTGAAAATTTTATTTTAGAAGGTGGAGCGGGAAGTGGAAAAACATACTCCTTAATTTCCTTAATAAATGCACTTACAGAGGAATTACCAGATATAAAGATAGTATGCATTACATATACAAATAATGCAGTTGCCGAAATTTTATCAAGAATAGAAAATGAGAATATTTGGGTTTCAACAATACATGAGTTTATATGGTCTCTTATCAGAAAATATCAGAATGAAATAAAAAATATTTTAGTTGAGCTTATTAACGATGATAATGAAAAGAACTTTAAAAAGCCAAAAGATTTTTCTGAGGATTTAATTTCTAAAGAATATTTCGAAAATCTTTATGTAGATTATGATGAGTATTATTCTGTAACGGCAAATGATGAAAATAGAGTGAAAATCAGCCATAATCACATTTTGATTGTTGCAGAGAAAATGTTTGAGAAATATAAAAAAATAGCAGACATTTTAAAGGATATTGCAGATTGTATTTTTGTTGATGAATATCAGGATACAAGTCCTTTAGTTGCTGATATTTTACTAAAGCATCTTGAGCAAAGCGATAAGAAAAATGTAATTGGTTTTTTTGGAGATTCAATGCAGTCTATATATGACGACGGAGTTGGTAATTTAAATCAATATAATTTAACTAAAATAGTAAAGACGCAAAACCGAAGAAATCCAAGAGTTGTAATCGAAGTAGCCAATAAGTTTAGAGATGATGATATTGAGCAAAGACCTTCAGAAGATATAAATGCACCTAATATGGAAAACGGTACTATTAGAGAAGGTAGTATTAAATTTTTATATGGAACTGAAATAAATGATTTTATAAGTGTAAAGGGGAAGAATATTTTTGAATCTTGGGATTTTTCTGATGGAAAACAAACAAAAGAGTTAAGGCTAACACATAAATATAATGCTGAAATGACTGGCTTTAAAGACTTATATGATCTATATAATGCTGATTTGATAACTAAGCTTATAAGTGGGATAAAGAAAAAAATTGATAAGGGAAATTTAGACTGTAATAAGACTTTGGGAGAAATAGCGTTAGAGGTAAAACCGACATATAACAAAGCGGAGCTGTTAGATCAAATTAACGGAAATGAAATTTATCAGTCAATATATAGTGTTTTAGAAGATATGTCATGGGAAGAAGCTTACGAAAAATGTAGAATCACTAAGGAATCACTCATGTCATATAAATTAAATGGAATGAGTGGTAGATATGAAGCTAATTCTTATAGAGATAGGATTTTACGCAGATTAGATATATTAGAGGAGATTATTGAATTATATGAGGCTAATAGATTTAATGATTTTCTACGAATAACAAAATTTTCTATTCATAATAGAAATGATAAGATTTGCCTTAAGCAAGCAATTGATTATCTTGTAAGTGAAGATAATCAAACGATAGAAAATGTATTAAAATTTGCGGAAGTAAAAGGGTTACTCAAAGAAGATGAATTGTTTAGTGATTATATTTCAAATAAAGGGTTTTATTTATGGGAGAGAATAAAAAAGATAACATTTAATCAATATAGAAAAAGCGTTTTATATTTAAAAGAATTTTCACCAATTTGTACTCAACATAGTGTTAAAGGTAGTGAATATGACAATGTATTGCTTGTATTAGAGTCTGATTGGAATAAATATGACTTTAGAACATTATTTGGGAAAGGATCTCCGAACTCTAATGTTCAGAAACGTACAAAAAAATTATTTTATGTTTGTATAACAAGAGCAAAAAAGAATTTAATAATATATATGCCTACTGATGATTCTGACATATTAGAAAAAGCTAAAGAGTATTTTGGTGAAGAGAATGTTATCGATATATCTTCGGTAAAATAGAAGAGAAAATTATCAAAAAATTATGAACCATAGCAGGAGCACTCTTTGCAGATGATTATCAAGTTTATCAGTCAAGAGTATTCTGTACTAGATGGAATGGACTTACAAAGGCGAATGGCAGAATAAATGCCTTAGATGATGCTGAATTTGAAGGTAATATAATTTATCTTTTAAAAGCAAGTTTGGACTTTGTAAAAAGAAATTCAAAAAAGATGTGGAAGAAGGGTCCAGTCTATAGAATAGAATACCCAGAATATCCTGAAAGAGCAGTCCAAGAATCTCTAGTCAATGCACTAATCCATAGAGATTACTCAGTAATTGGCAGTGAAGTCCATGTAGATATCTATGACGATCGATTAGAAGTATATTCTCCTGGAGGTATGTATGACGGAACTTTTGTCCAAGACCTTAATCCGTTAAATGTATCTTCCACAAGAAGAAATCCGATAATAGCAGACGTATTTGCTAGAATGGATTTAATGGAAAGACGTGGTTCAGGACTTCGAAAAATTATAGAAGCGTATAAAGCAGAAGAAAATTATAGAGAAGAATTAAAACCAGAGTTTAAGTCTACCGAATCCTCTTTTACTACAATTTTAAAGAATTTAAATTATGACACACAAAATGTCACTCAAAATGTCACTCAAAATGTCACTCAAAGTGTCACTCAAAATGTCATCCAAAGTGAGGAACAAAATGACGGTCAAAAATTAAAACCAAGTGATAGACGTGAAAGAATTCTTGAAATAATAAAAAATAACCCTAAAATAACTGCCTATGATTTATCTAAACAATTTAATGTAACTGATAGAACTATAAAAAGAGATTTAAAAATTCTTACAGATGAAAAAACAATCGAGTATATAGGCAGTGCTAAAGATGGATATTGGAAAGTAAACAAATAAAGGTAATAAGTAAAACAAATTCTCCTGAAAAGGATCTAGTATTCGGAAGAAACACTTTGGCTCTAGATCAAATAGAATTAATAACACCATTTTCGAAGGACCCAAGCATTATCAACTGCTTGGTTCCGTTTTTAGGCGCGCTAAAATAGTTTAGACAAATTACTTGACTTTATAAAGAGTAATGATTATCATTTGAATATGGTAATTTTTACAATTTACAAGGAGGAACTATGAAATTTACTAAAAAATATCAATCAATCATTTTATGTTCTAGCGTGGCTCTTGCATTAGCAATGGCTCCTTTGGCTCAAACAACGCCAACGATCTTTGCCCAAGACAAGTCGACGGTTGAAGACCATGACCATGACCATGACCACGAACATGATGACCACGATCATGAAGGGCACGACCATGATCACGAAGGTCATGACCATGATCACGACCATGATGTAGCCGGAGAACAGATTGTGGTTGGGATCACAGAAGATGGTTATACAACTTCTCACGGTGATCATTTCCATGAGAATAGTGGCGAAGTGCCATTTGATGCCATTCTGTCAGAGAGCTTGCTAACACCTGAAGATTATCAATTCAACGAAGACGATGTAGTCAGTGAAGTGGAAGATGGCTATATTATAAAGAGCAATGGTGAGTACTATCTCTATGTAGAAGACCTCAGCAAGGCTAAGAATGTTCGTTCTAATGATGAGTTAGTCTTACAATCTTTTGGCCTTCATCCTGAAGTTGCTAAAGCGATTAAGGCGAATAAAGACCAATTAGGCTTGGATGAATCCAGTGAGATCGTCTATGAATATGAACATACTCCTGAAGAAGTCGCTGAAGAAAAAGGTCTAGACTCAGAATTTATTGTTTTATATGTCACAGAAGAAGAGTATGTAACGCTTTACGGTCGCGACATCTATCTCTTCCCAGGACAAGCACCCGAAGACGCCATCTTTGCTGAAAGCGTCGCTGCGCCTAGTGACTACGAGTTGAAGGATGAGGATGTCCTATATGAGACTTCCGCAGGTAAGATCGTTAAAGTCGACGACAAGGTCTATCTGTTAGCTAATGACGGTCAAAGCCTAATGCCCCTTGATCAAGTCAAAGAAGGACTCCCACAAGCCTAGTTAGCCCCAAACCCCCAAGCCACCCTTAGTGGGTGGCTTTTTATTTTGGGTTATTTCATTCATTATTCGATAAAAGTCAAGTTTTATAGTAGGGTTTGGTTTTTTTAAAGTCTTTAAATCAATCCTTTGTTCAGAAAAGCTTTTATTATTGACATTTTAATGAGAAAGAGCTTCTTTTTATACAATATAAATAGTATAATGTAGTCGTAATCAATTCGAATTGTCGAAAGGTTACTTGTTCGAAGAGGATATATTGGATCCCAAGAAAGGTGGTGATTGATAATGAAATTTAATATATTTAAGAACAAAATCAAGATTGCTGTAACAACAGTTGCTTTATTTTCAAGTGTGACGTTATCAACCATTCAGGCACAGGAGACTCAGCCTGATTCGAATGAGGTACATCCTCCAACGAGTCAAGTGAGCTCGATTGAGCCCAAAGTTAATGAGGCGCCTCCCACAGCTCCGGCAGATCTGAATCAGCCAGCAGCTATAGAGGAAGAGCCTAACACGACTGTGACTCCACAGCCGTCATCGTCAGACGCTAACTCTTCGAAGGAAAGTACTTCCTCGACGGAAGAATTGCTTACAAGCGAGTCGTCATCAGAAACCGATCCGGCTAACCAAGAGGACACTCGCAATCTTCCGCAAGCCATGCCTGCTAGTTCGAGCGATGTCGAGCTTAGTGAAGAATCAGAGGCTGATCCAACAGAAACTGATCTAAAGGACAGTGACCAGGAAACCCCTGAACCCAATCAGGAGCCAGTTGATGCCATTGTTCCAACAGGTCCAAGCAAGGAAGAAGCACAAAACATCTTGAATCGCTATAAGGCAGCAGATCCTTCAGGAATGTCCAAAGAAGAGCAACATTACTTGAAGCAAGCTATAAATGATGTAGACCGGCTCTTAAAGCAAGCTGAACCTAGCGAACCGCTTCAAAAAGAACGTTATCTCAAGGATCTTCAAGAAGCCTTAAATCGACTGCAATCCTTCCAAGTCACACCAGCGACTGAAGAAGGCAAGCCATCAACCTTAGTGGCACCTAAGAAGGAAGAATTGCTTAAGCACTTGAATGCCATTAAGGACCCCGCTAAATTAGCCCGTCTATCGGCGGATAAGGTTCAAGAAGCCAACCAGTTGATCTTAAAGGCTCAAGCCTTAGCAGATCAAAAGCAGCCTAACCAGGTAGCC
This sequence comes from Facklamia hominis CCUG 36813, assembly GCF_000301035.1. GTDB lineage: Bacteria > Bacillota > Bacilli > Lactobacillales > Aerococcaceae > Facklamia > Facklamia hominis. The sequence goes on along the minus strand of NZ_JH932292.1, from coordinate 341,506 downwards.
TTGCATCAAATGATTGAGCAATTAAAAGCCTTTGAAGCTCACATTCCACGGGCGATGACTCATAAGGAACGCAATGAATTAGTCCCTGAACTGACTCAAACGGATAACCTCTTGCGTGAAAAAATCAAGGCCAGTGCGCCAGAAGATCAAAAAGCGACTTATAATCAGTTAGCCAATGAGCTTCAAGCTAAATTAGCAGCTGCCAAGTCCTTGAATAATCTTTATGGTCAAGCACCAACCAATGAAGCGGTAGATGCTGCGATTGCTGATTTGAAAGCGGCTCAAAAAGCTTTTCAAGAATTTTTGAAGGCAAACCCAATGAGCATCGAATCCGATTATACGGGGGGCGCTAGTGACCAAGAATTCAATACTTATCACAATAACCAAGGAATGCCTCAAGCTAAATTGGATAAAGATCAATACACGGTGACCAATAATGCGCCGATTGATCTAACCCTACAATTGGTATCCAATAAAGCAACGGGGCCTGTGGCTTTAGTAGTTGAGTTAATGAAGGGGGATTCAAACAGTCCGCTTACTTTTTCAGGAATTGATCTGCCAGGATTTAGCAATCATAAGATTGTATCCAGCGATCGTTCTGGCTCTAAAGTGACACTCTATTATGATGATGTGGCCAGTCGTTTCTCAACGACGCGACTCGTTTTTAATTTATTAAATGGTGAATTCCATGATAAGGCCAAATTAAAGATGTCGCTTTATCAGACTAAAGTGGATGAAGAGGGCAGGAGAATACTTCAAGGCGATCCGCTCGCTTCAAAAGAATTAAACTTCCTAATCACTAAGTCCGGTTATGAGGATACTGCCCATGTGGGACCTGGAGCGGACTTTGGTAAGCCGGGTTCTGGCAATTATTCCAACCCCTATGATCCAGATGCCGATTCTTATGGTCAAAAGGAAAAGAATGTTGAAAATCCTTTAGATGCTGGGCATGTAGACCAAGATGGCAAGGTCATTGATGATAAGCATACCAAGACCTTGGATTTCTTACATCAATTGGTGAAGGATGGTAAGTTCATTGATCCTAATCTCTTAGTAGCTGGGGGAGCCGATCCGATGGCACTTAATCGTGTTCGTGTCGAAGTTACTATTCCAGAATCTGATGGGGTTAAGGCTCAACATATCTTGAACAAGGAAGGGATTAACTTCTGCGAAAAAGATGGTAAGTTGATTCTTGAATTAGAAGCTAAAACCCTTGCTGGTAAGTCGATCTATAAATCAGGCGGAAAACTCTATGTTGATGGGCAAGCCATCGGAACCGTCGATACGATTACCGACGTGCTCTTCACGGATAAACAAGGACAACTTGTCTATTTGGATAAAGAGGGTAAGCGTCACTACGTTGTTAAAACTGAAGGCAATGTCTTGATGAAGGCAGATGGAAGTAAGAGTGCTTACCAATTCCAAGATAACCGCTTATTAAAAGATGGCAAGCTAGTTGCTCAGCTAGTTGGGGATTATCTTGTATCCTTGGGTGAAAAGCCTGAAGATCCTGTTCAATACTATGTGATCGAGAATGGGGAACTTAAGGCAGTTAATTCGGACCAAAAGATTCGCTATCAATGGATAGATGATCAGTTAGTCTCTTATGAGAAATCCTACAAGCCTTTGGATGACAACATGTATGTCCGGACGAAGGAGGATGGCAGTAAGGAATTGCTGGGTAATACCCAAGTTCTGGAGGGCCAATATCTCTACCAAGGAGACCGTTTCTACGGCAAGCTGCTTCCACAAGGAGATTATGTCGTGGATAAGGATGGTCATGTCTTAGCGAATGCGACTTGGCAAACTCGAGCAGTCTTTGATGTGACGGGTAAATACCTAGGACAAGCTAGTGATAATGGCGATGGGACTTATTCCTATCAAGGCGTGACTTTCTCTAATATCGGCAGTAAAGATCAACCTGTCTGGGCAGCTAGTAAACCAGGTCAAAAGGTGGCTTGGCGTTTTGCCCTTAGTGCCGGAATTGACCAAGATGGTTACGCAATTGACCAAGCTCAATTAAAGCAAACGACCGCTGACGGTTCAAACATTGTCGTGGTTGATAAGCTGAATCGGGTCTTAAGAAGTTTTACGTTGGCTAAAAAGAATGGTACTTATATTCTGACTGAAATTACCGAGGATAAACCACGGCAAATTCAAGTGGCGGACAATCTACCGGATACGATTCAAGTGGGTGAGGGTCAAATCTATGTCGGACCAGGCAATCAAATACTGGATCCTAAGAAGATTACTGAAAATGCCATTAAGGATTATCTGGTGGATGAAGCAGGTAATCTAATTGCTAAATCGGGATTAAACTTGACGAAGTTGGCTAACCGATTCTATACAGGTTTGGTTAAGCATTTTACTTTGTCTAAGTCTTCAGGATCATTCTATGAAGTCAAGGATCAAGACGGTAAGTCTACTTGGAATCCGCTTCCTGATGGTGTTCAACAACTAGCTGGCCTACCTGAACAATGGGTTAAGACGGATGATGGTAAGGTTTATATTTACCGCGATGGTAAGGTCTACGACCAAGCAGGAACCCTGATTCATAGTTCATCGACTATCAAGGCGATCGTGCAGAAACTCTGTGATGGTAGCGAAAAAATTGTTCAAGGTGATTCTATTTTTGATATTATCAATAGAACGATCTTGAAATTTAAATTCCCAGGTTTTAAAACGGGGGATCAAGTTCACCACGTCTACCAAACACACTGGAAAGCTAGTTACTATGATCCGATCGAAAAGATCAACAAGAGCATTTTTAAGGATGGACAGTTTAACACCTTCCATACCTTCCGTTTAAGAGCAGCAGTGGTTCCAAATGAATTCAGTAAGATTCCACCTGTTGAATTGAGTAATCCATCTAAGCAAATGGACTTCGAGTTGTTTAACTTGATTTATCGTAGATTAGGCGACCGTCAACGGTCTAACTTCTTGTTACAATACTTAACACAAGAAGCCCTGAAGACGGCTAGCCCTGAAGAAGCTAAGTCACTTAAGGCTAACTTTAAGGCTCTAACCGGTTATGAGCTTGGCAGCAAGGTGTTAACTACGGTTGAAGAAAATAAAGCTCGTGAATTGATGGATAAGTATCAAAAATTAACGGGTAAAGCGCTCAGCTTAAATGAAAAGGGTGACTTGGATCTTAAGCGTGAATTAGAGTGGATCTTGAATTACAACAATCAAAATACCCAATTCACCTATCCAGACCAATATGAGTCGCAATTAATCTTCCACGAGTCGAACCTGGATAACCGACTAACTTACAATAAGTTAATCTTCAAAGCGCCTGAAGCTGACTTGAAAGACTGGGAATTAGCAGCCTTAAAAGCAGGCCGTAAATTCGAAGTTGATCAAAGTCTCTTCGGTATTGATCAAGTTGAACGTTTGATGCTTGGGGTGAATCCTTATATCAAACGGTCGGACTTTATCATGATGGAAGCGATCGTGGATATCATGAATGAGTACAACAAGGTCAAAGCGGGTGGCGTATCCAACTGGTTATCCATTGATAAGCAAACGGGTCGCGTGATGATTGATTTGTTTGCTAAGTTCTATGATAAACAGGGTCGATCACCAATGATTGATCAATTCAATCGTGAACTTGACCAATTGAGAAAAATTTTTGATCCTTCCAATACGCAAACTTCCGATATGGCAGCGATTGAAAAGGCCTTAGCTGAAGCTAATCTTGCCAGCGCTCCGAAAGGTTCATTCTGCTTGCATGATATTGTGATGGAATTAACTAAACGATTACCAAAAGAAAATCAAGCTGAAGCCGTCCAAAAATTAAAAGCAGATATGACAGCTTATCTTAACTCGATTAAGTTAGCCAGTGATACCAAGACACCTTACAATGCCTTGAATTCGGTCTTCAATGCCTTCCAAATCGTCTTTAAAAAGGGTGTAGGCGTTCCGGCTGGTCAAAACCGTAAAGTCCTAGTGACAACGGTGATCAAGCCGAAAGTCGATATTCCTTATACGGATGAGTATGGTCAAATGTTGACCAATAAAGACCTCTTAAAATCTCAAATCTTACGTGGTCTCTACCAGAAGGGTAAAGAAAAGGATGGGGTCTTTGATAAGGACAAACTTAATCAAGCAGGCCTATCAGAAATTACTGCAGATAAGTATGATGACTTGAAAGACGCTGAATTACGTGTCTTATTTGACTATCTTGCAAGGAATCTAGATAGCAATAAGGTTAAAGAGCTCGTTCAAAAGGATACTGAAAATAAATCTGCCTTTGATTATATTGCCAAGCTTGGTTCTGATTTGGCAGCAGAAGATCTCTTTGAGGCCAATGGTAAGATAATGGCTGATTCGAAGGGGAACTTGATCAACCCTAACTATGTCTGGAACGAAAAAGCAAAATCCTATGTTAATATTAAAAACTTCCTAGGTGACCAATCTGAACGTTCTAAAGAAAGAATCAAACTGATTGTCTACTATCTACATAAAGATGGCTACAATCGTCCATTCTTTGCTAACTCTGGTGCGGAATATGTGCTAGGCCAAGACGAGGAAATCAACCCTTGGAAACCGGGCTATTCTTGGAAGAATAAGTATTGTGGTATTGGCTGGGGACACTGTGTCACCGAGACTGGCGAAGAGCCAGGTCAAGAAGGCCAACCTTTTGAAAAAGAACGCAATAAGTTTTCTAAGAAAGGCTCTCAGGTAACAATTACCTATACACCGGAATCAGAAACTAGCGAAAATAACAACAAGATTCTGAAGAAGACCCAGACTAAAGGCTTATTAAAAGCCGGTGACTCGGTCGACTTTGAGATAGGGATTGGACTGGACATGCTAGACCGTAAGACCAGAGAAGAAAATGGTAAGATTGAAAACCTTGATAAGGACTGGCAATTGGATGAAGCTGATCGCAAACGTTATGGGGCAAATGGCAAAGGCTATTATGTCTTGAAAGATGGTTACATTTTTGATGTCTTGCCGAAAGACTTGGCCTTTGATAAAGATTCTAAAGTCAAGGTACTCACTCAGTGGCAACACTTGAAGCATTATGATTCTATTACAAAGACTTATGATAATGCCAATGCGACGATGACTGAGGAACAAATGAGAGCCTTTGAAAAAGGAATTCAAACTCATTATGTAACGAGTCTGAAAACGTACTATGAGTCCTTGCCATTAGACAGTCCTTTACGTCGATTAATGGAAAAGGCAGGTATTCATAACTTAGACCAGCACGGTATTGTGGTTCAATTACCTGAATTTGAAGTGCCAAACTTCAATGGTAAGGGAGCAGACCTCTTCAAAGTGCTAGTAAATGGGTTGAAGGTCAAAGAAACGACTTGGGGTCAAAAGGATAATACCGGTCATTTCACGTCGACGCCATGGGCAGGCGGTTCGACCTCTCACTTTAATGTGGGTGAGGGCAAGACCCAAGCCAATAAGTATATTCGTTGGTATGTACCAGATAATTATGATAAGAAGTATGGTTATGATGGCAGTGCCAGTGAATGGTACCGAGGAACGGCTCAATTGAACTTTGGTCAACGTTACGATTATCGTCTCGAATATACCTACCAAGCTTTGGATACCGGTAAGTTCGGGGTTGGTACACAAATGCGTGACCTAGAAATCACCGACTTGTTACCACAAAAAGATAACAAGAATGGGGTTATGCCTTATCTAGTCGGCCCTGTTCAGATTGAACAATCTGCGGGTGCTCAATTTGAGATTTGGTATAAGGTCGGTGACGATTGGACGACTTCTCCTTCCGACTATCGTCAAGTCTCAGGCGTTCGAATCAAGCAAGTTTATGGTATGGGTGGTATTAATGTAGGCGATTCTGTTCGCTTCATTCTGCCAATGCGCGTACCGAGCTTGACCTTGAGAGTCGACGACAAGGGTAAACCAGTCTTTGATGAAGCAGGTAAGCCGATTTACGACGGATTTGACCGCTTAGACTTCGATCGACTCTTTGCGAAGAATACTTATGAGACCAATGATGGTACTAAATCGAATGAAGTCACCTTCGAATTAGATAAGAAGACCTTCATGCATTTCTATAAGATCTGGCAAAAAGAAAATCGTAAAGAAGACGGTAGTTTTGAAGTTGAAAACTTAGCTAATCATTCTCATGGAAGTATTCAAATCGACATCCATCAAACGACGCAAGATCAACTTGATCGCAAAGTAGATCCAACCGTCAAGAAAAATTACACTCATGCCTATTTGAATGACAAGAACAAATGGAATGGTGTAGTTACAGACCTTCCAACCGAATACAAGGCTTGGAAGATTGTGACTAAGGAAGATGGAAGCCAAGAACGTAGCTTGGTTAAATCTCTAATCTATACTTATCAGGTAGAAGAAAAGTTGAATAATCTTGATGGTTATGCTCAATCTGAAAAGATCGAGGTTGGTGATGTAAAAAATGAAGAGGCTGTTGTTGGTAAAGGTTATCTGATTCGCAATATCTTGAATCAGATCACCGTTGAAGCTCACAAGAAGTGGGTTAATGGTAAGGCTGTTCGTCCTGGAGAATTGGAATTACGATTGTTGCAGGATGGTAAAGTCTACCAAGGTGGTTCTCGACGTCAAAACCTTTCTCAAAATACGGATGAGTATCACTATACTTGGTCCAATTTACCGGTTTATCAGGTCGATGAGAATGGTATTGTCAAACGGGATGAGCAAGGTAACTTTATCCGTCACAACTATACTGTCGTAGAGATTAATGCGGACGGTACAGAGATAACAAAGTCGATCTACAAGAATGGCGATCATTCCTTTATCTTGGAAATGACAGGGAATATGTACAATGGCTTTAAGTTAACCAACACCTACGAATCGCCTGAGATTGATATTAAAGCCAAGAAGACTTGGGTGGGTGGTCAACAAGTCCGTCCGAAAGTCTACTTCAAGCTCTTCCGTAAGCTAGGGAAAAATGGTCAAGCTGAGTCTGTTGGTGACTTGAAGCAAGTGGCAACGACCGATCAAGCGTCGGTGACTTGGACTCAACTTGCTAAAACCAATGACCAAGGTCAAGACTATATCTACTTCGTCAAAGAAGTCGACAAATCAGGTAATCCATTGACTTTACCAAACTTCACGAAAGAAGAAAAAGGCTTGGAAGTCATTAATACTTACGTTCCAGATACCATTGATATTACAGCGACTAAGCGTTGGTTCAATGGGAAGAAGCTTCGCCAAGAAGTCTACTTCAAACTCTTCCGTAAGGTAGGGGAAAATGGCCAAGCTGAGTCTGTTGGTGAAATCTTGGAGGTTGGAACGGATGATGAAGTTCAAGTCAAATGGACCGGTTTAGATAAGACGAATAACGAAGGACAGGATTATACTTACTTCGTGAAAGAAGTCGACAAATCAGGAAATCCATTGATTTTACCAAACTTCAAGAAAGAAGAAAAAGGCTTGGAAGTCATTAATACTTACGTTCCAAATACCATTGATATTACAGCGACTAAGCGTTGGGTCAATGGGAAAAAGCTTCGCCAAGAAGTCTACTTCAAGCTCTTCCGTAAGGTAGGGGAAAATGGTCAAGCTGAGTCTGTTGGTGACTTGAAGCAAGTGGCAACAACCGATCAAGCGTCGGTGACTTGGAATCAACTTGCTAAAACCAATGACCAAGGTCAAGACTATATCTACTTCGTCAAAGAAGTCGATCATCAAGGTAATGAATTGACTTTGGAACACTTCGATAAGTTGGAAGATGGATTAACGGTTACCAATACATTCGTAATTCCTAAGACCCAGATTGAAGTGACCAAGCAATGGAAGGGTGGTCCAAGTGATCATCCAACTATCACGATTCACTTGTTACAAGATGGTAAGATAATAAATTCGATTCAATTATCAAATGGTAATGTGCATTATCAATGGCTCGATCTTCCAGCAACCGATGAAGATGGCAATCGCTATACTTATACGGTCGAGGAAGATGAGGTCCAAGGATATAAGAAGGAAATTAGTGGAGATCAAACGAATGGCTTCACGATTACTAATGAATACATTCCAAATATTCCACCAGAAGAACCTCCTCATACCCCTGAAATTCCAGAAGTTCCTGAAAAACCAGAAGAACCTGAAAAACCAGAAGAGCCGAAGGAAAGAAAGCGGGTACCACAATTACCTCAAACAGGTGAAAACAATCTCACTGGAATTCTATTATTAGCAGTCCTATGTCTAGTCATTGGAGGAGCAATCCTCATCTACAAAGGTCGCCGCAAATAAGTTGAATTCTCTTGAAAAGCCGGCTGTCTTAGGACAGTCGGTTTTTTAGTTTGCTTTTGGAGAATGGTCTTTGCGTGCGAATTTTGATAGACAAGTTCATTGAAAGTTAATTGCCGTTTTTATTTTATAACAATCCGTTCGGTCCTTCTATTTGACGGATCTTTCATTGGATCCCCATAATATTGGGGCTTTCTTAAGAAAAAGATGCAAATCCCCAATTATCTGGTGAAAACCCCAATTCTTTGAACAGCAATTCGATAATGAGAATGATAATGAGAATGAAGATGATAATGAGAATAAGAATGATAATGAAAATAATAATGTAAATGTGAATGATTATGAATGAATGATGTCCGGGTCCGTACTCCTTGATTCCTGCTGATTATTGATTTTAGATATTAGCCGTTTGCCTCTTGGTACTTTCAATCAATCATAGGTGAAAAGGATCGCTTATTGGTCCTATTTGAGTTGAAACAGCTTATATTGGCTTAATTATCGCTTTAGAGGGGTGTTGGTTCGTTTTGGATAGAAAGATCCTTATTAGTTCTTAATTGGCTTCATATGGATTATTAACGGCGAATAGAGAGTCTTTATTTTTGGACTAGATAATCGGCATTCTTTGTTAGGAAATTTAAAAAAATAAAATCCTGATTCATTGAACGTGCATTCAATGGATCAGGATTTTTAAAATGATGGCTCGTCTAGTAGTAATAATCATTGCCAGAAGATTCAGGGGCGTAATCGACACCTTGCGTATAGATGCCATTAGCATTCCAAAGGAGAAATTCGTGGACCCCATTTTCCTCCAGGGCGACGATCTGTTGTTGAACTTGGGTCGGTCCATATTCTTGGAAGGTACCAGCTGGCATGCCATAAGAAGTAAAGTCTTGTAACCAAGGTCTGGTGACAACAGGATTGGACACGGTATCGAGCAATAATTTCTCGGAATAGATATATTGGTTAACCAGATTATAGGGTTCTAAGTCTGGATAGGCAATTCCGAAGAAACCGGGACCCCAGTGAGATGGGTAGATCATGGAGGAGATCACATCGACGCGCTCAGCCATGTCTTTGAAGTCTTGTCCGATCCCGCGAACATCGGCGCTATTTTGAGCGATGGCGGTGTAACCGAAGACGTCGGCTGAGATATCAGCACCGTATGGAGCTAACTGGTCTTTGGCATATTCCAGGTAGCCATTGATGGCGTAGACACGTTCTTGACCGAATTTGTCGGGGTCATCGGTGACATAGGCCGCAAAATCTCCCAAGTCATAGGTCAATTGACTGGCAAACGTCTCAAAACCTTCAGGGAAGCGGACATAGTCAAATTGAACTTCCTTGAATCCTAGCTTGGCCGCTTCGATGGCAACTTGGACATTATAGTCCCAAACATCCTTCAAGAAAGGATTGATAAATTGGGATCCATTGCCATCTTGCCAGATCTCTCCGGTTTGGCTGTCTTTAAAGGAGAAGTCGGGCTTGTCGTCAGATAAGCGATTGTCCTTAAAGGTAACGATCCGGGCAATTGGATAGATTTGATGTTTTTCTAATTCTTTGAGAATTTGCTTGTAGTCAACATTGCCCGTGACATGTTTTTGGATGAGTTCATTTTTGGTATCGACGTCACTAAGAATATTGCCGTAGTCATCTTTAAAGTCGATAACGACAGCATTGAGAGCGGTTTGGTCGATATAGTCGATGAGTTGTTTGAATTGTTCAGGGTCGCCAAAGACGCTTTGAGGCAGGTAGATTCCCTTGACTCCTTCCTTGGGGTAGGGAATTTGGATGCCGGAATCATAGAAGAGGGAAGAAGGGAGTTCTTCTGGAGCCGTTAGGATCGGCTTATTATAGGGTTTTAATCCCTCGTATTGATTGGCTTTACCTTGGTTGAGCTTATTATTAAAGGCGACGACTTCATCATTGGAGTAGGTCGGCTTTAATTCTGGCATGGAATAATCTTTTGCTTGAGTAGCTTGGTCCTTATTATTGAAGGATTGACAGGCTACCAGACCTAAGCAAGCGATTAAGAGCAGCATTTTTTTGAGTGAGTTGCTTTGACGCTTAATAGACATTTCATCCCTCCTTTAGGATTTTTCAGTGAGGTTGACCAGGTAGACCTTGAGGTTCACTAAGAGGGAATTCAAGGGATCGAAGTTGGCGATCACCCGGTCGAGATTCATATTATTCTCTGTATAGAGTTGGTTGATATTATTGAAGACCTTGAAGAAGGACTCATGATTGGTTTTGGTGTTGGCTAAGGCCTTAAAGGTTGCGGTTTCTTGTTTGAGATTCGTCTGGTATTGTGCGACATAGGTGTCCAGATCTTGATTAAGTTGTTTCACATATTCAATCAGTTTTTGGACTTGTTCCTTGGGAAGCTGTTCCTTATCAGGCAGGCTGTTCAATTCTTCGACCATCTCTTGGAGGGTGGTTTGGCTTTTTGCGATTTCATCGATCAGAGCTTGGCGCTTGCTGATGTTCTCGGCCAGTGGAGTATCACTGCTTAAAAAGGCACTGAGGTCCTCGCTTTGCTTGAGGGTGGCTTCAAAGTTCGCCTGTAAATCAAATTCTCGGTTTTGGACTTCAGAGATCTTACCAATAATATTGGTGACATGATCTTGGATTAATCCGATGGCTCGATTAGCACGCTGAATCGAACGACCACAGCCGCTTACTAAGAACAAGATTGAGATGAGGATGAGCACTAATTTTGTTTTTTTCATCGTTAACTCCTTATCTAAATGGACTGCAATGTCTTAATTGCTATTCCACTTCGGATTGGTTTATAATAAAGAGTATTATAAACAGGGCTATTATAACAAACTAAGCAGCAAGTCGACAAGTGGGGGGCTTTGTATGGGGATTTTGATCATTTTGGGAGTCTTGATCTTAGATCAAGCAGTGAAATTTTATATTCAAACAAACTTCGCCTTACATGAAGCTAGGCCTGCTATTAGGGGCTTGTTCCAATGGTTCTATCTGCATAACGACGGGGCAGGCTGGGGGCATTTTGCGAATCAGCGTTTTTTCTTGATTACGATCTCCACGCTTGCGGCGGCCTATTTGTTTTATTTATGGCGATATGAGGCCCAAGATTCGCGGGTAGCCAAGCTGACTTACAGTTTGCTTCTAGGGGGGACCTTGGGGAATCTGCTAGACCGAATTCGTTTAGGGTATGTCGTGGATATGATTGACTTGACCTTTATGGATTTTCCAGTCTTTAATGTGGCGGATATGGCCTTGACCGTGGGAGGCTTTCTGCTCATTGTGCTATTAATAACCGATTCTCGAAAGAAAGGAGGGGCTGAATGATTACGGATCAAACAATTCAATTGAATCAGCAAGTTAACCATCAAGGACGTTTAGATAAGGTGTTGGCAGGGTTACTTCCAGGAGTCAGTCGAACGCAAGTGAAGGACTTGATTCAAGCCGGTAAGGTTCAAGTAAATGGAGAAGTTCAAAAGGCCAAATTCCAATTGCAAGGGGATGAGTGTTTAAGCATTCAAAGTCCCGATCAAGAGACGGTTGAAGACATAGCTGTTCTAGCTGAGGATCTTCCATTGGATATTGTCTATGAAGACGACTGCCTCTTAGTGATTAATAAGCCTGCTGGAATGGTGGTTCACCCCTCGAAAGGCCATCCCAGAGGAACCTTGGTCAATGGACTTCTTTATTATCTGAATGGTCAGTTGGCTCAAGGATCCGCTGCTTATCGACCAGGCATTGTTCATCGAATTGATAAGGATACCTCTGGGCTCTTGGTGGTTGCTAAGACTGACCAGGCGCATCAAGCTCTAAGTCAACAGCTAGGGGATCATAGTCTAGCTCGGACTTATTTGGCGGTGGTTCATGGACAGGTTAAGGAGTCCGAAGGAGAGATTCACTTGCCCCTTAAGCGTGACCCCAAGAACCGACTACGATGGCATGTTGATGCTCAAGGTAAGGAAGCCTGGACGGACTTTCGCGTATTGGCGGTGGGAGAATATTATTCTTTACTCAGCTTAAAACTACATACGGGGCGGACCCATCAGATTCGGGTTCACCTGGAAGCCATTGGTCATCCGATTATCGGGGATCCTGTATACCGCCGTGGATTAGAAGGACAAAAAGGCCCTTATGTTCATTGGACGGATGGTCAGTACTTGCATGCTTATCAACTTCGCTTTCGTCATCCGGTTAGTCAGGAATGGATGACCTTTACTTGTCCGATTCCCGCAAGGATGCAAGCGATGATTGACTCCTTACCAATAAAAAGGGGTGATCTCTATGTCTAAGACCCCTGAAAAAATCCTTGAAAAGATTCGTCATCTCTTATCCCTAGCCGAAGATGGGAAGAATGATGAAGAGAGTCAGACGGCCTTATTGATGGCACAAAAGCTGATGGTTAAGTATAAAATCTCGCAAGATCAGGTTTCTAAGGAACATCCTGAAGAGATTCAACTCAAGTCGCTATCGGTCTATAAGCGCCTTTATTGGTGGGAGAAGACGCTGGCTGGAATTATTGCGGATAATTTCCGTTGCATGCTCTATGTGCAAAGCAACAAGCTCCCTCATCAATCTTCGATTCAGCGTAAGATTGTCTTCATGGGCTATCCAGAAGATATTGAGCTAGCCTATGAGATTTATCATCTAGCGGCGGAAGCGATGCGCTATTATGCCAAGATATACCTGACGGATCCTAAGCGCCAACAAGAAAATATTCCAGAAAAAGACCGACGCAAGGCCTATTATCTGGGCTTCTTGGATGGTCTAGCGGAAAAATTCAAACAGCAACAAGCCGATCTGCAAGCAGAAAATGAACGCTATGCCTTAGTGATCCAGACACCTCAAGCGGTCAAAGAAAAGTTTAATCGTGAGGTCAAAGGCTCCTTGGCCTTTAATCAACCGGTCTATGCGGAGACGAGTCAGTCCTATCGAACAGGCTATCGTCAAGGACGACGGGTTGAACTCAATCAGAATAAAGGACGTTTAGAAGATGGTTCTTCTAAATAAGCAAATCATAAAGGACTCCTTGGTTTACGAGTAATCGACCAAGGAGTCCTTTTTAGTTGTTATTTATCCGATTTCTTCCTGGCAGCAATAGAGCTGAGGATAGTTATGGCATTCTGGATTTCGAGGATGACAGATTTGCCGGCCGAAGAGGATGAGGGATTGATGGGCTTGACGCCAGTCCTTGGGATCTAAGACTTGGCAGACCCGACGTTCAACCTCTCTAACTGTGGCACCTTGATCGACAATCTTATGGTGAAGGCAGATTCGATGAATATGGGTATCAACGGCAAAGGCTGGAATATCAAAACCGACGCTTAAGACGACATTGGTTGTCTTACGACCGACTCCGGCCAGTGCTTCTAAATCCTTGCGACAGTTTGGTACTTGGCCGTGATGGTTATTGACTAATTGTTGGGCGGCTTGGACTAGATACTTCGCTTTATTGCGGTATAAGCCCAGACTCTTGATATAGGTCTCAACTTCGCTGGGGCTGGATTTTGCTAATTCAAACGGCGTGGGATAAGCCTTAAAAAGAGCGGGAGTAACTTTGTTAACTTGAACATCAGTTGTTTGGGCGCTGAGCATGACAGCTAAGAGTAACTGATAGTGATTATCGAAGTTAAGTGCTGGCTTAGCATCGGGGAAGAGGTCCATCATGGCATGTAGGGTCTGGTAGGCACATTCATCAGTGAGCATAATAAGTCCTTTCTATTTTTTGCTTGTTATTAAGGATAGTCTACCATGAATTGAGAGATTAATTAAGGCTTAACATTGTCTTTAATATTTTTAATAAAAATTCTAAATATGGAATTGACAACGCTTTCGATATCGCTTACAATGCTTATATTATCACAGAAAGGAGGATATGGAATTTCTTAGCAAATTTTAATAAAAAGGAGGTATTGAGGTGAAGAAACGTCCTCAAACGATTTCTTGGCTGTTACTATCGTCCATGCTCTTAATGTCCATGGCAACAGGTCGTGTCCAAGCGACGGATTTGCCACAAGCAGATGGCATCGAAGTTAGCCAAGATCTTCCGATCACTTCCCCATTAAATGATCAAGTAGATCTTGATTCTAGCCAAGAAATTCATGAAAAAGATACACCCGCGCCGGCGGTTGCTGAAGGCGATCCAGCAAGCCTGCCTGTGCAATCAGACCTTGAAGCTCAAGCGTCGAATGAAGCTCCCTTACAAGTGGTGGAAGACGCTGTTCAAGCGACCAGCAGTGAGGTCACTGAGACAAGCTTGCCTGAAGAAAAGTCAGTCGCAGGCCAAGCTTCAGAAGAAGCTGCCGAGTCTTCACTAGAAGGCACGGCAAGCGCTGAACAGTCAACGGATGCTCAAACTGAATCGGTTGAGGCAGAGGATCTGGCAGTAATCGTGGAATTAAATAGCGATACAGCCCTAGATCAAGCGGATTATGCCGACAAAGAAGCCTTTAATGCTGCCAGTCAATTAGCTAAAACACGGATTCAAGCACAAATTGAGCTGGTGAAAGGTCTGATGAAAGATCGAGGCTTTGACTTAAAGGTGGATTATGACTATTCAACGGCTTTTGCTGGATTCTCAACGCGGACATCCAAGCAAGCAGTGGATATTCTAAAAACATTGAAAGAGGTCAAGGCAGTTACCGAGCAAGGAGCCATTCAAGCTCCAAAGCAAGGGACACAGATGTTGAATTCATCGGATCAAACCGGATTGGATCAATTATTGCCTCACGGTATTGACTACCAAGGGGAAAATATGGTGGTGTCCGTTATTGATACCGGGGTTGATCCGGACCACAAAGACCTCGTCCTTGAAGATAGCGTCGAAAAACGCTATGACAAGGAGACCATGGAGGCTAAGATTAAAGAATTGAATCTGCCGGGTCAATGGCTATCTAACAAGATTCCTTACGCCTATAACTATGCGGATCGCAATCAAATTGTGAAGGATACCAATGAGCACGGTCTGCATGTGGCAGGGACGATCGGTGCCAATGGTGATTTAGAAAATGGTGGCATCAAGGGAGTTGCACCGCACGTTCAACTCTTGGTGATGAAGGCCTTCTCGAATGACCAATTGACCTCAGTGGTTTATACCGATATTTACCTAAAAGCCATTGATGATTCGATTAAACTAGGCGCCGATGTGATTAATATGTCACTTGGATCCATGGCCGGTTTTTCGACGGATGCCTTGTCGCCTTTGAATCAAATGTTTAAGAAGGCACGAGAGCACGGTATCGTCATTGCGGTTGCGGCAGGGAATGACCACAATAATTCTTGGATAGGCAATAACTATCCTGATTATCCGGAATATAATAACCTAGACAAGAACCCTGACCAAGGTTTAGTCGGTAGTCCGGCCAGTGAAGAGAATTCTTTATCGGTTGCTTCCTTCGAGAATAACAAATTGATGTCGAATTATCTCGATTACAAGGATTCAAACCAACAAGAGAATTTGATGGGGACGAACCCTGCTGAAGAGATCTATCATAATGACTATCACTCAATTGTTCTTAAGGACCTAGGTAAGGAAGAGGAATATGCTGCCGATGAAGATCTAACTGGTAAGTATGTTCTTATTCAACGGGGTCAAAGTTCTTTTGGTGAGAAATACCGGATTGCGATTGAAAAAGGTGCAGCTGGGGTCGTTATCTATGATAATGCGGAAGCAGACTTTGCCATGAATATGATTGGGATTGATGTTCAAGCGGATAAGCCAGTCATGTTCATTCGGATGAAGGATGGCTTGAAGCTAAAAGAGGCCATCTTGAATGGTATGAATCCACAAGTTCGCATTCCTAAAGGACAAACCTCGTTACCTTCTCCTAAAGCCGGTGACTTAAGCGACTTCTCTTCTTGGGGACCAACTGGTAACTTAAGCCTAAAACCAGAGATTGCGGCACCTGGAGGAAACATCTACAGCTTGATGTCTGACAATCGTTATCAAACAATGTCAGGAACCTCCATGGCAACCCCACATATTGCTGGTTTGTCTGCTCTCTTACTGCAACATCTCTATCAAGAAGGAATTCTTAAGCGAGGCGACCAAGGACAGCCCGATCCTCGTGCGGCAGAAATGCTTAAGTTAATCTTAATGAACACCGCTGTTCCTAAAGACAACAAGGCTAAGGCGGATGCTAGTTACTATGGCCCAAGCCAACAAGGAGCGGGAATGGTTAACATCTATAAAGCGATTCTTAACCGTGTTTTGGTGACGGCTCAAAATGATCACGACCAAGTTGCGGATGGTAAGTTAGAAATCGGTCAGGTACAGGATGAATTCCAAGCCAAGTTACAAGTGGAAAACACCGGAAAGATCGATGCTGAATATACGGTGGAATATATTTTACTAGCTAGCCAAGTAGATGGGTCTGGTCGCTACACAGAAACAAACGCCCTAGCACAAAAATCAGCTTTAGGACGTATTTCTGTAGCTGCTGGTCAAAAGTTAGACTTGAACTATACTTTATCTACGTTTGATGTGCCTAATCAACAATTAGTTGAAGGTTACTTCTTCTTCCATTCTGCGAATGAAGCTCTTTATCCGAGTCTTTCCTTGCCATTCTTAGGCTTTAAGGGGGATTGGTCAGCACCTCATTTTGTGGATGAGATTCATGATTTTACTAAGAATCCACGCGAAGAATCGAACTTCAAGCCGATCGACTATCCAAATGGGGGTACTGATAAGACTAGCTTTGTTATTTCGAATCCTAAGGGTGGCTATGATTATTGGAATGCCTTCAAGGTGGACGACAAACGTTATGTTTTCGTTAATACTTGGAAACAAGTTAATAATGGTCCTAATGAAGTCGTGCCAGTAGTTTCCTTCTTACGGAATGCGACCGATGTTCATTACTTGATTAAAGACCAAGAAGGTCGTGTGATTCGTCAATTAATGATTGATAATAAAGTCTGGAAAGCCGGTCGAATCTATCAAAACCAATATGCATTTTTAAGTAAGCTAGATGCTGCTGCATGGGATTTGACCAATATTCTAGGTCAAAAAGTCGCTGAAGGCAGCTATATCTATGAGATTAATGGGGTTATTGATTACCCAGGAGCTAAGCGCCAAGTCTATCAATATGAAATTATTGTCGATAATACGCGGCCTCTTGTAGAAACCCAATTGGACAATGACCAACTTCAAGTCAAGATGACCGATCAAGGTTCAGGCTTAACTGGTGTAGAGATCTATCACCCTGGTAGTGATCAATGGTTCGGTTGGATTCCAATCGATCGTGAACGCAAAGCACGGACGCTTCATGAAGAAGTGACTTATCACTTAGATGAATTGTTAGGCGATCTGTGGGGTGAGTTTGAATTGTTAGTCTATGACAATTCAGGCAATGTGACTTCATTAATGATCAATCGTGGTGAGGATCCAAATCCACCAGCTGACCAAGAAGAAGATCCAGGCCAAGAAGAATCAAATCAACCTCAAGAACCTGGCCAACCAGGCCAAGAAGAAGACAAGGTGGACCGTAATCCAGTTCAATTACCTGGCCAACAAGAAGGTCCTTACACTAATCAAGCAGGTGTGACCACTCAAGAATTGCCAAAAATCAAACTCATTAATCCAAATTATTATTTGGCGAATAATAAGGAATCGGGCTTGATTGAATTCAACGGAGAGTTAATGAACTTCAAGGAAATTCATGATTTACAAGTCAACCTATTAGACGATCAAGGTCGAGTAGTTTTAGCCAATCTTCCTTATGAACTAGTTAAGGTTCATACGCAAAATGCCAGCAAAGACTTGGATAGCACCGTCTTTGAATTTGCCGGTAAGGCCGATCTTCACCAAACCGATAAAGGGGTATCGGGTGTTGTATCTGGCCAATATTGGTTAGATGTAACGGTCTATACTTTATCTGAAAAGGATCACCTCGTGAGTCATAATATTAAACGGCAATTCCGTTTGGATGGTCAACGTCCGATCTTCAAGTCGATTCAACAAGTGGCTTCTGATCGTCCAGGTTATGTGGCCTTCGAGATTGATTACCAAGAGAATATGAACTACTTGGAACTCTGGGCTAATAATCATTTATTAGAACGTTTGGATGCGACATTCTTGACTCTAGAGCCATGGGAATTAAAGGGTAAGAAGATTTATTATATACCAGATCAAGTTATTGGCACTGAATTGAATTTCAAAGCCTATGACGATGCTCAGGGTAATGAAAGCATTCAGACCCTTCTAGTTCAAGATTTACCGCTTAAAGAGGCGGAAGAAGAACCAGAACCTCAACCAGAGGAACCTCAAGTGCCTGGAGAAGAAAGCCCAAGTCCATCTGAAGAAGCTGGTCTACAAGACGCTAAAGCTGCCTTAAAGGCCAAGATTCGTCAAGATTATGACTTAACAGAAGCTCAAATCAAAGAACTGGACCAAGCGATTGAAGCAGCCAAGACTAATGCGGAATTAATCGATGCTCGCATTATCCCAAGAGCTCAAGCTTTTGAAGATAGCCAAGCACAAACACCGGAAGAACCAGAAGTACCTGGAGAAGAAAGCCCAAGTCCATCTGAAGAAGCCGGTCTACAAGACGCTAAAGCTGCCTTAAAGGCCAAGATTCGTCAGGATTATGACTTAACGGAAGCTCAAATCAAAGAATTGGATCAAGCAATTGAAGCAGCTAAGACTAATGCGGAATTAATCGATGCTCACATTATCCCAAGAGCTCAAGCTTTTGAAGATAGCCAAGCACAAACACCGAAAGAACCAGAAGTGCCTGGAGAAGAAGAACCACAACCGGAAGAACCACAAGTACCTGGTGAAGAAAATCCAAGTCCAGCTGAAGAAACAGGAGAAGCCGAAGAGAATCAACCAAGTTGTGAAACTAAGGATGAGGAAGAAGCTGACTTAGATCAAAACCATCAATCCGATCGAGAAGACTCAAGGAAGCCAGCGCTAGATGGCAATAAGAATCAATCGTCAGTCTCTGAAAGTCAAACTAGCCAAACAAGCAAACAAGTCACTCATCCTAGTAAGGCTCAAGCTAGTCTTGTTCCTTTAAAGGCAAATCGGACTTCTTCGAAAAAAGCGACTGGACAAGCTGCTAAAGAAGCCAAAAAAGCTAAAGCAAGTGACGATGTATTTGATCGCTTAGTAGCAGGTTTGCTAAAAGAAGCTCGTCCACAGGAAAAGGACAATCTATTAGCGCTTCTGATAGCACGTCTTTGCCAAGTAGCGGCAAACAAGCCATCAAAAACAGGATACTGGCACTGGTTATGGCAATTGTATTATACTTATAAGCAAATTGAATTGGCTTTACTTGCTTGGATCTAAAGTGAGTTAAGCCATCAAGTACTCGTCGATCGCCTGAGTGCTTGACTCTAAGGATCTTATTCAAATGGGGTGAGTAAGATCGATAAATACTAAGCCTTTTCTCATCTGAGGAAGGGCTTTTTTGGTTTTTCTTTTTTCATAATGGGGTATAATGGATGAAGACGCTACACTCAGAAAGGAGCGCTTATGCAGACCATCAAAAAAGTTTTAATCGCGAATCGGGGCGAGATCGCCATTCGAATTATTCGTGCTTGTAAAGAATTAGATATCAAAACTGTCGCAATCTATTCAACCGCAGATATTGGAACCCTTCACCGGCAAAAGGCGGATGAGTCTTATTTAATTGGTGAGGGAATGGATCCAACCCAGGCCTACTTGGATATCGAGGGCATTATTGCCTTAGCCAAGCAAAAGGGTGTGGACGCCATTCACCCGGGTTATGGTTTTTTAAGTGAGAATCAAACTTTTGCAAGACGCTGTCAAGAAGAGGGAATTATTTTTATTGGTCCTCGGATCGAACACTTACAGATGTTCGGAGATAAGACGTCTGCTCGTCAAACAGCCATGGATGCTGGTATTCCGGTTGTTCCAGGGAGTCAAGGAGAGATTCACTCGGTTGAGGAAGTCTATCAATTCGCCAAGACCTATGGCTACCCAGTGATCCTTAAGGCACTCTCAGGTGGGGGTGGTAAGGGGATGCGCAAGGTGACTAATGACCAGGAAGCGGCTGATGCTTATCAATTAGTCCAATCCGAAGCACTTAAGTCTTTTGGCGATGCCAGACTCTATGTCGAAAAATATATCGAAAACCCTAAGCATATCGAAGTTCAGATCTTAGGAGACCAGGCAGGCAACTTAATCCATCTCTATGAAAGGGATTGTTCGATTCAACGTCGTCACCAAAAGGTGGTGGAGGTCGCCCCTTCCTTCTCCTTATCACCCGGTATTCGGCAAAAACTAACTCAGGCTTCACTCCAATTAATGAAGCATGTTCATTATCTTAATGCAGGAACCTGTGAGTTTTTGGTGGCGGGGGATGATTTTTACTTCATTGAGGTAAACCCTCGAGTACAAGTGGAGCATACGATTACTGAATTAATCACCCATGTTGATATTGTTAAGACACAAATCTTAATTGCTCAAGGGGAAGACTTGCATGGGCCAGTGATCAATATTCCTGATCAAACGGCGATCCCATTGGATGGGTATGCCATTCAATGTCGAATTACGACGGAAGATCCACTCAATCACTTTGCGCCGGATGCTGGCCATATTACGGGTTATCAATCACCGGGGGGCTATGGGGTTCGACTGGATGCAGGGGATGCCTTTACAGGGGCGAACATCTCACCTTATTACGATTCTTTATTGGTCAAAATTTCGACCTATGCACCATCAATTAAAGCTACTGTTGATAAGATGAAGCGTGCTTTGTCTGAACTGCGAGTGCGTGGATTGAAGACGAATATTGGCTTTTTACAAAATATTATGCAGGATGCAGACTTCGTTCAAGGCAATTACGATACCGGCTTTATCGATCATAAACCGAGTCTCTTTGAGATTACGCCTTCAAGAGACCGTGGATCCAAGATCTTGCAATACATTGGGAATGTCTCCATTAATGGATTCCCAGGTATCCAAAAAGAAGACCACAAGCCACATTTTGCCAAGCGGCCTATCTTACGGTCAGCAAATAATTCCGTTAATAAGCATGGCTTTAAACACTTGCTGGACCAACAAGGCCCCAAGGCGGTTATTCAAGCTATTCAGGGACAAGAACGGACGCTATTAACCGATACGACTTTACGGGATGCGCATCAATCTTTGATCTCTACACGCTTACGGACGGTGGATATGATACCAGCGGTTAGCTATATGAATCAGGAATTCCAGGACTATTTCTCCTTCGAAGTCTGGGGGGGTGCTACCTTCGATGTGGCCTATAATTTCCTCAAGGAGAGTCCTTGGGAACGATTAGATGCGATTCGTCAAGCAGCTCCTGACAGTCTCTTGCAGATGCTCTTTAGAGCTTCTAACGCGGTGGGCTATTCCAACTATCCGGATAATGTGATTAAGGCATTCATTCATGAAGCCGCTCAAAGTGGCATTGATGTTTTTCGGATTTTCGACTCTTTAAACTGGGTTGAAAATATGAAACTCTCCATTGAGACTGCCTTACAAACTGATAAGTTGGTTGAAGCTAGCCTGTGTTATACGGGGGATATTCTTAATCCCCAACGGTCGGGCGTCTATGATTTGGCCTATTATG
This sequence comes from Facklamia hominis CCUG 36813, assembly GCF_000301035.1. Classification (GTDB taxonomy): domain Bacteria; phylum Bacillota; class Bacilli; order Lactobacillales; family Aerococcaceae; genus Facklamia; species Facklamia hominis. Next base: position 319,742 of record NZ_JH932292.1, on the reverse strand, counting down.
TCAAAATGGCTAAAGAATTAGAGGGGCTAGGCGTACATCTTTTGGCCATTAAAGATATGGCAGGTATCTTAAAGCCAGAAGCAGCCTATCAATTAATCAAGACCCTGAAAGAAGAAGTGGCGCTGCCTATCCATCTGCATAGCCATGATACCTCGGGGAATGCCTTGGCCATGTATTCACGGGCAATTGACGCTGGGGTGGATATTTTAGATGTGGCTAATCAGGCCTTTTCCGGTCTTACCAGCCAGCCTAATGCCAGCTCTTTAGAAATCTTACGACAAGGTCAATCGAACAATATTCAAGCTCATATCAAGGCCAATGAAAAATTAGCAGATTATTGGAAACTAACTCGCCAATATTACCGTGATTTTGAAAGCGAGCTCCAATCTCCTTGGCCCGGTGTCTATGAATACGAGATGCCAGGTGGGCAATATACCAATTTCCAATTTCAGGCGGCTTCTTTAGGTTTAGCTGATCGTTTTGATGAGATTTTGGATAAATATAAATTGGTTAACCAACTATTAGGAGATATTACCAAGGTGACCCCTTCCTCCAAGGTTGTCGGAGACCTGGCCCTCTTTATGGTTCAAAATGACCTTGATGAAAGGAGTCTCTACGAACGGGGAGCAGAACTTGATTTTCCAGATTCAGTGGTTTCCTTTATGAAAGGGGAGATTGGGCAACCACCTAAGGGCATGAATAAGCAGCTTCAGGCCTTGGTCTTAAAGGGAGAAGCCTCCTATGAGGACCGACCTGGCAATCATTTGGCTCCTTATGATTTTGATAAGGCCAGAGAAGAATTAGCGCTGATGACCAATCAGGCGATTACAGATCGTTTGGTCTTGTCCTATGCGCTGTATCCTAAGGTTGTCAAAGCTTTTCTAGAGTTTGTGGATGCTCATGACTTGATCTGGCGTTTAGACACGCCAACTTTCTTCCATGGAATGGACATCAATGAATCGATTCTTTATGAATTGGAAGAGGGTAAGATCATCTTGATTGAACTGGTCAATATTGGTCCGACTAAAGCGAATGGCTTTAAGACGGTTCACTTTGAAATTAATGGCTTAAACTATCGCAGTGAAGTGTTGGACCGGTCCTTTAAAGGGAAAGTCACAGTCAATCCTAAAGCTGACAAATCAAATCCAAATCAGATTGCTGCTTCGATGCCGGGCACGATTACCAAGGTCTTAGTCCATGCCGGCGAATCTGTTAAACAAAACCAAACGCTTGTAATCAGTGAAGCAATGAAAATGGAGAATGCCATTAAGGCTCCCCGTGACGGTAAGGTAAAGACCCTTCGTATCGAAGAAGGCGCTCAAGTTTCGGCGGGCGATTTACTGTTAGAGCTTGATCCAATTAATTAGTCAATCAGTTAAAAATACATGAATGAAAGAGGAATATTAATGAAAAAAGATGCACGGACTTTTACCCTAGTGATGGTGGCAGTATTGATTGCGATAACCTGTGTGGCTACGATGTTGGTTCAAATTCCTATCCCTAATGGATCGGGTTATTTTAACCTAGGAGATGCAATTGTGATCACTTCGGGACTTCTATTTGGACCGGGGGTTGGCTTCTTAGTGGGTGGAATTGGTTCAGCTATGGCTGATTTCCTATCGGCCTATGCTTTCTATGCACCTTTTACCCTTGTGGTTAAGGGCTTAGAAGGTTGTTTAGCTGGCTACCTCATCCATAAAGTGTCCAACAAGTGGTTAGCCAGTATTCTAGCAGGGGCCTTAATGGCTCTTGGCTATCTGATTGTGGATAGCTTGTTGTATAATTTTGCGACGGCGAGTGGGGGTTTCCTAATGAATCTCTTCCAAGGCATGGTAGGGGCCTTTGTTGCTAGCTTAATTTATCCATTATTGGTCAAAAAGACTAACCGTCGATTAAACTAATGGATTGCTATCAGCTCTCTCATAAAAGAGGGCTGATTTTTTGAAAGGATTCAAGTCGAAACGTTTTCATTTCAGTTTTATTTTTAGTATACTAAGCTTAATCATTGAAAGGAGTAGTGATGACTATGGATACAAAGACATGGATCTTAATCTTGATTATTGTGGTGGGGGTTATTTACTTTATCTACTACCGGCGCAAGCATCAAAAAGAGATTGACCATCTCACGCATCAAGGGGAGCCTGTCGCTGACCCACTAGGTAATAAGCCGGCTGATTTAGGTCTGGATGATTCAGTTAAACAACCGGAAGCGAGTGTTAAGGAAGACCAAGCGGTTAACTTGACTGGAGAAACGGTGACCATTGAAGCTACACCTGCTACAGACTATCCAACTTTGACTTTTAAGGAATTGTTAAGTCAAGAAAAAGGGGCTCATGGTCAATTGCAAGGAGAACTTGTCTCATTCTATACGCAAGATCTACAAGTGGAAGGTGCCAAGGCCTTGGGGTCACTCTTAATGGATTCACAAGACAGTGATCAATTGGTTGCTTTGAAGTTTCTTCAGGAGCCAAAAGACTTGGAAACGAATCAATCCATTCGGGTGAAGGGCTACTTACAATCCATTGACTCCGTTCAAGAGACTCAAGTACCAGCCTTTGTTGTGGAATCCGTCGAAAAACTTTAAGGCTTAAAGTCATATAGTTAGGGTGAGCGGGTCACTGGATTCAAGTGATCGGCTCACTTATTTTATTTGAAAGGAAATACATTCATGAAATACCGTTATGATTGTCCCGTCTATCGGCAATTTTACTTAAGGGTTGCAGATGGTCATGAGCTTTATGTCGAAGAGGCTGGTAATCCTGAAGGACAAGCCATAGTCTTCTTGCATGGAGGACCCGGTGGATCGATCACGCCCCAGTGTCGTCAATTCTTTGATCCTGAAAAATATCACCTTATTCTTTTCGACCAACGTGGTACTGGAAAGAGTCGCCCCTTTTTAAGTCTGCATTATAATACGCCTCAGGCTTCCGTTGAGGATATGGAAGTCTTAAGAAGCCAGCTAGGCCTTGAAAAATGGATTCTCTTTGGCGGTTCTTATGGATCAACTTTAGCTCTCTTATATGCCATTAACCATCCTGAGCGAGTTGAAGCTCTCTTATTAAGAGGCATCTTTCTCGGACGTCAAAGTGATATTGATTGGTTGTATGAAGGGGGTGCTGGTCAATTTTATCCAGAGGAATTTGCCGCCTTTAAAAATCATATCGATCCTGCCCATCAAGATCATTTGGTCCAAGCTTATTATCAACGGCTAACCAGCGGTGACCAAGATCAAGCTCGCCAAGCAGCTAAGGCTTGGGCAGACTGGGAAGCGGGATTGGTTCATTTATTACCCGATAAGAATTTATCGTGTGAATTAACGCCATCTGACCAGTCGATTGCTTTACTGGAAGCCCATTATTTTGCCAATGGGCTCTTCTGGCAAGAAGATAATTACCTGCTTAACCATCTAGCTCCCATTCAAGCAATTCCCTGCGCGATTGTTCATGGCCGTTATGATGTGGATTGTCGTTTAAGCGGTGCCTATGAACTCGCTCAAGCTCTAAACCAAGCCAAGTTATTTATTGTTGAAGAAGCAGGCCATAGTCCCTATGATCCCCCGATGTTTCAGCAGATTGTCCGTTTGTTAGACCATTATTCGCAGGAAAAGGGATTTTTTTACTAGGGAAATTAAACAATCCTTGCTATAATAGGTGATGTATTAAATGGATGATAAGGATCGGTGAATTATGAAAGCAATATTTAATTTCCTATTGATTAGCCCTCAGACATTTCGCAAGCAGTTAAAATCGCCGGCATTTGCGGCACTTCTTTGCTTCTTGGTGGGGCCTTTAGGTTACCACCGGCTCTATGTCAAACAAGATCGGAGATTCTTCCTGACTCTCTTGATCACTATTGGCTTGGGCCTTGTTGGTTGGAAGCTTAGTTGGATACCGCTGATGGTTTGGTATGCTTGTTTTGTATTGGAAGGCTTGATTTATTTGATCATTTCCTTTACCTACTTGAATAAGGAAGTGGGTGAGCCACCTGCCAATACGCACACTCCCAAGTCATCTGATTATGGGACTCGAAGTCGATCTCGAGATTCTCGTTCTCAAGAACGCTCACAAGAAGAGGATGATAATCGTTTAATTATTAAGCCCAAGGATGTTTTTGAGGAGCGAAATATCGATCTTGACACGCTAGACAGTGATCAACCAGTGGAAAAGACTTACCTTGATCAAGTGGATCAGCAAGCAGAAGAAGACGAGCAGGCGCCTGTCAATCCAGAGACGATCTCCATTAGTCTCAACTTGTCTGATCTGCAAGCGGAAAGCTCGCAAGCAAAAGAAACTCAAGAACCGCAAGACTTAGCGGGAACCTATCCCTTAAAAGATATGGTTCATTTAGAAGCGGAAGCAACGGCTTCAACTTCAAAAGGGCATTTAGATTTGACCCAAGCTGATATTCAGGAATATGAACTCTATCCGACTCATATTAAGGCCATTGAAGCAGTTCAACCAGCTTCCGATGAGTTATGGACGAATGAGCTGACTCGACGAGAATTGGTCAGTCATTTCAAAGAGTTAATTAACTTGATTGGAACAGAACTAGTCGCACATCAGGAATTGTTGGCGGACCCTTCCTTTAGCTATCTCTTGAATTTCTACCAAGAACAGGTGCTCTCAGGTCCGATGAAGTTAATTCTTCAATCGCTTTATAATTTGAGTGAGAATCTTTTGCTCAGTCAATACATTGAACAAAGTCGCTTATCGAGTGGGACAGATCTTCAACTGCTAAAAACCTTGTTGCCTACGACGATCTTCAGTGTGGTTGAAGACTATTACAACCAATATACGCAGTATTAAGGTGGTCTAATTGGTCGTCTCATTAAAGGCCTGTCAGTTCATTAACGAAGATACTTTGATGTAGAGATGTAGAAAGGATGATATCATGCAATTAGGAATTCATGATCTACTTCCCTTGGAACAGGGAGAAACGACGCTTGACCGTTACCAAAAGACCATCGAGATGGTTCAGGCTTTAGAAGAGATGGGCTATGATCGTTATTGGGCGTCGGAACATCATGGAATGGTTAATAATGCGAGTTCTAGTCCTGAAATTTTGATCGCATACTTGGCCGCTAAGACCCAGTCGATCCGTTTGGGAACAGGAGGCACGATGATCGTTAACTACTCTCCCTTGAAGGTGGCTGAGTGGTTTAAGACTTTAAGCCTTTTAGCTCCGGGTCGAATTGATTTAGGAATAGGTCGAGCCCCAGGAGCTGACCAGGCAGGGATGATTGCCTTGGCTTCAGGGAATCCTATTTCTTTTGACTATCTTTATGAGAAAGCGCAAGTTATCCTTGATTATATGATGGACCAAAAGCCGAGTGCCTTTTATGGGCAAGTCAAGGCTATCCCGGAGGCAGTCGGCCAGCCTGCTCAGCCTTGGATGTTGGGTTCTTCAGGTAACTCCGCCATCCAGACTGGAAAGATGGGGTTAGGCTACTCCTTCGCCCGTTGGTTTGCCTTGAATGTGGATGCGGATGTATTTGCTCAATATCGGAAGAATTTTAAACCATCCGACTTCTTCTCAGATCCTCGGGTCATGGTATCCTATCTGATTATTTGTGCGGATAGTTCGGAAGAGGCTGACTATCTAGCTAAACCCATGGAAATTCAACGAGCCAGCGATCTATCACAGCCTCTATTAAGTCCAAAGGCTGCGCAAGATTATTCATTTTCATTGAAGGATCAAGCCCTCATCGATAGTTATTATCAAAGGCATTTTATGATCAAAGGGACACCGGACCAAGTCAAGGCGATCTTAGAAGATGAGATTAAGGAATTTGGTATCGATGAATTGATGATTTATAGTCCGATTCCAGATCAAAAAGCAAGGTTACGGTCTTATGAGTTGTTGCATCAAGCCTTAAAATAATCCAACTTGAGATGGATGTTTTAACATCTTATTTCCTTTAATATTAGTCATAAGCAATGAGGCTTTAGACAATGAAAGGAATGATTTGATGTTCAAAAAACGTCCCTTAACACTTTTACAAAAATTACCTTTATTTTTTAGAGCCCTGGTGGCTCCGGATACTTCGTGGCCCTTGAGAGGGGTGATCCTCTTGACCATTGGTTATATTGTTCTTCCCACGGATTTAATACCGGACTTCCTAGGTCCTTTTGCCTGGTTAGATGATCTTTTGATCGCTCATTGGGCGATTAATCAAGTTATTCAGCGTCTTCCTGCCTCTGTTAAGCAATAGTAGCAGGAGTGCTTATGAAGGAGCAGTCATGTATAAATTAATCATTTGTGATTTAGATGATACCCTCTTGGATCCGATGAAACAGCTGCCTGTAGGATTTGATAATTTTAGGCAGACATTGGAGGAACGAGGAATCAAATTCACGTTAGCTACTGGGCGGTCGAATCAGTCGGTTCAGCCCTTTATCGATGCTTTAAATATTGATCTACCCTATGCGAGCTCAAATGGAGCGGTCATTATGCAAAAAGGCCATAAAATCCATTGTTTTAAGATGGCCCTAGGTCCCTTACGTCCCTTGATTGAGATTGCTCAGTCCATGGGGATAAGTGTTATCTATGTAGTCGATGGAGTGGAATATGCAGCTAATCTAACGGACTTTATTCAAAAACCCAATCCGGATAATTTGAGTACTCAGATTTATCGGCCAATAGTAGCCCGAGATTGGCAGGAATTAAAAGTTGATAAGGTTTTTCTTGCGGACCCCAATAGTGGCGTTGGACTCAGTCGCCTTTATGCCTTAGCTAATAATTTAGGCCCTCATTATCACTATCATTGTTTTGAAGATTGGGCCATGGATATTGTGAGTCGTCAAGTGGACAAGGGCAATGCCCTTAAGTGGATTGCTCAGTATCTGCAATTGGCCCCTCAGGAGGTTCTCGCTGTTGGAGATGGTGAAAATGACCTTCCTATGATCCAAGCGGCTGGTCATGGTTTTGCGGTGGCTAATGCCATCCTAGAGCTTCAGTTGCAAGCTGATTCCATTGCTAAAGCTGCCTATGGACAGGGTGTCATTGAGGAATGTCTGCGATTGATTCAAGCCTAAAATAAAGAGAGTGAGTCGACTGTCCTTAGTCAAACTCACTCTCTATTTAATTAGTGGGAGAAATGAAGCTGAGGGGATAAGATTTGGCTGATTCGATAGGCTAGCCAGGCTTTCACTAGATCTCCTGGAATAAAGGGCAGGCAGCCCAATTGCAAGATTTGCTTAAAGTTTAAGCCTTTAGCTAGATGGCCATTCAGGATCCAGGCCATATAGGTTAAGCCGATGAGATAGATGATCACTTGAGCGAGTAATAGGGCGAGGAGAGTCGATTTTCCTCGGTCTCGATAGTAAGCGATGATTACGCCAGCTAGCAAGAAAGCCAGTAAAAAGCCAAATGAAGGGGATAGAAGGTAGCCAACGCCCCCTGAAAAATTAGCAAAGACGGGTAATCCAATGAGTCCCATCAATAAATAGACACCATATAGGCACAAAAACAAGCGAAGGGGATACAATAAAGCCAGGATAAATACGGCGAGGGTCTGGCAGGTAAAGGGGATTGGCCCTAGATGAAAGGATAGCTGTGAAGCTATTGTCAGCAAGCCAATGCCTAGAGCGCCATAAGTTAAATCTTTCGTTGTCATAATTTACCTCCTGGTTAAAAGATACCTTTTTCTTCCGATTAGTCAACCATTTTTTAAAACAAGTTGACAAGTATTTGATAAAATTATCGAATAAAGCTTTTTTCTAGTTAGAATTTTGGTAAAATACAATCTGGAACTTGTGTATAAAGGAAGGGATCATCTATGAGACAAAAAATCGGTTTTGATAATGATAAATACCTCAAGGAACAATCCAAGTATATTTATCAACGTTTAGAAGGAATCGATAAGCTCTATCTTGAATTCGGTGGAAAATTGATTGGCGATAAACACGCTAAGCGTGTTTTGCCTGGTTATGATGAAGATGTGAAGTTAACCCTCTTAAAAGAAATGAAAGACCGGGCCGAAATTATCATTTGTATTTATGCCGAAGATATCGAGCATAATAAGGTAAGAGGGGATTATGGCATTACCTATGATCAAGATGTTTTGCGTTTGATTGAAGAGTACAATGAACTAGAAATTCAAGTGAATTCGGTACTGTTAACCCGTTATAGTGGTCAAAAGAGTGCATTCGCTTTTAAGAAGAATTTGGAAAACCGCGGTATTAAGGTTTACACCCACGAAGCGATTCCAGGTTATCCAACCGATCTAGATCTTTTATTCTCAGAGCAAGGTTTTGCGAAGAATGCTTATATACCAACCAGTAAGCCACTGGTGATTGTGACGGGACCTGGAGCCGGTTCAGGTAAATTAGCCACCTGCTTGAATCAAATCTATCATGAACAAGCTCATGGGGTGAAGGCTACTTATGCCAAATTTGAAACCTTCCCAGTCTGGAATCTGCCATTAAAGCATCCAGTAAATGTGGCCTATGAAGCGGCGACCGTTGATCTTAATGATATTAATGTTCTTGATTCTTATCACATCGATGCTTATCAGGAAATGGCGGTTAATTATAATCGAGACATGGTCATGTTTCCGGTTATTAAGCGGATATTAGCCAATACCGCTTCAGTCGCTACCCAATATCAGTCACCAACGGATATGGGCGTAAATTGCATTAAGGCGGGTATTATTGATGAAGAGGTCGTTAAAGAAGCGGCTCAGCAAGAAATTATTCGCCGCTACTTCCAAGTAGAACAAGATTATAAAATGGGCTTGGCGGATGAATCCGTTCGGTCTAAGATGCATTTGATCCTAGAAGATTCTAACTTAAAGACGGATGATCGTCGTTGCGTTTACTATGCTCATCAATATGGTAAGGAGGTTCAAGAGCGGACACAAGCGGAAGAACCGGTTTCTGTTTTAGCCATTGAATTACACGATGGTAGCTTTATTACAGGTCGGACCACTTCTTTGATGGATGCTTCCGGAGCTGCCTTGATGAATGCCTTAAAAGAGTTGGCTGGTATTGGTGACCAGATCGACTTACTCGCTCCTATGGTGTTAGAGACCATCCAAAATCTCAAGGCTCAGACCCTTGAATCACGCCACTCCATTTTATCGCTGAATGAATTGTTAATCGCCCTAGCGATCTCAGCTGTGACCAACCCGACAGCCCAGCTTGCCTATAAGCAACTGGCTAAATTACGCGATACCCGAGCCCATTCGACGGTAATTTTATCGCAAGATACCCGACGTCAATTATTGCAATTGGGTATTGATATTACCTGTGACCCTGTATTTGATAGTCATTTTGACCTTAGTCATTAATTCAATTTATAAAGGAGTTATACCATGAACACTTTTGATTATGAACAAGTCCAATTGATCCCGAATAAGTGCATTGTTAAGAGCCGTAGTGAGTGTGATCCCTCTGTTCAATTTGGACCAAGACGCTTTAAGATTCCGGTTGTTCCAGCCAATATGCAGACGGTCCTAAATGAAGAATTAGCCATTAAGTTGGCTCAAGCGGGTTATTTTTATATTATGCATCGCTTTGAGCCAGAGAAACGACTGGATTTTGTGAAGAAGATGCATGAGTTAGGCCTTTATGCATCGATCTCGGTGGGTATTAAGGATGATGAATATCATTTTATTGATGAATTGAAGGCAGCTAATTATCCAGTTGATTATATTACAATCGATGTGGCCCATGGTCACTCTGATTATGTCATTCAAATGATTCGCTACATCAAAAAGAACTTGCCTAAAACCTTTGTTATTGCGGGAAATATTGCTACACCAGCTGCCGTTCGAGATTTAGAAAATGCTGGGGCGGATGCTACCAAAGTGGGGGTAGGACCGGGGCGTGTATGTATTACCAAGATTAAGACCGGCTTTGGAACAGCAGGCTGGCAATTATCAGCCATTCGTCTCTGTTCCAAAACAGCCCGTAAGCCGATTATCGCGGATGGAGGCATCCGGACCCATGGCGATATTGCTAAGTCTTACCGTTTTGGTGCGGATATGGTCATGATTGGTTCGCTTTTAGCGGCCCATGAAGAATCCCCTGGTGAAACGAGCCAAGAAGATGGCGTGACCTACAAGGAATACTTTGGCTCTGCCTCACAATTCCAAAAGGGGATTTATCGGAATGTCGAAGGGAAGAAAATTCTCTTGCCGAGTCGAGGATCAATTTTTGATACCTTAAAAGAGATGGAAGAAGATTTACAGTCATCGATTTCTTATGCGGGTGGCCGTGATATTGGGGCTATCCGAACCGTTGATTATAATATTGTGCCAACGATTTATAATGGGGACTAAAAAGTCTCACCTATCCGCTTTAAGGCGATGCCCTCTAGGGGGTTATCGCCTTTTTTATTAGGGGAGGGGGTCTTGATTTTAGAGGCTAAGATCGTTAGACTTTAAGAGCAATCATTCGCTAAAGAATCAGATTTATTCGAATGATTGATAAGGCCTTTTTCTTATATTAAAAGATGAGGGATGATTAGTAATAAAGGAGTCTCAGCCGTGTCTCGTAGTTCAAATTTCCGTCGTTTTACATTTTTTATCATGATTGTCAGCCTGTGGTCTAGCGTGTTTGGTCAATTGATAGTGGCACAAGCGTCCGTGACTAAGGCTAATGTTACGGCTAAGGCTAATCAGTTGACCGATGACCAAAAAGAAGCCCTCAAGCATTCTGCTAAACAACAATCAACTCTTAAGGAAGCCATTCAAGCCAAAAAACAAGACTGGCGTGTTCAACAACAACTCAAGGATATTGACCGCTACCTTGAACGCTATCAGAAAAAGTCAGTTTATGTTGATTTTTGTTTTTTAGATTTGGATCCTAATCTACGAGCGGGTCTGAGGTCTGACCAAGCTGTTTCCGCTCAATCCATTCCTAAGATTGCTTTTGTGGCTTTTTGTCAAGATCTTGTCGCAAAGGGCGACTTATCCTGGAACGATCGCTTTAAGTATGATCCCGTTGTATTGGACCAATCGCTGTCCTATCCTGCGAGTGGTTCAGGCAGTCTCAAACGCGAAAAACTCTCTGGTAAATCCTATAGCTTGAAAGACCTGGTACATCGTACCATGGCTGAGTCCGATAATATTGCGGCTGATATGCTGATGTATTATATTGCCAAGCCACAACAAAAAGCCTTCGACCGTTTTGTGAAAAAAGTCTACCAAGAAAAGACCTGGTCCTGGGATATGTCAGCCCAACAGATTAACCAACTATTTCGCTATTTGTATCAACAAGATGAACAATGGGGCTTTGAATCCTTGGATAAGACCGCCTGGGATGGCCGTTTTATCGATGTGTTGCCCGTTAATACCTATCAAAAGATAGGGTCTTGGGAGGGAACCTATTATCATTCTGTGGCCTTGGTAGAAGGTCAACGACCTTATTTGTTAACGATTCTTACTGAATCTCCCAATGAAAGGATGATTGGACAGATCTCAAAAGATATCTATCAAATTGTTTCAGACTAGCTTATTAAGGTTAGTGTTCAGCACTGGAAAGGAGTTTCTAATGACTAGCCCAAATGAAATTGGCTCAGCGGCCAACGAAATTGTCAAGAATTCAGACCTACTTAGTAATAAAGAAGTTAATCATCTGATTCGATACCTACAAAGTGAAAGCTTTTGGACCCATCTCATCTCTAAGGGGATTGATTTAGTTCTGGTTTTTGTCTTATTTACTTTAACCTATCGATTCATTATCTGGTTAACCGACCGGTATTTTAGTAAGGCATCCACCCCTGATCGTTATAGCGCTCGTAAGAAAACCCTGCACGGAATTATTAATAGTATTTATAAGTTTTTCTATTACTTCTTATTGATTTATTCTGCTTTTTCGATTCTGGGGGTACCAGTTTCTACTCTGGTCGCTGGGGTAGGGATGTTGTCAATCGCCTTAGGGATTGGGGCTAAAGACCTTGTCAGTGATTGTATCGCTGGATTCTTTATTCTTCTGGAGGACCAATATCGAATCGGTGACCTGGTTACCATTAATCAAATTTCAGGCACTATCCGCAAATTCTCGGTCCGGACAACGGTGATTAAGGATTATGATGGCGCTTACCATTATTTAAGTAATGGTGATATTTCAACGGTTGCTAACTTCTCTAAGGATGAGGCTCGGATTCAGCTAGACTTTTTTGTCAATGGGGATTCCCCCTTTGAAGCGATGAACCAACTAGCTCATCAAGTTTACGAGGATCTTTTCTTAGAGGATAAACGAGTCATTAAACGATTTGTTCAACCAGGGCTTTTTACGGATGGGTCCAATCGAACTTACTATCGGATCCAATTGTGGGTGAGAGATTACGATGATTTAGTCTCGGTTCAGGGACAGTATCGTCGAGCCTTGGTGGAAGCCTTCCATCAGGCTGGCATCGTCCTACCTGTCAACAATCCTACTGATTATCAAGTTCAAACCGGTAACGCAGCGGACTAGAATTGAGGAGCTAAAATCATGAATTTATTAATAACAGCCTTTGAGCCCTTTGATAAGGAGCCCATTAATTCTTCCTTGGAAGTGATGAAGGCTCTTCCGAAGACCATCCATGGGGCTAGGATTACAACACTTATGGTGCCGACCGCCTTTCATAGTTCAGCCCAGGTTTTAAGTCAAGCCTTAAATCAAGCTGTTTATGATTATATTGTCTGTCTGGGTCAAGCTGGTGGACGAGCGGCAGTGACACCAGAACGGGTGGCAATTAATCTAGACGATGCACGCATTCCGGATAATCAAGCAGCCCAACCGATTGACCAAGTGATTCAAGCAAAGGGACAGGCTGCTTATTTTAGCCAACTTCCTATTAAGGCGATGGTAGCTGCGATGAAGGAAGCAGGGGTGCCAAGTCAAGTCTCCAATTCAGCAGGAACTTATGTCTGTAACCACCTGATGTATCAAGCCTTATATTTGACACATACGCGTTATTTAAAGACGCATGCGGGCTTTGTTCATTTACCTTATTTGACGCAGCAAGTGATCGACCGGCCCCATTTACCAAGTCTGACGCTTGATCAAATGGTGTTGGGAATGGAAGCGGCGATTGGAGCGATTGTCAATTACCATGATCAGGTCGACTTAAAGGTATCTGGTGGACAGAACCATTAGTCAGATCTGTTCCTCAAAAGTTAAAACGTTTACAATCAAGTTTGATTTTTAATATCATTTGTCGAAACTCCTTAGAAAGGGTGATTTATCTTGTCTCATAACAAGCGCTCGAGCTTCAAAGTTCATTACGCGTGGGTTATTTTACTTGCAGCGACTTTAATTTTGGCGGTATATGCTCCGATCGTCAATTCTTTGTCGAACACTTGGCAAATTGCTGTTACGCAGGATCTTGGCTTTTCTCGGAGTCAATTCTCATTGAATACGACTATCGTTCAAGCTGTTGGGATTTTTGTAGGGCCTATGGTCTCTAAAATTCTTCTCAAGCATCATTTTAAAAGAGTATGGCTAGGTTTTGCTTGCTTGTTTACGCTAGGAGTCTTTGGCTATGGTCTCTGTCAAAATCCTTGGCAATTTTATCTTTGTTCCTTTGTAATAGGTTTTGCTTACATTACAACGACAGCTATTCCCATTACCATGATGATTAATAATTGGTTCGATCATCAAAGGGGACTAGCCACTTCGATTGCTTTTGCTGGAGTCTCAGCGGGGGGCTTTATTTTGTCGCCGATGGTTACTTATTTGATTAACCATGTTTCTTGGCGCTGGGCTTATTTTTCTTATGCGGGATTGATTGCTATTATCGCTCTTCTATGTGGGGGCTTTTTAATGCGATCTAAGCCAGCTGACCTAGGTCTTCGACCTTATGGAGCGGAAGATCCAACGATACCATCTGATCAAGGACGACAGGCCTTGGATACTCAGTCGCTTAATCTGGATATTTCTGCTGGTCAATCTTGGCAACTCGCTTTCTTTCTCCTTTTAATGCTGGGTTCCATCTTAAATGGGGTAGTCAATGGAGCAAGTCTACAATTTCCACCTGCTTTACAAGAAGCTCAACCCCTTCAGTTTGCGAGTGTGATTGTTTCAGCTTATCTTTTGATAGGTATTTTTGGCAAGCTTTTAATGGGGTGGATTTCGGATCGATTTGGTTTGTTTGTTAGCTTAATTTTAGGTGTTAGTGCAATGACTCTCGCTTTCTTTGCTATGCTTTTTGCAGGAACGTCATGGGGTCCCTGGATGCTGGCCATTTGTTTTGGACTCGGCTTATCGATGGGGACGGTTGTTTTACCAATTGTAACGGCATCAATCTATTCGAAAAAAGCCTATGGCGAGGCTTTTGGCTTTCTTCAATCGGCTTTTCAAATAGGGACGGCTATCGGCCCATTGATCGTGGCAGGAAGCTACGACCTGACACAAAGTTACCAGATTGCCTGGTATATAATGATTGTTATTTCAATCTTGGTTGGGGTAGCTTGGTTATGGGGCTACCACCATGCCAAACAAACTCAAAGTTATTAAAGGGGTGTGCTTATGAAGTTAGCAGATTATCAAAAAATATTAGGCGACCTAATTCAATTTCCTTCTATTAATGATGGAGAAGAAGCGGTTGCTTGTTATTTAAAGGAACTATTTGACCAACATCAGATTGAGTCCACCATTTATCCGGTGGAAGCAGGTCGAGCAAATATTGTCGCCAAAATAAAAGGGTCTAAACCAGGCAAGATTTTTGCGATTTCGGGTCATCTGGATGTCGTGGCGACTGGTGATGTATCGGCTTGGAAACATGATCCCTTTGCTGGTGAGATAGAGGACGGTCGGATGTATGGTCGTGGAACGGCCGACATGAAAGCAGGCGTAGCGGCTGGAGCCATCGCCTTAATTGAACTGAAGGAAAGTCAAATTGATTTTCCAGGGGAAGTTTGGTTTATTGGGACTGTTGGGGAAGAGATTGGTATGATTGGAGCCAAGGCCTTAGTCGATGAGGGAATCTTGGATGACGTGGATGCCGTTATTATTCCTGAACCAACGAATGGCAACCAAGCCATCTATGCCAATAAAGGCTCGATTCAATTTCAAGTTACAGCCAAGGGCAAGGCGGCTCATTCATCAGCTCCTCATCTTGGTGTTAATGCCATTATGACGGCTTGCAAATACATTCTACGAGTCCAAGAACGCTTTGATGAAATCAGCCAAAATTCCAAGTACCATAATTCCGAAATGGGTAATACTTTGAATGTCTTTTCAACCATTGAAGGGGGATCACAGATTAATTCGGTACCAGATCTAGCGGTCTTCCAAGGCAATGTCCGATCAGTGCCTGAATTTGGGACTAAAGAAGTCTGTGAGCTCTTTGAATCTGTGATTGAGGAAATGAATCAAGATCCTAATAATGCAGAATTATCCATTCATTATCACCAGATCCTTGACGCAGCTCAATCTGCTAAGGATTCCGACCTGGTCAAGGCCTTGTTAGCATCAGCTAAGGATAAAAAGATTGAGGTACTAACCACCGCTGGAGCCACCGAACTATCCAGATATCGTCAAATTAGCGATGACATTCAGATGGTCGTTTATGGTCCAGGCCTTACAGAAAATGCCCATATTGTCGATGAATGGGTTGACCTAGAGGAGTATTATGACTGCATTGAGATCTTGAAAGAGACTGCCAT
Source organism: Facklamia hominis CCUG 36813 (assembly GCF_000301035.1). GTDB lineage: Bacteria > Bacillota > Bacilli > Lactobacillales > Aerococcaceae > Facklamia > Facklamia hominis. The sequence goes on along the minus strand of NZ_JH932292.1, from coordinate 304,144 downwards.
CCATTTTTTAACTAAATAACATCTTATGGCAAATCCAAGTCGACTTAGACTTGGATTTTTAAGTTAGTCAGTAATAAGAGGGAATAAAATTCTTTATTTGAGTTTACATAATATACATTATGTTATTTTTGTTAGAAATAAAAGCCGACCCTGGTGGTCAGCTTAGTTTAATCCTTATAATGGTATAAATAACAATAACGACGAATCAAGGGATTTTTTGGATCAACAGTCACTTCAAAAACAAATGTATGTTGCCAACCATCCTTTGATTGAGATTGTGGGATACGAAAATAATTGCATTGTCCTTCGGCCATTGTTCGAAGAATATCTTCTTCAATTAAGGATAAAGGATATGCTAATTTTGAATATTCATAAAAGTCCTGTTCGAAGCGTTGATAATTATCACTAAAATAATCAAACTGAACTTCATTTTTTTTAAAAGCCCGTGATTTCATTCGAAGACTCCTCTACTAATTGAATCGATATGATCTGAATAAAATCAATGATTTGTTGATTAGGTGTTTCTGTTAAGACGAGTGTCATTTTTGTTGAATCTAAGCTTTGAATATAGCCAGTAGCCGTTTGATAGGATGCTTCTTTGTGATGAAAGCGTTTCACTTGATAAGTAATAGAAATAAGGTATTGACCAACAAAAGCTTGATTTAATTGTAGAAAGACTTGATCAATGGGAAGACAGTCCAAGGCTTGGTCTTGTGGAACTTTTTTTAAGGCTGTTTGATGTTCTGATAAGAAAAAGCCCATCCACTTTGCCATCTTTCGATCTTGATAATGACGCGCAGCTTTGGAATCCAAATAAGAACGGTCAACACTCATGATAAACCATCCAATCCACCTGCTCCCCCTGCTGCATGCCCTCCGATCAACTTGCTGCGTGCAATCACCCGGGACCCTTGTTTTAATGAATTGGCGGGCAAAATAGCAAGATGACCAAAGCGATGACGGATCTGGTCTAAAGCTTGATCCAGGTGTTCTCTTTTATCCACCTGATCTTCTGGATCAAATAAAGAATAGTAATGGATCGCCTGATCTGTGAGTTGACTATATCGTACGCCTACTTGCCGAACTGGATCCCCTTGGTAATGTTGCCGAAACAAGTAAAGTACGGCTTGAATCAAGCTTTGAGTTTCTTGACTTGGATCGATCTTCATCTGAGCGGATAAGGGGCTTTTTTCTGCTTGATGGGCATAAGCAATCTGAATTGATACACAGGTGGTCTTTTTTTTGGCTCGCCTTAAACGAATGGCTACTTGTTGAGCCATTTCTGATAGAACTAATTCAATCTCACCTTGATCATAGTAGTCTCGGGGTAAAATCTGAGAATTACCAATGCCTCGCCCTTTAGGTTGGTATTTTTCTCGTGCTTTACTCTCATCGACGCCATTGGCATGGAAAAAGAGCTGTAAACCAATGATCCCGAATTCCTCCTTCAAAGCTTCTGGACTCGCATGAGCCAAGTCATAAATAGAATGAATCCCCATTTTATTGAGTCGTTTCTGTGTTCGATGTCCAATCCCCCAAAAATCAGTCATGCATGGGATTTGCCATACTTTACTTTCAACATCTTCATAAGACCAATTGGCTCGCATGGTCGGCATTTTTTTAGCTTCATTATCTAACGCTAATTTTGCGAGTAATGGATTAGCATTTGATAATCCAATGGTCGATGCTAAGCCTAATTCTTGCCAAATATCCTTTTGAATTCGGCTAGCCACCCGTTCCAATTTATCACGGCGGTTAATGTTGGGATCTGGGATAAAATAATTTAAAACGGCTGTTAAATCTAAAAATCCCTCATCGATTGAATAAGGAACAATATCTTCTTCCGCTGTATAGCGACTAAAAATCTGCAAAATTTGTAAATTCTTTTCAATATAATAGCTCATTCGGGGAGGAACAAACAAGGTTCGCCTAGCCCAGGACTCAATAAAGGCTACATAGCCTGGATCGGTTCGCTGCCCTTTTGATTTTGCTAGTCGATAGTTAAAGCGACGATTATGAACATAAAAAGGTAGATCGTAGGTGCGTCCGACATTCTTTTTGCCAAAGACTTGCTTAAAAACGGGTGAAGAAGCTAAAATAAGCCCCTGGGTATTATCTGAGTGGCTCATCACACATAGACTGGTTTTCAAAGGGTGTAAGCCCCGATCCACACATTCTACACTCGCATAAAAGGACTTCATATCTACGAAAGCAATATCTGATTTAGGCTCTCGGCTGTAATCAATAATTGGCATAGCCATTCACCTCTTTTCTATCCCCATTCTAAAACGAACGTTTGTTCGTGTCAAGTATCCCTTGAAAATATGTCTGACAAGCGCTTTTATAGGATGTCATGAGTATCTTAATTAATAAACAAAAAAGACAACTGGTATATCAGTTGTCTTTTTGAGCAATTAATTAGTCCTTTTTAATTATCGTAAAGATCTGGCAATTGAGGATTTAATAACTCCATTTGGAAATTGCTTAAGTTTACTTTAGCAACAGTTTTACTGGAGTCCAATAGTTGGATTAGGAATCCTGCCATTTGTTCTGCTGTATGATAACGGTCATAAAGTTGACTATAATCGACCGGTTTGCTTTCACCTTTGGCCACTTGAGTAAATTCTGTAGCGGTCGCTGCTGGAGCGAGAACTTTCGCACGCATAGCATGTCCATTGACATTTAAATAGTGATCCAGTCCTTCGGTATAGGCTGAGACCATAAATTTGGTGGCTGAGTATAAGGGATTCCCCTCACTCAAGGCATAGCCTACCACAGAAGAGACGTTCACCAACTGTGCCCCTTCATGATCCTTATAATCTGCCGCATATAAGTTGGATAAGGTCATCAAGGCGATGTCATTAACTCTTACCATTTGTTCAATATCCTGACCGGATAATTTAAGCAAGTCTTTCGAAATCGAAAAACCAGCATTGTTGATCCAATACTTAATCACATAGTTACGTGTCAGTTGATAAAAATCTGCTAAATCATCAGTTAAGCTTAGATCAAAGGGGATCACCACAACTTGAACCTGATAATTCTCTTCTAACTCAGCTTTTAAAGCATCTAAGCGGTCTTGTCGTCTAGCGACTAAGATTAAATTATAGTATTTTTCAGCAAAACGATAGGCAACTTCCCGACCGATCCCTGAGCTGGCTCCGGTTATCAAGGCATACTCTTTCATCCTATTCCTCCTCCTTTAATATTTTTATTATCTAATAATTGTCTAATCAAGGCAAGTAAAATATCAGCAAGATTTGATAAAAGCTCAGTTGTTACCGCTTTACAAAACGGTTATAATGCAAGTGAATCATAAAAGGAGGTCCCCTTATGAAAAAAATACTTTTAATAAATACGGGTGGTACGATTGCCATGTCGCAAGATCAGACTACTGGCAAGGTATCGCCGACTTCAGACAATCCCATCCATCAGCAAGGTCATCTTTTACAAAACTTCGCTGACATTGATGTCCTGGATTTTTTGAATATTCCCTCTCCCCATATGGACTTGGAAAAAATGCTAGAACTTAGCCAATTGATCCAAGAAAAAGCTAAAAGCTATGATGGTATTGTGATTACACATGGAACGGATACCTTGGAAGAAACGGCTTATTTCCTAGAATTAACGCTAGATCTCCCTATTCCGATTGTTGTTACTGGAGCCATGCGATCGAGTAATGAAATTGGCTCAGATGGCTTGGCCAATCTTCGGAGTGCCATTTTTACAGCACGCGAAGATCATTCCGCCCAAAAAGGCGTTCTAGTGGTGATGAATGAAGAGATCCATACGGCAACTTATGTCACCAAGACCCATACGACCAATCTTGCCACCTTCCAAACCCCAACCTTTGGTCCGATCGGAATCCTCTATAAGAACCAAGTTACTTACTTTCAAGAATTAATTCGTCATGAACATTATCATTTAACCGCTATTAGTCAAGATGTTGCTTTGCTCAAGGTTTATGCCGGCATGAAAGCGGATCTTTTTGAAGCAGTGCTTGATCATGGCTATCAAGGCTTGGTCATTGAGGCACTGGGTGCTGGTAATTTGCCACCTCAGATTGTACCAATACTTGAGCAATTTATGGAAGCTCAGATCCCAGTTGTACTAGTCTCACGGGCCTTTAACGGCGTGACTGAAGATATCTATGATTATCCTGGCGGTGGGAAACGCTTAAGCCAAATGGGTGTCATTTTTACGCAAGGTCTCAGTGGGATTAAAGCGCGCATCAAACTTGCTGTTTTATTGAATGCCGAAGAAAAGGTCTCAATTAAACAAGCTTTTCAAGGCAAATAACTGCCATTCATCCTTAAAAATAAACCAAAAACCTTATATTTTCCTAGATTATTCAAAGCTGTTAACCGAAGTAGGCTTTTTCTAAGAAGTATAAGGTTTTTATAGTTAAGTCAAGTTTTGTGCTTGATTAATGGTTTCAGTATGTTTGATCCACTTCTGTTAATTTTTTACTGACATAAGAACAGGTTGATATAATATGGCGTTTTTCCTTTTGTGCTTTTTCGACCAAGGCCTTAAACAGGTCACTGGCATAACCTTGATCTCGTTGGTCTGGACTGGTAAAGGTATGGGTCACCCATAATTCGCCTTCTGCCGTTATTTGATAGTCCATTTGAGCGAGAGTATCTGTTTTTTCATTTAACAAGGCTAGCCGTCTACCGTCATCAATGATTTTCATGCCAATTCTCCTTTCTATTTGAAAATATATGAAACCGATTACACTACTGTGATTATTATACACCTAATTGGTATCGGATTCAAAATAATTTAACTTTAAAATAAGGAATTAAGCTTGCATGTTTATCACTTAGCTACTACAATGTAAAAAAAGATGAAAGGAGTTCAAAGATGCGCCTCTATTACGAAAAAGTGATGCGACTGGCTTCTCTAGCTGGGAAAATTCTGCTTCAATCTAATGCGGAAGAATATCGAGTGGAAGATACCACTTATCGTATTTTAAAAACATCGGGCCTTAATCTACCTGGCTCCTACTCGAATACGACAGGATTATTTTTATCACTGACGGATACTGAGCAATCACAATATAACTTCTCGAATATCGTTCGGATTAATGAGCGATCTAATAATATTCAAAATATTGATGCAGTTAATAATATTTCTCGTCTTTATGTATCGGGAAATATTGATGTCGATCAGGCTTATGCCGCCCTTAAAGAGCTTAAAACCACCAATTATGGAGATCTGATTGACTATACAAATATTATTCTAGCCGCTGCTTTCGTTATTTTATTTGGCGGAACTTCTTCTGATTTTATTGTAGCCATCCTAACAGGTTCCGTACTCACTTTGATGAAGTCGATTCGTAAACATATTTATTTTACGAACTTCTCTTATAATATTTTATCGGTGGCGATTGGGACCCTTTTTATCGGTTTGATCTATGCCTTTTTTCCACAAAATCTCAATCGAAGTATCTTATTAGGAGCGATGATTATCCCCTTCTATCCGGGAACCTCCATCACTAATTCCATGCGGGATATTCTAAAAGGCAATAACCTTGCTGGCTCCATCAAAGCGGTTGATGCCTTCATGATTATTACTTCATTAACACTAGGTTATTCGATTGGAATTGTTCTCTGTCGAGCAGTTATTTCCTTTATTTAAAGTTAAGCTATCTATTAAACATTAAAGAAGTCCCCGCTCCGATTCATTTAGGAGTGAGGACTTCTTTAATTGATGTATTAAATTAGTATTTAAGGAGTTGTTGCAGTAAAAAGAGAATCAGTAAGTGCCCTGGATAAATCCAATAGTAGAATTTTGAATGTTGCTTACCTCGTTGGCCATTATAGAGATAGACGATCGGAGCACTTAAAAAGACCATCGGCATATTATACTCAAAAAAGAAAGCTGGAATGATGCTGAGTGCTTGTCTTAAGTGTTGACCATGAGCCACAAAGATAATACTGGCTGCCACAATCCCCTTCCAACCATAGTCAAAAGCGAATAAATGAGCAATCAGTGCAAAAGTTCCTAAAGTGAGGATTCGCCAAAGCGGTTGATTCTTAAAATGATCCAAGCTGATAAATAATAAGAGGCATAAGCTTAGTTCAAAAAAAACATTTTGATGACTCCAGTCCCAAATCCTTCCAGATAATACAAGGTCAAAAGGAATCTCTGAGACAAAGGCTAATAGCAACATGCGTTCTAGATAGCGTTTAAAACTATGTGTATGATGGTAGCCTTCCACCAGCGTAAATAGGTAGAGAGGAAAAGCAATTCGACCAATATTACGTAATATGGGATAAAGACCGATTAAGCTCTCGACAATTTGTGGTTGGTTTTGCCAATAAGTTAATAGATAACCTCGTGCGATCAAAGCAGCTGCTAGATGGTCAATGATCATACAAGTCAGTGCAATTTGCTTCAGATGAGCATTCGTTAAACAAGGCTTAATTTTTAACATCGATCTCCTTCTCCTTTCAATTCATTCTTTTAAAAAAAGAGGCTGAGACAAGCGTCGCAGCCTCTAATATTTTTAAAATGAGATACTAAGTAACAGCTTGGTTAAGTACTTAATGGGATTGGAATGCTTAAGATTCCTCGTTTTCTAAAAGACGAGTCATTATATCTTTAATTTGGGCTAGTGAGGACTCATCAATTTGTTCGTAATAAATGCCATCCTTTTTAAAGCCCTGACCTTGCAATTGGTTAAATTCAATGTTTGGATTAAAATCAGAATGTTTCAAAGCAAATTTACCAACATCGATCATGGAGACATTCGTTTTAACAAACTTGCGTAAAGAATTGATAACACTGATCATTGATGGGATATCGCTCGATTCTTGTCTAACTTTATCAATAAAGCTAAGAATGATCTGTCTTTGACGTTCTTGACGAGCATAATCGCCACCAGAATTATAACGTTCACGGCTATAGGCTAAAGCACTATCGCCATCAAGATGAATGGACTTACCTTCTTCGAATTGATAACCATCAATCTCAAAGCTTTCTGGAGGAACAATATCAATCCCATCCACTGAGTCGATCATATCTACCAACCCCTGCATATCAACTACGGCATAATCATTTAGCTCGATGCCTAACCAATTTTGGACGGTTTGTAGGGATAATTCGGGACCCCCAAAGGCATAAGCATGGTTGATCTTATCCATCCCGCGTCCTGGAATTTCTACATAAGAGTCGCGAGGAATTGAAGTAACTGCGATTTCTTGCGTATCCGGATTAACGGTTGCTACCATCATTACATCTGAACGCCCCTTTTCAGTCCGCCCCAGACCACCACTATCAATCCCCATTAATAGAATGGAAAAAGGCTTATTAAAGTCTGTGGCATAGGCACTTGGCAACAAGCTCATGGTAAATGTGACAAGAGCCATAAAAACGATAATTAACTTATTAAATGATTTCATAATAACTTCCTTTCTGAAGATAGACCTATTATAGCCATTTTTTTAGTCATCGACTAGTCCTAAGCAGATAATATCATATTTTTTTCATTTTTATAAGTAATGTAAGAAACTTGAACCCCCTATAAAAGTCCGTTACAATAGCCTTTAGATGATTAAAAATGATAGAGAGGCCACTAATATGAAAGTTAGAAAAGCTGTTATCCCTGCTGCTGGCTTAGGGACTCGGTTTTTACCGGCTACTAAAGCCATGCCGAAAGAAATGCTTCCGATAGTCAATAAGCCGACGATTCAATTTATTGTTGAAGAAGCCATTCAGTCTGGAATTGAAGATATTCTGATTGTTACTGGTCGATCCAAGCGCCCCATCGAAAATCACTTTGATGCGAATGAAGAATTGGAATATGCCTTAGCTGAAAAAGAAGAGGCAGAATTATTGACGAAGATTAAACAATTGAATGAGATCAATCTTTTTTATACCCGCCAGTCTTACCCTAAAGGCTTGGGACATGCGGTCTTGCAAGCTAAGCATTTTGTGGGTGATGAGCCCTTTGTCGTTATGCTAGGCGATGACCTAATGACGGATACCATTCCCCTAACCCAACAGCTCATTCAACTCTACCATGAAACACATGCTTCAGCGATTGCTGTGATGCCCGTGGATCCTGAGGAAACTGATAAATACGGTGTGATCGATCCAGAACGGGAATATAAAAAAGGTGTCTATAATGTTAAACGATTTGTAGAAAAGCCAGCCCCCTATTTAGCGCCATCTAATTTGGCAATTATCGGTCGTTACTTACTGACGCCAGAGATTTTTGATCGATTAGAGACACAAAAGGAAGGTGCTGGAAATGAAATTCAACTAACTGATGCCATTGACCGTCTTAATCAAACCCAACGTGTCTTTGCTTTAGAGTTTAAAGGCAAACGCTATGACGTCGGAAATAAATTAGGTTATATGCAAACCATGATCGACTATGCCCTCTCTCAAGAAGAATTTCGTCCTGGGCTAATCGACTATTTAAAAAGTCTAAAGCTTGATTAATGAGAGGAGACCATTATGAGTCATGAAAAACAGCAAAAAGTAACTAAGGCTGTGATCCCAGCAGCCGGTCTTGGGACACGCTTTCTACCAGCAACCAAAGCAATTGCTAAAGAAATTCTGCCAATTATTGATAAGCCAGCCATTCAATTTATTGTGGAAGAAGCGATCGCAGCAGGGATTGAAGACATATTAATTATCACTGGAAAAGGCAAGCAAGAAATTGAGGATCATTTTGATGCTAACTTTGGTTTGGAACAAAATTTAAAGTCCAAAGGCAAGCATCAATTACTAGAATTAGCGACTCAAACCTCTAATTTAACCATTCATTATACCCGCCAACAATATCCTAAGGGCTTAGGAGATGCGGTTCTCCACGCTAAAACTTTTGTTGGACAAGATCCATTTCTTCTATTATTAGGTGATGATATTACTAAAGGAGAAAATCTTTCTCGCTCACTCATTCAACTCTATCAAAAATGGGACCAAGCTATCATTGCAGGTGTCCGGGTTCATGAAAGCAAGGCCAAACGCTACGGCATGCTAGAGGTGGAATCCATGGATCAAGATTTGATGTATCGCATCAAGGGATTGATCGAGAAGCCTGGCCAAAAAGTTGACTCAGATATGGCTGCAGCTGGCCGTTATATTCTAAAAGCTGATATCTTTCCTATTCTCGATCAATTGCAAGCGGGAGTCACCGGGGAAATCGAATTAACAGATGCCCTCATTCAATATGGTAAAGAACATCCTCTATTGGCCTATGATTATCAAGGAGAATGGTTTGAAGTGGGAGATCCTAAAGGAATGTTGGAAGCATCTATTCATTTTGCTCTAGAGCATCCCGAAATTAAAGATGAATTCAAGGCTTATCTCAAACAATTAATCTCCACCCTATAGAAATTTAACAAAAGAGACTGTACTCATTGAGTGGCAGTCTCTTTTGGCGTTAGCATTAAATACTAACAATTGCTTGAGATAAATAGCTAGAATGAAAAATTTTTGGCATAAAATAAGGATAAATAGCTTTATGATGCTTATTGAGACTATTTGCATTTCAAGTATTTAATTCTATAATAAGTAGGGAGGGCTAAAAATTTAGTCAATTGCCTTGAAAATTTTAAGTAAAGGCGTAAAATAACTCCATATTGCTTTGGAAAGAAGGGATGTAAATGGAAAAGACGCCCATTGTCAATTTTTTAGGTCTGTCCTTTAACTTAAATACCTTATTGGCAATGCTCATCGTTATTCTAATTGTTTTAGGCTTTTGTTTTTGGACAAGTCACAATTTATCAGTTGATCGACCGACTAAAGCCCAAGTAATGATGGAATCCATTATTGAATTTGTTGAAGGAATTTGTGATTCGACCTTGGGGCAACACAAACCCCAATATGTCGTTTTAGGAATGACTTTCCTCTTGTTTATTTTTGTCGCGAATATGATTGGACTCCCCTTTTTAATTAAGAGTCATGAATATTCCTATTGGCGTAGTCCAACGGCAGATCCAATAGTTACGGTTACGCTAGCTGTGATTTCTATCTTATCGGGCCATCTAATGGGCATTAAAAAAATGGGTTTATTAGGACATATTAAGAACTTTTATTTAACCCCCAATCTGGTTAAATTACCGATTCAAGTGGTTGAAGAAACGATTAATACAACGACCCTGGCCTTACGTTTGTTTGGTAATATTTTCGCCGGTGAAATTCTGCTAGGATTAATTGCTGGCTTTGCCATGGCTTTCACGCCGGTAACTTGGCCGCTTGCCCTCCCCTTGCAATTTGCTTGGCAAGGATTTTCTGTCTTTATTGGGGCTATACAAGCCTATATTTTCACAACCTTAACGATGGTTTATTTATCACATAAAATTGAAAAAAATTAACAAATAAAGGAGTTTTATTTATATGAATACATTAGCTGCTGCATTAGCTGTCGGTTTAGCTGCATTAGGTGCTTCTATTGGTAACGGATTGGTTATTTCCAAGACGATTGAGTCGGTTGCTAGACAACCTGAACTTGATTCCAAGATTCGGACATTAATGTTCTTAGGCGTTGGATTAATTGAAGCTATCCCAATTATGGCGGTAGTTATCGCCTTTATCTTAATCTTCTCGAATTAATCATAAATAAAGGAGTGACATCATTGAATTCATCATTAATCGTAGGTGAAGGCCTGCTGACTCTCTTATCTTTTTCAATCTTGTTATTTGTTATTTATCATTTTGCCTGGAAACCCTTCAATAAAAACCTTGAAGATCGTCAACAAAAGATTCAATCGGATATTTCTGCGGCGGCTAAAGCTAAAGAATCCAGTGAACAAACAAAGTCTGAGTTGGAAGAACGTTTGACGAATGCTCAAATTGAAGCCAATAAGATCATCCGTCGTGCAAATGCCGAAGCTGAAAAATTACACGATACCATTCTTTCCGAGACTTACCAAGAGCAAGCGCACTTGATTCAGTCTACTGAGGAAGACCTCGAACTAAAACGTCAAAGTTTCGCTCGAGATATGCAAGAATCCGTGGTTACAATGGCTTCAGCAATGGCGGAAAAAGTCTTGGAACGTGAAGTAAGTGCCCAAGATCATCGGCAAATGATTGAACGTTTTATCCAAAGATTGGAGCAAGCCGATGAACAAACCAAGTAAACGTACAAGTCAAAATTTAAATGATCTTGAACTACTAGCAGCCAGTGATAATCGCTCAGTTCAATATGAAGATGATTTATTAGAAGAAGTTCTAGAAGAATTAGGCTTATTACCATTACCGGAAACGAGTGAAGATGAACCAGTCCCCCTTGGAGATCGGGTCTTTCTAACTTCAGCGATTCCTTTGGAAAAGAATGATAAGATTCGAATTTTAAAAGAATTTATTCGAATTACCAAGCAAAACATCCAATCTTTTATTACCATTGTTGATCCGTCATTGATCATTGGATTACGGATTCAAAGTGAACGCTTCTACTACGACCTTTCCGGTCAAAATATGCTGCATCAAATTAAAGAAGAAATTAAGAACATTCAAACGGAAGAGGTGATTGAATGACCTTAGAAAAAGATTTTACTCAAGATGTGATCGATCGTATTAAAAAATATCAGGTAGTCGACAAGATGGAGGAAGTCGGAACCGTATCTTATATTGGAGATGGGATTGCTTTTTGTAAAGGGCTAGACCAGGCTATGTACGGTGAAATGGTTGAATTCATGGATGGAACGATTGGAATGGTTCAAAATCTTGAAGACAACCAAGTAGGGATTATCATATTTGGTTCCTACGAACATATTCATGAAGGAGACATTGTTCACCGACTTTATAAAACCATGGAGGTGCCTGTCGGTTCAGCCCTATTAGGACGAGTTGTCGACTCATTAGGTCGTCCAATTGATGACTTAGGCCCTATTGAAAGCATATCTTTTCGCCCTGTTGAAGCACCTGCTCCGGGCATAATGGAACGTCAATCGGTTAAAAAGCCTTTACAGACTGGAATTAAGGCCATTGACTCCCTCGTACCGATTGGTCGAGGACAACGGGAACTCATTATTGGTGACCGAAAAACTGGGAAAACATCCTTAGCCATTGATACCATTCTTAATCAACGAGGCAAGGATATGATTTGTATCTATGTTGCCATCGGTCAAAAGGAATCGACCGTTAAAAACATCGTTAAAACTTTGAATAATTATCAAGCCCTTCCCTATACCATTGTAATGACGGCTTCTGCATCAAAACCGGCTCCAATGCTCTATATTGCACCTTATGCTGCAACAGCGATGGCGGAAGAATTTATGTATCAAGGAAAGCATGTTTTAATTATCTATGATGATTTATCGAAGCAAGCAGCTGCTTATCGTGAAATGTCGCTCTTGCTGAAACGACCACCTGGTCGGGAAGCCTATCCTGGTGATATTTTCTACTTACACTCACGTCTTCTAGAACGTTCTGCTAAGTTATCCGACGAATTGGGTGGCGGGTCCATTACCTCCCTTCCAATTGTTGAGACTCAAGCCGGCGATATTTCTGCTTATATCCCAACTAATGTGATTTCGATTACGGATGGACAAATTTTCTTACAAAGTGATCTCTTCTTCTCTGGCGTTCGACCAGCGATTAATGCCGGACTATCTGTTTCTCGTGTGGGTGGATCTGCCCAGTTAAAAGCGATGAAGCAAGTTTCTGGGACATTAAGATTGGACTTAGCTTCTTACCGTGAATTAGAGGCCTTCTCGTCTTTTGGTTCTGATATTGATGAAATGACTGCTCGTCAATTGAATCGTGGTCAACGCATTGTGGAAGTCCTCAAACAACCACTGCACCATCCAGTGCGAGCTGGCGTTCAAATTGTAAACTTCTTTGCTTTAAGTCATGGCTTCTATGATGATATTCCTTTGAATTTAATTCAGGAGTTTGAATTAGAGTTGACGGACCATCTAGAAAGAAATGAAATGACCTTACTTAAGAATCTTGAAAACAATCAAGCTATCAGTGATGAAGAAGCCCTTCAAGAAATTTTGAGCAATGTCAGTCGATCCTTTAAACTCAGCCATAATTTATCCGTTGAAGCAGGAAGTGATGAATAATGGCGCTTAACCAAATTCAAAAAAGGATCCTTGCCACTCAAAAGACCGCGAAGATCACCAATGCTATGCAAATGGTATCGCGCAATAAGGTTAATCATCTGCTTGAAATGTCTCAATCCTATCAAGTGTATATTGATTATCTCAGACATACTATTGATCAACTTTATTACACCTTAAAAGTCACTCCCCCAAAATTTAATAAAATGGACATCAAAAGCCTTATTACGGATCGTCCGATTAAAAAAGTGGGGATCTTTTTAGTGACCACGGATAAAGGTTTAGCAGGCCCTTATAATAGCAATCTATTACATGGCTTAGATGAATGGCTGAAACGTTCTGATTATTCAAAAGATCAACTTTATTTTTACACTTTGGGATATACTGGTGAAAAATATGTCAAGGATGCTGGCTATAAAATTGCACGTAGCTATTATCCCCTTTCTGACCAACCTACCTATGAAGAAGCCCATTATTTTATTCGACAATTACGTTCTGCTTATGTAGAAAAAGAGGTCGATATTCTTTATTTGGTTTATCATCATTACGCTTCCGGTTCTAGTTCCAAGTTTGGTGTGGATAAATTGCTACCTGTTGTGGCACTTAACCGCCGGGTAGATCCTCAAGAAGTAAAGGATAAAAAAGAAAATTTAGAGCAAGTTTATTTAATTGAACCCAGTGCTGAAGAAGTTCTAGAGGGATTAATTCCTCAATTTATAGAATCTAATGTCTATGGTGCCCTTCTTCAGGCCAAAACCGCTGAGCACCTTTCTCGTATGTCTGCAATGCGGTCTGCGACAGATAATGCTAATTCTATGATTGACCAATTAAGATTAAAATACAATCGAGAAAGACAAGTCAAAGTAACGAATGAAATTATCGAAATTGTTGCTGGTGCTCAAGCCCAACAAAAAGAAAGAAGGTAAATAACGCATGCGTATTGGACACATTACCCAAGTAATCGGTCCGGTTGTGGATGTCTCCTTTCCACTCGAATTTGGAACACCTGATATCCACCACGCCCTTATTGTTACAGATTTAACAGATGCCGATATTGAAGGCGAACTTTCAACGGAATTAGTTTTTGAGCACCGTCAAGTCATTTTGGAAGTAGCCCTTGATATTGGACACGATACCGTACGGACGATCGCTATGGAAGCGACTGAAGGACTATCTCGTGGTATGATTGTTGTTGACTTAAGAGAGGCCATTCAAGTGCCGGTTGGTGATGCAACCCTTGGTCGAGTTTTTAATGTTTTAGGTGATACTGTGGATGGCGGACCCGCTATTTCTAAGGAGACTCCACGTTCTCCTATCCATGCTCAAGCCCCTGCTTATTCCGAATTGAGTCCTAACTTTGAAATCCTAGAAACAGGAATTAAAGTCATTGACCTACTAGCTCCTTACCTAAAAGGAGGAAAAATTGGTCTCTTTGGTGGAGCCGGTGTTGGTAAGACCGTCTTGATTCAAGAATTAATCCATAATATTACCCAAGAACATGGCGGCTTATCGGTATTTACCGGGGTTGGTGAACGGACTCGGGAAGGAAATGACCTAGTCAGCGAAATGAGAGAGTCCGGTGTTTCTAAAAATACGGCCATGGTTTTCGGTCAAATGAACGAACCGCCTGGTGCTAGAATGCGGGTTGCCCTTTCTGGACTAACAATTGCAGAACACTTTAGAGATGTTAAGCATCAAGATGTGCTTCTCTTTATTGATAATATCTATCGCTTTACTCAAGCGGGTTCAGAAGTCTCTGCCCTACTAGGACGGATGCCCTCAGCCGTGGGTTATCAACCGACTTTAGCTTCTGAAATGGGGGCCATGCAAGAACGGATTACTTCAACTAAATCGGGTTCCATCACCTCCATTCAAGCGGTTTATGTACCTGCGGACGACTATACAGACCCGGCTCCTGCTACGACCTTCTCACACTTGGATGCAACCACTAACCTGGAACGTCGTCTAACCGAACAAGGTATTTATCCTGCGGTCGATCCATTGGCTTCCTCTTCTTCCGCCCTATCGGAAGAGATTGTAGGTGAACGGCACTATAAGGTCGCTCGTCAAGTGCAACAGACCCTCCAAGCCTATGAGGATCTCAAAGATATTATTGCTATTTTGGGAGTCGATGAGTTAAGCGATAGTGAAAAACTAACCGTTAAACGGGCTCGTCGGATGCAACTCTTCCTATCACAAAACTTCCATGTGGCTGAAGCCTTTACGGGAATTCCTGGTTCTTATGTCAGTGTTAAAGAAACCATTGCAGGTTTTGAAGGGATTCTTGAAGGAAAGTATGATAACTTACCTGAAGAAGCTTTTCGTAATGTCGGAAATATTGACGAAGCCATTGCCAAAGCTAAAAAATTAGGAGTTGATTGGCATGAGTCAGACCAATAAGAGCCTGCAAGTTCAGATTGTCTCGCCAAATGGTCTAGTTTACAATGAAGAAGCGCTTAAAGTCCATGTTCAATCCGTAGATGGAGGACGCACTATTCTACCAGATCATATTGCAATGATGACGGCCTTAGATATTTCACCAGTCATTGTAACCACCTTTAATCAAGAAACACCTGAAGATTATATTGCGATCAATGGCGGATTGCTAGAAGTTCGAGACAACGAGGTCAATATCATTGCAAATATGGCAATTCGGGCCAGAGATATTGATGATGCTAGGACCTCCATGGAAAAGACATTAGCTGAAGATGCGATGAAACAAGCCGAGATCAATCAAGATATTCGTGCTTATCAGATGGCTGAGCTTGATCTCAAGAAAGCCTTGAATCAACTTGATGTGATGAAACACCGTCATCGTTAAAGATCACATATTGGCTACTAGTCCATGCTTGTTAGCTTATTCAATGATTTATAAATCGACATTTTTTCTTAATGTTTTTATTTAAGCGATTGATGACGACAGGCTGGGCCAAATTATGAATAGATATTTATTGTTTTGAGAGTCTTTGATGCTGCATCAAGGACTCTTTTTTGCAGTTAATTGCTCTTGAATTGGCTGATTAAAGGCGGTTTTCTTTTTATAAATGCATTATTTAATCTCGATCGCATTATGATTTTTTACAGCAAAAGGCCCAAAAGATATTCCAATCCTTTGGGCCTATTTTGTTATTCAGTTTTCTAAATAAGCAGTCAGTTTAAAGATGCTCATGACTAGTTATTGGGCACTTTTAGCCTCTTTTACTAAATCCCAAGCAGCAATAGCTCCTCCATGTTTTACCTCTTCGATTTTTTTGCTGGTTTCATCCGTTTGATAGAGTTCCACAATTTTTTGATAAAGTGGATTATCTTGATCTTCGCCGCGAGCAGCAATATTATTAACTCGATCTAGGTTAATCGTTTCAGGGGTATCTCCATAAATATAGATTGCATCCGCAGGTTCAAAAGGCGTCGATTCTAAGAAGGAATCATCAATAAAAGCAGCATCCACATCCTCGATAACAGCTGGTATTTGAGCAGCTTCTAACTCTACGAATTCAATATTTTTAGGGTTCTCTTCAACATCTCTAGGGGTTGGTAAGAGTTCGCCGTTGTCTTTTAAAGTAATTAAGCCCGCTCTTTGAAGGCTGAATAGATCATAGCTGAGACTGGTAGGCGCTGAATTAACCGCAATTTTAGCTCCCTCAGGTAAGTCCTCTAAGGAAGTGTATTTAGTTGAATAAATACGAATTGGCACTGCTACCGTATAGGCTAGGGTCACGATATCCCCTTTATTCTCTTTGTTCCAATTTTCTAAGAAGACATCATGTTGGAAGGCATTCAAATCAATGGATCCATCCGTCAAAGCTTGATTGGGCATATTATAATCTGTAAATAGCACGACTTCTAGTTCGATACCTTCTTGTTCTTTGGCACGCTTGGCCACATCTTTCCAAATTTCTTCATCTTCACTTCCGACAACACCAATGCGAACTTTTTGGCCATCAAAGGGCTTATCTTCTGCATTAACAAAGGATAGTGGGAAAACATTCGTAAGGATCAGTAAGGCTAAAGCTAAGATTTTTATCAATTTTTTCATATTAACACCGTCTTTCTTTTATTCAGCAAAAAATTTGTAGGCAATTTCATGACCTTGGTCAATTTTAGCCCATTGTTGTTCTTCTGTTAATTCATTACCACAGTCACAAGAAGCGAAGCCGCACTGGTGAGAGAGGTAAAGATTTTCTTTAGGAATATATTTGCTTGCTTCTTCTAATAAGGCTAAGGCACGATTTTCATCATCTAAACCAGCACTTTTAGAGGATAGTACCCCTAACACTACCTCTACTTCTGGACGGTCCTTGAAAACCGCAAGAGCATCGATGCTTCCTGCACGTTCGTCATCCCATTCTAAAAAGAAACGATCATAGTGCTGGCGAGCTAAGAAATACTCTGCCACTTCAGTATAGGCTCCTTCTGTGAAAGCACGAGAAGCGTAATTTCCACGACAATTATGCGCATAGACTTTCAAACCTAATTCATGAGCATAATCTGCTACAGCATTATTAAGATCAATTAATTGTTGGGCTAGATCCTGCTTAGAGAAGTTTGAATAGTCAAAATTTAATGAATCTAAGTGTAGTTGATCCCCTTCACCGGCAAAACTAGCCCAAACACAATCATCTAATTGAATAATTTGGCAGCCTGCCTCTGCTAATTCTTTAACGAATTCTTGATAGGCATTGATAAGATCCTGTCTAAAAGTGGCTAAATCCTCATAATATTGATCTTTTTGCCCGATTGCACCTAATGCTAGTAATTCAAAATAAAAATGTCCTGGAGCAAAGATGGTCTGCTTAACCTTAACATGATCAGGAGCCAATGATTTAACCAATTTAAAGTGATCAATAAAGGGATGGTTCTTACCGGATAATTTTCCAGTAACACGCAGTCCGATATCTTTACGGGTTTCAAAGTCATGTTTATGCCCTTTTTCATCCTTTTCATAAAAATGATAACCTGAATCACAGATGAATCGTTCGATCCCCTGTAAGCCCCATACAAAATCTAAATGCCAAAAGGAACGTTGGTACTCGCCATCTGAAATTTCGCTCAATCCATGCTCAAGTTGTTTAGCTACAACTCCTTTAACGGCAGCTTGCTCAGCTTCCTGATATCCCGGAAGATCCTGATAAAAGGGATAGGTGATATCTTCCCGTTGTTCAATCTCGCGCTTATACTTAAGTAAGGATTGCGGTCGTAGTAGAGAACCTACTGTTAAAAATCGTTTTGAATAATTTGTCATATGATCATCTCCTTGTCATAGATTCACTATAAGGCAATTCTTGAAGTTTGGGAAATATCGATCCTTAAGAATCAGTTATAGGCAATAACTATAACAAAATCAATATCACATTAGAGGCTCCCTTATGAAAGGATTGGGATCAAAGGATTTTGACTTTGATACCGTGATTGTTGGTTTAGTCTATCGAATTAAAGAATGAGGTAAATAGTTTCTCTATTTACCTCATTAATACTAATTATAAGCAGAGCTTCGACTGATGAAGTTTTGAACTGCTCTTTCGCCTTGTTCATAGGTTAAATGCGTATTATTATTACCTAATTGGGTGCTGGAAATCCATGAGCCCATTAGATAAAGGTTATCGTGAATTTTTCCTTTTTGATCAATCACTTGCCCCTGAGGCCAAGTAACCTTTATCCCCCCTAAAGGATGCGCTTGAATCATTCCTGATTCAAAGGCTTGTTTCAAGAAGGGATCTTGCTTAATAGCCTTGGACAAATTCATCTCAAATCCCCCTGCATTAATAACAATATCAACTTTATCGGCTAGTCCTTGTTTGGAATAAAGTTCAAAGCCATTTTCAACCACTTTGATGGATTGGGCATGATGAATTAATCTAATTTGACCATCTTGGTGCCATTTATTTAATAATTCTAGGCTTTCTTCAGGCATCTGAGACCGAAAATGCTCGAAAATTGACCGATATTCATTAAAGAATCGCGTTTGATCGGATTGAGAGAGTGCGTTAAAGAGATCAGGGAATAGCGGGGTTAATTCTCTAAAATAAAGCTGTAAGAGACTTAACTGATGGTCTTCTCTCTCAATTGCTAGCATAACTTGTTCAAAAGTTCCCGCCCCATAATCTTTTTTTAATCGTTGAAAGTCAATGCCATTTAGCAACATATCTTGATGGAATTGACTAATAATTTGATCTAAAGTAAGCTCTTTCCCCTGTTCTTTCAACCAATGATTATTGAGACCGATCTGAAGTGTATCATCTAATTTTTCATATTTTGCGGTTGAAAAAGGATCCTTAGGAATAAAAAAGCTAATGGGTTGACTTTTTTTAGCACCGAGACTGAGTTGTAGATATCGCATAATATCGATTCCAGTCAAGCCAGAGCCTATAATCGCCACTTTATCTCTAGGTGTAATAGATTTTAATTTTTGATCTAAAGGATAGGGATGATGAATATAATTTTTACTCCCTATAAGATGATAATGGTCTGCATAGGGAGGATGTCCGATCGCTAAAAAAACAGCCTGATAGGGACCTTGATGTCCCGATTGCTCAGCTTTTAGATGATAGCAATTTGCCTCTTGAGAGATCGCTTGAACTTCTTCATGAAAAATTTGAACCTTAACATCATGATAATAATCTGAAAAATAATCGGCCAAATATTCACCAAAAATGGGTCTAGGACTAAAACAGTGACTACTTGCGTATTTTGGATAATGTCGGCTTAACCATTTTAGATAATGATCTGGGTCCTGATCGAATCCTAAATCACCAACATAAGAATTCATAAGTAATTGGTCGCTATCAACTTGGTAAGGCAAACCTTTGCCTACTTGATCGAGTTTTTCAAAGACATGAATCGTCTCCAAATCATCCAGCTTTGCATCAGTTAGATGCTTAACCACACTGGAACCAGCAATTCCAGTTCCTACAACCGCTACCTTCATTTAACCATCGCCCCTTTTTGATCCTTTGACTCTATTATAGCAAAGACCTAGCCGTTAAAATACCGGAATCATGGCATGATTATAATTCGTATTGAGGTGGTCTCGCACATTCGCTTGATGGTAAGCTTCAATAATCTTCTTGAAGCGTGGATCCTTTTGGTTCTCTGGTAATGTTGTAATCAGATTAATATAGGGTTTAAGGTCCTGATTCGTTGGATCGATATTTATTTGGAAGATCGCATCTTCTATCGGATCATAACCAGCATCAATGACATTATTTGCCACGGTTAATCCAGCTGCGACATCTTGTAAGGAATTCATAATAATTGCCTGATCGATTTCTTCAATGACTAAGTTTAGGGGATTCTCACTAATATCACTTTGCTCAGGGGAATAACCTGCTTTAGGATCAAGTTGAATTAATCCTGCATCTTGTAAGACTTTTAGAGCCCTTCCCCGATTAGTTGGAGATTCTGGAATTAAGATTTTATCGCCTTCCTTCAATTCTTCGATGTTTTTAATCTTTTGAGAAAGGATATTCATCGGTGAGATGAATGTTTCCGCTAAGGGCTTAATGTCAGAACCATTATCTTGGTTAAATTGATCTAAAGCCGCATAATGTTGAAAGGCTGCCAAATCAACCTCTCCATCTAACAGAGCCCGATTTGCTTGGATCGGATCTGTCATTATTACTAAGTCCAGTCTAAGATCGTCTCCTAAATTTTTCTGAACTAATTGCCAGATAGCTTGAGTAGAGTCACCAACTAAGGCAATCTTTACAACTTCTTCGGCTTGAACCACCGGTGTTAAAATAAATAGTAAGAATAATAGACAAATTTTGGTAAATTGTTTGATCATTTTTATCGCTCCTTTAATGTTTAATTGACGCTAACAATGCTGACAGATAGAATCCACTCTCTCCTCCTTCCAATAAAAAAAGCCCCTTTATTAATTCTAAGAATTAATAAAGGGACGAAAAAATTCGTGGTACCACCCTAATTCACTGTATCTTCACAGATACAATCTCAAAGTTCTATCAAACTTGAGCCAGTTAACAAGGGCTAATCGTTTTGTGAGCGTTAACCCACAAAAGACTCAGAGCTCATCTTCATGCAAGACCCATCATCCCTTCTCATCCAACCAGGGCTTTCTGTATTGATGGCCAATGCACTACTCTTCTCGTCATCGTCTTATTATTAGATTGTTACCAGTTTAAATGAGAATTTTCTTTCTGTCAACTCATTTTAATCCAATTTAGCCTGTTTAGCCATCCAGTTATATACTTGGTCAGCTTGATAACGAATACTTCCTGCCCCATAGGAAAGACAGGTAAGCGCACCCAAAGCATTGGCAAAAGTTAAACTGGCTTGATCAGATAGATTCTGAGTCAAGGCAAAAGCAAGTCCACCTAAAAATGCATCCCCTGCTCCGGTTGAATCGACTACTTGAATCGAATAGGCTGGTTCATGGATTTTCTCAGTCTTTGTGATTAAGAAGGATCCTCTGGAACCTAAGGTTAAAACAAGTTTATTCAGGCCAAGTTCCATGGCTTTTTCTTGGAAAATACCTAAATCATCCAGTGTATCCAATGCTCCTTGACATAAGGCTTGAGCCTCAAGCTGATTCAACACGAGATAATCGATTAAGGGATAGGTCATGGCATCAAATGACTTATAGGGTGAAGGATTGACTAAAGTTACCATGCCCTTTTCTTTAGCTAATTTCAAACATGGCAATAACAAGTTCATAGGAGTTTCGAATTGAGTCACAAATAGATCCCCGGCCTGGGCCTGTTTTAAGGCCTCCTCAACCTGTCGGAAGGAGATTGATGCATTAGCTCCCGAATTGACAATGATGCGATTATCTCCATCACAAGTCAAAATAAAAGCTGTTCCGGTTGTTTGATCATTCAAAATATTAACCTTAGAAATATCCACTCCATGGATGAGCAAATAGCTGAGCGCCTGTTTTCCAAAAAAATCATTTCCAACAGCACCCACTAAGAAAGTATTCACACCAAGACTTCCACAGGTCGCTGCTTGATTAGTGCCTTTTCCCCCAACTGAAAAATGAGCCCCTTGCCCCATTCGAGTCTCCCCTTGATCAGGAAGGCAATCCACCTGGGTCATCAAGTCATAATTAATGGAACCTAATATGTACACTGCTGCTGGCATGGAGCATCGTCCTTTCTATTCTTACTCTGCAATATAGCATAGGCTGTGTCGAGGGTCAAACTTCAATCAAAAAACCAGTAAGTGCATGGACTCACTGGTTAAAAGGCTTAATTCTCTTTAAAAATATCGCGACTATAGACCTTATCTTGACAATCAGTCAAGTCATTGCTCAAGCGATTCGCTAAAATAACATCCGATTGAGCTTTAAAGCTTGCCAGATCGTTGACTACTGGGCAATTAAAGAAGGTCGAATCTTGTTCTAGGGTGGGCTCATAAATAATGACCTTTTTAGCTTCAGCTAATAATAATTTAATAATATCTTGAATGGCTGATTGGCGGAAATTATCTGAACCAGACTTCATGGTTAATCGGTAAATTCCAACGGTTTGAGGATCTAATTTCAAGACTTGGCTGGCAATATGCTGTTTGCGTGTCTTATTGGAGTCGACAACCGCCGTCATCATATTTTGTGGAATATCCCCATAATTTGCCAGTAATTGCTTAGTATCCTTAGGTAAGCAATATCCACCGTAACCAAAAGAAGGATTATTATAATGGGTTCCAATTCTTGGATCAAGACCGACTCCTTGAATGATTTGAGCAGAATCTAAGCCACGAACCTCCGCATAAGTATCTAATTCATTAAAGAAGGAAACACGTAAAGCCAAATAAGTATTCGCAAATAATTTAATCGCTTCTGCTTCTGTGGGATCTGTTAACAGAACAGGAATAGAATCCTTATCACTAGCCGCACCTTCTAACAATAAGTCCGCAAAAGCTTGTCCTTGCTCACTTTGGTCGCCGACAACGATCCGTGATGGATATAGATTATCATAAAGCGCCTTACCTTCACGTAAGAATTCTGGTGAAAAGATAATATGGTCAACTCCGTATTTTTCTTTAATCGATTGAGTATATCCCACTGGAATCGTTGATTTAATCACCATTAAACATTCAGGATTAATGGCTAAAACATCCTCAATAACTGCTTCTACAGCGGTCGTATCAAAGGTATGTGTCTCATCGTCATAATTCGTTGGTGTCGCAATTACTACCAAATCAGCATTTTGATGGGCCAACTTAGCATCGGTGGTAGCCGATAAGGTCAATTTGTGATTGGCTAGAAAGTCCGAAATCTCAGTATCCTCAATCGGTGAAATTCCTTGATTAATCAAATCCACTTTTTCTTGAATAATATCCAAAGCGGTTACTTCATGGTGCTGAGCCAATAAAACTGCTAGAGATAGCCCCACATAACCTGTTCCGGCAACGGTAATTTTCATATTATCATTCTTCTTTCATTCTATATTTGAGTATTCATCTCATTCTCAGTAATTCCTATATATTATATAATAAAGAACATTAGTTTGTGAAGGATTGAACGCACAAAAAGTCATTCAACATTGTTTTAAATGCTAATTTCATAATTGAAATTTCCTAAATGATCATAATTAATCACTTGACAGTCCGTCAAAGGTGTTTCAAAAAAATCTAAAGATGATGGTAAAACCAATTCGGGCTGAGAAAGATTTTGCCAATGGCCCTGTACTTGTTCTTGCAGTTGATCCATATGTCTTAAGTAAATATGGGCATTAAAAATCGTCCAATGCAGATCACCCAAGGCTCTACCTGTGACTTGAGCCACCCGTCGATGCAATACTCCATATTCAAACCAATTTGATGGGAGCCCTAAGGCGCAGTCTGCTGATCGCTGAACGACATTAAGATGAAGCTTGCCATCCGGACTAACTTGCCAATGGGTCAAGAATACACAGGGTTCTAAAGCCATCTCAGCTAAGTCATCCACATCATATAGGGAGGTCATAATCCTTCTGGAATTTGGATTGTCCTGAATTTGATTTAGAATAAATGCCACTTGGTTCATTGATTCTTTGTCTTTACCTTGATGACATTTCTTGGCTAATTGGTAGCCATAAGCCTTACCAATGGTCCCATCTGCTAATTGCCATTCATTCCAGACTTGGCAACCCATTTTTTGTAATTGATGGACATCATTGGATTGGAGTCGCCAAATCCAGTCTAATTCTCGTAGGAAGGTTTTAATAGCAATTCGCTTGCTTTGCAGGATAGGTAGGCCATCTTCAGGTTTGAAAACACAATGAAAGTGTGGAATTGACCGCGTATAGGCAGGTTCACCGTCTGAATAGTGTGGACGAATGGAACCAGATTGGTCAAGCCCTTCTTCAATAATCTTCTGGATTAAATCTTGATAGATCACATCCGCTTGAGTCATAATTATCCCTCTTTCAATGGTATTCTTGCCTATTTTACCATTTATCTTCTGTAATTAATAGATGATGAGTGCTGATCCAGTTGTTACAGGTCAAAAAAAGCTATGACATTTAAGTCATAGCTTTTAAAAAAGAAGTTTTACTCATTTTCTAAAGCAACTTCCGAAGTTGAAGATACGGAATCTTCAGCTTCCGGTGATTCTTCCAGGTTCTTGCTAGGATCAACTGGTTTAGAATCGTCGTTTTGACTGCTTGCTGAGCTTGATTCATTTTCCTCTTCCTCTGCTTGTTCACTTGCTTGATTAATGGCGTGCTCTTCTACGGATAAATCTGGCTTTTCAATATTAGGTAGAAGCGATTTATTGTTTGCTCGATAAGCTTTGACTGCGACCGCATAGTCCACCTTGATATTGCCTGATTTTGTTTGAATATAGAAGGCTTCTGGAGATCTGAAATAACTGATTAATTCGATATCAACTTGGTAGGCTTGCGCTAGGAAAGCTTTTAAGTCTTTGACTGGCACACGCTCTTCTTTATTTTCTGGTTTTTCTTTGTCAACCGGTTTGTTTTCAGATTCTTTTTCTGGAGCAGGACTTGGTGCTACTTCTTGCTTATCTTCTACCTTAAAATCCACTTCATCATATTCAATCGGTAATTTAATGGAATTTAATGCTTGTTCATGGTAATTACCAGCTGGATCATAGTAACCGATCATTCCTCCACGACTTATCATAACTGGTTGTTGTGGATCCAATAATCCAGCAGCCGCTGCTGTCTGCTTGAAGTATTCGCGTTTCAACTGCATCACATAATTTTCATAATTGTCAAATTCCTTATGTTCATCATCAGCTTGATAAGCATTCTTAGATAATTTAGTAGGTGTTTTAGATAAGTAATAAGTATGGAAGTGCCCTTCGTGCGGTACATTAACAATATCGCCCTTTACTTCAATATCTTCTACCTTAACGCCATTTTTTAGTGCAAGATAGGCGAGTTTTTTCTTCAGATCTTCTGGTGATTCCTTATGAGTATTATCTGATTGAGCCACCTTGTTGGCATTAATATAATCTTGAGCAGCTTTCAATTCGTTATCATCTAGATCGGTAAATGGTACATAATGAAGATGGTTACCATGACCACATACAAGCCCATCTGACGTATATTCTTGAATCGATTCAGGGGTAAATTTAAAGCCATCGTCGGTTGTATAAGCTTTTCCATCTTGTCCTAAAGCGGATTTCTTTATCTTCATCGCTAAGAAATCAACTAGACCTTTATTGCTTTGTGGACTCTCTTCTTTCGGTTTTTCAGAAGGTTTTACCGAATTTGATTCAGAACTTTCTTGACCTGATTCATCCTTAGATGGCATGGATGGAATATTGCTACTTGAAGATCCATTGAGATAATACTCGACTAGTTCTAATTCTAAAGGCGATAAGTCACTCGGTTTAATAACATGATAGTGATCACCATGAGGATGTACATATCCCATACTATTCTTCCCTGTAACTGCCTTAGGATCAAACACCAATCCATCTCCTTCATGATAGCGTTGACTGATTGGTAAACTATAGAGTTTTCTAAGCTTAGCCTCCATACTTGTATCCATTTCTTGACTTGGTGATGATGGCATATCTTTCTTATCAGTGGCTGAAGAGCTGTTAGCATCTTCGTTGGTTTTTAAATGACTCAAATGTTTTTGAATATAGGCTTTGGCTGCTGCTAATTCGGCTCTCGATAGATCTGCGAAAGGTACATAATGAAAATGATTTCCATGCGAACAAACCATCCCATTTGCATCAAAGGAAACGATCGATTCAGGCGTAAATACGTACCCATCATCCGTAGTATAGACTGATCCTTTAGCGGAACTGGCTTTTTTATTGAGTTCGTCGATTTTATTTAAAGCAGCTGCTAAATCATTGCCCTTTGAGTTGGTTTGACTATGGGAATTTGCTCCAGATTCAGACATACCCAGTTTGGCAAAGGCTTGAGCTTTTTCAGCGGCAGATAAGTCTGATAAAGGAATAAAATGGAAGTGGTCACCATGCGGAACAATAAATCCATTTCCAGTAAATCGAATAACATCATTTGGACTGAAAACATATCCGTCATCTGTCACATACTGACCATTGGCGTTGCGGCTTCCGGAACCTCCACGAATTCCGCCCTTTTCTTCTTTTTTCACTTCCGCAGCATGGTCAATTCCTTTTGCTTTATAATCGTCTTTAGCTTTTTGAATCGCTTCTTTAACTTTCATTAGATCTAGTGGTTTATTCGATTCGTTTGGCATAAAGTAAACCCGATCCTCTAGCTTAACTACTTGTCCTGACTGAGTATTATAGAGGACTTCAGCCTGACTAAGATCTACGGTCGAGTCTGCTAAAGTTGTTTTTGCAAAAATGCTGTTTTCTGGTGCTTGACCTGGGAAGATGTATAGGTCTAAACCATGGATAGTTACATACTCATTTTCGGTCAAATAAAGAACAATAAAGTCTGATTCTATTTCTTTAGATTCGGCGACTTCTTCAGGGCTTCTTTCAAATTCATAATTAATACTCGTATCATCTTCTAATCCTAATTGATCCATAATTCCTTTGATGCGTTTTGCATCGTCAGGGTGAATGCCAAAGGATTGTAAGGTTAACTCTTCAACTGAACGGACATTCTTAGCATCTGAAGAATCTTCTAAATAAAGATAATATTGATTCTCTACTTTAACAATATATCCTTCATCCGTTTTACTGATAATATCTTCTTTATTCAATTGATAATCACTTGGAGTTAATAGATCTTCTGAAAAAATTGAGTCGGCTGGCACTTCTCCATTATAATAATGATAGTGATCGCCATGCGAAGTAATATAACCTTCGTCATCAATTTGAACGACAATTTGTTCTGAAGCGATACCTTCGGCTTCGTTAATTGCTTGTTGTGAAGGATCATTACTATGGACCTGTCCGTGTTCTTCATGATTACTGTTAGAGTCATGATCCTTGTCTTCTTCCTTATCATCCACGTATTGAATGCGATTGGATGATTGAGCTAATACAGCTTGAGTTAAAGGTAAGCTGGTAGCTAGTCCAAGTCCTAAGACGGCCGTCGATGTTAAAATTAATTTATTATATTTCATATATCCTCCTTGATATTTTTAAGTGAATGATTAAATAGTAATAGTTACTCTTTAGCTTGTCAAGGCCAAATACAAAAAAATTACTGATTATTTTTGCCAACCATTAGTTATTATTTAATCCATGACTCAAGGAACTTTGTGGAAATAAGCTAGATCGAATCAGCCAATGATTATGGTAGAAAATGGGGTCCATGCATTAACTCAGTCAATCACAAAAAGATCTTTAAGCTCATGTTTAAAGCTTAAAGATCTTTCCTAAAATATTGATAATCCTTTACTTAATGATTGAAGGGCCCTTTTCTATCAAGACATTGGATTAGAGCTCTATTATTTTGCGATATTCTCTGTTAATTGCAGCTACAAATTGGCTAAAGCTTGATTAAAAGGTTCCATCGCTTGAATAAGCTCCTGTTTTAATTGATCGAGAGACACATCTGATAAGTGTTTATCTTCAACACATAAATGTCCATTTACCCATACATGGCTAACATTGCTGGCATTGGCTGAATACACAAGTACAGCATAAGGATCAAAGACTGGAAACATATTCGCAGATTGAGTTTCAACGAGGCATAAATCCGCCAAATTTCCAGCCTTAATACTTCCTAACTCTCGATGTCGCTTAATAACCTGAGCTCCACCATAGGTAGCCAGTCTAACAATTTCACGTGCAGGAAAAGCTGCTCGATCATGATTATAAGTCTTATGAAAGTTGGCTAATAACCGCATTTGACTAAATAAATCTAAGCTATTATTAGAGCTAGGACCATCTGTTCCTAAGCCCACTGCGATACCTGCTTGTAACATTTCTTTAATGGGAGCAACACCTTTGGCAGACTTGGTATTGGCTCCAATACAATGGGCAACCGCCACTCCCTTTTCTTTTAAGAGGTCAATATCCTTAGCATCAACATGAATGCAGTGTGCAGCAATCAAACGGTCATCTAATAGACCCAAATCATTGAGATATTGAACCGGAGAAGATTGACATTCTTTTTGGTACTTGCTCATTTCAAAATCCATTTCTGATAAGTGAATCGTCCAGGGAGCTTGAAAATCAGCAGCTATGGTTTGAGCGGCTTTGAGACTCTCGCTTGTATTACTATAGGGGGCATGCGGGGCGATGGCTGGAGTAACTAAGTCCTTATTTTGCCATTTTTGTATAAAAGACCGGCCGTACTTCAAGCCAGCGAATTTTTCTTCCCCATCAGGCGCTTGATCAATCACCGTTTCGGCAACAATTCCTCTGATCTTCATCTCTTGACAGGCCTTAGCCACTTCCTCTTCAAAATAATACATGTCTACGAAACTCGTAATACCTGCCAAGAGCATCTCTGCCATAGCATATTTGGAAGATGCATAGACTAAGGGGGCATCCATGGCTTGGTTTTCTAAGGGAAATAGGAAACGGTGTAGACGATTAGGGACATCGTCTGCTAAAGATCGAAATGGAATCATTCCCAAGTGAGTATGACAATTAATCATACCAGGAATTAAAATGCCATCCTTAGCATCGAATACCCAATCACATTGGGATTCATTAGCATATTCCCCTGATCCTACTTCTTTAATTCGGTCACCATCAATGACTAGGTATCCAGGATGAAAAATCCTATCATCCTGATCCATGGTTAAAATATGAGCATTTTTAATGAGTTGCATTCTATCCTTTTCCCTTCTAAAAAAGCTGCGATCAATCCATCGCAGCTTTTTATTTTATAGCTATTATTCAATCCAGAGCAATCAGCCTTTAAAGGTTGATTATTGATTGATTACTTGATTCCATTCTTGGATCCAAGCTTTTAAGTGTTGATCAACAAAGGAATAATCGATGGATTTAGCGCGTTCTACGATTGCTCCATAAGTTTTATTGGCTTGAAGGTCATCTGATAACTGAACTTCTTTATTAGTCGGTGTTTCATTGAGGCTTTCAGCGACTTTAACTTGAAGCTCTTGATCTAACTTCCAATTGACATAGTCATAAGCCAATTCTTTATTTTCTGATTTTGCTAAGACATTGACCGTGTTGTAGTTAGCATAGGTACCTGATTCAGGGACCACATATTTAAGCTGAGGATTAGCTTGTAAGATTAGTGGAATCGCAAAATCAGCCACTACTGCTGCTTGAATTTCGCCAGTTTGAAACAAGTTTGATAAATCAGAGGATTTAGAATAGGTCTTAAGGATATTAGGGCGTAATTCACTTAAGGCTTCAAAGGCCGCTTTACCTTGATCGGACGTAATATCGACGCCCTTATAGTCACTGGCAAGATATAAAAAAGCAGGACCAAAGGTTGTTGAAATATCTGGAATAGAGACTTTCCCAGCTAAGGAACTGTCCCATAGATCAGCCCATTCGCTTATATCTTTTCCTAAGGCTTCAGGATCATAGATAATACCGATTGAATTGACCGTATAAGGCACCCCTGCCGTTTCAACCACTTCTTTAGCAGAATCCGTTAATAAATCAATATTTGGCACCTTGCTGGCATCTAATTTCTCAAATAAGCCATCAGTTTGTCCTTGAGTCGCATGTGCTTGAGATAATTCAATGATATCGATCTTGGCATTAGGATTGTTGGTTAATTTGGTAAAGCGCTCACCCGAATTACCCACTTCTGTTACAAATTCGGTGTCAAATTTTTCAGAAAATGGAACTAGAATATCTTGTTTAATGATATCCTCATTAATCGCAAATGTTGATAAAGTTAATTTATGACTGGCAGCATAGGCAGTTGGTACTAGCGTATTGGCTAATAGAGCACCTGATAAACAAGCTAAAGTAAATGTTTTTTTCATAATGATTCTCCTTATAATAAAATTAAATGATCTTGTGGGAAATGTAGATAGACTTTCTCATGTGGCTGTAACTTAATCTTACTTTGAACCGGTATTCTTCCCTCCTTTGTAAGCATATCATACTGGTAAGACTTACCTAAAAAGTTAATTGTTTCAACAGTAGCCTCTATATCATCTTCTCCATGCTCACTAGTCAAAACAATAATCTCTTCAGGTCGGATTGTTAATACTCCTCGGTCTTTTTGAGAATTTACCGAAAAATCTTGACCGGAAGCACTCTGATACTTTCCATTGACTAATTGGACTGGAATAAAGGTCTCAAAACCGACAAAATTAGCCACAAAAGCAGTTTTTGGCTGACGATAAATCTGCTCTGGATGGTCATATTGTTCGATAACACCTTGATTCATGACCGCCACTTTATCTGAAATAGCAAAACATTCTTCCTGATCATGTGTTACAAATAAGGTCGTAATACCAATTTCTTGTTGAATACGGCGAATTTCATTACGTAATTGGACACGCAATTTAGCATCCAGATTTGATAATGGCTCATCCAATAATAATAATTGTGGCTCAATGACTAAGGCACGTGCCAAAGCCACACGCTGACGCTGTCCTCCAGAAAGATCTTGTGGATAGCGATCCGCTAGATCGGACAAACCTACTAATTTTAAGATATGGTCTACTTTTTCTTTTTGCTGAGTCGCATTTTCTTTTCTTAATTTTAGTCCATAAGCAATATTTTCTCTGACTGACATATGTGGAAATAAGGCATAAGATTGAAAGACCATTCCAAAATTCCGCTGATGAACCGGTGTTTTTATCAAATTTTTACCAGCGACACAGATTTCACCCGATTGAGCAGGAACTAACCCTGCTAGGGTTCTCAATGTCGTCGTCTTACCACAACCAGATGGCCCCAATAAGGATACCAATTCTCCTTTTTCAATGTTTAAATTAAAATCTTGTAAAATCATCTGTTGCTTGTTATAAGCCACTGATAAATTATTTAATTCTATAAATGACATAGATACATCCCTTCTACATAACCTTGGAGAGTCCCAATGTTTTTTCGATTAAGATCATGATCACAACTGTTAAGGCCATTAATAAAACCGATATTGCGGATACTGTAGGATCATAATTATACTCAATATATCCCATCAATTGGGTCGGCAATAAAGTCACCCCTGGTCCGGATAAAAATTGTGATACTGGAATATTATTGAAAGAATTAATAAAGGCTAACATAAAACTCGCGAAAATTCCTGAACGAATATTCGGTAATATAATTTCAATAAAAGTTCTTATTTTACTGGCACCTAGTGTCCAAGCTGCTTCTTCCATTGAAAAATCTAACTGATCTAAATTTGATCCCACCACTCGAATAACATAAGGTAAACTAATCAAAAAATGCCCTAAAAATAAGCCAAGCAAAAGATCCAGCTGACATTGGATCACAATAAATTTAAAGAGTGAAAAACCGACGACGATGCCGGGAATTAAGGTAGGCGATAAAAAGAAATCTCGAATCGCTGACTTAAAGGGATATTGATGTCTAGCTAGTGAATAAGCTGCAGGGACGCCTACCAAAATAGCTGCTAGGGTTGCGGATAAGGCAATCCAAAGACTCAATAAAAAACTATCCATAAAAGATTGGTTTGAAAAAGCATTGACATACCATTTTAAGGAAAACCCTTCAATGGGAAATTGAATCGCTGCATTCTCTCCAAAAGAACTTACAATCACAATAAAAAGAGGAGCAAATAGAAAGAATAGAACACTGTATGCCACTACTGTCAAGGCTGATAGTCGCTTCATTAAATCGTCCCCCTTTTATCAAGCTGACGCGCCATGGCATTTAAAGCCTTCATAACGATAATCGTTACAACAATCATTAATAAGGCAATGACCCCAGCTAACTGCCAATCTCCTAAGGTCATCGCATTTTGGTAAAGAAAAGTAGACATTAACATGTTTTCATTCCCTCCCAATAATTGGGGAGTAGTATAGGCTGTCAAAGTCCCTGTAAATACAAGGATTGACCCAACAATAATTCCAGGCAGCGTTAAGGGAAAAATAACGTCCCAAAAAGAACGGATAGGACTCGCCCCTAAACTACGACTCGCTTCAATAATTTCAGGGTTAATGGTTTCAATAACACCGACTAGTGTAATAATCATCAGCGGTAAGAAGAGATACAAGGAACCGATCACAATGGCAGATTCTGTATATAAAAGCTTAATGGGTTCATTTACCCAATGTAATGATGCTAAGAGTTGATTAATCAAACCATTACGTCCCAGGATCGTTATCCAAGCAAAGGATCGGACCACCGAATTAATAAGCAATGGAAACAGAACAAGACCCATTAATAGAGACCGAACTTTTGCCGAGCAATTAGCCATATAGTAAGCCGTAGGCAGACCTAACAAGGCTGCTAAGAAAGTGACTAAACTGGCTATTTTTAGAGTTCGCCAAAAAACACTTCGATTAAAACTGTTGGCAAAAAATTCACCATAAGCTGATAAACTAAAGCCATCCGGCATTATTGTTGGATAGAGAATAGACAATAAGGGAAAAATTAAAAAAAAGAGCAGAATCACTACGCCAGGTAAGATCCATAAATACTGATGCTTTTGCTTCATAAGTGCCTCCTAACTAATACAAAGCCAATTATAGCATCCCCCTACCCTCGAACAAGCAAAAATCAATAAATCTTCCAATTAGAAAAGTGAATGTTCGGAAAATTTGTCTATATTCGAAGTTATTAAAGATAAAAAGACTATTACATTTAAGTAACAGTCTTTAATACAGTCATTTTATAATGCCATTATCTCACTCAGTCATTGAAATGACTTGATTAAAATCTAAGGCAACTAAATAAATTCCAGCTGCCTCCATGTTCAAGGCGTTTTTAAGGGCCTGTGCATATAGACTTAACTGAGTTTGATATTTTGATTTTAGGCGGGCTAATTGTTCCTCCTTACTTAAATGAGCTGAAGGATGAAATCGATCTGTTTTATAGTCGATCAAGACAAATCCTTCATTAGAACGAAGCCAATAAGCATCAATGACCCCATGAATTAGGACATGATCTTCAGCAAATTTAAGGGATGCTTGAGGCAGGTTTTGAAACAACTCACTTGCTTTAACCCAGTAAGAATAGGGTCGTTCTTTTTGGATATTAGCAGCATTATCGATCATTTCTTGACCTAAGGATGAGGCTAAGAAATGACTGATCGAATCAACAGCCAAGTGACTAATCTCTTGTTTAGTTAAGTATCCTTGAATTAATAAGTTATTAGCCTGCTGGTTTAAAACACTTGGATATTGCTGAATTGATCTAGCTTGAAATTCACTAAAATCAATTTTCTGCATAAAGAAGTGGTTAAGGCTACCGATTCGACTTGCTGTCATCCTATCTTCCTGCATAAATTCAGGGGCTAAAAATGCATCCCGCATAAACGGCAGAGATTGGACACCTTGATCGACAAGTCCGGGTCGTCGATCCTCAAAATGAGAAATGTGTGGATGGTCCGGCTCTTCAAATAACCGCTTCAGTTCAGAAACAGATTGATAAGAAGAGGTTTGACTGGAGTGAATATATGGGTAATCATAGAATAGTTGTTGATTCAATCGGGCTAAATTAATGCTAGAATCAGGTTGACGATTGACTAAAGGCTCCCAGCTTTCTTGTAGCCAAAGATTGGGGTCCTTTAAGGTCGACCAAGCGTTAATCGTAGGGAGTTGTTCTTGTATTTGACTCTGATTTTTAATGCTTACTTTAAAATCCCCTTCTTGTAGCTTAGCATTCCCCTGTGTATTAGCACGATACAAAGCTAGGGCACTTGCAATCCACTGTAAAAAATGCTTGGCTTGTGATCGACTGGCTAGATCAACCAATACGGATTCAGGGGCC
Organism: Facklamia hominis CCUG 36813; assembly: GCF_000301035.1. Classification (GTDB taxonomy): domain Bacteria; phylum Bacillota; class Bacilli; order Lactobacillales; family Aerococcaceae; genus Facklamia; species Facklamia hominis. The sequence continues at coordinate 269,911 of NZ_JH932292.1, read as the reverse complement.
TTGGCTTTAACTACTTGATCCTGCCAATTTTCCCACTCTTCTTCTTTATTAATTGTTCCTACTAGGATCAATTTTTGTTCTGCACGAGTCAAAGCAACATAAAGTTTCCGTAATTCTTCGGATTTAGCGTTCTGTTCAAGCACTTGTTGTTGGGCCACTTTAGAGAGCGATTGGTAAATTAATCGTTGATCGGACTCATAGTAATCAATGCCCATACCAAAATTCTTAGTTAAGCAAACAGGTCTTCTTAAGTCCTGTTGGTTAAATTTACGACTTAAATTCATTAAATAAACTATAGGATATTCCTTTCCCTTTGAGGCGTGAATCGTCATTGCTTGAATTTGATTTTGATTCTCTTCAACTAATAAGGGCTCGGCCAAATCTTTCTCATGGTCTAACATTTTATCAATATATTGAATAAAGGCAGTAAGAGTCTGCTTGCCTTGTTGAGCAAGCGTTTGACCCAACTGATAAAATGCATGCAAATTAGCTTGTCTCTTAGGCCCATGATCCAATCCCATTACAAAATCTAAAAAGCCAGTATCTTGATAAATAAGCCAAATGAGTTCATCTAATCGATGATTATTTTGATAATCCATCCAGCTTAGTAATTGTTGGTAAAAAGCCTTTATGCGTTTTTGAAGTTCCGATGAATAATATTGATGTGTGGGTTCTATTTGATAAAGATAATGGACGAGTGCTTCATAATAGCTCCCATTAGGATGGGCTAAACGAATCCGACTTAAATCATTATCATCTAATCCTACAAAATAAGAGCGTAATATGGCTACCCAAGGAATATCCTGAATCGGGTTATCTAATAATTTTAATAAAGCTAACATCAATTGAATTTCCTGACGTTGAAAATAAGCTTCAATATCTTGACTCATAAAAGGTAAGCCATAATAGTTCATCGCTTCATGTAAAGGTAAAAAGCTTGCTTTCGTTGGACATAAAACAACAATATCTCTAAAAGTGATCTGTCGATCCTGTCCCCTATCCTTATCATAGATCTGGTAACCGGAACGAATTTTATTGTGAATATCTTGAGCAATCATCAAGGCCTCTGCTTGAATACTTGCATCAAAAAGTCCACTTGCATCAGAATCCAAATCTTCTGCCTCTTCAGCTTCCTCTAAACCCTCTTTGTTATAGAGCAAAATCTCAATTTGATAGGGGCTATCAGGCCCAGAGTAGTCAAAGTCATTCCTTCCTAATTTTAGGCTTTCAGCTAACCCATAATCCATCTGACCAAACTTGTGATCCATTAATCGTTCAAATAAATAATTTGTAAAATTCAGCACCTCAAAGCGGGATCGATAATTTCGATCTAATTGAATCAACTGTCCCCCTTGATTATCTTGATAAGCCTGGTATTTTGCCAAGAATAAGGAGGGTTCCGCCATCCGGAAACCATAAATCGACTGTTTAACATCTCCTACCATAAAAAGATTTCCCTTTTGGTTTGGAACATATTGATGGGATAACCAAGCAAGTATTTCAGATTGAATCTCGTTAATATCTTGATACTCATCGACCATGACCTCTTTAAACTGTGCTTGATAATAGTGAGCAGCTGGAGAAGCCTGACGGCTTTGAGTGTTGGGATCATAAGGAGCTAATAAATCCAGGGTAACATGTTCAAGATCATTATAGTCCATCAGGGCTTCTTGCTTTTTAATCCACTGAATTTGTTCATAAAAGGCTTGACAAAGCTGACCTAAACGTTGTAAATCAACTTGAATCTTTATTTCAATACTTTTACTTTGTGCCAAATCATAAGGAAATAGCTTCTGCAAATTATTCAACTGATTCTTGGCTTGGTCACGAAGTTCCTTCATTTCCTGAATCCATTCCAGATCTTCCTCTAATTGTTTACCACGACTGGATGGCCAACGGTCAAAACTAAGTTGATCCAGAGATTGGAATATTTTTTGAGGCGATTTCTCCAAGAGTGCTTGATAAATTGTCCGAACGGCTTGAGCCTCATTTTGTAAAAGAGACTGATATTTATCAATACATGTTTGACTACAAGACATTAAGATTGATTCAATATGTTCATAGGAGTGTAGAGCGAGCTGGCACCCCGCTTTAAGCGTAACTTCTAGGCCATTAGCATAGAGTTCGGAATCGAAAAATTCTTCGAGTGAGTTAAATCCATGACAAGCTTCCTTTAACCAGACCATAGGCTGTGGATGAGCTAGAGCAAATTGATAAATCGCCTTAACTAGGTCCAATAATCCCTGACTATCACGACTTGAACTATAACAATCCAAGAGTCGTTGAAAGTCCACTGGCTTTAAAAGTTGATCTGAGTCTTCTTGGTGGATCTGTTCAACCACTCTTTGCCAGGCTCTAAGATAAATCAATTCCAACTCCGCTGAACTTGTTATTAAACGAAAATCAGGATTAATATCCGATAAGTAGAAGAAACGTTGAATAACTTGAAGACAAAAGGCATGTAGGGTCCTTATGTGTGCTTGGCTGAGTTTATCACGTTGCCCTAGTAAATAGGTTAAATGTGAACCACTACTAGTTTGAATCGCTTGTTGTAATTTTTTGTCCATTCGTTCTTTCATTTCTAAAGCCGCTGCTTCAGTAAAGGTTACCACTAATAGTTGGTCGATTTCTGCATAGGTTGAATTTAAATGTTGGAGAATCCGTTCAATTAGAACGGATGTTTTCCCAGATCCAGCAGAAGCGGCCACAAGCAAATTGTCCCCTTTTTGATAAATAGCTTGCCATTGTTGATCATTAAAGTGACTGTTAGCTGGCTTAATCGGTAATCCCATCGGACTTCTCCTTTCTTTGTAATTTTAAATGAGTAAGTTGGTCTTCCATAGCTTTTAAAACAGCTTTCTTATCAATTCCTTTTTGACGATAAGCTGAATAAGATTGACTCGCATCAAAACCAGTAATCAACCGATAAGGCCGTCTTAAAGATGGTGTATATGGAGCATCAATAAAGGGGGCAAATTCGATATGACCCGCTTGAATTTGGTCGGCTGCTTTTTTAAACATCCAATGTGTATAAGCTAAGAGCGTTTTTACTTGCGATGAATCAAAGTATGGGCTCCCGCTGTAATAGGTTCCATCCTTTTTATAGCGAACGGGATAGATTAGGGACTGCTTGCTAAGACTTGCACCCTTTTCCAAATCGAGTAAGACATCGGAGGGCAGCGTCACAAAACCATTAAGTCGTCGTTCTTTTAAGAAAGCTGTTTTCAGACCCTCTGAATCCAATTGAGCAATCGATTTATCAGCACGACGATAACCCTGTAAGATTGGTTGATAAAAGGCTCCCAAAGACCTTGCCCGAGGGTATTTTTTTAAGGCAACGGCTAAATAAGTTAATATCTGCAGGTCTAATCCATAGAAGCTATCTACAAGATTAAACTGCTTGTTGGATGATTTATAGTCAATCACTTGTAAATAAGCTTGATTAATTTGGTCAATTAAATCAATTCGGTCGATCTTTCCACGAATAAACAATTCCCCACCGGATTCCAAAGAATAGCTAAAGCTTGGTAGTAAATCTTTTTTGGAACGCCCGAATTGTCCTTCACTAATTAAGATACGAGCCGGTAATCGTTCATTTTGTTGATGAATGAGGTGGACAAAAGCAAATAATTGCTCTTGCAATTGTTTAAAGACAGCTTGACTGACTGTATCTTGATTAAAGGATCGAAAGTCTTGCTGACTAAGACTAGTGGCTATAATATCATGAAGACGTTGATCTAAGTCCTTGGGATTTAAATCCGCTAAGCTGATTGCCTGGTCTTGGAGTGATTTAGCCAATTGATCCAGGCTAAAATGTAGAAAATCCCCCGCCGACATAGGATCAATTTGAGCAATTCGTCGCTCCTTAAGTCGCAATCCATAAAGCAAAAAATGGGAAAAAGGATCTTGATAATATTGTTCGACTTGAGAGACCGACAAACTCATGTCCTTGCCATAAAGAGCGAGTGCTAAATCTGAATCAATCCGATCTGGTAAATGATAAAATCTGAACAGCCCCTGTATGAAGGACTCTAACCGCTCTTTTTCAAAAGGATGCGACTGTAATAAGTAGACAATCGACTGGCTGAGCGATTCAATTGGGCTATCTGTTTCATAACTCACCCTAAGTGAACGAAGAATGGGGGCTAGTGTCATCGGATACTGGCCGACTGTATCCAAATTGAGGCTTTTTTCCTGTGTTTGCCAATTCATTCCTGAAATGATCTTCACGTCAAAGCCACCGCGTTGAATGATTGTTTTCAAGTAAGGGGACCAATCGAGCACCTTATTCTGAACAGTCTGAGCCATGGAAAAATAGAGGCGCTGATCGGCTTTTAAAAATAGCCGGTAGGCTTGCAATAGTTCAAATCCTTGGTAAAAATTAATAGGCTGTATCAATTGCTGATACGGCAGTAATCGATCTGCAATCTTGGCTCGCTCTTCCCTTGTCAAAAGCGAGCTATCTTGTGGAATTAAAGGTAAGGCATCTTGGTCCATTCCCACCAGAAAAGCAATTTTTGGCGTTTGAACTTGAGGGGAAATGAAATTGCTGAATCGAACTTGATCCAGCGTCGGTGGAATAATATGAAAGCTAGCTCCTTCTAATGCTGCTTGTAAGTTCAAAAAGAATTCCTCAAGTGTCATCGCATTTTGTCCATAAATCATATGAAATTCTTGGATCGCATCCATTAGTAATTGCCACACTTGTTCATTTTGCCGAAATACACCTTGGTCTCCTCGCTTAACCGCCTCTACACTACTTTCTCTTAATTGATCAGTGACTGATAATTGCTGCAATAAGTGATAAAATCCAGTTGCCAAAGCTTCACCAGAAGTTTGCTGACTCAAGTCTTTCATACTATTAAATACCCGAGTAACTAAACTTTCACGAAAAGCTTCAATTAAACTTGCTTGAGCGAAAGGTCGTGACTTACCTTGATGATCAATGTAGGCTTGTTCGATATTTGCGAAATGCCAAGGATAATCAAGTTGATAGACCTGATAACCACTTAGTTGATGGATATATAGGTAATTATCTACTTGTGCTAATAGATGTCGGTATTCCCTTTCCAATTCCTCCTCTGTAAAGTCGGAAAAATAAGGCTTTAAGTCCATTAAACGAATCAGGGGAGATTTAATAAATTGTTGAATATCTTCTATTTGCCACTGATACCGATCAAGGGCAGCCAGCGTTATAATCAATTCATAGAGTCGATGATTTTTCATCGATAATGCATGGTCAAAGAAATAGGGAATTTTATTGGCTTGAAAAATTGGATCAACGATCGCTTGATAACGGTCCATATGGCGGGCAAAAACTTGAATATCTCGATAGCGCAAGCCTTGATGGACTACCAAATCATGGATTTGATTTGCCACATACCGTAATTCTTCTTCTAGGGAAGCTGCTTGAGAAAAATGACAAAAGGATGATGCTTTGACCTTCCTTAGATCTGGTAATTTATTCATCGATGACGAATAAGAATGATGGTCTAATATCAGCTGCTTAAAGCTATTCAATAGGGCACATTGGTCCGAATTCGCTAAATAAGAAATTTCTTCTGGTGATTCCGTAGTAAAATCAATCCCCAAGGAATATGACAAGGTCTTTAATCGATTATATGTATGGCAAGCTAAAGAATAAAGTCGGGACGGTTGCTTGCTTTTTAAGATCTCCTCATCAACTGCTAGCGCTAGCCAGACCGTTTTACAACATTTGGCTAAATTTAAAACCACTTGCATTTCCTGACTGGAAAAAAAGTCATACTGATCAATCACAATCACCGTATTCGACAGATCCGATTTTTCTAAATAGTCATTTAAATCGTTTAATAACTGAAAATTCTGAAAATCTAATCGCATTAATTCATCAAGAAATGCTTGATAAATATAACGGAGTTCAGCTAACTTGAGATTTTCGAGGTCTGCTGTCCTAGGATCGGTATCTTCTGTTAAGCTCTCTAATTGATCTTCGGATAGATCACTGGCTGTCACATTGCCTTCCAGAAGTTCTTTAAATAAGACTAGCAATTGTTCCGCAAATGCTGGGTGCTTGATTTGACGTCTAAAAAGCCGAATTTGATCCTTTGATTGGCGCAGAATCGTTTGAATAATCATGGCTAATCCTAAATCACTCACGGATTGCTTCGATTTTTGATCACGCATTAAAAACCAAGCTAAACGAGAAAAAGAAGCCACTTGAAGTGCCATTAAGCTGGCGCTATTTTTATTAAATTTCTGACATTGATAGTCTAGAATAGCAGCTTCCATCTCAAATTTTGAGTGCTCAGGAACAATATAATATATTTGACAATCAGGGTCTTGTTTTAATTGATCGAATAACTGATCTAAAATATGAGGTCGCTTATCATAACGATCATCGCCACTTATTACATGTAATCCCATTACGACCCTCCTTTGCAATTTTTAGAAAAAAGGCCATGACAATCGTCATAGCCTCAAAATGTTTGTTAAGCTTGCGCATTTAATTCAACGATCTTAATAATGACTTGCGCAGCTTTGATCATTGATTCGACTGCCACATATTCATAACGTCCGTGCATATTTTCGCCACCTGCAAAAATATTCGGTGTAGGAATTCCCATAAAGGAAATCTTGGAACCATCGGTACCGCCTCGAATTGCTTTAATATCTACCGGGATATCGAGTGATTCCATCGCTTTTTGAGCTAAGTCCACTGGTGTCATATCTTTCTTAATAACTTCAGCCATGTTATAGTATTCATCCTTCATGCTTAAGTCAACGACTAGATGATCATAGGCTTGATTAATTTGATCAACGATGGCAGTAACTTGGTCTTTGCGTGCTTGGAATTGCTCACGATCAAAATCACGAATAATTAATTGAACCATTGCTTCATCAACGGTTCCTTGAACTTGTAAGACATGATAGAAGCCTTCACGTCCCTCTGTATATTCAGGAGCCTCTTTACTTGGTAAGGCTTGAATAAATTCACTGGCAATCATCACAGCATTAATCATTTTTCCTTTGGCAGTGCCAGGGTGAATATTTTTTCCTTGAATCTTTAAGACAGCTTGAGCAGCATTGAAGGATTCATATTGTAATTCACCTACCGGACCTCCATCCATTGTATAAGCAAAATCTACTCCAAATCCTTCTGCATCAAAATGATCAGCACCCCGACCAATCTCTTCATCCGGACCAAAAGCAACGCGAACTTTTCCGTGCTTAATTTCAGGATGTTTAATTAAGTAATCCATGGCTGTCATTATCTCAGCAATCCCAGACTTATCATCTGCACCGAGTAAGGTTGTCCCATCTGTGGTAATTAAAGTCTGACCTTTATAATTTAATAAACTAGGAAATTCTTCGGGCGATAAATCAACGTGATCATTTAAGGGAATAACTTGTCCTTGGTAATCGGAATGAATTTGTGGATTAACTTTCTCTGAATTAAAATCAGCGGTATCAACATGGGAAATGAATCCAATGCTTGGAACGGTTGCTTGACAGTTTGCGGGTAGAGTCGCAGTTACAAAGGCATTGGATGGATTGAGCTCAACCTCTTCCATTCCCATCGCTTGTAATTCTTCCACTAAAAGATTTAGTAAATCAAACTGACGTTCTGTCGAAGGAATTGTCTCACTTGTTTCATCTGAGCGAGTATTAATCTTAGCATAACGAATAAAACGTTCCTTTACCTCTTCAAAAAAGTCCATGGTATCTCTCCTTTATTAACAATAGTCAAATGGATCTGTCTTAACTTTACTAGAAATCACTTCAATTGACCACTGATTTTTTAAAAATTCTTCTTCTAATCTCTCTTTTACAGGTTCCATAAAATAATGTTCCACGTAATGACCTACATCCACTGTTAGATAGTCTGTTTCATAAAGATCCTGACCCTTATGATAAGTGACATCTCCAGTAATAAAGACATCAGCACCGCAAGCAGCCACTTCATTAAAGAAATCAGCACCAGAACCTCCTAAAATGGCTACTTTTTGGTATATATCTTGAGGTGTTTTTTCAATAAGCTTTAATTGCTCCAAATCAAAAGTTCTCCGAATATGATCAAGCAAGTCTGTACGGTTTAAGGCTTGTTTCAAATAGCCCACTCGGCCTAAACTTGTCAAGGGGGTTTCAACCGGGTATAAATCGCTTACGTTTTCTAGTTCCAGCCGTCTAGCCAAGATGTCATTCATACCTTCTTTAGCCCGATCAAAATTGGTATGCATGGCAAAAACATTTAAATCCGCCTTTACAGCTGCTTGATAGACTTTTGTTTGATTATCTTGATAATCAAACCGTTGAATCGGTGAGAAAATAGGTGGATGATGAACAATCAGTGTATCCACCCCTGCTTCGATCGCTTCTTCGATAACTTCTAAGCGTAGATCCAGGGCCAACATTATTTTTCGGACTGGGGCTAATCGGTGACCAAAATGAAGCCCTACTTTATCCCATGATTCAGCCAAACAAGCTGGGTACCACGCTTCCAAAATATGAATGACATCCTTTAACAAAATGGGCATCTTTCAACTTCCTCCTTAAACCAATTTAATTTGTTCTGCATGCTATCAATAGTTTGATCAAAGTTAGCATCTTTAGATTGTGCTTGTGACATTTCTTCAATAATTCGATTTAAACTTGAGATTTGATGCTGACAATACTCTAAATAGCTAGCATCAAAAATTATCCGGTCTTTTTTACCCATTTTTAAATCACGTGTTGAATAATTAATAACTTTGCCAACTTGACTAGCAAACATTAAATTATAAGTTTTTCCCTTATCTTGAAGCCATTGTTCAAGTTCAATTCGATAACCATGCTCCCAAAGAAAAGACCGTAAGAGTTCTTCGTGATTGTTGGCTTGAAGCACGAGACGGGGAGTTAATTTATGCTCTAATAAGCCCTCTTCTAAAATTTTACGAATCAATTGACCTCCCATTCCACAAATCGATGTGACATTCACATGATCATCTTCCTTTAAAACTTGATAGCCATCGCCTAAACGGACGTGTAACCGATCCGTTACTTGGCATTCGATAGACTGGCTCAAAGCTGACTGGTAAGGACCTTCCACCACCTCACCCGCTATAGCTGATTGAATAATGCCTGCTTGGATCAAAGCGATCGGTAAATAAGCATGGTCACTTCCAATATCTAGTAGATGAATGGGTGACGGGACTTGAGTCTCAATCCAATGAGCCACGCTCTTCAAGCGTTTAGATAGATTTATTTTTTTCATATTAACCCCTTTAACGAATCACTTGTAGCTAGACAATAGAGTCTTTGTTTAAAAAAAGAGGCCACGACACTTTGTCACGGCCTTTACGTTCATTTATTCTAGAAAATCCTTTAACTGTTTCGAACGAGAAGGATGACGCAACTTGCGTAAAGCTTTAGCTTCAATTTGACGTATACGTTCACGAGTAACCCCAAATACTTTACCAACCTGTTCTAGGGTACGAATATTCCCATCATCTAATCCAAATCGAAGTCTTAAGACATTTTCTTCACGATCAGTAAGAGTATCTAAAACATCTTCTAGTTGTTCACGCAATAAAGATGACGCTGTAAATTCTTCAGGACTTAAGGCACCGTCATCTTCAATAAAATCACCTAAATGAGAGTCATCTTCTTCTCCAATAGGTGTTTCTAAGGAAACAGGTTCCTGAGCAATTTTTAAAATATCCCGTACTTTTTCCGTTGGCAGATCCATTTCTGCACCGATTTCTTCGGGTGTTGGTTCGCGACCCAAGTCTTGTAGAAGTTGTCGTTGAATTCGGACAAGCTTATTAATGGTTTCAACCATATGTACTGGGATTCGGATCGTCCGAGCTTGATCAGCAATCGCCCGTGTAATCGCTTGGCGAATCCACCAAGTTGCATAAGTAGAAAACTTAAACCCTTTGGTATAATCAAATTTTTCAACAGCCTTCATCAGACCCATATTTCCTTCTTGAATTAAATCCAGAAAGGACATTCCACGTCCCACATAGCGCTTAGCAATGGATACCACTAGACGTAAGTTGGCTTCCGCTAGTTCTTGTTTAGCAATTTCATCACCTGCTTCAATGCGCTTAGCAATTTCTACCTCTTCATCAGCTGTTAGTAAATCCACTCGACCAATTTCTTTTAGATACATACGAACTGGATCAGCGACTTTTATTTTAGAAGCCTGAATTTTTTGTGACGCGGACAGTTTTTCATTACTTTCATTTGCTTCTGCCTTAACCATTTGTTGTTTGGTCGGTCCACCATCTTCACCAACCACTGCAATGCCTTGATCTTCAATGGTCTGAATGAGCTGATCAATTTGGTCCGCATCAAGACTATATGGTATTGCAAGCTCCTTCGTCAACTCATCATACAGAATTTGTCCACTAAGCTTTTTTAAACGAATCAGTTCTTCTGTTGCCTGCTTAAGAGGGAGTCTGATTTCATTTTGTTCAAGATCTGGATTCTTTTTTTCTTTGTTTTCATTTTCTTGGGACATAATTAACCTCCTAGTTTTTCTTTTTTAATTGTCGCTCGATGGTCATAATCTTTAAAATCGTTTCTTTAGCAAGTTCTTGATCTTGTTCTTTAGTATATTTTGATAATTTTACTTTTAATTCTTCAATCTCTTGTTGTTTAAAAGCTTGATAAATTATAGCAAGACAATCGGGCATAGTCTGAACTTGATAATCCAAAGGGGTATGATCCCATAGAATACTCGTTAAAAGTTGATTAACTTGCGGATCTTCCATCTGATCAACAATTCCTGTTAAAGGAAATGGATGTCCTTCATAATAATAATCGCATAAATAATTAAAGGCCTTTTGTGCAAAGGAATGATACATTAAAGGCATCTGCTTTTGTTGATTCACAAAATTCCAGGAGTCTTCATAAAATATCAATTGTCCTAGCCACACTTTTTCAGCTTGAAAGGCAGCTTGTGATTTGATAGGTAAGCTAGAAGCAACCTCACTTGAACTAGAAGCAATTGTAGCTTGAGTATCTCTTCTAGTTTTGCTAGATTGTTTGAAAGAAGAAGCGGATGATTGAGCGGGGTGAATGCGAGCCAATTGCTCTTCCAACAAGTCACTATCTAGATCATATTCTTGGGCTAACTGACCGACATATAATTGACGCTCAATCGGTGACTGAACGGTCGATAATATTTTCAAGAGACTTTCAATATATTGTGAGAGTCCTTGAGCATCCTTAAGATTAAAGTCGCCTTTTCGATACTCCTTATAGAATTCATAATAGGAAAAAGCCTGGTGAATTAACTGCCCAAAAGCAGGAGCTCCCTTCAACTTAATAAATTCATCGGGATCTTTTTCTTGGGGAATCTTTATTGCCTTAAAACGAGTCTCCTTAAAATCAGTGGTCAATTGAAAGGCCTTAATCGTGGCATTTTGACCTGCTTGATCCCCATCAAAAACAAAGATTAATTCATTCGCTAACTTCGTCAGATAAGCAAGGTGGTCTCTGGTTAAAGAAGTTCCCATACTTGCAACCACCTGTTGGAATCCAGCTTGATACAAACTAATAACATCAAGATAACCCTCGCAGATCAAGATTTGATTTTGTTTTCGAATTTCAGATTGAGCCAAATCCAAATTGTAGATTAACTTGGATTTTTGAAATAAGTCCGTCTCCGGTGAATTAATATACTTTCCGCCTCGATCATCAGCTGGTCGATAACGACGTCCAGAAAAGGCAATGGGTTTTCCTGAACGATTTCTTAATGGAAAAATAATCCTCCCACTAAATCGATCCTGCAAACGATTTTGTTGATCAAGATAGAATATTCCCGAATCCAAAAGACTTTTTTTAGAAAAAGCCTCTTGCTCTAAATATGCCAAGACTAGTTCAGAATTTTCGGGAGCTAAGCCAAGTCCAAAAGTTCGGATTGTGTCATCTTTTAATTTTCGATCATGAAGATAATCTAAGGCTGCTTGGCCATTTTGAGTATGAACTAAATAATAAGCATAGAATTCTTGAACTTTTTCGTGAATACGATATAAACTCTGTTTTTGTGGATCGATTTGAAGTCCAGGATCTTCCTGAAAATACTGCTTATCCAGTTCGAGATGGGCAAGTTCAGCCGCACGCTTTACCGCTTGAACAAATGAAATAGACTCGATTTCTTGTAAGAAACCAAAAACATTCCCTCCACGTCCACATGAAAAGCACTTATATATTTGTTTCTGTGTATGAATCGAAAAAGACGGATTACGGTCTTCATGAAAAGGACAAGAAGCCACATAATTTTGGCCTCTTTTTTTAAGTTCAACATAATGACCAACGACTTCTTCTATTCGAACTGTTTGCCTTACTCGATCAATGACCTCATTTGGAATTTTAACCAAAAAGCGCCTCCTTTCGAAGAGGATTATACTTCTTCTTGAATAAAACGATTGATCACTTGCCAGATCGCTTCTGCCCCTGCCCCATCTTTAGCAGAAAAAGGAAAAAGTGCATCCGTTGTAGGTAGATCTAAAGCTTTTTTATACATGGACAAGTGTTTATTGACTTGACTGCGTTTAATTTTATCTAACTTTGTCAAAATAACCGCAAAAGGAATATCCAAAGATTCAGCAAAAGCAAACATTTCTTTATCTAAACGAGTTGGTTCGTGCCGAATATCCATCAACAAAAATAGTAAAGCGATATTGGGACGTTGTGAAAGATAGCTTGCATTAAGTTTGCTAAAAGCATGTCTGCTTTGTTTAGAAACACGCGCATAACCATAACCAGGAACATCAACAAATCGGAAGCTTTTATTAATCTCATAAAAGTTTAGAGTCTGGGTTTTCCCCGGTTGACTAGACGTTCGAGCCAATGCTTTTCTTTGAACCATCCGATTAATAAAACTTGACTTTCCAACATTAGACCTACCTGCTAAAGCGACTTCTAGGAGATCATCTTGAGGATATTGATCTGGCTTAACCGCTGAAATAACAAAATTTGCTTCTTTAATTTGCATAGGTCACCTAGTTTATTTCTTCTTGATTTGCATCATAGAATTTAGCCTGCCCTTGTCCTTGTACCAAGGACTCGGTAATAACAACTCGCTTAATATCACTTCGATTAGGTACTTCGAACATGATATCCAACATGGTTGATTCAAGGATAGAACGCAAGCCTCGTGCCCCAGTTTCACGTTCAATGGCTAATTTAGCAATGGCTGCTAATGCATTTTCTTCAAATTCTAGTTCAACATCCTCCATAGCCATTAGCCGTTGATATTGTTTAACCAAGGCATTCTTGGGTTGTGTCAAAATCTGAATTAAATCGGATTCTGTCAAAGCATTTAATACCGTTAGAATTGGAAGTCGTCCAATAAATTCAGGGATTAATCCAAATTTAAGGAGATCTTCAGGTTCGGCTAGTTGCATCAAATTCTTATCAGTCCGTAGACTGTGACTGTCGGTACCAAAACCAATAACTTTTGCACCCAAACGCTCTTTAATAATTGTTTCTAAACCGGCGAAAGCTCCTCCAACAATGAAGAGGATCTGACTCGTATCCATTTTTATAAATTCTTGATTTGGATGTTTACGGCCACCTTTAGGTGGAATATTAGCTTCCGTTCCCTCTAGGATCTTTAATAAGGCTTGTTGTACCCCTTCTCCTGAAACATCCCGCGTAATCGATACATTTTCAGATTTTCTAGCAATTTTATCGATCTCATCAATATAAATAATTCCTTTTTCAGCTCGTTCAATATTATAATCAGCTGCTTGGACTAATTTTAGTAAGATATTTTCAACATCTTCCCCCACATAACCAGCTTCGGTCAAAGTAGTCGCATCGGCAATGGCAAATGGAACATTGATAATTCGAGCTAAACTTTGGGCTAAGTAGGTTTTTCCGGAACCAGTTGGCCCAACAATACAGATATTGGATTTTTGAAGTTCGATATCACACTCTTCATCTTGATGTAAAACCCGCTTGTAATGATTATACACGGCCACAGCTAAGGATTTCTTGGCTTCATCTTGACCTATCACGTATTCATTCAATTTATCTAAGATTTCCTGGGGTTTGAGCATTTGAACATCTACTAGAGCCCCCTCCAGTTGTCTTTCTTCATTAATAATGTTTTTACAAAGATCGACACATTCATTACAAATATACACATCCGGTCCTGCAATTATCTTATCGACCTCTTCTTGGGATTTTCCACAAAAAGAACAATAGTAATCCTGAAACCCAGTTGATTTTGCCATAGTTACCCCTTTCTTTGAGTAAACTTATTCTTGATAGTAAAAAGGGACGCAAAGTGTCATGATTCCTTGACTTTGCAATCCCTCAATGTAATTCATTTCATACTATTAGAATATTATTTTTCTTTAGCAGAGTCAACAATTAAGCTTAAGGCTTTCTTTAATTTGATGTCTCCGGTTAACATGTCCTCTGTCACATATTGACGTACTTGCTTAGCATCCATATTATACTGTTCAGCAAGTTTATTTACTTCCTCTTCAATTTCAGTTTCTGAAACTTCAATTGCTTCTTCTTCAACGATCTTTTCAAGCACTAAGTTTGTTTTTGTTCTTAAATCTGCTTCTTCTTCAAAATTCTTACGTAATCCATCACGGTCTGTACCTGAAATTTGATAATATAGGTCTTCGTTAATTCCCTGACGTTTCAAATTATTTAAGAAGTGGTCCATTTGACGTTGAACTTCCTCATCCACCATTACTTGTGGTAATTCAACGATTTCCGCATTTTCTACTGCTTTACGAACCGCTTGATCTTCTACAAATTCAGCGGCTTGAGCTTCTTTTTCTTCTTTAATTTGAACGCGTAGTTTGTTCTTATACTCATCTAAAGTTTCTACTTCGTCATCAGCATCTTTCGCAAACTCATCATCTAGTTCAGGAATTTCTTTTGATTTCACTTCATGAACTTTTACTTTAAAGGTAGCTTCTTTTCCTTTTAAGTTTTCAGCATGGTAATCTTCTGGGAAAGTAACTTTTACTTCAACATCATCACCTGCTTTAGCATCAACTAACTGGTCTTCAAAACCAGGAATGAAACTATTTGAACCTAATTCTAAGGAGTGGTTTTCACCCTTACCACCTTCAAAGGCTTCATCTCCTAAGAATCCTTCGAAGTCGATAATAACGGTGTCGCCTAATTTAGCTGCTCCTTCTTTAACCACTAATTCTGCTAATTGTTTTTGTTTTAATTCAAGACGAGCTTGCACTTCTTCATCAGTTACATCACGATCCTGTTTTTCAACTTCAAGTCCTTTATAGTCCCCTAATTTAACTTCTGGTTTTAATGTTACTTTTGCGGTCATAACCCAGTCTTTATGTTTTTCAAGGGATTCAATATCCATTTCAGGTTGAGCAACCACTTGTAAACCTTCCGCTTCAACAGCTTCTTGGTATGCACCAGGAATCAATTGGTTAAGAACTTCTTGATATAAGCTTTCTTCACCATATACATTATTAAAGATTTGGCGAGGAACTTTCCCTTTACGAAAACCTGGTACAGAAATATTCTTTCGCGCCTTCTTAAAGGCACGATCTAATTCTGCTTGTACTTTTTCTGCTGGAATTGTAAAAGTTAAAACACCTTCATTAGTATTCGTTTTTTCAAATTTTGTCATAAATTATTATCCTCCACGACTAGTATAAAATTAACATACTCTATTATTCTAACGAAGATCAAGTGATTTGTAAACTCATTTCCCCATTTTAGCGGATATATTCAGAATTTTTATACAAAAAATTCATGATTATTTGTTAGACTATGATCAAACAATAAGAACTAGGTTTATCAATTAGAATTCGTTATAATAATTCTAAGGGGGAAAAAATATGGTGCGCTATCCCAAGGGGCAAGTTCCTCGTTCGAGTATTCAAACCAATCCAGTTAATCGTACAATTAACTATGGCAGCCGTGGGATGTCATTGGAAGAACGAATTAACGAATCCAATCGTTTCTACTTGCAAAGAAATATCGCTGTTATTCATAAAAAACCAACACCTATACAAGTCGTCAAAGTGGATTACCCCAAACGATCTGCTGCTCGAATCAGTGAAGCATATTATCGTCAAGCTTCGACAACTGATTATAACGGAATTTATCAAGGCTTTTATATTGATTTTGAAGCGAAAGAAACGAAGAATAAGCGTTCATTTCCATTATCAAACTTAAAAGATCATCAAATCAACCATATGAAAGCTTGTTTTGAACAAGGTGGCTTAGTTTTCCTAATGATTTGCTTTACCAATCAACAAGAAGTCTTTTTACTTCCTTACCAAGATTTGGCAAATTGGCTTGACCATAGCCCTAAAGCATCCATCTCTTATGATTATATTAAGGAAAACGCCTACCTTTGCAAGCAAGGCGTATTCCCGCAAATCGATTATCTCCTAGCTGTCGATCAATATTTAGCAGATCAACCAAGCAGTCCTAAATAGAAAGTGAGTGAATAATATGGCCACAGGAAGTCGTATTGAACGAAAAAAATATAAACAAAAAAGAAAAAAACCACATCAAGGGAAGATCTGGTTTAAACGGATTCTTATTAGCTGTCTTTTATTATTCTTCTTGCTTGTTCTAACTGGGGCTGGCCTTTTTGCCCATTATATTAGCTCGGCTCCTGAATTAACAATGCAAGACCTTCAAGGTCAAGTATCCTCTGAACTCTATGATCGTGAAGGCCAACTGATTCGTAAGTTAGGCGGTCAAAATCGTGAACTACTCAATGATAGTGACATTCCTGCAAATCTTAAAGAAGCAGTCTTAGCGATTGAAGATACCCGCTTTTATCGTCATAAAGGGATCGACCCTATTCGAATCCTGGGAGCAGCCTTAGCCAACCTAAGGGCAGGTGATATTGCTCAAGGAGGATCTACGATTACCCAACAATTGGTCAAACTTTCCGTCTTTTCAACGGATTTTGAAGATCAGACCCTTAAAAGGAAGGCCCAAGAGGCTTGGTTATCAATCGGTCTAGAGCAAAAATTATCTAAAGATGAGATTTTGTCACTTTATTTAAATAAGCTTTTTTATTCCAACAATGTTTATGGTGCAAAAACAGCCGCAAAAGCTTTTTTTGGAAAAGATATTGACCAAATCTCCTTATCTGAAGCCGCCCTATTAGCCGGTATCCCTCAAGCACCCAGTCAATATGATCCTTACAAGCATCCAGATCAAGCTAAAAAAAGACGTGATTTAGTACTTAGAGTAATGTTGGACCAGAAAATAATTGATCAAAGTCAGTATAGTCAAGCGGTTGATCAATCGATTGAATCTATGCTTAAACCTTTAAGCCAAGCAGGCTTAAGTCAAGAAGATTTAATGTTGGATGCCTATATCGATGTTGTGGCTCAAGAAGTCGAAGATAAACTTCATCTCAACATTTTTACAGATGGGTTGAAAGTATATACCAATTTAGATTCTCAGGTTCAAAAGCATCTTTACGAAACCGTCCATAATCAACATGGAGAACTCTTCCCAAATCAGGATATGCAGACGGCAGTTTCTATTATTAATGTTGATAACGGTCAATTATATGCCATTCTAGGAGGCCGTAATCAAAAAGTAGCCATGGGATTAAATCGTGCTGCTTCCTTAAATCGCTCTGTCGGATCAACCATCAAGCCTCTTTCAAGTTACGGTCCTGCCATTGAGTACCTTAATTATTCAACCGGCCAATTAATTGTTGATGAAGCCTATCACTATTCTTCCGGTGATGAAATTTTTAATTATGATCGAGCCTATAAGGGCAATCAAACAATGCGTGAAGCCTTAGTAGGATCTCGAAATATTCCTGCTTTAAAAACACTCCAAGCTGTTGGATTGGATCAAGCATACTCCTTCCTTCAAAAAATGGATATTAATATTACCAATAATAATCAAAAGGAATTAGTCGAATCTAACGCCATTGGTGGTGAAATTACCCCGATTCAATTATCTGCAGCCTATGCCACAATTGCTAATTATGGGCAATATCACACGCCTTATACCGTTTCTAAAGTGATTACCCAGGCAGGTAATGAACATTCATTTGAAGCACAAGGACGTCAGGCCATGAAAGATTCTACGGCTTATATGTTAGTGGATATGTTGAAAGGAGTTCCCAAATCCTTCGCAACAAGTGCTCAAATTGAACAACTATACCACGCTGGAAAAACAGGAACCACGAACTATACAGCTGACCAAAGAGCTCAATTAGGTCTTAGTCAAGACGCCTATGCCACACCCGATGCTTGGTATGTTGGGATGAGTCCTCAATTCGCCATTGCTAGTTGGGTAGGCTACGATAATCCAATGGAAACCGGACATCAACTGTCTTACCAAGATTCTGAAATTCCTCAAAAAATATATCGTGAGATGATGACCTTCTTAAGTCAACGTGTTCCAAATACCGATTGGCAGCAACCCGAATCTGTAGAGCGTTCGGATATTGAGAAGTACAGTGATCCATTAATGCTCCCTTCGGCCTATACCCCAGCGGAACTAATTGCCTCTGAATTATTTATTAAAGGAACAACTCCTAAACAAGTATCAGAAAAGTATAACCGTCTGGATCCACCGACTGGATTCGATGCGGAATACAATGAAGAAACAAAGCAAATTGAGGCTAAATGGGATCCATTGACGATCGAAGGAGACTTTGAACTGACCTTAAACGGTCAAGTCGTCTATACGGGTAAAGATACAGAATTCAAAGTGGATGCCCCTGCACCCGGAAATTACCAACTGGGATTAAGAATTATTAATGGCTATATGTCATCTGACACCTTAACCTTACATTTTGAATTAACGATTAGTTCAGAAGAAACGAGCCAGACAACCGATGAGTCTCCCGGCCACAGTCAAGAAACAAGTCTAACTGGACCGCCTAACCCCAATGAGAGTGAACCAAACCAAAGTTATGACAGCCAAAGTTATTAAAATTAAAGCACTAAAAGAGGTTTCAAGAGATTGTAGTGCCCCCAAAAAGTTGGATTTTGGTCCAACTTTTTGGGGGCACTTCAGATGAAGAATGGCTTGAAGCCTCTTTTTTGATCAGTCTTTCTTTTGTGATAGTTAACATTAAATATATACAATGATTAACAATAAAAATATAACCCTTTATCTTTCCTTTTTAAAGTTTTCAATAAATAAAAAGAGGCTGTGACACAAGTCTCAAAAATACCCAGAAATTTTATCCAATAGGAGTAAAATTTCTGGGTTCTTTCTTTTTCTGTCTTTCTTAATCGCAATTTTCTTAGGTTAGCTGCCATTAGAGCTAATCCCATCTCATTATTCACGGCCTGTTTCCCTCGAACATGAAATCGAGTGAATCCCAAACAAGCCTTCAGATGACCAAATGTTGGTTCAACATCGATCTTCCGCTGGCTATAAATTGGACGATATTTCGGATCTTTTAAGAGCCCCCTTTGCTTGGCTTTGAAGTAGTCATACGAAGGATTAACCGTAATTTTTCGGACATATCCTTTCTGAGTAAGGGCTGCTTCAATTTCTTGTTGATTCTCATCGATCCGTTCTGCTTGATACTCTTTAAAATTTCTTTCAAAACCATACTTATCCGTTCGGGTGCGATAAGCGACGAAATTAAATCGTACCCCTTGAGGATCGACGTAACAGTCTTCTTTTTCATCATAGTCCCAATTCATGACTTTTGAGTCGTCACTTCGCCATTTTCGACTCTGTTCTTTAAGATACGTGCCATAAGGAATTAATGCGGTGATTTCGGGAAAGCTTTCTTCAAGATAAGTATAGTTACTTTCAGAGCCATATCCTGCATCCATACTCACCACTGAAAAGGAGCGAAACAGTGATTGATGACTCTCAAAGAAAGGTCTTAATGTCCGCGTATCTGTCGGGTTTGAAAAAAGTTCATAAGCTAAAACAAACTGATGAGAGGTGGCAATCTGTAAATTATAGCCCGGTTTCAACTGACCATTCTTCATGGGATCTTCTTTCATTCGCATAAAGGTCGCATCGGGGTCCGTTTTTGAATACGAATGACGTTCACCTAAGATGGCTCGTTGCGTTTGATAGTGTTGATGCTTGGAATGACAATGTTTCATGCGCCTCAATTGACTCTTGACTTTTCGCCGCTCCTTTTTGTGAGGATTCGGTGACAACCGAGGAGACTCTTCGATGGTTTCCTCTAAGTCTTCTAAGCGAACTTCAAGCTGGGTAATGGTTTCTTCAAGCCCTTCAAGCGTTAGTGGGGTCTCTTCTGGAATCAACCCCATTTGATAATACTGACGCATTTCATTGACGAGTTCGGTCATCTTTTGTCGATTCATTGCTTCAAAGCGGATCGTGTTCTTTTTCCAGACAAAGCTGTACTTATTGGCATCCGCTAAGATTTTTGTCCCATCAATAAAGAGATGATCATCGATAAGTCGTTGTTGTCTTAAATACCGCACAAATTCATCATAACTTTGTTTAAGAATGTCAGCTAATTCATCGGACTGTCTAAATCGACAAATTGTACGGTAAGAAGGTACTTCATTTTGACACAACCAGATAGCGGGCAGATTTTCGCGAGCCAATTGTTCCATCGAGCGACTGGTGAAGACACCGCGAGAATAAGCATATAATAATAACTTGAGTAACATCGAGAAGTCATATTTACGAGGACGACCAAAGAGATAGGGATAATGAATCTCTAGAGAGTCCACAAATTGATGAATATAGTAGCTGATGTGATCTTCTTGAGGGCGGTATTGATAAGAGACTTCCAAATAAAGTTGATTTAGGTTATAATGAGTATGCATTTTTTGGTCCTTTCTAGGATTGAAATGGAAACAGAGGGGTGAGGTCCTCTGTTTTTTTATTGATTAACTTAATTATAACATAAAAACCGGCTGAATCGTTGTAATATCAACGATTCAGCCGGTTTTTTGGTGGACTTATGTCACAGCCTCTTTATGAGTTTGGATTTTAGGATGATCCCCAATCAATAATGGGGATCTGATAGTTATTTTGATCTTTTAGTGATGGTTCTTGATAATCTGAAGCAGATCGAATGGATTTTTGATCGAATGCCTGAATATAAGCTCTAGCTTCTTCATAAGTTTTAATATTATTCTGCTGCCAATTTAATAGAATACGATCAATATATTTAAAAGAATAAGCTTCTCGAATCATGGCCTCTCTTAAAGCTAATTGAATGAGATCCAGCGAATACTTATCTTGGTTAATCCATTGATTAACCATATCTAATTCAGAAGACGATAAACCACGCCCAAAGCCTTCCTCAAATTGTTGGAGCAATTGACTCATCTTAGTTTCATTTTGAAGAACACTCGTTTTCTGTTGTCCAACAGCTTGGCTTGATGTCTGTTCCTTATGCATCTGATCATTTAAATAATCAAACAACGGCCTAAGGGTATAATGATCTGTTTTTTTTCCTTGATCATTAGATACTAATTCAATATTTAAATAGTTTTTATCTAAAAGTGAATTAAGATTAGCATACAGCTTTTCGCTTGACCAACCAAGTTGATTCGCGATGGAAGCCACTGTATCGACAGATTGATGGTTATGAATATGCTCTAACAGATAGACTACCACCACAAATTCGTCAGATGTTAATTTTAACTGAGCAAATCGTTGTATTAAAATATTGGGAATGATTGTATATCCCGACTTCATCCAATCATAGATTGATTCACTCATGCGATCATTCCCTCCTTCTTTTTATGGATACAAGCGGTGTAATAAACGTGGGAATGGAGCAGTTTCTCGAATATGTTCAATACCACAAATCCAAGCAACTGTTCTTTCAAGCCCCAAACCAAATCCTGAATGTGGAACCGATCCATATTTTCTTAAATCGAGGTACCAGGCATAGGTTTCTGGATCAAGCTGATAGGCTTTAATATTTTCAACCATCTTATCATAGTCATCAATCCGTTGAGAACCGCCAATGATTTCCCCATAACCTTCAGGCGCAATCATATCCGCACA
Source organism: Facklamia hominis CCUG 36813 (assembly GCF_000301035.1). Lineage (GTDB taxonomy): Bacteria > Bacillota > Bacilli > Lactobacillales > Aerococcaceae > Facklamia > Facklamia hominis. The sequence goes on along the minus strand of NZ_JH932292.1, from coordinate 247,975 downwards.
GAGCACGGTTTCTGGATTATCGGGATTCTCTTTCATATAAAATGGTTTAATCGATTTTGGCCAATTAACGATAAAGACCGGCTGATCATTTTGGTTAGCGACAAAGGTTTCATGAGGTGATCCAAAATCTTGTCCCCATTCAATATCATCAAAACCATTTTCTTTTAAAAGTTCAATCGCATCGGTATATTCAATGCGTGCATAGGGTAATTTCGTATATTTACGTAATTGGTCTTGGTCACGTCCCAAAGTCTCCAATGCCATTTGGCAGTGATCTAAGACATTCTGTACTAAATAAGCAACATATTCTTCTTGAATTTTTAGACTTTCTTCATGGTCACAATTAGCCATTTCAGGTTCCATCATCCAAAATTCAATTAAATGACGACGAGTTTTAGATTTTTCCGCTCTAAATGTCGGTCCAAAAGAAAAAACTTTACCAAATGCCATGGCCGCTGCTTCCATATAAAGCTGACCAGACTGGGATAGATAAGCATCTTGGTCAAAATATTCAGTATGGAATAATTCTGTCGTTCCTTCAGGAGCCGATCCTGTTAAAATAGGGGGATCAATCTTAATAAATCCACGATCATTGAAGAATTTATAGGTAGCACGAATTAACTCATTTCGAATAAGCATAATGGCATGTTGACGGTTAGACCGTAACCATAAGTGACGGTGATCCATTAAAAAGTCAGTCCCATGCTCTTTAGGGGTAATTGGATAATCTTCACTCGCTCCAATTAATTCAATCGACTTAATAAGTAACTCATAGCCTAAAGAAGACCGATCATCACGTTGAACAATTCCAGTTAAACGTATAGAACTTTCTTGTCCTAAGGATTTTGCTTGATGAAAAACTTCTTCTCCAACCTCTTGCTTTAATACGATTCCTTGAAAATTAACACGGCCATCTCTTAATTGTAAGAAGGCGATTTTTCCAGATGATCGCTTATTAGTCAACCAAGCATTCACTTGGACAGTCTCATCCACATGAGCACTCGCTTGATCCATGGTAATTAATTCCATTTATTCTCCTCCTTAAATATTAGAGAGGGTTTGAACCCACTCTCCTGTTTTTGCATCTAAGATAAAATATGAGATTGTCTGATTTGAATTACGTAAAGTCATTTCCCATACAGGTTTCTCTTTATATAATCCTAATCGAGCTTGCATGATTTGAGGATCTTTGATTTCACTAGCAGTAATTGACTTCGCATCACTTTCCTTGATCAATTCTTGGTAAGGGAAATAATGAATATCTCCCCCTTCCCTTTCAACAATCGCATAAAAACGTTCAGCTTGATCATCGATAAAGTCGATCGTAAAGCATGACTGATCGGTGGTTGTCCAATAAAATTGGTTAACCTTCTTGACCGTATGATCAACTTCAACCAAGGCGATTGTTTCTTCTTCTGCTCGACTTAAATGAGCCTGACTAGCCATAAAAACTGATAATAGTGAAATCATTACCACTAATAAAATAAAAGTTAAGATTGAGACTGTTCGTCGTTTCACCTCACCACCCCTATCTACTGTCTCATGCTTTCTATTCTAGAATAAAATGTAGGCTTCGATCAAGTCTTTGCTGAATTTCTTTTGAATAATATTTACTAAAAACTCGTCCATCAAATAGAAGTATTAGATCTAAAGAAAAAATTCCTTTCGCTGTTTGGCAAGTCGCTAACAAATTATGACACATATCTGCGATTAATAATTGGTCAAAAATCTCTTCCTTGGAAATTGAGGCTAAATCTGCTTGCAGTTTTATCAAAGGATCTTCCAATGATCTAAAGGGAAGCTTGATCCAATGAAGTTGGACCGTCTTGTGTAAAATCGGCCAATCCAAATCTTTGAGCGTTTGCCACTGAATCACTAACACAAAGGTATTTGACTCTCTAATATAGCGTTTTATTTTATTCATGCTTCCCGAAATATGTTGAGCAAAAATAGGAATTTCGATCGAATTATCTAAGTGCTGAGTCAAATACTGATAGGCTTCAACTGCTTGCTGACGACTCCCAACAAGAAGCACTTGACTTACTGATCGATCGAAATTGGAAGAATCATTCATCCAATCTACCACTGATTTTAAATCATCGGTTAAGTCTGTCGTCTTAGTTGATCGAGTTGGTAAATAATCCATTTCAAGATAAACATCTAAGGCAGGCTCACTTTGTTTAAGCAGATAGTAAGCATAATTCCAGAGATTCAAGCGATGATAACTACCAATAAATTGTTTAAAATAAGCATTCCCAGGTGAAAAAAGTAAGACTTGATGAAATGGCTCCAAAAAATCCTCATGAAAGTTGATATATTGATAATCACGACTACAAACATTGAATTGATAAAAACGCTCTTGTACCTGATGACTCTTTAAAATAATATAGGAATTCTCATCTAATAAACTAGCAATCAACTTGCGACCTTGATGACACATTGTTAAGATTTCTTTAAATTTGTCCTGAAAATTTATTTGATCACTTTTTGGCCAAAGCATGACGGCCTCAATAAATCGATCAAGTCTCGATTGCAAACTTTGTAAAAAGTGATATAAATCCTTTTTAATTTGAGGATAGTGATTTAAGTAAAGAATTCGATTCTGCTGTTTTTCAATCGGGAGATAAATCGTTTGCAGCTGACTTTCTAAATGCTCCAAATAATTCTGAAAATGATCGTTCATCCACAATAATTGATTAATTAACCGTATCGAATCTGAATCTTCATCCAAGTCCATAAAAAGTAACTCTTTTAACTTAAGTCCCAAAACTAAGAAATGACTTAAATTAAACGTTCGCTGAAAATGAATCATCGCACTTTGAGCAAGATGATCAAGATCTTGAATCATTAACAAATGATTTGCTAACAAGCTTCGTATTTTTTTTGACTGTTTAAGTCCAAATAAGGATTGATCCGTCATAATAACTAACTGAGCTTTTTGGGCTTGTTCCGCTGCCCTTTGATAAAAAGGATTAACAGCAAACAGTTGATTTGACGTTTCATACTCTACCATTAACCGTCTAATATCAATTTCATGATTTAACTCTAAGAGTAAGCCAGTCTGCGTTTCCTCCAACCAAATACAAGACGCGGCTAAAATAACCGCTTGATAAGTCTGCATTTTTCTTTTTTTTAAGCTTGCAAAGACTTTTTTAAATCGTTGTGGATGTATGTAATCATTTGGATTTAAAAGAATCGTAGTCGAAGGCTGATCAGACAATTCGGATAAACGATACCGCTCTCTCCAAAAATTTATTTTTGAACTTACTAAAACAACTTTTTCACCTTGATTCAAAAACCACTCTACGATTAAAGCTTGGTCTTTTTTATCAATCGCATGAAGATTACCTTCTACAATCAAATGAGCCTGGTTAGACAATTTTTCTTGCAAAAGTTGCCCCCACAGAAGAATTGTTTCACTTAGAGTCTCCCGTGAATCTTTTTGATAAACACGTTTTCCAACTAACGGCTTATCAAGGCAAAAATTACAAGCTGATTCAAAAAAATAAGACTCCTGATGGTCCAAAGATTTACTAATAGTTATGACTTGCTCAAGACATTTTTCAGATAGTTGTTGGCATTTTCGAGCCATTACATCTAGCAACTGACAGGTAATTTGAGCATCAGCTAAAGCCTGATGTGCTTCATTATAAATCAAATGAAAGTCCGCAGCCAAATCGATTAAGTTATAGGCTCTAGCTTGGGGAAAGCAGATCTTAGCCAAAAGGATACTATCGATTGCCGGCGGGTCAAAATTTAAACCAGACTCTGCAAAATGATCTTTCAAGAAAAGAAGATCATGATGCAAATTATGGGCCACAAAGACACAATCTGCCAATCGTGCAAACCACTCCTGAGCAATTTGACTGAAATCGGGTGCCGTTTTTAATTCCTCAGACCGAATACCTGTCAATTGTTGAATACGAATTGAAAGCTCTTGATGAGGGTTAACTAAGCTTTGCTTTTGTTCAATAACTTGTCCGTCTGAAACAATAACCGCCCCAATTTGTATGATACGATCTCCTTGATCTAGACGGGGACCCGTTGATTCTAAATCTACGACTGCGTATTTCACCAAACTCCCCCTCTAACTATCATTATAAGACTTGCTATAATCTTGAACTGCTTTTTCTAAAATTAAACGATCATTTCTTAAATTATTTTTTATGACTTGAGTTTCTAAATAATCCAAAATTTGGCCGATTAGAGGTCCGCCATGGTGCATGTCCAGAATCTGCATAATATCACTTCCATTAAGTGCAAGCTCCTTACGATCATGGATCGCTAAAGAATCGAAATGGTCTCGAATTAATGCGGCTAATGATTTCTGCTCCTTGGCTATCAAATAATCCTCCAATAATTCAATGGATTGGCTACTAAATGAATAAAGATCAATCGGTTGAATCGCTCCGTTTTCAACATTAACGATTAGTTGATAATACTCTTGGATTTGGTTAATTCTTTGATTAGATAATGTCCACTTCTTTAACAGATTTTGACGATCGGATGATTCAGATAATTCCATACCACGTAATAAGAAAGCCCAAGCTTGAACGATTGAATAATCCTTAAGATCGCTTATTTCATTAGCTAAGGCATCCATACCTAGACAATAGCGTTGACCATTATAAAGGGGAAAATGATCTAATAGATGTGACTCCTTGATTAATGGCAAACAACAATTAAAATGTCTTCCAAGCATTGTTTTTTCAAATTCAATTCGAATACGTTCAATCGAAATATACGCTAAATTTTTCGATAAGGCTTGAATGGCTATATAGGTCTGAGATTCTAGTTCAAAACCTAATTGACTTGCAAAACGAATTGCACGCATCATTCTAAGGGCATCTTCTTGAAAACGATCATGAGCTTGCCCTACCGCTCTTATTTTTTGATCTTCAAGATCCTTCAATCCATCATGATAATCGAATAAGACGCCTCTTGCATCTAGTGCCATCGCATTTATCGTAAAATCACGGCGTTTTGTGTCTTCTACTAAATCTCGAACAAAGGAAACCTGATCAGGTCGCCGGTAGTCCGAATAGGTCGACTCCGTTCTAAATGTGGTAATTTCGTAGGATTCCCCATGAAATAAAACAACCACAGTACCATGTTCTAAGCCAACATCAAAGTGTTTAGGAAAAATGGATTGAACCTCTTCTGGAAAGGCAGAAGTCGCAATATCAATATCCGAGATGCCCTTGTTCAATAGACTATCTCTTACGCAACCTCCTACAAAATAAGCCTCATAACCATGTGATTCAAGCTCCTTTAGTACAGGGATTGCCTTAAGAAATAATGGATCTGTTAAGTCTAATTTCATACCTGCCTCCTTAAGTAGCTTGTCTTAAAATATTAGTTAATACGTCAAACTTAGTCCGATCATGTTCAATTAAAGCTTGGTTGATATGTTCCATCAATACCTGGCGTTGCCCCTCTTTGGCTAATTGATCCGCCGTATAATCAACTTCCTTCAGGAGGTCTCCACATAGCGGAGCAAAAGGATTTTCAACAAAGATATTCATTTTCTGGCAATAATAATAATAGTCTGGACAATCTAATTCAATATAATAGATCTTCTTTTGTGATCTGGCATTTAAACGAAAATCATGAAAAGCTTGATCTATCGACCGATAAGAATAATCTCCTTTAAAGTAGGTAAAATAGCTCTCTTGAGTTTGTTGATAAGAGATTTTAAAAGCCAAAGGAGCAAAGATAACTTGATCTGAAAACTCAAGTAAAGATAAGACGGATGGATGAGCCTGCAAATAATGGTAAAAAGCATTAACTTGACGATCAAAATGTGGACGGTTCACAATTAACCAATCAATCATTTGTAATTTTTCCTGTTGATACGTCATAGTGGCCTCCCTAGGAATGATAATGCTGATACAGATTCTCAATATCTTCCGCTTGACATCCTTCTAACCAAGCTTGTTCAATATTAACGCTAAAGGTTTCTTTATCCCCTTCGATTAAAGCAAGCTTAGCCCTATAATAGGCCAAATCAGCTTCCATGATTTGATCTTTTAATTGATGGATTAGATCGTTTGCCTGCTCAGTTTGATGCATTGCTAATAAGTGATTAAAGACTAAAAGTAACACCTTTTGTTTTAAGTCTTCTTCGTCAATCAAGGGCAAACAATCCATCAATTTATCATAAAGTACTTCACCATAATCTTCTCGAATTGTTAGATATGGAAGACATTCCAATAGGACTAGATCATAGCTAGGAACGACCTTCACAAATTGTTGAATACTATTCTTTAATGCTGTCTCCTCTCCACAGATATGTTGGATATCCATAATGTACAAGTAAGCTTGAAGGTAATCATCCTCCAATTCGATAGCTTGCTGAAAGGCTTCAAGTGCCAATTGATTGTCTTGGTAATAGTAGGCACACACCCCTTGTAAAAAAAACTCTTCAGCTTCAATTAAAGATAAATCGGGATCTCTTAATAGTTTCTGTAAAATCCCCTGATCGATATATTCTTGTTGTAAGTAAAGTCGAAGCAATGCTTTACGCCAGTAGCGTCGAAGTTTGGAATCTTCCTTTAAGAAGTATTGATAAAGCGTTTGATAGTAACGAATAGCTTGATCTTCATAGCCTTCATGTTCAAATAATTGTGCAAGCTGGTCATAAGCCAACCACTCGGTTGGATACGCCTTAATCAATGTTTGATAACAATCCTTGGCTTGACGTAATTGTCCTAAACCTTCCAAAGCTTGTCCCTGTAGCAACTTCATCGAATAGGTCTCTTGAAGTTCTGGCACTTTCTCCAGATAAGTCAAGGCTAGCGTATATAGGCCCAGTTGGTTACACGCTTTTGCTAAAGAAAAAGCAATATTAGCATCCGCCTGCCATTGGTAGGCTAACTGATAGAGTTCAATTTCTTCTTTTCGATAGCCTTGTTGTCCCCATTTTTTTGCCCAATAGACCAATAAAGAAGCTAAATCTTCCTTGCTTAATGATGATCCCGCTCCTTGATCGAGGTAGTTCTGGGATAATTCAATTAAAGCTTGATAGGCCTCCTCAACATTAGAAAATGACTCAATAAAAATGATTGCTTCACCTAAATCCAAAACAACCCCTCCTTATATTGTCCATTATACCAAAAGTAAAACTAACTTTAAGTCAAAATAAAAGACTGCGATAGCAACTATCACAGCCTTATAATTGAATCATTGATGCACCTACCACTTAGATCAAGTAGACCATAAAGGTTAAGATAACTACTTACTAAGCAACTGACTCAATGTTCAATGAGTCTTTTCAATGATTATTTAACAGCGTCTTTTAATGCTTTACCTGCTTTAAATCCAGGAACTTTGGTTGCAGCAATTTGGATTTCTTCACCAGTTTGAGGGTTACGTCCTTTACGAGCTGCACGTTCACGTACTTCAAAGGTACCAAATCCAATAATTTGAACTTTTTCGCCTTCAGCTAAGAATTCTTCAACGGATTCGAATAATGCTTCTACCGTAGCTGTAACATCTTTCTTAGTTAAGTTTGTCTTTCCTGCAATTTTTTCTACTAATTCTGCTTTATTAGCCATTTGAATAATCCTCCTTAAAAATATATGCACTGGGCATTTTGAAATTTAATCACTCAGTGATTATTTCTTACATAGAATAACATAAGATCCTTATTAAAACAATCTTTAGCCCTTATTTTTTAGGAAAAACACTTAAGATCTTTGGCGAATTAAAATTTTAAGCGGCGTTCCTTCAAAGTAAAAAGCTTCTCTTAATTTATTTTCTATAAAACGTTGATAAGAAAAATGCATCAGTTCTTCATCATTGACAAAAACGACAAAAGTAGGCGGATTTACAGCAACCTGAGTCATATAGTAAATCTTTAAACGTCTTCCTTTATCCGTTGGAGTAGGATTTAAAGCAATCGCATCCATCAATACATCATTAAGTACTGACGATTGAATTCTGCGGAAGCGATTTTCATAAATCTCTTCAATCATCGCTGGTAAACGATCTAACCGTTGGCCTGTTTTTGCAGAAACAAATATTATTGGGGCAAATGGTAAATATTGAAATTCTTGACGAATTTTTTCGGTAAATTCTTGGAAGAGATTATCTGATTTATCGACAGCATCCCACTTATTAACTAATATAATAATCCCTTTATTTGCTTCATAGGCATAACCAGCAACCTTCTTATCTTGTTCAATAATTCCAGTTTCTGCATCTAATACCAAACAAACAATGTCAGAACGATCAATAGCAGATAAGGCTCGCATAACCGAATATTTTTCCGTATTCTCATAGACTTTTCCTCTTTTGCGAATGCCAGCAGTGTCAATCATTGTAAAGGATTGACCTGTTTTACTAACAAAATGCGTATCAACCGCCTCACGGGTCGTCCCTTCCATATTAGAAACGATAACTCGCTCTTCCTTCAACATGGCATTTACTAAACTGGATTTCCCAACATTGGGTCTGCCGATAAAAGAAAATTTAATTTCATTATCGCCCTCTTCAGAAGTATCTTTATGCGGAAAATGCTTGATAAGTTCATCGAGTAAATCACCTGTACCCGTACCATGTGACGAAGAAATTGGATAAGGATCTCCATGACCTAATGCATAAAACTCATAAACTTGAGCACGTTGTTCAGGATTATCTGCCTTATTAACTGCAAGTATGACTGGTTTATTACTTCGATGTAAAAAATGAGCAATTGCTTCATCCGTATCGGTCATTCCTTCTTGAGCTGATGTTACAAAAATAATGACATCTGCCTCTTCTGTAGCAATTTCTGCTTGATATCTCACCTGATTCATTAAGGGTTCATCGACCATCTCAATACCACCTGTATCTATCAAACGAAATTCTCTTCCAAGCCAAGAACCGGTCGCATAGATACGATCTCGAGTCACACCTTCATAATCAGCTACTATCGATATCCGTTCCCCAATTAAACGATTAAAAAGTGTAGATTTGCCTACATTTGGCCGACCAACAATGGCTACAACTGGTAAATCCATATAATCACCTCCATATTTCATAAAAAAGCTTCTCCCACCTTGCTTATTAAGCGACGGGAGAAGCTTTTAAACTTGATATTCTAATTAAAATTAATCCTGATCTGATTCTTCAGCATCTTGCTGTAATTCAGCAAAATTCTTACCAAGTAGATCTCCAAGCGTGAAGCTTCCTTCAGTAGCAGCATCATTCAATGAGGTTGAAGTAGCGCCTGATTGTTGATTTGTTTTCTCGCTTTGACGACGTTGATTATTACGATTTGTTGTTTTATTACGACGTGGTTTTGGTGCTTCTTCTTGTTTTTCTTCAAAATCAGCAGGACGGTCTAATAAAGCCTTGATCGATAATGACAAACGTTTTTCTTGAGGATCAGCAGACAATACTTTAACTTCTACTTCTTGACCTTCACTTAAGCGATCAGATGGTGTCTCAATATGTTCGTGACAAATTTGAGAAATATGCACTAAACCTTCAACACCTGGGAATACTTCTACAAAAGCACCGAAGCTAACAAGGCGTTTTACAACTCCTTTAAGAACGGTTCCTTCGCTTGCTTTTTCTTCAATATCGTCCCAAGGTCCAGGCAAAGTATCCTTAATTGATAATGAGATACGTCCTTCTTCTTCATCGATAGAAAGGATTTTTACTTCAACCGTATCACCAACTGTTAATTTATCAGAAGGATGTTTTACATGTTCATGAGCAATACGGCTAATATGAACTAGACCATCTACTCCACCTAAATCAATGAAGGCACCAAAATTGGTTAAACGAGCTACTTTACCTTCAACAATGCTTCCTTCTTCTAATTCACTTAAACGTTGAGAACGTTCTTCTTCGCGTTTTTGACGAGCAATTTCTTTATGTGATAAGATTAAACGATTATCTGCAGGATCTAATTCTACAATTTGGAATTCAAGAGTTTGACCTTTGTAAGAAGAAAAATCATCTACATAGTAATCTTCAACCATTGAAGCTGGCACGAAACCACGAACACCTGCATCAACAACAAGTCCACCCTTAACAACATCTTTAACTGGGGCTTCGATTGTTTCCTTGTTTGCATGTTTTTCTTCGAGTTCTGCCCATACTTTACGAGCATCGATCCGTTTTTTAGATAATAAATAATTACCATTTTCTTTGTCTTTAATTGGTTTAACAACTACTAATTCTAGTTCGTCTCCAATGCTTACAACTTCTGATGGATCTTCTACTCTTGAAGTAGCTAATTCATTCTTTGGAATAACTCCTTCTAAACCGCCTGAATTCTTAATAGCAACACGTACTTGATTGCTTTCATCAAATGCAAGTACATCGGCGGTGACGATATCGCCAACCTTAATTTCTTGAACGCTATCTAAAGCGTCTGCCATATTAGTAATTGGTTCTACCTCATTTGTTGCTTTTTCTTCTTGATCTTTGTTCTCTACAAACTCTGACATTCTACAAGTTCCTCCTAAGCGTTACCAAAAAAATTGTGCCTTGTTTATTTATTTACAAGCACTCTAGTGTCATTGTACCAAACAATTCCGTATTCGTCTAGCACCAATCAGACTTTATTTGACATTTAAGCATTTCTGCTAATAAATGTTAACATTTTTTCAACCACTTCATCAATGGTCATATTTGAAGTATCAATTTCGATCGCATCTTCTGCTTTTTTTAAGGGAGCATACTTTCGATTTCGATCATATTCATCTCTGGCTTGAATATCTTTTTCAATCTGTTCAATTGAAATCGGACTATGCCCATTTTTGCTCAATTCATCGAACCGTCGCTGTGCTCGAACGCGACTCGATGCGATCATAAAAAATTTATAATTGGCTTGTGGGAGCACTGTCGTTCCAATATCGCGTCCATCCATAACAACATCTTGATCCTTAGCTAATCTTCTCTGTTCTTTTAGTAAATACTCTCTCACCTTTAAATTCGCTGCCACTTTAGAGACTTGGCGAGACACTTCTTGACTGCGAATTGCCTCTGTTACATCTTCCTGATTGAGAAAAACCTTCTGACCAGATTCGGTCATTTCTAATTGGATTTCTATGTCTGCAAGATTTTGATCCCATAATTCAACCCTAGTGATCAACCCTTCTTGCTTCAATAGATATAAAGTCACCGCACGAAACATGGCTCCTGTATCAATGTATGTAGCTTTTAATTTACTGGCTAGTATTTTAGCAACTGTTGATTTACCGGAAGCTGCCGGTCCATCAATAGCTATTTGCATCTGCCTTACTCCTTCCCTATTCAAAAAAATAAAGGAGGCTGGGACATAAGGGTCACAGCCTCTTAAAACAGTCAAACTTTCTCAGTACTTGGAATTCTTCCTTAAAAGGACCTGAGATCTCTTGAAAGATGATCGTAAAGATTAAGGAATAATAATCTGAGTTCCTGGATGAATTGGTGTATCAATACTTGCTCCGTTAGCTGAAGCAAGTTGATAAACATCAACACCGTAAGCTCTCGATATCGACCACCAAGATTCTCCCTGTCCTACTGTATGATAAGATGATTGACTAGCCTGGGTCGTTGTTTGATTCTCAAATTGAGCACTAGTTGTCGTATCTTGATTGTTAGTACGGCTTTCATCTTCAGCATCAATTTTACGGGTAGACACAGATTCGTCCTCTTTTGAAGTTTCTTCTGTAGTAGTCGTTTCTTCTTTTTTAGATTCACTAGACATCGTCATTCGTACTTGCTCAGCCGTTTTTTCCACCGGCTTTTGATTACGTTGTGAATTAACCAACATAAACAAGATAAATGGAGATATTAACGCCACGATTAAGACGAACAATAAAACTTGTGATAAAGTTGTTGCTTCTTTATCCGGCGTATTTCTAGCAGAGCGAGAATATTGACGTTTTTTGAAATTCTCATCTTCTCCAAACTTTTTATTCCATGGAGCAGAGAATTTTTTTGATTTGTTTAAATCATTGGACTCTTGTTCATCGAATTCAAAATGTTCATTATCCTGAGTCATTAAGCATCCTCCTATGCACTAATGATTATATTAACTTACTATCAGCTATTTAAAACAATCACTAGTTCATCTAATTTATTTCATTATAGCAGACTCAAATGCTTATTCAAATAAAATAAACGACTTTTTTTAGGTAAAAAGCTGATTTGTGGGGAATTTTTCTAATTTCAGGATTAAAATTGCTCATATAAAGGGTATAAATACTTCTTTTGTTCCAAAATTGGACGAATATACTTATTTAGTATCCCTTGACAAGCAGCAATGAGCACTCCTTTAATCGCATTAAAGGGAAGGATAAATTGAATCACATAATTCAAATAATGATCGATGGGTAATTTCATTACTTTGGCATAAATTGGCAAAGCGATGTAATAATTCATAAGGCTCATCACTAAGCATAACATGACAACCAAGGATAGAGGAGTAAGGAATATTCGTACTAGTTTATTTTTATTTAAGGAACTTTTTAAAAAGAAATGACTGGGTAAAAACATCGTTACAGAAGCAATAAAACTCATAATAACCCCTATCGGAATGCCACCCTCTCCTCCCTTCATAATATAATTGGATAAATCACGAATTCCGGCTACAAGCATCAGACCTTTAGGGCCTCCTATCAACATTCCCACATAAACCATCAAATCAGAAAAATCAAACTTTAAAAATGGAACAAACGGTAAAATCGGAAAATCTAACAGACGTAAAATGACCGCCCATGCTCCTAATAAAGCCAAACTAATCCAAATTCGCAACCGATACTTATTCATACTAATCTCCTTCCAAGTCTTGGAGCAAAATAAAAAGATCATCTCTTGTCGCCTCAGAACAAAAAATGATCTATTAATGCAGCATAAAAAAGCATTAATCCAATCTTCTACCATCCAGACTATACTGTCGGTACTGGAATTACACCAGTTCTGCTAAATTAGCTCGCGGACTTTACCGCCGGTCGAGAATTTCACTCTGCCCCGAAGACCTTTCATATTAAATTTAATCTTATGTTACCACCCAATCAATAAAGAATCAAGCTTCTTACTTTCGATGGCCGGACTCTGCCATTTTCCTTAATTTATCCACTTCGAAGGAGGTTAAATATCTCCAATCACCTGCTTGCATCTTATCCAGATTTAAAAAGGCGAAAGCTTCACGCTTTAATTTAATAACAGGATGACCAATCGCTTCAAACATTTTTTTGACTTGGTGATTCCACCCTTCATGGATCGTTAATTCAACAACCGCTGTTTGATTACTAGCATTTTGCTTAAGTAGTTTAACATTGGCTTTGGAAGTGAGCTTACCATCAACCATGACCCCTTTAGACAGTCTCTTTAGTGCGTCTACTTGAGGAATACCCTTGATTTTAGCAATGTAAACTTTCTCAACTTGAAATCTAGGATGCATCATTCGATTTGCAAAATCACCATCATTCGTTAATAGTAGCAGACCGGTCGTATCAAAATCTAATCGACCAATTGGATAAATCCGCTCATCAACTCCATTGATCAGATCCACTACCACTGGACGCCCTTTATCATCTTCCACTGCTGAAATATAGTTACGCGGTTTGTATAGAAGTATATACCGAGGTTCTTCTCGATAGATAGGAATCCCATCGACCTCAATTCGATCATTGGGACTGACCTTGACACCTAATTGGTCAACTACTTGCCCTTGAACTTTTACTCGTCCTTGAGTAATCAGTTCTTCACATTTTCGACGGCTAGCGACTCCCGCATGAGCCATCACTTTCTGTAGTCTTTCCATCATTTTCCTCCTTAATTAAGGCAACTTGCGACGAATTATCATCTTCATAATCGGACCATGTCTTAAAGCTAAACAACGACTCCGTAGTCGATTGCGTATTAAGTACAAGATCCTTAATTTCTGGAAGATCATCTAGAGATGTTAATCCAAAATAATTATAAAAATAAGGTGTAACCCCATATAGTAGTGGACGACCTGGTGCATCAACACGACCGACTTCTGCAATCAAATCACGTAGTAACAACTTTTGTAACATCGCTTGAGAAGATACTCCACGAATCTCATCGATGGTTACTCGTGTCACTGGTTGACGATAAGCAACAATCGCCAATGTTTCAATAGCAGCACGGCTAAGTTTTTGTTGCAAGGGCGATTGCGCAAAAGCACGGATGGTCTCATCAAGATCCGATTGAGTCATTAAGAAATACCGTTGTCCATAGTTCACCAAATCGATGGGTGACATCGAATCTTCACTGAGATGGTGTTGCAACTGAGCCAATAATTCTAGAAGCTCTTCTTGAGGTACTTTTAAAGTCTCTTGTAAGGCTTCTAAGCTAATTCCCTCTTCTCCTGCAACAAAAAGTAGTCCAGCAATTTTTCGGATCATTGAATCACTCCTTTATCCACGTATATGAATCGGTCCATATTGGCTCTTTTGCTCAAAGATCAATTCTTGCTTTCTTACTAATTCAAGAATAGCTAAAAAGCACGCAATTATTTCAGGCCGAGTTTCTTTATCCATCAAATCTCTTAAACTTAAACTTTGACCTTGCACTAACTGGCGGAACTTTTTACGAATCGCGTTAATTTTATCGGATACTGATACTTGATCATACTTAATCTCTTTAGCAGGAACCTGTTGATCCAATTGCCTTTGTAAAAGTCGTAACATAGCTTCTTGTAAGTCGCCTAATTCTAATTCCCCCTCTTCCAATGGAACAGAGAGCTGATACGCGGTTAAATCACTACTAGCACGTGAAAAAGTGAGTGCCCGATTGCTTTGACGCCGATCCAAATCGTCTGCTACTTCTTGAAATTGTTGATAAAGCAAAAGATGATCGACCAATGTTTTGCGAGGATCTTCCTCCAATTCCATGTCTAAGGATTTATCTTCAATCGGAATCAATAACCGACTCTTTATTTCAATAAGAGTCGCTGCCATCACTAAGTAATCCGAAATTTGATCGAGATCAATAGCAGATGATTGATGAATGAATTCTAAATATTGGTCAGTAATTTCAGCAACCGGTATATCATAAATATCGATTTCCATTTTCTTAATTAAGTGTAAAAGCAAATCAAACGGCCCTTGGAAGGCCGTTAGATTAATCTCCATCTCATGGGATCGATGAGAATCTTGTTTAAAACCCGTCATCTAATCCTCCTCACTACTTGGATCATTTTCCGCTTGATATCGTGCTGCAAAGCTAGCTACTTGATCCAATGTATGGTATTGAATTGCTCCAGATATTTGAGCCTGTGGATACATCATTTTAAGACTTTTATACATCTGATAATCGATCGCTTCATCTTCAAAAGAAGGAATCACAGAAATTCGATTGATCAAAATGGTTTCTTGAACCTTACCATCTTCCTGATTAGCAAAACGATGTTCGGCCCCTAATAAGCCGACAAAATTATCCGTTTCAGGATCTTTATATAAATACAATTCAAAGTCTTCCGATTGACGGTAGTTTTCCAGAATTTCTGAGGCTGTTAAATCTGTCTCCGTATTTTTAATATTTAGTGATAACAAGCCAAGAACGACTTTTTCATTTTTATTTGTTGAGCTTAATAACATTTAAGCTACCTCCGTTTTGAACCTTTAATTTCTTTTGTGATCGTATCATGGTCTTAAAAAAATATCAAGAAAAACTCTTCAGAATCGCTATTTTAAGCTAAAAATGCTCGAATTAAAGCTTTAAATTGCGGTTTAACGACTTGCGAGATTGCCATGACTTCTTGATGATCCAAGCTCTCCTGCATCCCAGCCGCATAATTAGTAATACAAGAGATACCTACAACTTCCATACCACAGTGTTTAGCCACAATAGCTTCAGGAACTGTAGACATTCCAACTGCATCTGCTCCTAAAAGTCTCAGTGCCCTGATTTCTGCGGGAGTCTCATAAGTGGGGCCCGTTAACCAGGCATAGACCCCTTTTTGCAAGTGGAGTCCTATCTGATCCGCCACTTTCATTAGTTTTGATTGAGCCTTGATCGAATAGGTTTGACTCATATCGACAAAACGAGGCCCCTGATTATTATTTTGACCAATCAAAGGATTTTCACCAGTGAAATTCAAATGATCAGAAATGACCATCAAGTCACCGGGCTTAAATGAACCGTTAATTCCTCCAGCAGCATTCGTTAAAAGAATGGTGTCCACACCCAGCTCTTTAAACACTCTGATAGGATAAGTAACAGTTGCTAAATCATAACCCTCATAATAGTGAAAACGTCCCTGCATAGCTAAAACTTTTTGGCCTGAAAGTCGACCATATACTAACTGCCCCTCATGGCCTGGAACAGTTGAGCTTGGAAATCCAGGAATTGATTCATATTTAATCTTAATTGGTGATTGGATTTCTTCAGCAAGATCACCCAGTCCTGATCCTAGGACCAAGGCTATTTTAGGATTTACAATACCGGCTTCTTTTAAAAATGTAATTGTATCTTGATTCATAATATCTCCTATACTATTTGATTCATAAATGATTGCCCATTGTCTGGCAGTGCCACTTCAAAATTATCGGCAATACTAGCAGCAATGTCTGAATAATAAGACGCCTGTAATTCTCCAGCTTCTTTTAAAGATGGACTGTAGACTAACAAAGGTACATACTCTCTCGTATGGTCTGTTCCAGAATAGGTTGGATCATTCCCATGATCCGCTGTAATCATTAATAAGTCATCCGAACGCATAGCCGACGTAATTTCACCCAGGCGACGATCAAAAGCTTCTAAGGCTTTGCCATAACCAATTGGATCCCTACGGTGACCATATTTAGCATCGAAATCAACCAGATTAGTAAAGGAAAGACCGGTAAAGTCCTGTTCCATCACTTGAAGTAGTCGATCAACTCCATCCATATTGTCTTTAGTTCGAATCGCTTGAGTAATTCCCTGACCATTAAATATATCATTAATCTTACCAACCGCAATCACTTGATAACCAGCTTCTTTTAAAGCATCAAGCGTTGTCTTACCAAAAGGATCTAAAGCATAATCATGTCGGTTAGCTGTCCTTTGGTAGTTACCCGCACTACCTACAAAAGGTCTTGCAATAATACGACCAATCATATAGGGCTCTTGACTCGTAATTTCACGTACATAGGCGCATATCTTGTATAATTCTTCTAAAGGAATCACCTCTTCATGCGCCGCAATTTGTAAAACTGGGTCTGCTGAAGTATAAACGATTAAAGCTCCGGTTTCTTCTTGCTCTGGACCTAATTCTTCAATGATTTTTGTGCCTGAAGCAGGTCGATTACAAATCACCTTACGCCCTGAAAAATCCTCAATTTTGTTGATTAATTCCTGAGGGAAGCCATTTGGAAAAACTCGAAAAGGTGTATCAATCCGTAAACCCATAATTTCCCAGTGGCCGGTCATTGTATCCTTACCCGCTGATTGTTCCTGTAGCTTAGTCCAGTAAGCTTTTGATTTTTTTACAGGACTTATTCCCTTTAAGGGCTCAATATTACCTAAACCAAATTCTGCCATCCCTGGCAGGCTTAAATCCATGGATTCAGCAATATGTCCCAATGTATGGACATTCACATCTCCAAAAGCTTCTGCATCTGGCGCTTGACCGATACCTACAGAATCTAAAACAATTAGATGGATTCGTTTAAATGACATTAGTATTCTCCTTATCTTTCTAGGCTCGCGGAAAATGGTCGCGATAGACCTCCTGCAAGCGATGCTTACTGATATGTGTATAAATTTGGGTGGTTGAAATATTAGAATGTCCCAACAATTCCTGAACCATTCTCAAGTCTGCCCCATTTTCTAAAAGATGGGTCGCAAAAGAGTGACGCAACATGTGAGGAGAAACATCCATCGTAATCCCTGCTATTTGAACATATTTATTCAGATTTTTCCAAATACCTTGACGAGTAAAAGGGTTCCCTCTTTGATTCAAAAATACATGTTGAGTATGACGACTAGTTTTTTTAGCCAAAAAAAGCGGACGCACATCTTGTAAATATTGATTCAACCAATAAGCGGCCTCTTCGCCAATCGGCAGTAGCCGCTCCTTATTCCCCTTACCAATGGTTTGAATAAAGCCTAACTCCAGATGTAGATCTCTTAAAGACAAGTGAGTCAACTCAGAAACCCGTAAGCCTGTCGCATACATTAGCTCTAAAATAGCTCGATCTCTAAGGCCAATATATTCCGAAGTATCTGGTGCTTGTAAAATTTTTTCTACCTGATCTAGACTTAAACTAGCTGGTAAGTGTTTCTCCTTTTTTGGACCAAGCACTTTTTGCATAGGATTCAATGTGATGATTTGTTCTTTCAATAAATAATGAAAAAACTGTCTTAAAGAAGACAACATGCGTGATGTGCTTGAAGTTGCATAATTCTTTTGATGCAAATCATTCAAATAAGACTGAACAAAAGCATAATCCACTTGCTCCCACTGATCGATACTCGATTTATCACAATAATCAAAAAAAATTGTCAAATCTCTCAAATAGGCCTGAATTGTATTATCCGACTTATCCTGGTCGATCTTTAAATAATGAGTAAAATCGTCTAGATAATCTTTATAAAACTTATTCACCCGCTTCGTCCCCAATCGAATCGGTTAATAAATAGATACCTTGTCCTTTAACTTGACGAATTTTTTGAGCCTTTAATAATGCCCCTACTGCTCTCTTAAATTGTCCTTTTGAAATAGCCAGATACGCTTTAATCACCTCTGGATCCGACTTGTCATGTAGGGGAAGAAAACCTTCAGGGTCTTTTTCTAGCAATCTTAATAAAAGCTTAGCATCATCATCAATCGCTTCATAGGCCCTTGGTTTTAAAGAAACATTCAAACTACCATCTCGGTGAACATGAGTGACACGACCTTTGGCACACTCACCTAAATGTGGTTCTAAAATCCATTCGGACTCATGAACAAAAGCTCGGTAACCTTCTTTAGTGATACATTGAGCTCCAGCTAATTTTAATTGAACAATTCGTACTTCAACATCTTGATTCATTAAACGTCTGGGTGCCTTGTTAAACAGTGGCTGCATTTGCTCAATCGTCGCCAATTTCCCCCAGAGTCGCTGCTTTTTATCGCATTCGAAAGTCACATAGACCTGCTCATCAACTTTGGGCCATTGTCTTCGATTATCCGGCAAATCATCCAATGAAATCACAACATCTTTATTGACTAGACCAACATCCACAAAGACTCCTAATTCCCGACGAATTTGTTTAACTTTAGCCCATCCAAAAATACCTGGGCGAATATCCGGTAGATCAACCTGAATCATCAAGCGGCGATCCATATCTTCATAAATCATCCCCTCGACCAGACTACCTTTTTCAAGAGTTTCACCTTCAACTTGTGATTTTTCTAAAGCAAAGCTTTGGCCTTCTGCTTGTACAAAATAATAATCCTTATTTTGATCATATATTTTTCCTTCTATGATTTGTCCATATTCTAACATGGCATCACCTAATTTCTTTCATTCTGGCTCTATTTTAGCACAAGCGAGATCAATACGCTCAAAAAATGTGCCTCTCATCAAAAAAAGAAGGCGATAATAGCCTTCTTCTAAAAAATCATATTTTTAAAATGATGAGCTTGCACCTCGGTAAACATATCCTCGACGTGCATCAACAGTAATCAACTCGTGCGGTTGAATTGAGTCAATAGCTCCCTTTGCTGCTACAATCACTGGTATTCCTCTTTCTAAACCAATAAGAGCTGCATGAGAGGTAATCCCTCCTTCTTCACAAACAATGGCACCAACTTGCTGGATGGCCGCATTAAAACGCTTGTCGGTCTGGCTAGTAATTAATACACTGCCTGGATTTGCCTCTAAATTAGCTTGGATTGGGTCCTGAGTGATTAGAGCCTTACCAATAAATTGACCATTGCCTACACCCTGACCTTCTACCAAACGAGTACCTATCAATTGAATTTTCATAATATTTGTGGTGCCCGCTTCACCCACCGGAACTCCCGCTGTAATTAGAATCAATTCACCTTCTTGAGCAAACTCTTCCTTAACCGCTAAGGCCGCTGCATTATCTAACATCTCATCGGTCGATTCAGGCTTTGCAATTACAAAAGGTTGAACGCCCCACACCAAGATCAAACGTCGTTGAGTTTTTTCATCAAAGGTTGCGGCTAAGACATTGGCACTTGGCCGATATTTTGCAATCATACGTGCAGTATGCCCCGATGAGGTTGCAGCAACAATTGTATGAATTGCTAAGTTTTTAGCCGTATGGCCCACCGCCTGCCCGATCGCTTCGGTTAAATCTGACTTATCAAAAGACTTAAGCGTAAAGGCATCCCGTCCGTGCCAATGATTTTCAGTTTGAATCGCGATCGATGCCATGGTCCGAACTGCTTCTAAGGGATAATCTCCAGCTGCTGTTTCACCGGAAAGCATCACCGCATCTGTTCCATCTAAGATGGCATTGGCAACATCACCTGCTTCAGCCCTTGTGGGACGAGGATTTCTCTGCATGGAATCAAGCATTTGTGTTGCTGTAACAACAGGCTTTCCCGCACGATTACATTTTCTAATAATACTCTTTTGGATAAGTGGAACATTCTCGGCCGGCACTTCAACCCCTAAATCTCCCCGTGCTACCATAATTCCATCTGCAACATCAATAATTTCTTCGATATTATTGACACCTTCTTGATTTTCAATTTTTGCAATGACTTGAACATCCGGGTAGCCTATTTCTTCAAGATAAGCCTTAATCTCAAGAACATCTGCCGGTCTTCTGACAAAAGAGGCTGCAATAAAGTCAATCCCTTGTTGACAACCGAATCGAATATCGGATTGATCTTTTTCCGTCATCGCTGGAAGATTAAGCGCAACATTGGGAACATTGACTCCTTTTTTATTCTTCAAAATTCCCGAGTTAAGAATTGTAGCAATAATCTCTTGATTTTCATGATCAATCGATTGAACCGATAAATCAATTAAGCCGTCATCTAAAAGAATATGATCGCCAACTTTCACATCCTCAATTAATCCAGGATAGGAAACGGAAAACTTTTCTACACTCCCCAAAACTTCTTGCATCGCTATTCGAACAGTCTGTCCTTTTTCTAGAAAGATCGCATCATTTGTCATTTGATGTGTGCGAATTTCTGGGCCTTTAGTATCCAACAACATTGCTGCAACAATTCCAGATTCTTGACGAGCTGCCTTGAAATTATTAAAGCGAAACAAGTGCTCTTCATGGTCTCCATGAGAAAAATTAAATCGTCCTACATTCATGCCAGCTTGCATCAAAGATATCATCATCTCTTTATCTTCACTGGCTGGTCCAATTGTACAAATAATCTTAGTTTTCTTCATCGCCTAGTAAGCCCCTTTCGCTTAGTACCGATCTGTTAAGGCCTGGTTCAATTCAAACAAATCATCTCGAACCTTGTGCTTGCTGCTGGCCAAAGTATCAATCATATCAAAAACCGCCAATTCTTCACCAATAATCCCTACATAAATGCCGGATTGGCCATGTAAAATAAGGTCTACTGATTTTGCTCCCATCAAGGTCGCAAAAACTCGGTCTCGTCCTGTAGGACTACCCCCTCTTTGAATATGTGATAAATTAACGCCTCTTACATCCTGTTCTGGAGCTTCTTCAGAATAGGCTGCCACAAAATCTTCGACTCCCATAACTCCTTCAGCCAAAATAATTAAGCCGTGATCTTTACCGTGTTTTCGGGAAGTTCGAACCCGCCGAGCAATATCTCCCATAAAATATTCTTCTTCTGGAATAATAATGGCATCTGCTCCTACAGCAACCCCTGCCCATATCGCAATATCCCCCGCATTATGACCCATTACCTCAACTACAAAGGTCCGATTATGCGAAGCTGCTGTATCAGAAATCATATCAATGGCTGTAGTAGCTGCTGAAAAGGCCGAATCAAAACCTATCGTATACTCTGTACCAGGTATGTCATTGTCTATCGTTGCTGGAATACCTACTGCAGGAAAGCCTAACTTTGTCAATGCTAAGGCTCCTCTAAAAGTTCCGTCTCCTCCTATAGCAATCAAACCTTCAATACCATTTTCTTCCATCACCTGTACGGCTTTTTCTTGGACAGATAATTGACTAAACTCAGGGAAACGAGCTGAATATAAAATGGTTCCTCCACGTCGAATCGCTTGCGAGACACTATTAATTCCTAATGGCCTAAAATTTCCCTCTACTAATCCTTTATATCCTTGTTGAACGCCTATAACTTCAATATTATGATGGAGCCCTTCTTCGACGACTGCTCGAATGGCAGCATTCATACCAGGGGCGTCCCCCCCACTTGTTAAAACTGCTAACCGCCTCATATTTTTCACCTCTTGCTATGTTCCATCTAATGTCTTTGATTTTATCATGGATTGTACATAAAAACTGCTTAATTCTAAATTCGAATATTACCGGTAGGCAATATTTTCCTTACCAAAGGCTTGCTCTAAAGCGCGCTGAATTCGGCTGGCTGCTGATAAATTGTAATGTTCATCTAACTGCCAAGATTTTTTCTGTGAATCAACAATAATTACTTTTAAAGGACCTGGATTTTGTAAACAGAGTTGCTTCAACCAATCCAATTTAAGTGCCATTACCTCTTTTTCCAAACGAATAAAAACTGTCTGGTATTTATTAGTAGGAGCTTTTGGGGCAATCTGATCTGTCAAGCGCTCAATCGATTGAACAATTATCTGCTTCTGACCATTCAGATCTTGATCTATCCTACCATTAAAACATAGAATTTTCCCCTCTTGTAGGAAAGTTTGAATCCTTTGAAAGACATTAGGAAAGACCACTAACTTTGCTTCCGCTTGTGGGTCACTCACGGTCAAAAAAGCCATTTCTTCTTGCCGTTTGGTCGTTTTCTTTCTAATTTCTTCTACAAAAGCAATGAAAGTAACAGTGCTTCTTACTCTTTTAGCACTTATTTGCTCCAACAGGGTATATTGTGAGCTCGATTCAATACTTGTCATCATGGATGACATGGGATGGTCCATCCATTGATTACCTAATACAGCACGTTGTCGTGCTAATCGTTCTTTTTCAGTCCAGTCTTCAACCAATTCAACTTTAGGTTCCATCTCTTTGAATAAAGAGATTTGATTATTACTAAACTTAAAATATTGAATAAAGGCCGGAAGATTATGGGTTAAGGAGGCTCGATTATAACCTAAACAATCCAAAGCTCCCGCATCAATTAAAGGCTGGATTGTTTTTTCATTCAAATAAGCTGCATCAAGTCGACTCAAGAAGTCAAAATAATTTTGGTATTTTCCAACTAATTCTCTCTCTTGAATAATTGAACGACAAACTTCAGCCCGCATTCCTTTAATAGCCATTAACCCCAATCGCAAACTGCCTTGATCAATGGATAGGTCTGCCTTGGAAAGATTGATATCCAATGGTAATAAGCGTCCTAAAACTCTTTTTGCCACCGGTAAATAGGCCAAATCTCCTTGACTAGAATGTGTTCCTTGGTTCAGGAGACATACGTAAAAAGCTGCAGGATAATGAGCCTTTAAATAAGCCAGCTGGAATGCCAGGGTCGAATAAACAACAGCATGAGATCGATTAAAACCATAATTAGCAAACTGATAAATATATTGGAAAATTTGTTCCGCAGTTTGCTGTTGAATCCCACGTTCCAAAGCTCCTTCAATAAATCGAGTCTTTTCTTGATCCATAATAGAAATTTGCTTTTTACCCATTGCACGCCTCAATAAATCGGCCTGTCCTAGTGTAAAGCCAGCTAACTGACGGCAAATCTGCATCACCTGTTCCTGGTAAACAATAATACCATAGGTTTTTTCTAAAATTGGTTTTAATAGTGGATGCAAATAATCAATCGTCTCTTTACCGTGTTTTCTTGCAATAAAATGTTGGATTTGCTGCATGGGTCCTGGACGATACAAGGCATTTACAGCGATAATATCTTCCAATGATTCTGGATATAATCGCTGTAGTACTTGGCGAATCCCAGAGGACTCAAATTGAAAAACCCCTGCTGTATCCGCCCTTTGAAAAAGTGCTAAGGTCGCTTTATCTGATAAGTCAATCCGACGAATATCAATCTCCTTCTGATATTCTCGTCGAATCGTCAGCAAAATATCATCCAACAATTGCAAGTTTCGCAATCCAAGGAAATCCATCTTCAATAGACCAAGCTCTTCTACTTCTTCCATAGCAAATTGAGTTAACTGTAGTTCGCCTTGACGGTCAAGCACCGGAATCAGTTGGGATAAATCTTGATCACAAATCACAATTCCAGAGGCATGAATCGATGTATGACGAGGTAGACCTTCAATGGCTAAAGCAAGGTCAAACAAAGCTTGATTTTCTTTTGACTGATGAACGATACGCCTTAAAGTATCTGACAGTTTAAAGGCCTCTTGTAATTTAATGGAAGGCTTAGATGGGATTGCTTTGGACCAAAGGGATTGTTCATTTTTAGACTTACCTAAGATCCTCAAACAATCTCGAATCGCCTGTTTAGCACCGAAGGTCCCGAAGGTAATTAATTTTGCTACATTCTTATGACCATAGTGTTTTTCGATAAAGTTAAAGACCTGATATCGTTTATCATCTGGAATATCGATATCAATATCTGGCATATTATAACGTTCAGGATTCAAAAAACGTTCAAATAATAATCCATATTCAATGGGATCCACTTGTGTGATATCTAAAAGATAGGCAATAAGAGAACCTGCTGCCGAACCTCGGCCCGGACCTGTACGAATCTTTGCATAACGGCAAAAGCCAATAATTTCCCAGACAATCAGAAAATAATCCACAAATCCCATCTGTTGAATAATCGCTAATTCATGATTCATTCGATCTAGATAAATTTGATTGTCCAGTTTATCAATCCGTTGAAGACCTTGAAGTGCCTGATCCTTCAAATAGTCAAAACTTGTCACTCCCTCTGGAGGACTAAAGCGTGGCAGTAATGTTTGATGCATTTTTAATTGAAGATCGATACTCTTGGCCAAGTTAACCGCATTATCAACAGCCTCTTCCAATCCTTTTTCTTGGTATAAACGGACCAAATCATCACGATGATAAAGATAATGTGCTCCACGGTAAGCAAATACGGACTCATCCAGTGTTTCATTCGCATCAATGGCTTGTAAAAATTTCAAAGCAACCGCATCTTCGGGAACTAATGTTTCTATTAATTGACTGACAATTAATCCTATTCCTTGATTTTTAGCAAAATGTTGCAAAGCTTTTACTTCAAGTTCATTGTAGGGATAAATTGAGATACCCAAAAATAGCCGGTTTTTAGAAAGATTATCCTGCCAAAGATCGACCCATTGACACGCTTCTTGTTCACGATCATGGCTAATTAAATAATCTAACTCCCCTTCTTTTGCAGGCGTAATTAAGACCAAGGAATTCAGAGCTGCCGCAATAATTCGTCGGATCTCTGTGTGATTAACTGGTGATTGATTCACTGCTTTTGAAAGAGCTATTAAACTTAAATAGCCGGAATAATCTCGAGCATAAACTAAGAGAGAGAAGTTTTTACCAGACTCAATAAAGCCAGGTATCTTTAAAGTAATCCCAATCAAGGCTTTTACTTGTTCTTTTTGACAAGCCTTATAAAATTGTAATGCTCCATATAGTACATTCACATCGGCCAAACCAATCGCTTGATAACCCAGCCGTTTTGCCTCTTTAACATAGCTTTCAACATCTAAGGTTGATTGTAACAAGGAATACGCACTCCGACTGTTAAAAAGCACATAATCCCTCCTTTAGTCTTATAAAATAAGCATCGCATCCCCAAATGAGAAGAAACGATAATGTTCTTCAACAGCATGTTGATAAGCTTTTAAAATAGATTCTCTATCATAGAAAGCAGAAACCAACATAACTAAGGTTGACTGTGGTAAGTGGAAATTGGTAATTAAATGATCCACTACTTGAAATTTAAAGCCAGGTGTAATAAAAATATCCGTCCAACCCGAAGCTGCTACAATGTTCCCTTGATGGTTCTTCGCAACGGTCTCAAGTGTCCGAACACTCGTCGTTCCAACCGCTATAATTTTACCCCCATTATCCTTAACCTTTTGAATCCGATCAGCTGCCTCTGGGCTTACTCGGTAAAACTCTGAATGCATATGGTGGTCTGCAATATTATCAACAGATACAGGTCTAAACGTACCTAAACCAACATGTAATAAGATTGGAATTATCTCAATCCCCTTTTGGCTAGCTTGATCGAATAATTCCTGAGTAAAGTGTAGTCCAGCTGTCGGAGCTGCTGCTGATCCATTTTCTTTGGCATAGACTGTTTGATAACGATCCGGATCCTCTAGTTTTTCCTTGATATAAGGTGGCAAAGGCATTTCACCCAACTGCTCTAATATCTCTAAGAAAACCCCTTGATAGCTAAACTCAATGATTCTTCCGCCATGTTCTAAGTCTTCCAGAATTTCAGCAGTTAGTAAATTCTCATCGCCAAATACTAAGCGTGTTCCTTTATGGGCACGCTTGCCCGGCTTAACTAAACACTCCCAACGATTTCCCTCAATATTGTTCAAGAGTAATACTTCAATATGTCCGCCTGTATCTGCCTTAATACCAAACAATCGAGCTGGAATAACCCGCGTTTCATTAATAACTAAAGCATCACCAGGTTCTAGAAAATCGAGTAAATGTTTAAAATCTGTATCCTGTATCTCATTAGTTTGACGATCTAAAACCAATAATCTTGAAGAAGAACGATCTTTCAAAGGGGTTTGAGCAATTAATTCTTCTGGTAAGTCATAGTCAAAATCTTTTGTCGTATATGTCATATTATTCTTCTTTCTATTCGTTCAATAAGGGATACCCTAAGTGTTGGTACGCAAGTCTCGTTGCTTGTCTTCCCCGAGGTGTTCGCTGAATGAAGCCTTGTTGGACCAAATAAGGTTCATACATATCTTCGATGGTGACCAAATCTTCTCCCATATTCACAGCTAAAGTCCCAATCCCAACAGGACCTCCTTGATACATCTCAATCAAAGTCTTCAACAAGCGCCGATCGAGGTCATCAAGACCAAATTGATCGATTCCAAGTACTCCTAGTGCCTGTTTAGTATGCTCAAGTGCGATATCTCCATCATTTAATACCTGGGCAAAATCACGAACCCGTCTTAAAATACGATTAGCAATTCTTGGTGTCCCCCGGCTCCTACAGGCAATCTCTTTTGCCGCTTGATCATCAATCCCTACATCAAATACTTGAGCAGACCGATGAACAATTTGATCAAGTTCTTCCACAGTATAATACTGCATATGAGCCATAATTCCAAAACGATCTCGTAGGGGCCGAGATAGCATACCGGCACGTGTCGTTGCCCCAATCAAGGTAAATGGCGGTAATTCAAAATGGATGGGTTGGCTACTTGTTCCTTGACCTATTACTATATCTACATAATAATCTTCCATCGCTGAATATAGTACCTCTTCCACGATGCTAGGTAATCGGTGAATTTCATCAATGAAAAGAATATCTCCAGCATTTAACTCATTGACAATCGCCAACAGATCTCCAGGACGTTCAATGGCCGGACCCGAAGTTGTTTGAATTGCCACCCCCAATTCATTGGCAATAACCATAGCTAAGGTAGTTTTTCCTAAGCCAGGTGGTCCGTAGAGTAAACAATGATCCAAGGCTTCCTCTCGTTCTAGAGCAGCTTGAATATATATCTTTAATTCCGATTTTATCTTTTTTTGACCTAAATACTCGTCTAAGGAATGAGGTCGCAGGGATGTAACTATGTCAACATCCTCTTCAAGACGTTCATTCGTTATAAAGCGTTCTTCCTGCAAATAAAATACCTCCTTCTCTAAGACCTTTTTTATTTAATTAATAATTTAAAGGCAAAGCTTAGCCCAGCTTGACTATTTTCAAATTTCTCCTTTTTCAATTGCGGTAAAATTCGATCAATCTCTTTAACACGATACCCCAATCCTAGCAAAGCCTGCTTCACTTCCTCTATGATGGCATCCGTATCATGAGTTGGTTTTGTATTTTCAGTTTGATCCAAGGATAGCTTACCTTGCAAGTCAAGTATCATTTGTTGAGCTGTTTTCTTACCTACACCAGGAAACTTCATCAAATACTTAGCATCCGCTTGATCAATCGCATTGACCAAACCTTGGTGGTCATCTAAAGCCAAGATTGATAAGGCGCTCTTAGGTCCAATTCCCGATACCTTATTCAACATCAGAAATAGATCTTTTTCAGCTTGATCCTTAAAGCCATATAACATCATACTATCCTCACGCACCACTAATTCCAAGAAGACTTTGATCGATTGCTTAAGCGACTCTTGCCAGCGAAAGGGGTTTGCACAGAATATTTGATAGCCAATTCCTCCCACTTCGACCACTAAGAAAGTCGCATGTATCTGAGTGAGTTCTCCACAAATATATTGATACATTATTTTACCACCGACTTATATTCGCCATAACCAGCTTGGTCCATTTCTTCATAGGGAATAAATTTTAACGCAGCGGAATTAATGCAATAGCGCAATCCTCCACCTTCTTTAGGTCCATCGGGAAAAACATGGCCTAAATGCGATTCTGCATCTCTTGATCGAACTTCAGTGCGCGGAACAAACAATTTATAATCTGCATGTTCTGTTAAAGCATCAGGACTAATCGGACGACTAAATGATGGCCAACCACAGCCAGCATCAAACTTTTCCGATGATGAAAATAAAGGCTGCCCTGAAACAATATCAACATAAATCCCTTTTTGATAAAACTGATCATACTGTCCCGTAAAGGCTCTTTCAGTTCCCCCTTCTTGAGTCACATGATAAGCCTGTGGGTCTAAATTTGCAATTTTTTTTTGATAATCTGCTTTAGTCATACTCTCTACCTCCTTGATGGCTATCCATAATTCGCTTAAATAATTTTTCAATCGTTTGTTGATTAAATTCAACAAATACCGGTCTACCATGTGGACAATGATAAGGATCTTTCAAATACTGCATTTCCTTAATAAGTGTCTCGGCTTCTTGATTTGATAAATGATGATTAGCCTTAATCGCCCCTCGACAGGATTGCATAATCAATGATGCTTCTTTGAGATCTCTTGGTGATAGATCCGGCTGACTAGCTAAGCGTTCAATAATCTCCGGAATGAGTGTCTCTAGCTCATCAGCCTCAAGCCAAATAGGATAATATTCTAATTGATAACTCCGCAAACCAAAGGGTTCCAGTTCTAATCCCATGGCACGAAGCTTAGATTCGTTCTCAAGAAATAAGGCATCCAAATTCGGATCAAACTGAAACACCATGGGTATCAATAGACTTTGGTGCTGGTTTGGATCAATTTCTTGACTCATAAACATTTCATAGCGAATCCGTTCCTGGGCCGCATGTTGATCGATCAAATAGAAGCCTCGCTCAGATTCCGCAATTAAATAACTACCATGAATCTGGCCAACATACCTTAATTGATTGAAGTCAATTCTAGCACCGTCATGACCACCGACTGATGTTATTTTATTTTGTCGGTTTGATTGATCAAGAGCATTCTCTTCAATTTTTTCGAATTTCCGAAAGTCATTAAGTGAAGCATTTCTTTCCTTATCCATCATATTTGTATCTTCATTTACATAGTCCTTAGCCCTTTCAAAATTCGAAGCAAGCGTTGAAAACGAGTTAGTAGGGTCAACGGATTTTCCCTTAGCTAGACTTTCATCCAGCGTCATGGTCTTGTTGGTTATTTTCTTAGAATTAGCTGCTTTGAATAAGCTATCACCCGCTTCCGGAACAGTTCGAGTATGGTTCAGACGCTCTTGACAAACCTGCGTTAATAAATGACAGAGTTCATCTTCCTTAGAAAGTCGAATTGTCTGTTTTCTTGGATGAACATTGACATCCACTAATTGAGGATCTAACCGAATTTGAATTATTGCTAACGGAAAGCGACCAATCATTAATTGCTTGCCATAGGCTTTCAAAAGAACATTGGTCAAAAGAGAGCTTTTTACAGGGCGTCCATTCACCATCCAGTGGATCGCTGATCGACTGGCTCGAGTCAATTGTGGGGGTGAAATATACCCTTCTAATGAAAAATCTTTATCTTTTGCTGAAATTTCTAGCATCTGACGAGCAATCGAAGGTTGATAAACATTGGCAATGGCTTGTAAAAAATCACCCTTGCCATTCGTACTTATTATATTTTGTCCATCATTGCTTAATTTGAAGGAAATACCTGGATAAGCTAAAGCTAAATCTTGAATAATATTTAAACTATGTCTCAATTCTGTTTTAAGAGAGGCCAAGTGCTTCAATCGAGCGGGAGTGTTATAAAATAAGTCCTTTACCTCAACGATACATCCTTTTATGGGAGGACAAACACCTTGATCAATTATGTTAGAATCTTCCAAATAAACATAATAGCCTTGATGAGTATCTGCTTGATTCAATCCTGAAGCTATTCGTAGGCGTGCTACAGAAGATATCGAAGCCAAAGCCTCTCCCCTAAAACCTAAAGAATGGATATGAAATAAATCATGAACATTAAATATTTTAGAGGTAGCATGAGGCAAACAGGCCATTAATAAATCAGCTTGATCCATACCTGAACCATTATCAGTAACTTTGATCGATTGAATACCTGATTGGATAAGTTGAATATCAATTTGGTCAGCTCCGGCATCAATCGAATTTTCTACCAACTCTTTTACCACGGAGGATGGGCGTTCGACGACTTCACCAGCCGCAATTTGATTGGCTAAGGCGGTAGTCATTTGTTTTATATTGGCCATGAATTACTCCTCCTTTTTGGCTTGATTAAGTTGATTTTTCCATTGGGCTAATCGATTTAATGCTTCTAAAGGTGTTAATTGATTAAGATCTAACTTCTCAAGCGATGACTCTAACCATGTTGATTTGATTTTCTTAGCTGGTTGAGCTCTTCTGATGACACTATCTTCATTATTTTTAGCATTTTTTGACCAAAGATGATGTGCTTTTTCTTCTAATTCATCTAACACTTCTTGACTATGGTCTAATAATTCATCCGGCATACCAGCTAGTCTCGCTACATGAATCCCGTAGGACTTATCTGCTGGCCCTTTTAGAATCTTATAAAGAAACACTAAATTTCCATGTTCCTCAACTGCTCCAACATGAATATTAACTAAAGCAGTGAGCCGATCTTCCAAGTCCACTAACTCATGATAGTGGGTTGAAAAAATTGTCATTGCTTCAACCTTTTGACAGATATAGTAAAGAATCGCTTGAGCTAGAGCAATGCCATCAAAAGTAGCCGTACCACGACCAATCTCATCAAATAAAATCAAAGACCGATTAGTGGCGTTGGCCAACGCATAGTTTGTCTCAATCATTTCAACCATAAAGGTTGATTGACCAGCGGATAGGTCATCTGAAGACCCAATTCTTGTAAATATTTGATCAACAAGCGGTAACCTAGCTTTTTTTGCTGGAACAAAACAACCAATTTGATTCATAATGACTGCATAAGCTACTTGGCGCATATAGGTTGATTTACCAGACATATTAGGCCCGGTCAATAATAGAACAAATTGGTCTGGCGTTAGTGATAAATCATTGGCCACAAATGATTCTGACCCGATTAATTGTTCCAAAACTGGGTGTCTAGATTCCACTAATTGAACATCTTTCGGACAATCACTGATTTCAGCTTGAACATAGTGATTGGATTCACTTAAGCTGGCAAAACCTGCTAATACATCCAAACTCGCCAAATTCCTTGCCAATTCCTGAAGAGCTTCCTTATATTGATTGATTTTTTCACGAAGATCAATAAATAGCGCATATTCTAATTGAACCGACTTTTCTTGGGCTTGTAAGATTCGTTCTTCCATAGACTTCAATTCTTCCGTGATAAATCGTTCAGAATTTGCTAAGGTTTGTTTTCGAATATACCTTTCATCATCAAGTTGACCTGCTTGAAGACGAGATATCTCTATATAGTAACCAAAGACTTTATTGTAGCCAACTTTTAAAGTCTTTAGGCCAGTATGCTGTCTTTCTCTTTCCTGTAGGTCTAATAACCATTCTTGCCCATGCTCAAGTGCCTGGTGATAGTCATCTAACTCTTCATCATAGCCTGTGCGGATAAACCCTCCTTCAGTAATAGAAATAGGCGGATCATCAACCAAAGCTTGATCTAATAAGATTCTTAACGATGTAAAATCATTGAGTAAAACGAAGGGTTCTCTTCCATTTTGTTGGATATCTTGGTTAATTGACTCCAACGCTTTATTAATCGCTGGCAAAGCCACTAAGCTTCTTTTTAATTGGGTCATCTCTCGAGCATTGACTGATTGCATAGAGATTTTTGTAACCAATCGCTCTAAATCATAGACTTTTTTTAAATGTTCTTGGATATCTAGGCGGGCAAAATAGTGGTCCATTAAGGCTGAAACCTTCAGATGACGGTCCATTAAGGGTTGCTTGAATAGTAAGGGTTTATCTAGCCACTGATGAAGTAAACGCCCCCCCATCGCAGTTTGAGTCTGATCCAATAGCCATAATAGTGAGCCCTTTTTCTTTTGAGTTCGTAATGACTCTGTTAATTCTAATTGACTTTTTGTATAGGGGTTCATCTGTAGATACTGACTTAATTCATAAGATTGAACTTTCTGCATATGATCTAAACTTTGTTTAGCAGTAGCATAAAGATAAGCTGATAAATAATCTAGCACTTGACTTTGATCTTCAATTTCCACTCCTTGATCAGATTCCATTTCTAAAATTGAAGGCGAATTTTCATCAGATTTATGGAAAGCAGAAGGATATGCTTTGGTCTTGCTTTTCAATTCATTAAAAGCTTGCTCATCTAGCCCATTATAGTCTTCTGGATCGTAAACCCACTCGGAAGGATCAATTGTTTGAAATTCACTAATACATTGAGTCCAATCCTTCGTCGATGTTATCCGACTTTCCCCAGTTGAAAGATCGCAATAAGCCAAATAATAAGTAGACTGACACTTAAATAAAGTGATTAAATAGTTATTTTCTTTCTGACTGACTGCATTCTCAACTAAGATCGTTCCTGGTGTAATGACTTTAACCACATCACGTTTAACCATTCCCTTGGTCGAACGTGGATCTTCAAGTTGTTCACATATCGCAACCTTATATCCTTCCTTAACCAATCGCCGTATGTAATCCGTTGCAGAATGAAAAGGAACCCCACACATAGGAATGGGATCGTCCGCTTTTTTATTTCTAGAGGTCAGCGTAATCTCTAGAATACGGGAAGCTAGTAAAGCATCGTCGTAGAACATCTCATAAAAATCCCCTAATCGGAAAAAGAGAATGGTATCAGGATATTGATTTTTAATTGAAAAATATTGTTGCATCATAGGCGTTTCTTTTGATTTCGTCATTTAACCACTCTCATTTCTAAATCATCTGTTCGATGATCTTCGTATATATGTATTCCCTAATTTCCATTATATAAGATTTTTTCCTTAAGAGCTAATTTTCACTCAATATCTATTCATAATAAAAAGAGGTTGCATAGCAACCTCTTTTTATTATTTAGCATACTCTACGGCTCTAGTTTCGCGTATAACCGTTACTTTAATCTTACCTGGATATTTCATTTCATTTTCGATTCGTGTTTTAACTTCTCTAGCAAGAACAACTGCTTTAGCATCAGAAATTTGAGTCGGTTCCACCATCACTCGAACTTCACGTCCTGCTTGAATCGCAAAGGCCTTCACAACGCCTTTACTATCTGTTGCAATTTCTTCGAGTTGTTGTAATCGTCGAATATAGTTTTCATAAGACTCGCTACGCGCTCCCGGTCTAGCAGCTGATAAAGCATCAGCCACTGCTACTAACTCTGCGATTACAGATGTCGCTTGAGTATCTCCATGGTGAGAAGCAATCGTATTTACGACGACCTCTGGCTCCTTATATCGAATGGCAATTTCAGCACCTATCTCAACGTGCGAACCTTCAATTTCTTGATCTAAAGCTTTACCGATATCGTGCAACAGTCCGGCTCTCTTAGCTAAAACAACATCTTGATTTAACTCACCAGCCATCACACCAGCTAGCTTAGCTACTTCAATCGAATGTTTAAGCACATTTTGTCCATAAGACGTCCGATAAGCTAAACGTCCAAGAACTTTAATAAGATCAGGATGAAGCGAATGAATGCCCACCTCAAAGACAGCATCTTCTCCTACTTGGCGAATTTTTTCATCCATCTCCTTACGAGCACGTTCCACCATCTCTTCAATTCTAGCTGGATGAATTCGACCATCTTGCATTAGTTTTTCCAATGCGATACCAGCAATTTCACGACGTATCGGATCAAAACCACTCAAAACGACCGTCTCAGGTGTATCATCCACAATCAAATCAATCCCTGTTAGGCTTTCAAGTGTACGAATATTCCGACCTTCTCGTCCTATAATTCGCCCTTTCATATCGTCATTTGGTAGATGAACCACCGTAATAGAATTTTCGGTGACGATATCTGTTGCAGAACGCTGAATCGCTTGTAGAATAATACTTTGAGCATTACGATCAGCTTCATCTTTAGCTTTTTGATCAGCATCACGAACCATAATTGCTATTTCATTTGAAAGCTCAGCTTCTGTCTCATTTAATACAATCTGTTTTGCATCATCTCGAGACATTTGAGCTACTTTTTCTAATTCAGCTTTTTGCTTTAAAAGAGTCTCTTCAATTTCAACTTCTTTTTGAGCAATTGCTTCTTTTCTTTCTAAGTAGTCAGCTTCTTTATTTTCTAATAGGCTTTCTCGATTATCCAGATTATTACTCTTTTTATCCAAATTTTCTTCTTTTTGTATGAGACGATTTTCAAAACGCGTTGCTTCTTGACGGCGTTCTTTTAATTCCGTCTCGATCTCATTACGATATTTAATATTTTCTTCCTTCGCTTCAAATAAAGCTTCACGCTTTAAAATTTGAGCTTGATTAATAGCATCATTCACAATAGCATCTGCATTTTCTCGTGCACCTGCTATTCTTTTTTGATCAATAAATCGTTTTATCCAATATCCAATCGTAATTCCAATGATTAAGGTAAGGCTAGCGAAGGCGAAAGACATAAAATCCATGAGTATCACCTCCGTAATATTTAATTTTTCATGCTAATTGACTAAACATAAACTGGTGGTTTCCCACACTCTTAATAATACGTTTATTACTAAGAAGTGTCAAATACTTATGCTTGTATTAAAAAAAATATAATTAAAAAAATCGCATGCCCTAAAGCATGCGATTAATCATTCAACTAGATATCCAACAGCGTCTGTTCATCTACTTCATCGGATAAAAGTTCATTTTCTTTACTATTAGAAGTCCCACTCATATTAAAATGTTGACGAACTAACCCTTCAATCTCATCTTTCAAATTAGGATTATCTAATAAATATTGTTTGGCATTCTCACGCCCCTGACCAATCCGTTCTTCATGATAGGAGTACCATGAACCTGCCTTGTTAATAATATCCAGGTCAGCCGCCATATCTACCAATTCACCAACTTGTGAGATTCCTTGACCATAGATGATATCCACTAGGGCCTCCTTGAAAGGTGGGGCCATTTTATTTTTAACAATTTTTATCCGTGTGCGGTTACCGTAAGCATCTCCATTTTGTTTTAAAGTTTCTTGTCGCCGTACTTCCATTCGAATGGAAGAATAGAACTTTAGAGCGCGACCGCCAGGTGTCACTTCTGGGTTACCAAACATAACACCGACTTTTTCTCGAATTTGATTGATGAAAAAAGCAATCGTTTTGGTTTTATTAATCGATCCAGATAATTTTCGCATAGCTTGTGACATTAAACGTGCTTGCAAACCAATATGAGAGTCTCCCATTTCTCCTTCAATCTCAGCTCTTGGAACTAATGCTGCAACTGAATCGACGACCACGATATCAATGGCACCAGACGATACTAATGCATCGGCAATCTCTAATCCTTGCTCACCCGTGTCCGGTTGTGATAATAAAAGATTATCTACATCAACACCTAATTGTGCAGCATATGTTGGATCTAAGGCATGCTCTGCATCAATAAAAGCAGCCAGGCCACCATTTTTTTGCACCGAAGCAATCGCATGAAGGGCTACAGTTGTTTTACCTGAAGATTCCGGACCATAACATTCAATGATTCGTCCTCTTGGGTAGCCACCAATACCTAAGGCCACATCTAAGGCCAAGGAGCCAGAAGGTATCGTTTCGACTTTAACATCGGCTTGTTCACCCAAGCGCATAATAGCCCCTTTACCAAAATTTTTTTCAATATTTTTTAAGGCCTGATCTAAGGCTTTTTGACGATTTGCATCTACCATATTCTTCCTCCACTTCTCTGTCTAAGTATATTTTACCATTTATTAAAATTATTTCAATCAGTTTAAGAACATTTGTTCGATAATATTTTTTGAGCTAATAAGAGTAAGGCCTGTCGACAGGCTCTTATCCGAACTTGATTTCTATCATTAAAATTAAATTGGTACTTATAAGATTCAACTTCATGCCCCTTTTGGGCAATCCCAATAAAAACCTGACCGGCAGGGTGTCCCATGTCTCCCCCCGGACCTGCTACACCTGTCAAAGATAGTCCAAAATCTGACTGTGTTTTTGTTTGAATTGCTCGAGCCATTGCTTTAGCACAAGCATGACTATAGACATGATCGCCTATGGTCAATTGATTATCAATACCTAGCAGTACATCTTTCATGATACTTTGATAGACAACCATGCCCCCTTTTAACACTTGACTGGCTCCAGATACCATGACTAACCGACTAGACACTAAGCCTGCTGTGAGACTTTCTGCCGTTGAAATGGTTTGATGCCTTTGACTCAACCGTCTAACAAGCCACTCCTCCAAAGAAAAATTATTTCCAGAAGCAAGATAATTTTGAGGGAACAATTGACTCATTTTATCGATAAAATTTGTTGTATTAATCGGCTCAAAGAGTAAGAGCTGCATGATTCCTTTGTCTTCCATAATCAACCATTTATTTACTTCAAAAATCTTTAACTGAGAAAGAATTTTTTCCTGAAAAGATGACTTATTATCCGTCAAAAAATTTAAACACTTCATCTGAGACGGAGCATTCCAAGTCATAAAATCTTTTAAAATAGCCATGATCGATTCATTAAATAACTGATCCTCTATATTAGAAACATTTGGCAATAAATAAATATTCTTAAGAGATTCTGAATTATTTTCTCCAATAAATGCCCTAACTACCTGATTCTGTTCATTTACAAAAGCGATTGAAAAATGTTTTAGAAAATAATGATTCTGAAGAATATCGAAAATTAAAGAACCATCATTTAAGATTTCCGATCCAATTATTAGCATTAAATCATATTCAGTGGACAATAATGATAGTTGTTCCATTAGGATTTGCGGATTATCTTTAATATATTGGAAGGAAAATTCAATTCCATTTTCAGATATTGCTTTTATGGTTTTAACCTCCTGCTTAGCGGCTATTTTTCGCTTATCAGACTCAGCGGATAACTTAATAACTATTGCCTTCATATAACCTCCTAATATTAGATATTCTTTCCCATTACAATTGCGCTATTTTATTAGATACCATGCTTTTACTCATGATTGAATTGTTATACCTTATCGGATTCTACCAAATTCAATATATGAGTAGCTAATAGGAAACTTTAATATTATATGTTTAAAAAGGCCATGACCTATGGTCATAGCCTGTTCTTTACTAAATAGTATTGGAAAAGACTGAACGACCTTTCCAAAAATAATCGATCCCAGAATAAATTGTAAATATTAAGCACAAGTAGATAAGGAGTTTTGCCATTGAAAATGGTAAAAAGTGAAAGCCCAAGTCATGCCAAAGGTAAAATAAAATAGCAAACATTTGGGTAAATGTCTTTACCTTTCCAGGCCATGCTGCAGCTAAAACACGCCCATTTTGTTGAGCTAAAAGAACACGTAAACCTGTTACCAATAGCTCACGACTGACAATAATGATACAAATCCATGCAGATAAGTCACCTCTAGCCACTAACAATACTAAGGCTGCTATAACGAGCAGCTTATCTGCCATCGGATCAAAAAATATGCCAAATTGAGTAATTAAATGATATTTACGAGCGAGATATCCATCAAGATAATCCGTAAAAGAAGCGATGGCAAAAAGTAAACCAGCTATAAAATCAATACAGGGTAGTGTCTGATTCCACAATGTAATCTCTCCTAAGTCAATATTCAGCGTTAGTAAGAGAACAAAAACTGGAATACATCCCATTCGAAATAATGTTAGACGATTCGCAATGTTCATTCCTAACGACTCCTTCTATTGGCTGGATCGTAAACCGCTGGTCCTTGGAATCCGGTTGTTGAACTAGGTTCACTATTTTCAGTTGAAGTTAGCTCAACCGCATTCTCTTGTGAACTTTCCTGATGATCTGATGAATCAGTTTGATCATTAGCAATAAATTTGATCGAATATGGAACGCTAGGGTCTACTTCCACCGTTTGACCATTTACCGCAAAACTTCCTCCTTGAGGATATCCAATCTCTAGACGAATCTCTTTTACAGGCTTATCAACCACGTAATCAAAACTTTCACCTTGATTAACCGTTCGATCCTCAACCATTTGACCATCTTCATAGATGCCTAACCATACAAAGCCTGTTGCATTTAAAGTAAATGTATAGTCTTTCCAGTCATCTTCCAGTTTATAAGTCTTTTCTTCCCCAGGATTTGAAACAAGACTAATCACCGCTGGACCTACTCGCATTTGATTTTCTGCCAAATCACCTGATGAAGCATCTTCTGTCGTTGATTCATCCTCTTTCGTCGACTCTGGGTGTGAGTCGGGCTCTACCGGTTGAACAACACTGGTTTCAGTTTTAGTCATGGAATCCATATCCGAATCATTTTTCGATAGATCCCGAATTGCTAAAGCTAGGATAATAATAATTAAGATAATAATAAAAGTTAAGATAAATAAAGGGATATAAGACAAAATCATCTCTAATTGACTACGATCATTCAAAGAATGTCTAGCCTTCACACGACTTGGAAGTCGATCTTGATCTTGATCATCTAGAGAGCTTGAGACTGGTTTACTGGTTACATCAAGTTCAGATTCGTAATCTTTTAGTAATTGATCTCCATCTAAGCCTACCATATCTGCATACTGCTTAACAAAAGCTCTGATATAAAAATTACCAGGAATTTCATCATAACGGCCTTCTTCCAAAGCTTGAAGGTATTTTTTTTGAATTTTAGTCATCTGCTGAAGTGTATTCAGCGTATATCCTTTATTCACTCGTGCTTCTCTAAGTCGAGTTCCTAATTCGCTCATCACCATTACTCCCTTTTTTACATGATCAAGAATATTATAGCATAGCTTCTATGGATCATCTAATAGATTATTGCTTCATTTAAGCATTGATATCTTTATTTTCAATGAGATCTTTTATCAACGAATACATATACTTTTCAGCATCAAATGGCTGTAAGTCAGTTGCTTGCTCACCTAAACCAATAAATTTCACTGGAATATCTAATTCATAACGAATTGATAAAATGACTCCACCCTTTGCTGTACCATCTAACTTGGTTAGCACAAGACCCGTAATTTCTGTCGCGTCATTAAATTGCTTTGCTTGAGTTAATGCATTTTGGCCCGTTGTTGCATCTAAAACTAATAAGACCTCTTGAACGCCGTTTGGATTTTCACGTTCAATGATTCGTTTCATTTTGGCTAATTCATTCATTAGATTTGCCTTCGAATGAAGTCGACCAGCAGTATCAACCAACAAATAATCGTAATGTTCTTGATTAGCTAATTTTACTGCATCAAAGACTACAGAAGCAGGATCACTTTTTTCTTGACCAGTAACAACTGGAATTCCTAAACGATCCGCCCACACAGTTAATTGCTCCGTAGCCCCTGCCCTAAAAGTATCCCCCGCAGCTAATAAGACCTTTTTCCCTGCATTCTTTAGCTGATAGGCAATTTTTCCGACAGAAGTGGTCTTTCCAACGCCATTAACACCCACAAATAAAATGACACTTGGCCCATCTGAATTTTCTGTTAATGCAACTGAATCGTTACCTTCTTTTTCATAGATGGCCACCATTTCTTCAAGCATGACCCGCTTAACATCTTCAATCTTATAGACATTTTGATCTTCTACTGCTTGACGAATTGCATCACTTAAAGCCAAAGTCATATCAAAACCTACATCTGCACTAATTAGGCACTCTTCTAATTCATCATAAAAAGAATCATCAATCTCGCGCCAACCAGTAAATAATTGACTAATCTTTTCACCAAATGACTGACGCGTATTCTCTAAACCTTTATCATATTTTTCTAAAACTAATTTTTCTTCTTGGTCAGGTGTTTGATTTTTTATCACCTTGTCTTCACCAGTAAATGCTCGTTTAATTCGATCTAATAATCCCATAATGGCCTCCAATCTTTAAATAAAATGATCCAATGCATAAGCTACACCAGCTTGATTATTGGACTTTGTAACAAAATCAGCAATCTCTTTCAACCGATCGTCTGCATTTTCCATTGCCACGCCGATTCCGGCTACTTGAAGTAGATCCATATCATTTAATTGATCCCCCAAAGCAAGGACCTCTTTCATTGAGATCGATAAATAATCCCCTAATCGTTTCAGTGTCTGTGATTTTGAAACTCCTTTTGCCATCACTTCTAATTGAAAAGGATGCGATAAACAAATGGAATAATCATCCCATAAATGTCTGGGGATTCTAGCCATTTGTTGCTTTAAAAAACTCGCTTCAGCTGTCACTACAAATTTTAAGAAAATCTGATCTTCACTGAAATCATCAAAGTTTTTCTTTTCAAAAGGCGCATTAGGAAAGGCCTTGCGATACAAATTGGGACGGCCAGGAATAATTTTTGGCGATTCATAAATAGTATCTAACGTGAGTGCGTTGAGTGGCATATCAAGCTCATCCATTAGCTGTTTGAAAAATTTTAAATCAGACAGAGAAAGATGATTTTGATAGATCAGTTTCTTTTGATCCAAGCGATATAACACTGCGCCATTATAAATAATTAAATACTCTTCCGAGACAACAGGACCTAATAAGTCAATAATTGGCTTAGCGGTAAATAAAGGACGTCCCGTACAGATAACCACTTTTATTCCCAATGATTTTACTCGTTGGATGGCTTTTATATTTTCAAGATCCACGCCTTTTTCATCATTTAAAAGTGTCCCATCTAAATCTATTGCCACTAATTTTATCATACGATACAATCCATTCCTTTTCAAAAGACACGATCATCCAATCTAATGCTTCTAATTATATCATAGAAACTTTTAAAAAGGCGCGCTATTTCTAGCACGCCCTTAAATTTATTGTTCTTATTAAGCATTGAATTGTGCTAATTTAACTGAGGCCAATTTGGAGATCCCGGTCTCCTGCATGGTTACTCCATATAAACTATCCGCATACTCCATAGTACCTTTACGATGCGTTATCACAATAAACTGTGTTCGATGGGCAAAATTCTGTATATATTGTCCATAACGATACACATTCGCATCATCTAAGGCTGCCTCAACCTCATCCAAAACAACAAAGGGGACAGTTTTTGTCTGTAAAATGGCAAAAAGCAGCGCAATCGCAGTTAAAGCACGTTCTCCCCCTGAAAGTAATGCTAAATTCTGTTTCTTTTTACCAGGAGGTTGCGCCACAATATCAATTCCAGTTACTAGTAGATCCTTGGGATCAGTTAACTCTAAATAAGCTCTGCCGCCTCCAAATAAAGCGACAAAAGTTTGCTTGAATTGATGGTTAATTGCTTCAAAGGCTATCTTAAAACGACTCTCAACTTCTTGATCCATCTCATCCATCGTTGCTTGCAATTGATCCATCGCTTTCAAAAGATCTATTTCTTGAGCTTTCATGGCATCGTATCGATCCTGCAATCCTTGATAATCTTGAAGTGCTTGAAGATTTACAGGTCCCAACTGTTCAATTTCTCGCCTTAAACGCTTCACCAAATCCTTAGTCTGTTTAACGTTCTCAATCGGTTTGGATTGAGCCTTAGCTGCTTCAAAGGAGATTTGATAAGCTTCACTTAAATACGTTAACTGTTGATCCATGGATCGATCATACTGATCAACGCTAGCTTGAAGATGTGCTTCTTCTTGATACAACTTCTGAAGCTTTGCTTCAAGGTCTTTTTCATTTTCACGATCTGCTTGTAATTCTCCATTAAGCGACTTGCGCTGAATTTTCAAGTTTTCAATAGCATCTTTAGATTGAACTAGAGTCTGTTCCTCTCTCTGGATAAGCTGACTAAGGGTTCGTATTTTTTCATGCAGTTGATTAATTTGTTCTTGACTTGATCGATTGCTCTCTTGATTTTCTTCGAGTTGATTAGCTAACTTCTCAATCGAATGTTTCAGCCCTTCCAATTGTTTATTTTCTTGCACCAACTGCATATTCTTAACGGCCAATTCTGTCTTCATACTATTCGATTGATTTAAAAGAGAATCTAGCTTCGCCTGTTTTTGACCTTGATCCGTCTGCCAATTTTTTAAAGCTTGATTTCCTGCATCAATTTTTGCCGTAAGTTGATCTAAGGTCTGTAAATTGGCCTTATATTGTTCTTTTTCTCGTTCAAATTCAGTTTTAGCCATTTCAAAATCATCTTTTTTTATGGCTAATTGTAAGTCTTTTTGTTCTTTTTGATTAATTATCTGTTCCCTTTGGCTGCGTAAACTTTCTAATTCTGATAAAAGATCTTGTATTTTTTTCTCACTTTGTTCTCGTCTATTCAAATTCTCTTGTTGCTTTTGCCGATAGTTCGTGATCAGTTCTTTAACATCTTTCAATTGTAACCGATCCTGTTTCAAAGCTTCTTCAAGTTGAGTTAATTGACTTTGTCGGCTTAATACAGAACTTCTTTTATGATGATTCTTACCACCAGTCACTGCCCCTCCAGGAAGGATTAAATCACCTTTTAAACTGACGATTTTTGCTTGTTGATTAACTGCTTTTGCTAAAAATTGTGCAGATTCTAAATCTTTAACGACGATGCATGTACCTATAAGCTGTTCAACTATCGCTCGATTTTCTTTTGAACTACTTACCAAATCACTTGCTAATCCGATAAATCCCAGATTCTGCTGAGCTTTGTTTAATTGATAGTCAGCTATTTTACGTCCTTTAATATTGCTCCGAGGTAAAAAGGTTGCGCGTCCTGCTTGATTCTTTCGTAACAACTGAATCGCTGAACGTGCTGCATGGTCATCTGTAACAATAATATTCTGTAAGCTCGCTCCCAGTGCAATATCAATGGCCTCTTGATAAATCGGATCAACATGAATAGCATCCGCTACTGTCCCTTCGATACCTTGAAGCTGATCACGATGTTGCATTACAAAACGTACACCTTGATGATAGCCAGCATAATCTTCTTGCAATTGAAGCAAAGATTGATATTTTGCACTTGACATTTGATAGCTTTCTTGCAATTTATAGAAAAATTGCTCCTTTTTATGCAAATCTTCTGATAATTCTTTAAGTACTAAATCACTTTCACTTAAGTCTTTTTTCATTAAAATATGATCCTGTTGAATGATCTTCATTTTCGCTTCTAGCTGATTTAACACTTCATCCCATTCTTCAAAAAGATTGTGAACATTCTCCTGTGCCTCTTCAATATTATGCTTTTTCTGTAAGAAACGTTGTTGA
Organism: Facklamia hominis CCUG 36813; assembly: GCF_000301035.1. Lineage (GTDB taxonomy): Bacteria > Bacillota > Bacilli > Lactobacillales > Aerococcaceae > Facklamia > Facklamia hominis. The sequence goes on along the minus strand of NZ_JH932292.1, from coordinate 204,254 downwards.
AGTTGATCAAATTGATTCACTTGATTTTTATAATGACTCTCCTGACGATAATAATCAAATAAATCAGATTGAATATCTTCCTCATTCTTTGATTCCGTATTGTTGATCACTTGAATCTGACTTTTTAGATCGGTCATTTTCAACTCAAGTGATTGAATATCAAGCGTCAATTGTTCTATCTGTTCTTCCTGTACTATGCTTGTATGTTGATAATCAGTCAGTTGACTTTTTAATGCTTCTTTTTGCTCGCTCCGATCATCTTGGCTTAACTTGGCATAGCGGAGGTCTTGCTGTAATATTTGTAACTGCGCTTTTCTTTGTTCCAATAATTTCGCCTGGTCCTGAATCGCAAGGCTTTTCTCATCAATTGTTTCAATTAAACGATCTAACTGATTTTGATTTGACATTAAAGTTTGATCTATTTTTTGTTTTTGATCTGCCAAACTTTGTAATTGTTCATGGCAGATTTTTAATTCCATTTGCCCTTGCTCCCAAGCTTCTTTATTTTGAGCAATTTCAAAAGCATATAAGGATAATTCTTGATTTTTTAATAATTGGGATTTTTCTTGATAAATTAAAGCTGTATCATACTGTAATTTGAGGGGTTCCAATTGACTATTTAATTCATGGAGAATATCTCGTAACCTCGACAAATGGTCTCTGGACCTTACTAACTTTCTTTCCGCTTCAGTTTTTCGAACCTGATATCGTTGAACACCGGCTGCTTCCTCAAAAATTCCCCGTCTTTCTTCCGGCTTACTGAGAAAAATAGATTCGACTTTCCCCTGGGAAATCATAGCAAAGGAATTCCGTCCAATTCCGCTATCTAATAGCAAGTCCGTAATGTCTTTTAAACGAACTGGTTGCTTATTAATAAAATATAGACTATCTCCATTTCGATGATATTGACGGCAAATGGCAACTTCATTTTGGTCATAATCGAGATAACGATCTTCGTTATTCAAAATCAAAGTTACACTGGCATAATTAACAGCCTTTTTAGCTTGAGATCCATTGAAGATCACATCTTCCATTTTACTTCCCCGAAGACTCTTAGCCGATTGCTCTCCTAAAACCCAGCGAATCGCTTCCGATAAATTTGATTTTCCAGAACCATTAGGTCCTACGATCGCAGTCATTCCCTGATCAAATTCAATACTTGTCTTGTTAGCAAAAGATTTGAAGCCTGACATTTCAATTCTTGATAAATACACCTAATTATCTTTCCCTTCAAGATAAACTTTAATCCCTTCTTTAGCAGCTAGCATTTCAGCATCTTTTTTTGAATATCCACTCGCCTTAGCAATTGTTTTGCCTTCTAATGAAAGACTTACTGTAAATAGTTGATGATGAGCTGGACCTGATTTTTCAAGGAGTTGGTATTCAATTTTAACACTTCCATTTTCTTGAACCAATTCTTGAAATTTCGTCTTATAATCTTGCTTTGCACTTTTTAAAAAATGTTGATGCTTAGATAAGAAAAGTTGATTCAAAAATGCTTGGCAAATATCAATTCCCTGATCAAGATATAAAGCTCCTAAAAAAGCTTCAAAACAATCTGATAATAATGAATCCCTTTGATTAGAATGACTGGCCAATTCTCCCTTTCCTAAGCGTAAATAGTCCTCAAAATGCATACAACGTGCTAAATGAGCCAGACTATCTTCACGAACAAGCTGAGCTCGCATACGAGATAATGTCCCTTCAGGCTCATTGGGATAAGTATTAAATAAAAAATTGGAAACTAATATTTCCAAGACCGCATCACCTAAAAATTCTAGCCGTTCATTGGAGCCAATGGCAATTAATCGTCTATTTTCATTGACATAGGAAGTATGATAAAAAGCCTGCTGGCATAAATCCTTATTATTAAATTTAATTTTAAATTGATCTTTTAAAAAAGCGTGTAAAGATTGCATAGTAACCTCATCTTCTTTCTTATACTGAAGTTATTTTACCAAATTTCCTGTACTTGCACAAAACTATATGCAAAAAAAGTGACTGGATTGCCCAGTCACTTTTAAAAATAGAACCTATTCAGCTATTGGTTTATCTGCTGTTACATAAATATCTGACCATTCTAGGTGAGAACCAATTTGGATATCCCAGTTAGAAACACGATTATTTACTGCAGTAAGAGTCGTAGACCAGAAAGTAGGAATGATTGGTAACTCTTCATGCATCAATACTTGCCAATCATTGAAGGCTTTCTTTCTAAATTCTTCGTCAAAGGAATCTGACGAATTAATACGATCTAAAATCTCATTGTGTTCATCTGTTTCCCAACGAGGGAAGTTAAACATCGCTTCTGGACCATACAATCCAGTTGGGTTAGGATCTCCTCCCATACCCCATGCTCCACCGAATACATTAACGGCTGGATCATCTTCACCATTAGATCCAACACGTTCATAGAAGGAGTTGAATTCATGAAGCTTACCATCTAATAATTCAATATCAATTCCAACTGCTTGCCAAGATTGAATATAGTACTGTGCAATAGCCTCTTGAACAGAGTTCCCGGACATAGCTGCATAAGATAGTTTGAATTTTTCACCCTTTGGATCTTCAACGAAACCATCGCCATCGGTGTCTTTAAATCCTGCATCGGCTAATGTTTGCTTAGCTGCTTCTGGATTAAATTCATAAGCTTTAGCCTCTGGATTCAAATACTCCGTAAAGTTTGGTGTAATAGGTGCTGTAGCTACCTTTTGAATGCCATGATAGAAATTATCAGAAACAGCTTGTAAGTCAATCGCTTGAGCCATTGCCTGACGTAAAGCTTTTTGACTAGTTACTAGATCAGGATCATAAACTACTTTTCCATTTTCTTTATCCCAGGTACCCATCTTAAAGCCAATGTAACTATATGAGTTAGAAATTGCTCCTAAAACTGTAAAGTTTTTAGCATCTTGGAATTGTTCATAATCAGACGAAGAAACACTAGCAACATCAATGTTTCCTGCTTTTAATTCCGCAACAACAGATGATGGATTGACTACCTTCAAGATCACCTTATCAACACCTGGACGATCTTTATAATAATATTCATTGACCGTATAAGTTACAGATTCACCAGGTTGAATGGACTCAATCTTAAATGGACCGAATCCAATCGGTTTAACCCGTACTTCTTCAGAATCTTCCAAGTCTTTTACTGGAATATCTTCTAGATAGTGTTTTGGTTCGATATATGAAGAAACGCCGCCACCTGCTTGAGTCATTGAGTTAGGAAACTCTTTATAATGAACAACTAAAGTATAATCATCAACTTTTTCAAGACCTGAAATTTCATCGGCTTCACCATTATGGTATTCTTCCATACCTTCAACATTCTCAAAATCTGAGCCATAACGGATTCCAGTATAGTCTGGATGTCCAATCACATAATATGGGAAAATTACATCCTCGATTGTAATTGGTTCCCCATCTTCCCATTTTTCACCTTCCGGAATGGTAATGGTCGCTGTCTTTGCATCTTTATCCAACTCAACCTTTCCAAAACCAGATTCATCGAAATGGAAGTTTTGGTCATAGCCAAATAATCCTGGGTTAAAGTAATTAATAACTTCTGAGTCTGGTTGACCTGAATAGAGCATATTGTTTAAAACACCCGCGAATGGTGTATCAGAAGTTAAAGCAACGTTTAATGTAGCTCCTTCAACCTTTTCACCTTCATTTGTCACACTTGGTGAAAAATCAAGACTTTCAGCTTCTTCCGCCGAAATTAAGCCTGTAGCTGCTGATAAAACTGTAGCTGATAACGTTACTGTTGTTAACAAGCTTGTAAATAATTTTCTAAATGACTTCTTCATTTGCAACCCTCCAAATTAGTGATTGATTGTATTATAACTAAAGTATTAAAAATAGGCAAGTATGTTTTAATATTTTTTTAATTTATTATTAACCACGACGTTGTTTTGAATTGGCAATTCGTTGGAAAGCTTGTCCAATATAGTTAATAGCAAGCATCATCACAAGAACTAATAAAGTTGCTGGAAGCCATACCCAGGTTTTATTTTGAATAATATCTGGTGTCCGCGCATATCCAATTAATGTCCCTAAGGAAGGTGTTCCAACCGGCAAACCAAATCCTAAGAAAGATAGCCCCGTTTCAAGACCAATATTCCCCGCAAAAGAAAGCGTCAAATTAGTAATCATTAAAGATGACAGGTTTGGTAATAGAGAAGTCAGCATAATCTTCCAATCTCGCGTCCCCATGGTCTTAGATGCTTGAATATAGTCCTTAGAAGCCTCAGATAGTGAAGCGGTACGTACTAGCCTTGTCTGCCCCATCCAACCAAAGCACGAGATAATCCAAATCAAAGTCCATGGATCAAATCGTTTTACAATAGTAACCACCACGATAATAATCATTGTTGTTGGTAAAACGATCAAGAAGTCCACAATCCGCATGATTAAATTATCAACATGATTTCCATAATAACCTGCAATTAGTCCAATGAGGGTTCCAAAAGCTGCCGTTAAAATGGTAACCGCCCAAGCAATCGTTAGAGAGTTTCGGGTTCCTAAAATTAATTGATGCAAAACATCACGACCAGCATCGTCCGTTCCTAAAATAAATCCATCCGTCCCTGGTTGTTTATAACGGTCAAAAATATTAACCAATGAGGCTTGAGATTCATCAATAAAGAATGGTCCAATAACTGCCATTAGAATGATGATTAAAAGAATTACTAATGAGATTAAAGCAATCTTATCCTTAGCAAATTCTCTAACCACTACTTCCCACCCCATCGGTGGTTTAGATACGGCTTGATTGTCCTCCAAAACTTCTTCTTGTAATGGTATTTGAGTATTATTTTCTGCCATTAAAATCCCTCCTATTTAATCCGAATACGTGGGTCTACGAAGACCATGATGATATCCGATAGTAATGAACCTAAGAGAGTCATCAAGCCATAAAGCAAAGTAATGGCTAGCATCACTGAGAAATCTCGTAAATTGATTGATTCTACAAACAATAAGCCCATTCCAGGATAAGTAAAGACAGTTTCTGTAAATACCGAACCACCTAAAAGACCGGTAATGGTAAATCCAAAGAAAGCTGCAATTGGTAGGATTGAATTTCTAAAAATATGTTTACGATAAATCACTGACTCAGGAACACCCTTAGCTCTGGCTGTACGCACATAATCTTCTGACTTAGCGTCAATCACACCCGTTCTAAGATATTGAATCGTTGAGGTAGTTGACAATAAGGCCATTGTGATCGCTGGTAAAATAATATGATGCAATCTGGATAAGGCATAATCCAAAGTTCCAGGACTCATTCCCGGTGCAACTGTTCCTGTTGTTGGGAACCAGTGTAATGTGTAACCAAAAGCCCAGATCATAAAGAGTCCTAACACAAATGAAGGGATTGCATAGGTGATAAAGGTATATAAGTTAACTGCTTTATCAAAAAAGCTATTATTATAACGACCAGATAACAAACCTAGTGGCAATGCCAATAGATAGGAAAGGATAACGGTCAATAAAGACAACTGAACGGTCGGCATGATTCGTTGGCCAATGATATTCATAACTGGTTGACGGTGATGCCAAGAACGCCCTAAATCTCCATGTAAAATGTTACCAATCCAATCAAAATAACGGATATGCCAAGGCTTATTAAGACCTAGGCTTTCTCGCATAGCTGCAACTTGTGCTGCATCAATCGTCGGATCCATTAACCCTGTTAGGGCATCCCCAGGCATCATTGCTCCCAAAGCAAAAACAATAATGGATAAAATAAGAATCTGTGGAATCATGATTAAAATCCGTCTTAAAATTGTTTTCCACATATTATCTCACTCCTCCTTTTTCAACCTGTGACAGTTCTTTTAAAGCAACATAATGGTGATCATTAATCTTTTTAAGATCATAAACTTTCCCTTGCTCATCAAAATAGGTTGATGAATTTTGGCGATATTCTTTTTCTACTTTTAGGCGATTAATTTTATTTTCTTCACGATTATTTGGATCCACATGTGGAATGGCAGATAATAATCGTCGTGTATAAATATGTTGTGGATCGGCATAAATTTCATGATTGCGCCCGTATTCTGTAAAACGACCTCTGAACATAATCGCAATTTCATCAGACATATGTTTAACAACACCCAAGTCATGAGAGATAAACAAGTAGGACACATTATACTCTTGTTGAATTCGTTTCATAAAGTTTAAAACTTGTGCTTGAACTGATAAGTCCAGAGCAGACACTGGTTCGTCTGCAATGACTAATTTAGGATTTAAGGCAACAGCTCGAGCTACACCAATCCGTTGTCTTTGGCCTCCCGAAAATTCATGAGGATATTTACCTAAGGCATCTTGGGTTAAGCCAACAATTTCCAGAAGTTCGATTGATTTTCGCCATTCTTCATCCGGCGTCATCGAAGTAAAATTACGCATTGGTTCTGCTAAAATATCCCGAATCCTCTTTTTGGGGTCAAAGGATGATAAGGAATCCTGGAAAATCATCTGAACATTACGACGATATTCTGACCGTCGACTCGCGGCAGAATTAGATACATCCTGGCCTTCATAGATAATCTTACCCTCGGTTAATTTTTCTAAGCCAATAATCGCCTTACCGATAGTTGATTTACCTGAACCTGATTCTCCAACCAATCCATAAGTTTTACCGGCTTCAAAATGTAAATCTACGCCATCTACGGCATATACGTAATCGGTAATACGATTAAAAAATCCTGATCGAATAGGATAGTGAACTTTTAAATTTTCAATACTTAAGAATTCGCTCATTATTCACCCTCCTCTGGAAAATAAAAATCTTGATAACAAGTGCAACGAACGAAGTGTCCTGGTTCTACCTCGTGAAGTTCAGGATGGGCTTCATGTTTATCGGCAGATATCCAAGGAATTCGATCTGCAAAGCGACAACCCGTTCTTGGTAAATATTGTAATGCTGGAACTACTCCTTGAATCACATGTAAATCTCCTTTTTCGTCGACCATATCATTCGACTGAGGTATTGATTTAAGTAAGGAGCGAGTATAAGGGTGCAAAGGATTATTAAACAATTGCTCAACAGGTGCCAATTCTACAATTTGTCCTGCATACATTACTGCAACACGGTCTGCTGTTTCAGCTACAACACCTAAGTCATGAGTAATCAGAATAATTCCTGATTCAGTCTCATCTTGAATATCATTCAGCAAATCAAGAATCTGAGCTTGAATCGTTACATCCAAAGCGGTTGTCGGTTCATCAGCTATAATAATCGGAGGCTTACATGATAGCGCAATCGCAATGATCACCCGTTGGCGCATCCCACCGGATAACTCGTGAGGGTATTGTTTAACCATTCGTTCCGGTTTAGGAATCCCAACTTGATCTAATAATTCAAGAACTCTTTGTCGACGCTGGCTCTTATTTAGATTAGTATGATAATAGAGCGCTTCTTCAATTTGTTCGCCAATATTCATCAAAGGATTTAACGCAGCCAATGGATCCTGGAAAATCATCGCAATATCATTCCCACGAATCTTGTTAAAGTCTGACTCAGAATAATTAACTAAGTTATCTCCCTTATAATCAATTTCGCCTGTAATTCTAGTATTCAAGCGATCATGCAAGCCAACAATGGCTGTAGCAAGGGTTGATTTCCCACAGCCTGATTCTCCCACAATTGCGAGCTTTTCATTTCTAGCCAACGAGAATGAAACTCCGTCGACTGCATCATAATAGTCATCTTTAATTCTGAAGCCAACATGGACATCTTTGACTTCTAATAAAATTTCATTTGATTTCATTTCTAACCTCCTAGATTATATCAATCCTCAAAGTCATGCCTTACTGCTTGGCTACAAGTTGATCAATATAATCAACGGCATCTTTGATGTTATTGAGTTCTTCCATCTTCTCATCTTCAAACTCAATACCATAATGGTCTTCTAATTCCATCACAAATTCAACAACATCCAAAGAATCTGCACCAAGATCGTCAAATGTCATCGTTTCAGTGATTATTTCTTCATTAATGTCAAAACGTTCAGCAATTAGTGATTTAATGTATTCAAAGCTTGTATTCTCTTGAGACATTTTTTTCCTCCTCAATTAACGTTATCTCTCATTTTAACGATATTTTTCTAACCTGTCTATTATTATCTTAATTTTTATTGAAAATATTTTTCATCTTTTCAATTGCTTGCGATTGAACAATCTCTCGAGTTTGACGGATCGCATTAAAGATAGCTTGATCATCAGATGATCCATGAGCCTTCACAACAGCGTTGTTAACACCTAGTAAGACCGCACCACCTTGCTTAGAATCATCAAACTCAAGCGCCAATTGTTTTAAACGATCTTTAACTAAAAATGCCCCTACTTTCGTCTTTAAGCTAGATTGGACTAAGGCTTCTTTTAAAAGTTTAAAAATCGCCTTGGCTGTTCCTTCAAGCGATTTTAAAACAGCATTCCCAGTAAAGCCATCAGTAATCACGATATCAACATTACCAGTTAATAAATCTTTCGACTCAATATTCCCAACAAAATTTAAGGTTTGGTCCGCTTCTAATTGCTCATACACTTCTTTTCTTAATTTATCACCTTTGCCTGATTCTGCCCCATTGTTCAGTAAACTAATCCGAGGAGTCTCAATCTTTAAGACAGATTGAGCATATTGATTCGCTAAGAGTGCATGTTGATATAAGTAAATAGCTTTAGCATCAGCATTAGCTCCAGCATCCATCAAAATAAAATAAGGAGAAGATGGATTGATAGTTGGGATCAATGGCATTAATCCCGGCCTTTCAATCCCTTTTAGTCGTCCAATAATAAGTAAACCAGCGGCCAATAAAGCACCCGTATTCCCCGCTGATATCAAGGCATCTGCATGACCATCTTTAACAGCATATGCAGCCTTTACTAACGAAGAATCTTTCTTTTTACGGATTGTTTTTACCGGATCATCCTCACCTGTAATCTTCTCACTGGCATCCACAATTACTAAACGAGTCAAATCATCAAACTGAGACATCAGTTCTTCTTGTGGACCAAAGAGTGTAATTTCAATATCCGAATAAGTGGCCAGAGCCTGTTTAACTCCTTCAATTACTACTTCAGGAGCGTGATCTCCACCCATTGCATCAATTGCTAAACGTATCATACTTAACTTCCCCTCCAATTAATACTCCATTTTTGTACGAGTTAATAAAGTGTTTAAACGTTGCTGTTCCATACTTGACAGATTTTCTAAATGGCTTTGAAGATAGGCCACCATTTTATAGGTGTTTACTAAAAGTTCTTGATCTTCAATCGGATGAATTAATTGAAATTCAGGCAGGCCACTTTGATTTCTTCCTAGAATATCCCCCATTCCACGAATTTTCAGATCCTCTTTGGACAAAGCAAATCCATCCTGGCTTTCCGTCATCATCTGTAGTCGCTTCTTGGCTTGTTCAGTTTTGATCTGAGCGACCAATAAACAATATGAAGGAAGATTCGACCGCCCGACTCGACCGCGTAATTGATGTAATTGGGCTAAACCGAAACGTTCTGCCGATTGAATAACCATAAGAGTTGCATTTGGAACATCCACTCCCACTTCTACCATAGAAGTAGCAACCAAAATATCTAGCTCTCCCTTTTTAAATTGGTCCATCGAAAACAACTGGGCTTCTTTCGACAGCTGTCCATGCAAAAGTCCCATTCGATAATTCGGGAAGCGTTGCTTCAAAGTCAAAGCCACATTCTCGACATTTTCTACGTCTGTCATTGCATCCGAAGATTGAATCATCGGTAAAACATAATAAACCTGATGCCCCTTTTCAACCTGATCTTGTATCGATTCAAAGACTTGGTCCATCTGTCCTTCTTCTAATAGCTTGGTCTCAATTGGTTGTCGACCAGATGGTAATTCCTCAAGACTAGTAACATTTAGATTAGCATACAAAGTTTGAGCTAAAGACCTTGGAATGGGAGTGGCCGTCATTTGCAGGTTATTTGCTTTAAAATCACCCGCCGCTTTTTCAGATAAAGCCTGTCTTTGGCCGACACCAAAGCGATGTTGTTCATCAATTACCACAAAAGCCAAATCCTTATATGAAACACCCGCTTGGAACAAAGCATGCGTGCCAATCACGAGTCGAATCCGACCTGTTTTTAACCCTGAAATGACCTGACTTTTTTGAGTCGGATCCATTTGAGAGGTTAATAGTTCGGCATGCAGACCGACCGCTTCAAAATAACGATTAAATGCCACTTGATGCTGAATCGCCAAAATCTCGGTGGGTGCCATTAAACAGGCCTGAAAACCAGCAGAAACAGTAGCTATCATAGCAAGAAAGGCAACCAATGTTTTTCCTGACCCCACATCTCCTTGGAGTAATCTTTGCATAGGATACACTTGTAAGAAATCATAACAAATAGCATTAACCGCTTTCTTTTGACTATTAGTTAATTCAAAGGGAATGGCTTGAATTGCTTGGCGAAGTTGATCTAAGTCATAATGAATCTGATAACCTTTTTGAGTTTCTTGATCGTGTTTCATTCCTTGCAATTGCCATTGATATATAAATGCTTCTCGAACTTTCAGTTTATGCTTTGCATATTGATACTCTTGGTCATTTGCAGGAAAATGCATGGCATAAAGTGCTTGATTTAAGGGCAGTAAGTCAAAATACCCGTTCACATAATCCGGCAAATCCTCTTCAATTAATGATCCATAATCTACAAAAGCTTGTCTGATAATTTTTTGGATTTGACCTTGTTTCAAACCTTGAATGGTTCGATAAATTGGAGAAAAGTCTTGACTTGATTGCTTACCCAAAAGCTTCATAGCAAGCAATTCTTGACGATTCGCTTGCCACTTTCCATATACCGCTACGGATTCACCTAAAACAATTGAATTCTTTAGATAATGCTGGTTAAAGAAAACAACTGAAATAATATTATATTCATCGACCGCCATTTTAAACCATAAGCGACTTTTCTTATTTCCATAAAAAGTTACAAGCGGTGGCGATACTACTGTCCCTCTGAGCACCACTTTTTCTTGGTCTAAAAGACTAGTGATTTCTCTTTCTTGCAGATCCTCATAACGAAAAGGAATATGAAAAAATAAGTCTTCCACTGTTTCAATCCCCAGTTGGATAAATTTCTGAACAGTTTTAGGACCAACACCCTTAACTTGATCAATCCTTATGTCCTTTATGTTCGATTGACACATATCTGCCTCCTTTTTATAGAAAAAAGGACGGTAAAAGCTCCGATCAAGCTTTTAAATCCGTCCCTAACTTAAAGTACACTATGCTTAATCCACCGAAACAAAATATTGATAAACAGGTTGATCCCCTTGAATCACTTCAACTTCAATATCAGGATGACTTTCTTGTAACACAGCTTCTATTTCATCTGCTAGTGCCTGTGAGCCTGTCTCTCCCACAATGAGTGTTACTAATTCCGAATCATCTTCGATCATCTCTAAAATCAAAGTCTTTAACACGTAGGAAAGATCTTCATCAGCTAGAATAATATTTCCATCAAGAATAGCCATAAAGTCATTTTCTTTAATTGAAATATCATTAATCTGACTATCTCGAATGGCTGTTGTGATTTGACCTGACGCGGTGCTTTGAGCATAATTTTGCATAATTTCCTGATTTTCTTCAATGGATGCTTCTGGGTTAAACATCAACATCGCTGCAATTCCTTGTGTAATCGACTTAGTTGCTACCACCTTAGCCGGTACTTGAGCAACTTGGGTCGCCTGTTCAGCAGCCATTTGGATATTTTTGTTATTTGGTAAAATCAAAATATTTTTAGCATGGACTTGATCCATTGCTTCAACAAAATCCTGCGTTGATGGGTTCATTGTCTGACCCCCTGCAATCACATAGGATACTCCCATTGATTTAAATAAATCAATTAATCCTTGACCCGATGCGACTGCAATAATAGCAAATTCTTTTTCTTGAACCGGGTGTTCTGACAATAGATCACTTGGCTGCTTCAAAGCTTCCTCTTTTGCTTCAAGGCTCCGCACCTGTTCACGCATATTTTCAACTTTAACCTTAATTAATTCACCATAACTTTGACCTAATTGCATCACTTTACCAGGATCTTCCGTATGAACATGAACTTTAATAATCTCATCATCAGCGACAACTAATAAAGAATCTCCCATTTTATTCAATGTTTGACGAAAGTCTTCATAATTAAAGACTTGATGTTTTGAATAATCTTGGCTAATACGCACCATAATTTCAGTACAATAGCCAAAAGTGATGTCTTCCATTCTTACTGGATGTTCATTCTTTTCTTCAAAAATAGCATGAGCATGTTGATTGACTGAAGCTTCTTCCTTTTCAGTAAGGCTTTGACCAGTTAATGAAGCTAAGAAACCTTCATAAATGCAAAGTAAACCTTTACCACCAGAATCCACAACACCTACTTGCTTTAAGACTGGCAATAATTCCGGTGTATGATCCAGAGACTCTTGAGCTCCCTTAACAATGGATTCCATCACTTCAACGATATCTTCAGTTTGCTGAGCTTTCTTTTCTCCACGTAGAGCGGATTCTCTGGCAACCGTTAAAATAGTTCCTTCAACTGGCTTCATAACTGCTTTATAAGCAGACTCTACTCCACCCATAAAAGCTTTTGCAAAGCTTTGGCTATCGAGGGATTCTAGGTCTGCAATTGCTTGAGAAAAGCCTCTGAAAATCTGAGAAAGGATAACACCTGAGTTACCTCTTGCTCCCATCAAAAGCCCCTTAGCTACTTTGGTTGCTAATTCACCGACTGAATGAGTCGAGGATTCCATCATGCTCGCAACACCAGATTGAAAAGTCATATTCATATTAGTACCTGTATCCCCATCTGGGACAGGAAAGACATTCAATGCATTCACTAAATCAACATTATTTGCTAAGTTGTCAGCACCTGTCATAAACATTTTTTTGAATTCAGATGCTTGCATCGTTGTTAATTTCACACTTTACCTCCTAAAGCAATTAGTCAATCTTAACGCCTTGAACGTGAACATTGACATAAGCGAGTTCAAAGCCTAAAAGTTGTTCAACATTATATTTAACAGCTTGTTGTATATTCTGACAGATGACAGAAATTTTTGTCCCATAAGATACCACAATATAAATATCTACAGAGATGTCACTTCCATCTTGAGTGATAACCACTCCTTTGGAATAATTTTCTTTTTTCAAAATTTCTGTTAAATTGTCACGGAAGAAGTGTTTGCTAACCATTCCCACAACACCATAATTATCAGTAACAGCTGCTCCAACGACAATTGAAATCACATCATTGGTGAGCGTTATTTCTCCGTTAGGAGTTTGGATATTAATAGCCATTCTGATACCTCCTTTTTGATATCTTTATCAGTTTAGCACAAACCAGCCGTAGAATCATCTATTATTCACTGACTAAATAGTAAACTTGAGAAATAATCCATTATTTATATTCAAAACTTGCTACTCATGCGAAATTATGGTAAATTATTCAAGTATGAAATCAAGCAATTCATTTGCTAGCAGAAGAAGGAGGCTAGACTATGGCTAAAGAATGTTATTTCACTGGACGTAAAGCTGTCTCAGGTAACAACCGCTCGCACGCTATGAACAAATCAAAACGTCGTTTTGGCGCCAACTTACAAAAAGTTCGTGTGATGATTGATGGTCAACCTAAAAAGGTTTGGGTATCAGCTCGTGCTTTAAAATCAGGCAAGGTAGAACGTGCCTAAGGCCTTAATTACCAGTCTATAAAAAAGAGATCTTTCAAAATGAAAGATCTCTTTTTATTTATCAATAGTCTGAATCACTCCAACAATACCTTTTTCGAAACTCAATATAAAATCTTGATCCACTAAAAATTCATTAGAAATATAAGCGCAAGGATGATTGGTCCGTATATGATCCAACTCATACTTCACCCCTTTTAAAGTCAACTTATCTAAAGGAGTTAGTCCGACAACTGATACATATGGCCTTTGGAATAAGGGATCAATTAGGTGATCACCTGGTAAATAGAAGCAGATAGACGTCTTTTCTTCCAAAAAATGAATTTTCTCAATCAAATTTCTAAATCGTTCTTGATAGACTAAATAGAAATTGGCTATGAGGTGATCTATTCGCCCCTTACCGTTACCAATTCCCCCAAATATTGTAACCGACCCTATCTCTGTCATCGATAATACCTTTAGTAAGGCTAATTCTAAATCAGTGTCATCTTTTTCGGGAGGAAATTGCTCAAACTCCTTAGCATATTGGCGAATCTGCTTTAGTTCATCCTCTGAAATAGAGTCAAAGTCTCCGACTGCATAATCAAGGGGAAGACCTGCTTTTTTAAGCAACCAGGCTCCCCTATCCACTCCAATATAATAGTTTTCTTTCGCATCAAGATCGAATAACTGATTCAAATCTGGATTAGGCCCACCAGCAACTATGACAATGTTAGTCATCCGAAGCGCTCCTTAATTGATCAATCGCTTGTTGAGGATCTTTATGATTAAAGATGTACGACCCTGCTACTAGCACATCGGCAGCAGCTTTAACACAGTCTCGAGCTGTACGGTCATTAACACCACCATCCACCTCAATTTCAAATTTTAACTCTTCTGAATTGCGTATTTTAGCTAGCTGAGTGACCTTTTTCAATGTGGAAGGGATAAATGCTTGGCCTCCAAATCCTGGATTTACTGTCATTACTAATACTTGATCTACCATATCTAAAATCGGAATAATAGACTCAACCGAAGTAGCCGGGTTAATAGCAACTCCTGCCTTCTTGTTTAACTGGTGGATCTGTTGAAGCGCTGAATGAAGATGCAAGCACGCTTCCTGGTGAATAGTAATAATATCTGCCCCAGCCTCTGCAACACTTTCAATATAACGTTCTGGTCGATCAACCATCATATGACAATCAAAGACCAAATTCGATTTCTTTCTTAAACCTGCGTAAACCATCGGCCCAAAGGAGATGTTAGGAACAAATTGTCCATCCATAAGATCAATATGAAGATACTCTACTCCCATTCGCTCAATTCGTTGGATATCAGCTGCTAATTGATTAAAATCTGCACTTAACATGGACGGTGCTATTTTCATGATAGTCACTTACTTTCTGTTATAATTTTTTGGACGTTCCGCCAGTTTTTGATAAAGAGATACATAATTTTGATAACGGGACACGGCAATTTGACCTTCGCCAACCATGGATTTCACATGACAATGAGGTTCATTAAGATGAACACAGGTTGAAAAACGGCAACCATAACTTGCTTCTTTAATTTCAGGAAAACACAAAGACAAATTTTCGAGGGATAAATGGTCATAGGAAATCGACGAAAAACCTGGTGTATCTGCGATTAAGCCATCTTTATAAGCATACAGGCTCACCTGTCTTGTAGTATGCCGGCCTCGATTTAATGACTGCGAAATCGCCGATGTTTCTAATTCTAAATTAGGAATCAAACGATTTAATAAGGTCGACTTCCCAACTCCTGATTGTCCAATAACCACATAAACCCCATCATGAATTATATCAATTAAAGGACTTAGGTCATCCTGCCCAGTCCTATCCAAAGCTATCACTGAATAACCGATATTTTGATAGAGTGTCCTAATTTCCTGGATCCGTTCCTCAGCTTTTTGAGGCGAAATAGACTCTTTTAATAAGTCAACTTTACTCAAAAGAATAATCGGCTTGATTTTATAGGACTCAAGTAACACTAAAAAATGATCTAATAGATTATAGGAAAAATCGGGTTCTTTTAAAGAGAGCATTAATAGAGCATAATCGACATTTGCTATGGGTGGGCGTAGCAGCCTATTTTTGCGAGGCTCCATTTTAAATATTCGTCCTACAGATGTATCATCTTCTAAATCCATCTCAAATTGGACATAGTCTCCAACCAAAGGTTTTAATTTTTGATGACGAAAATTTCCCCTTGGCTTAGTTGTATAGGATTGATCGTTTGACCACACATAATAAAAACCTGCTACAGCTTGATAAATGATTCCCGTTAGAACTTTTTTATCTGCTTCTCCCATAGCCCCTCCTAGATATAAGATTATGAATTAGGATATACATTTGAACTTTCTTCAATCACTTCACCATCACGAACAATTCGATATTGTCCATATCCGTCATCAGGAATATAGAGCGTTATCTCTAATTCTTGCGATTGAGTAATCTCAAATTCCTTAGCGACATTATTAATATTATTGCGCTGATCTCCGATAAAAACTTGAATTTTATTAGGTAGTGGCTTTTCTTTTTGATAGTCTTGTTTGGCATATTGAGGCACATATTCAATATAGAAAGTTTGACTGACCTTTAATTCTTGCTTTTCTTCTTTTCCTTGAGAAATAACCACATGGATGGTATCACCAGCAGTTAGAGGCGTACCTGATAGAGGATCTTGACGAATAACTCGACCCTTGGGTATATAGTCATGATACTCATAAGACTCTTCGATATATAGGCCATACGCATCAGCAAACTTATAAACCATATCCAATGATAAATTATAAAAGTCTTGCATGCTGGTATCTTTAGAATCTGAGCCGATCACTAAAGTAATGGTTGAATCTTCAGCAACAACTTCCTGCCCAGGTTGAATCGATTGCTCTAAAATTTTGCCTGCTTCATCGGATCCTGAAGCCAAATAACGTAAATCAACGATAAATCCAGAATCGATCAATTCTCGTCTTACAGGTTCATAGTCTCGACCGACATAATTACCAATCTTCACACGAGGCTTACCATCAGAAATCACAATGTCTACTGCTGAATGACGGTTAACACGTTCCCCCGCTTTTGGTTGGGTTTCAATCACTTCACCTTGTGGAACAGTCTCATCATAGACTACTTCTGTTTTACCGAGTATCAAATCAAAATCCGCCAATAATGATTGTGCTTGATCCTGAGTTAAATCCGTCAATTCAGGCACGTTAACTCGTCCCATAACCATTCGATAAGCAAAAAATAACATTAATCCTACCAGAGCTATTAACAAGACAGACAAGAAATATTTAAAACTTTTTACCCATTTTTTCGATTTTTTTAGATTATCAGAATAGTCATAACCTGCATAAATTGTTTCATCTAAAGGTTCAGGAGCTACTAGTTCTTCTGGCTTTGACGTTTCTTCCAAAAGTTTTTGAGAATCTTTATGAGAAGTTTCCTTTAATTTTGTCTTGCCTGGGGTAAATATTGGCTCGTTCATGCGCTTAAGCGATAAAGCGGTTGTCAAGTCATTCAACATTTCCTGAGCTGATTTATAGCGGTCTTCTGCATCTTTAGCAGTCGCTTTTAATACCACATTTTCCAGACTTTGAGGAACATAATCTAATTGATCTTTAATCCTTGGGAAAGGTTCCTGGAAATGTTTTAAAGCGATGGATACGGCCGATTCCCCATCATGAGGAACTTTACCAGTGATTAATTCATATAAAACAACTCCCATAGCATAAATATCCGATTTGGTAGTTGCTGCAGATCCTCTGGCCTGCTCTGGAGATAGATAGTGTACCGAACCCAATAAAGTATTGGTCTGAGTAATTGATGTATCAGAAAGAGCCACAGCAATCCCAAAATCCGTTATTTTTGCCACATTTTGATCTGTAATTAAGACGTTTTGTGGCTTAATATCCCGGTGAATAATCCGATTGCGGTGAGCAGCATCAATACCAGCTACAATTTGACTCATAATAGATACAACAAGTTCTAGCTGAACCGGCGCGTGTTCACGAATAAATGATTTTAAATCTTGTCCTTTCACATATTCCATTACTATATATTGCTGCTTTTCATGTTCATCAACATCATAAACTTCAACGATATTAGGATGAAGTAATTGACTAGCTGAAATAGCTTCGCGCTGAAACCTTTTTATTGCATCTTGGTTATCCTGAAAGTCATATCGAAGGACTTTGACAGCTACATCTCGGTCTAGAATAAGGTCGTGTGCCAAGAATACATTAGCCATTCCTCCAGAACCTATCAAAGCGTTCAAAACATAACGATTCGATAATTTATCATGTATTTCAATCATGGCACTCCTCCTCCCCACTTATTCTAAAATCCTTGGCTAAAATCAGCGTAATATTATCTAACCCACCCGCTTCATTAGCCGCTTCGATTAATCGATCTGCTAAATAATCGAGATCTGACAAATCAATAGTGGACTGAATAATAGCTTGAATCTCTTCATCACTTACCATCGTATTTAAACCATCTGAACATAGTAGCAATAGACGGAGATCTTCAACCGAAAAGTTATTCACTTCCGTTTTTAAATCAACAGGCTGGCCAATCGATTGAGTAACCACATTTCTTCGTGGGTGATTAATTCCTTCTTCAGGGGTGATTTGACCTGATCGAATCAACTCATTCACTAGAGAATGATCATCCGTTAGACGAATTAATTGGCCTTGATTATTATATGCATAAGCTCTTGAGTCTCCCACATGTGCAATAAGAAGTTGATCTTCGACCTGAGTCGCCAATACAAGCGTCGTTCCCATTCCATGTTGGTCCTCATTATTTTGAGCCTCTAAACTAATATATTGGTTAACCTGACTCATAATTACCTGTAACCAGTCTTTCATTTGTACAAGATCCAATGGATCTTTAAGAGTTAAAAAATGTTGACCAATAAACTCCGTTGTCTTTTTACTCGCTACATCTCCAGCTAGGTTGCCACCCACGCCATCACAGAGAATGAGTAAAGCTTGTTTTCCCGGTGATACAAAGTAATCTGCATAATCTTGATTGCTAGTCCGCTTTTTACCAATATGCGTATGAACTACGATCTCCATCTTCCACCTCAATCCTTTGATTTTATGAATCGACTAATAAAAAAGCCATCTGTGTGATAAACCTGAGGCCACACCCGGACATACCCTTCCTCAGTTAAGAGCTTTTTAGGCACACCCTCCTCTTCCTTTACAGGATCTATCATAAAATTTGAATGTTTTTTTAGGAAACTTTGAACCTGATACTCATTTTCTTCATATACCAAAGAACATGTTGAATAAATCAATCGACCTCCTGGCTTTAAAAGACTAGCGGCTTTCTCCAGCAGCTGATCTTGAATTTGGCAAAGTGAGTCAATCGAAGTTTGATCTTTTCGGTATTTAATTTCTGGTTTTCGACGCATCAGTCCAGTACCTGAACAGGGTGCATCTAAGTATATCACATCAAATAAATCTTGAAAATCTGGGGAATACTTCAGTGCATCCGTTGCGTGTACTGTTACCCGATCGCTCAAGTTCATCCGATCTAAATGATCAGCCAAAATTTTCAACTTGCGTTGTGAAATGTCTAGAGCCCATAAATGCCCGTTATCAAGTAAACTAGCAATATGAGTTGCTTTTCCCCCAGGTGCTGCACAAACATCCAGAACTTTTTCATGTCCTTTCAATTGTCCAAGTGGAGCTACCAACATGGAAGATTCATCTTGAATAGTTAAAGCACCTTCTTTAAATAGTTCAGAATGAATCGGTGTCTTCTTTTCAAAACGTAACCCAAAGCTTGAAATTGGACTTCCTTCAACCGGCATTCCTCGCAAATTAAACCAATCTATAGCTTGTTTCTGTGTGATCTTCAAGGGATTGATCCGAGCGCTGATAAGAGGTTCCTCATTTAGGCTCGCTAAAAATCGCTCTAATGACTCCTCCGAAAGATGTTTAGAGAAGTATTCGACAAGCCAATCATCGATTGAATAAGTAATCGCAAGACGTTTAATAGGATCTTTAATGAGCTCTATAGAACGCAATGGATGACGCATAAACTGGCGTAATACACCATTCACAAATTTACCAAGTCCTTGATGCCCATTCGTTTTAGCAATCGTGACTGCCTCATCAACAATGGCATAATTAGGAATACGGTCTAAATAAACCATTTGAAAAACTGACATTCTTAAAAGACTTCGAACCCAAGATTCCACTTTTTTCCCTTGTATGTATGGTTCGATTAAAAAATCAAGCGTTTTACGTCGCTGAACGCTTCCGTATACAACTCTAACCAAAAGATCTATATCACGTTGATCTCGCTTACTATTTTGAATATAGCGATCCAGGACCACATTTGAATATTCACCACCCTGGTCAATCTTATCCAAAATATATAACATATCCCATCTTAAATAAGATTTTAATTTATGTTTGGCCTTGGCTTTTACTTTCATATTATTCCCCTATTTCACTCGTAAATTGTTGACCAATAAATTCTTTTAAATTTTGTCCTTTTAAGAATTCAGAAACAGGCATTTTCTTTTTCCCGGCAGGTTGGTAAATTTCGACAGCATAATAAGTCTGATTACCACATTGAACATAAAAGGCTTGATCATCACTTACAACGATCGTTCCTGGAACATACTCTTTTGTCGTCAATCGATTCATCACATCCGTTTTTTGAACTGGATGTCCATCCCAAATTTTTACGCGTTGGCCTGATAAAAATGTATAGGTCGTTGGATTGGGCCTAAAAGCACGAATGTGATGATCAATTTCAACCGCTGTCTTTTCCCATTGAATGATTTCGTCGCTTTTTTTCAAGACCGGTGCATAAGTAACTTTATCTTCCTCTTGTTCCACTGGTTGGATTGCTCCTTCAAATATTTTAGGCAAGGTAGAGAGCAATAGTTCTTTGCCTATTAAAGCTAATTTTTGAAATAAGCTGCCGGCATCATCGTGTTCTTGAATTGCGAGACTAGTTTGAGCATAAATAGCTCCTGCATCCAACTCTTCAGTCATTGCCATGATGGATACTCCGGTTTCCTCTTCCTGCTGCCAAATAGCATACTGAATAGGGGCTCCACCCCGATATTTAGGAAGTAAAGAGGCATGAACATTAATAGCGCCCTCTTTAGCACTATCCAGTATATCTTTAGGGAGTATCTGACCATAGGCCGCCGTTATAATCAAATCCGCACCTAATTTGAGCAAAGCAGCATGTTCATTAGAACCCTGAAATCGTTCTGGTTGATAAACAGGGATTTGATACGATTGGGCTAGTAATTTTACCGGTGGTGGTGTCAAAATCCTTTTTCGACCTACTGGACGATCTGGTTGCGTAACAACTGCCTGTACATGCACATCAACATCTTCGACTAATCCTTGTAGAATGGTTGCTGCAAACTCAGGCGTTCCCATAAAAATAACTTTTTTCACTCAAATCCCACTTTCTATATAAAATACTGCGGCTCATGATCAATTTGGATATAAATTCCTTTTTTTTCCGCAAGTTGACTATCTAAAGTCTCAAATTGATATTTTGATAAAATATCACGCTCTTTAAACTTTAATAAAAGCATAAAATGATAGTAATCATTGATCCGCTCAATCCCACTATTAGATGGACCTAGAATAATTACTTCTTTACCCTTTAATATTTCTTGTAGTTCCAACTTCACTTCAAAAATAGCCTGCTGTGCTTTGGCTCGGTTTTTGCTTGACAATTTAATGGAACACGTATAGTAATAAGGTGGATATTTCCCAATATGACGGCGCTTCATTTCATAATAAAAAAACTCTTCATAATTATGTTGACTAGCAAATTGAATCACATAATTATCTGGATTATAGGTTTGGATAATAACTTGACCTTGCAGTCGTCCTCGTCCTGTTCGCCCAGCAACTTGAGTTAAAAGTTGAAAGGTCTTTTCTCCTGCACGAAAATCAGGTAAATTAAGGCCCGTATCTGCATTAATTACCCCTACTAAGGTTACGTTCTCAAAATCAAGCCCCTTTGCAATCATTTGTGTCCCTAGAAGAATCGCCGACTTCTGGTTTGAAAACTCATTCAATAATCTTGCATGAGCTCCCTTTCGTCGAGTAGTATCGTTATCCATTCGAATAACTGGCGTATTCGGAAATAACTCTTTTAAATTTTCAAAGACCTTCTGAGTCCCCATTCCCTGTTTTCGTAAATGGTCACTTCCACATCGAGGGCAATGACGAATCAAAGGAGTATGATAATCACAATAATGGCATTTTAAGGATTGGTCAAACTTATGATAGGTTAATGAAATATCACAATGCGGGCATTGCAATACATTCCCACAAGATCGACACATAATATAAGAAGCATAGCCTCGGCGATTAAGCAATAGGACTACCTGCTCTTCACGATCAATCCGCTGTTGAATCGCTTTTTCTAACTTTTGAGACAAAATGAGCTGCCCCTGCTCCTCCAGATTTTGCCGCATATCTATAATTTCTACTGGAGGTAAGGGGCGTTGATTAATTCGTTGATCCATATGAATTAATTGATATCGATTCACTTCGGCCCTAGCCCTAGACTCTAAGGAAGGAGTAGCAGATCCTAATAGTAAACAAGCTCCGTGATATTTTGACCGCCACTGAGCAACATCGCGAGCATGATAACGTGGATTTTCATTTTGCTTATAGGTTGTTTCATGTTCTTCATCAATAATAATTAACCCAATATTCTTCAGTGGTGCAAAAACAGATGAACGTGCTCCAACAACAATCTTGGCTTCTTGATTAATAATTCGCCGCCATTCATCATATCTTTCACTAACAGAAAGGCCAGAATGAAGAACAGCGACTCCCTTTCCAAAACGTCCAACTACCTGTCTTACCATCTGAGGTGTTAAGGAAATTTCCGGTACTAATAACATAGCTGTTCTCGATTCAGATAGAACTTTTGCAATTAACTGTAGATATACTTCCGTTTTGCCAGACCCAGTAACACCTTCTAATAAAAATGTTTGTGCTTTCTTTTGATCAAGACACTCCGCAAGCTGGTCAAAGGCCAACTGTTGAGAGGTTAATAAGGGGCGAGCGTGATTAACTTCAATCTGATCAATTTGATCAGGCCGACGGTATTCATCCGCTTCATAGACTGCTAAAATTTCTTGGTCAATAAGACGATCAATTACCGATTTTGACACCTCAGCCGCTTTCGACAATTCTTGAATGGTCAATGGACTTTTTGGTGGTTGATTCTGTAAATACTGTAATACCTGGATCTGCTTTTTACTTCTTTTAGATAAAGTTTGAATGTTTTTTTTAAGTATATCTGGATCATATGAGTCCGGAGAAATGTAGTGCAATTTTTTTTGAGTCTTTTGATCCAAGACCCGATATTCGATTCGTATTTTATTTAATCGAATTAATTGTTTAATTTGATTAGGGGTTAAGAATGTTTCAAGATCATGTTTAGCTATTTCAGGAACCTGGTCCGTATCAGATAAGTCTACTTTCGATAATAAAGGGTCATTGTCAAGAATCCTAAAAACGGTTCGATATTTAACTCTAAGCATAGAAGGTAGCATCGCCTGAAGAACAGATATCCAATAACATTGTAAACGATAACTCAATTCTTGTGACAATTTGATCAATTCTTCATTAAGATAAGATTGATAATCTAATACGGTTGTTATATCACGGATTGTTCCTTCAAATTCAACTTGATCTTTGATAGCTACGACAATAGCCATTAACTTACGAGCACCAAAGGGAACTTCAACTCGCATCCCTAATTCCAGCGCATCTTGCCATTCCTTAGGAACATGATATTCAAAAGTATGGTTCACTTGAGCACTCGGTATATCGACAACAACTTCAACAAACATCTTATCACCCCCTTAACAAAAAACCCCTATGCCCTTCTAACAAGTTAGACATAGTGGTTTTCATTTAAATTATCATTAAGAACGATCTACAGACAACAAACCTGCATTCACTTCTTCAAGTGCTTTACCGATTGTCTTAACTGATTTATATTGATTCAATTGCATCATTTTGAACTCATGCATCTGTCTTGCCCGCTTACTCGCTAAAATGATTAAAGAATATTTTGAGGGTTCCTTTTCTAAGAGTTCATCAATTGACGGATATAACATCATAATACTCATTCTCCTTTATTATTTAAATACTGATCCATGCCAATCTGGATCTTATCAATCACACGTGAAACGCGCAAATGCTCACATTCTATTATAGCATTTATTTTACGAACTGCATTATCAACTTGATCATTAACTACCACATAGTCATACTCAGCCATCATTTCAATCTCATGCTTGGCTTGTTTCATACGCTGAGCAATCTTTTCTTTTGAGTCTGTTCCACGATCAACCAAACGGGTTTCAAGCTCATTTAAAGATGGTGGTGCTAAGAAGATAAAAATTCCCTCCGGCATCCTTTGACGCACTTTGCTAGCTCCTTGTACTTCAATCTCTAGAAAAACATCGTAGCCTTCCGCTAGATTCTTTTCAATATTGTCTAAGGGAGTCCCATAATAGTTTCCAACATATTCGGCATATTCCAACAGAGCTTGATTTGCAATTAAAGATTCAAATTCTTCTCGTTTTACAAAAAAATAGTCTTTTCCATCAATTTCTCCGGGTCTAGCTGAACGAGTGGTGGCAGATACGGAATAGACATACTCACAATCTTCCTGCTTAAATACCGCTGCTCTGACAGTCCCTTTTCCAACTCCTGACGGTCCAGATAGAATGACAAGTAACCCTCTCTGTTTGGTCATAATATACCTCCCATACATAATATGATTTATTCTAGCACATTTTATAAAGAACTCAAAGTCTCTCGAAGCAAGTTACTCCAGTATTGAACAATTTTTAAATTTAAAAAACGAATTTTTGTTCGTATCTCCCTTGACATATTGAACGTACGTTCGTATAATAAGATTATAAAGAAAGAACAAGCGTTCGCATTGAGAGGGGTTATGATTACATGGAGGCAAGTTATTCTCATCGTAAAAAACTATTAGGTCGATTTACTCAAACACTTTTTCAGCCTTTCCTTCAACCTGCTCATTTAGAATCTGATACAGAGATTATGCAAGAACTTAATCATGTAAAGAAATCTTTGCAGGTCCATTATATTAATCAAAAGGCGATCAGAATTCTTTTTGAATATTATGATTCTAATAATACACTCAAGATGACAGAACAAAATTGTCTCATCTTATCACCAATCCTCAACAATGCTTGGATAAAGGTACAAAGCCAAGGAAAAACTTTTTTTCTTGAACTCAATCAGATTATTCGAGTGACTGCCATCACACAAGCAAACATTGCCTAGATTATTTGAAAGAGATTTTCCACCTATCCCCGCTTATTAAAGAGGCTGTGACATAAGTCCACCAAAAAACCGGCTGAATCGTTGATATTACAACGATTCAGCCGGTTTTTATGTTATAATTAAGTTAATCAATAAAAAAACAGAGGACCTCACCCCTCTGTTTCCATTTCAATCCTAGAAAGGACCAAAAAATGCATACTCATTATAACCTAAATCAACTTTATTTGGAAGTCTCTTATCAATACCGCCCTCAAGAAGATCACATCAGCTACTATATTCATCAATTTGTGGACTCTCTAGAGATTCATTATCCCTATCTCTTTGGTCGTCCTCGTAAATATGACTTCTCGATGTTACTCAAGTTATTATTATATGCTTATTCTCGCGGTGTCTTCACCAGTCGCTCGATGGAACAATTGGCTCGCGAAAATCTGCCCGCTATCTGGTTGTGTCAAAATGAAGTACCTTCTTACCGTACAATTTGTCGATTTAGACAGTCCGATGAATTAGCTGACATTCTTAAACAAAGTTATGATGAATTTGTGCGGTATTTAAGACAACAACGACTTATCGATGATCATCTCTTTATTGATGGGACAAAAATCTTAGCGGATGCCAATAAGTACAGCTTTGTCTGGAAAAAGAACACGATCCGCTTTGAAGCAATGAATCGACAAAAGATGACCGAACTCGTCAATGAAATGCGTCAGTATTATCAAATGGGGTTGATTCCAGAAGAGACCCCACTAACGCTTGAAGGGCTTGAAGAAACCATTACCCAGCTTGAAGTTCGCTTAGAAGACTTAGAGGAAACCATCGAAGAGTCTCCTCGGTTGTCACCGAATCCTCACAAAAAGGAGCGGCGAAAAGTCAAGAGTCAATTGAGGCGCATGAAACATTGTCATTCCAAGCATCAACACTATCAAACGCAACGAGCCATCTTAGGTGAACGTCATTCGTATTCAAAAACGGACCCCGATGCGACCTTTATGCGAATGAAAGAAGATCCCATGAAGAATGGTCAGTTGAAACCGGGCTATAATTTACAGATTGCCACCTCTCATCAGTTTGTTTTAGCTTATGAACTTTTTTCAAACCCGACAGATACGCGGACATTAAGACCTTTCTTTGAGAGTCATCAAGCACTGTTTCGCTCCTTTTCAGTGGTGAGTATGGATGCAGGATATGGCTCTGAAAGTAACTATACTTATCTTGAAGAAAGCTTTCCCGAAATCACCGCATTAATTCCTTATGGCACGTATCTTAAAGAACAGAGTCGAAAATGGCGAAGTGACGACTCAAAAGTCATGAATTGGGACTATGATGAAAAAGAAGACTGTTACGTCGATCCTCAAGGGGTACGATTTAATTTCGTCGCTTATCGCACCCGAACGGATAAGTATGGTTTTGAAAGAAATTTTAAAGAGTATCAAGCAGAACGGATCGATGAGAATCAACAAGAAATTGAAGCAGCCCTTACTCAGAAAGGATATGTCCGAAAAATTACGGTTAATCCTTCGTATGACTACTTCAAAGCCAAGCAAAGGGGGCTCTTAAAAGATCCGAAATATCGTCCAATTTATAGCCAGCGGAAGATCAATGTTGAACCAACATTTGGTCATCTGAAGGCTTGTTTGGGATTCACTCGATTTCATGTTCGAGGGAAACAGGCCGTGAATAATGAGATGGGATTAGCTCTAATGGCAGCTAACCTAAGAAAATTGCGATTAAGAAAGACAGAAAAAGAAAGAACCCAGAAATTTTACTCCTATTGGATAAAATTTCTGGGTATTTTTGAGACTTGTGTCACAGCCTCTTTTTAATCATTTAACAGAGCACTTGTCTCCTTGCGACTTAGATATTTGCTTCTTTTTGGAATTAAGAAAGATGACTTTAGCTTAGCTATAGTAATAAATAACAAACTAACTACGGCTGTCATCACTAAAGAACTAACCCAAAAAGACCCAGTCGTGATGTTTAAGGGCGATTCCTGCCCCATTGCAAGGGGACCTATATAAAATCTTAATAAATAAAATAAAACATTGGTTAATAGTGCTCCCGTAATAATATTTAAACTTGTAGAAGAGTAACGACGATTATTCAATGTTTTTTGGGTATATTTAGCAAAAAAGCCCATTACAAAAACGCTGATAAATGGAATCATAGCGAAAACAATCACTGATAACCAGTCACTAATGGGAAAAGTAAGCATTCCACAAACAAGACCAGCTATTCCCCCATAAATACCTGCAGCAGCCGCTCCTTGTCTAAGAGCAAACCATAGAAGTGGCCACAGAAAAACAGCCCAATAATAAGGCATTAGAGAAGATTCCATACGACCATAGAAATAAAAGAGCAATCCTGTTAAGGCAATAGCTAGTAACCCTTCTCTAATTTGTAGCAAAAGACGTTTATTCATCTTAACTATCCTTTCTTCGGTTGATAACTCGACGCTTCCATAATGATTGGTAAAATAACAGGCCGTCGCTTAGTTTCCTTATAAAGGAATTTTCCGATCTTTTCTTTTAACTCTCCTTTTAAGTTGCCCCAATCAAAATTATCTGAAGCGAGTTGGCTTTCTAAGACATCTAAAGTGATATCTGAGCAAGCTTCTACCAAATCAATTGATGCTTTCATAAAGACAAATCCTCGTGAGGTAATTTGTGGTCCTACCAAGACTTGCTTTAACCGCCGAGATATGGTTGCCACTACAACAAAAATGCCATCCTCACTCAAAACTTGTCGATCATGTAAGACAACATTTCCAATATCTCCAACACCACTTCCATCTACTAGGACGTCACCAGCTTCAACACTGCCAGAAATCGACATCTTATTTTTCTGATACTGAACTACGTCTCCTATTGCTGGGATAATGATTTGATCCGAAGCCATTCCAACTTGTAATGCTAAATCTGCATGAGCTTTGAGCATCCGATACTCTCCATTAATTGGAATCAAATACTGTGGTTGAATAAAATTCATAAGCAATTTAAGATCATTCGGGGTAGCATGTCCCGAAGTTTTGTAATGATCATTGACACTAAGTACCTTAGCGCCTGCTCGATAAATCAGGTCCTTCGTTTTCGCCACATTTGTTTCCATTGACACTGAAGGAGTTGTCGCAATATAGACCGTATCCTTTTCCTTCAATTTTACACTACCATGTTTACCCAAAGCCATACTTTGAATAATATTCATAGGTTCCCCAACAGATCCCGTTGCTAAAATAACAATTTGTTCATCTTTATAATTTTTAATTTTGTTAAATTGACCAATAATATTTTTACTTGGAATCTGTATTTTATCTAATTTTAGGGCAACATCCACAATCTCATAAACATCTTTTGTTGGGAAAAAAATGGTTCTTTCAGATTTATAAGCAGCAGTCATAACTTGTTGAATCCGAGCAATATTAGAACCAATCGTTCCAACAATGACTCTCCCTTTTGCATTTCGAAATACTTCAGTAATCTCATCAGCAATCACTAAGTCTGAAACATTCTCAATTGAAGACTCTGCTGCTGCAGAATCGCTTAACAAAGCTATCACATTTTCCTTCCCCAAATCAGTTAGACGAGAAAAGTCTGTTTTATAAGGTTGACTAGCAGAAGGATCAAAACGGAAATCTCCTGTATAAACAATCGATCCTTCTTTAGTTTCCAATACTATACCGACAGAATCAGGTATAGTATGGGTGGTTGAAAAGAAAGATACGGTTACCTGATCAAACTCAATTTCTGTTTCTGCATCCACTGTAAAAAAGTTCTCCAAACGATCCTCTAGGTGGTGCTTTCTAGCAGCAATGCTCGCTAACTCTATTGTCAACTGTGTCCCAAAGACGGGTGCATCGATTTCGCCTAATAAAAAAGGAAGTGCTCCAACAGCATCGGCATGTCCATGGGATAAAAAGATCCCTACAACACGATCCGCATTTTCTTTCAAATAAGAAAAATCGGGAATTACAAAATCAATCCCTAATAAATCGTCCTCTGGATACAATAAACCACAATCCAATACAAAAATAGATTGATTGACTTCAATAACATACAGACTCTTCCCTTCTTCACGAACACCGCCTAAGGGAATAATTTTTATATTTGTCATTTTTCACCTCTATAATTTTTATCAAAACTGTCTTGTGTTGATTAACACAGTAGTCCTAGTATATCATAGATTAGCCAATAATAAAAAGAAGAGGTTGTGATATCCCTATCACAGCCTCTTCTTTACCAACTATTTCTATTCCAAATTAACCCCTCAATGTCTTTTAGCCCATAGCACATGGAGAATGAATCGAACTCTTAGAACATTCACTTACTCAACGAGCTATTCTGGCTTAGCCATCAAAGCCTTGCGGGATAAGTCGATACGCCCTTTGTCATCAATCCCCATCACTTTAACCGTTACCTTATCACCAATATCAAAGATATCTTCTACCCTATCAATACGGCGGTGATCAATCTGCGAAATGTGTAAAAGACCGGACTTACCAGGCAATACCTCCACAAAGGCTCCATAGTTTTCAATTCTCAAGATGGTTCCTTCATAAGTTTTACCTACCTCGACTTCTTCAACTAATTGTTCAATCATTTCAATAGCCTTTTTAATCATACTTAGATCACTTGAAGCAACACTAACTAGACCTTCTTCTGTAATATCAATCTTAACCCCTGTTTGATCAATAATTGAATTGATGGTTTCGCCGCCCTTACCAATCACTACTTTAATCTTATCCGGGTTAATCTGAATCATTTCAATCTTAGGTGCATATGGACTCAATTCTGGTCTAGGCTTATCAATGGTTGCGAGAATATTTTCAAGGATTTCCAAACGTGCTTTTTTCGCTTGCGACAATGCTTTTTCAAGTATCTCTGCAGTAATCCCTTGGATTTTAATATCCATTTGGAGCGCTGTAATTCCTTGGCTAGTTCCGGCTACTTTGAAATCCATATCCCCCAAATGATCTTCGAGCCCTTGAATATCTGTTAAAACCGTATATTTTTCGTGATCCACTTCATCCATAATCAATCCCATTGCAATACCTGCTACTGGAGCTTTAATTGGCACACCACCATCCATTAAAGCTAAAGTTCCAGCACAAATGGAAGCTTGCGATGAGGATCCATTGGACTCAAGCACCTCCGCTACTAAACGAATAGTATAAGGGAAGTCTGCTTCACTTGGTAATACCTGTGCTAATGCACGTTCTCCTAAGGCGCCGTGTCCTATTTCTCGACGTCCTGGAGAACCGACACGACCTGTTTCCCCAACAGAAAAGTTTGGAAAATTATAATGATGCATGAAGCGTTTCTCTTCTTCCAATCCAAGTCCATCAATAACTTGGTGCTCGCTCAAAGGAGCAAGGGTTAAAACCGAAAGTGCTTGGGTCTGTCCTCTCGTAAACAAACCAGATCCATGGGTTCGATTTAAAAGGCCCACTTCTGATTCTAACGGCCGGATCTCGTCAATTTTACGACCATCTGGTCTAACTTGTTCGTGCGTAATTAATCGACGAACTTCTTTCTTCTCCAAATCATTCATCGCTGAACTAGCATCAGCTAATAGCAGTTCGATCTCCTCGTTATCTGCTAATTTTTCTTCAAAGTATTCCATAGCCTCTTCTTTTAATTGATTAACCGCTTCTTCACGCGCTTGTTTTTCAGGGACTTGAATTGCTTCGACCATTCTCGATTGGTATTGTTCTTGTACCTCTGATAAAATTGCAGCATCTTTTTGCCGAATATCAAATTCGAATTTTTCTTTACCAATGACTGCTTGTACTTCCACTTGAAATTGGCATAACTCTTGGATTGCTTGATGACCAAATAGCAAAGCCTCTAACATTGTTGATTCATCTAATTCCTTTGCTGATGACTCTACCATATTAATGGCTTCGGCGGTTCCAGCTACTGATAAATCCAGGTCGGATTTTTCCATCTGACTCGGTGTAGGATTTAAGATAAACTCACCATCAATCCGTCCCACTTGAACTCCAGCAATCGGACCTAGGAAAGGAATATCTGATAACGTTAAAGCAAAGGATGACCCTAACATGGCAGCCATTTCCGGTGAACAATCTTGATCAACAGATAAAACTGTATTGGTTATTTGAATTTCATTACGCACTCCATCTGGAAATAAAGGACGAATAGGACGATCAATCAAGCGGGACGTTAGAGTCGCATGATCCGATGGCCTACCTTCTCTTTTAAGAAATCCACCTGGAACTTTCCCAACAGCATACATTTTTTCAATATAATGTACGGTTAAAGGAAAGAAATCCATTCCAGATGTTTTTTTTGAAGCAACCGCTGCGGATAAAACGGCCGTATCGCCATAACGAACCAAGACAGCTCCATTAGCTTGTTTAGCCATTTGCCCAACTTCAATAGTTAAAGGACGGCCCCCCCAAGTCGTTTGAAAAATTTGTTTATTTGACATAAATATACTCCTTTAAATAATGTACCTGTCTACTCGACCACTAAACAAACATCAACTCACTGTAGCCAATCAGTTCATGTTTGGTTAGTAGTTGAGAGTAAATCAAGCTACTAGTAATATAACAAAACTCTTCCTGAAAAGCGAATTTGCTTAAATAATAAAACATATTTCTTCAACAAAAAAATGGTTGGGGCTCAACCCCAACCACCTTAACAATGACTAGCGACGTAGTCCTAAACGTTGAATTAATTCACGGTAACGTGTAACGTCTTTTTTACGTAAATAAGCAAGCAAGTTACGACGGTGACCGATCTTCTTCATCAGACCACGATATGAATGAAAGTCTTTCTTATGAATCTTAATATGGTCATTTAAAGTATTGATATCTTCAGTCAAGACAGCTACTTGAACTTCAACTGAACCTGTATCTCCTTCATGACGAGCATATTCCTTCATAATTTCATTTTTACGTTCTTTAGAAATTGCCATCATTTTCACCTCTTTCTATTTTGTCTGTGCCTCAAGCTAAGTATGGCGTTGGTGATTCGCCAAACTGAGCTTGGGTCAAAAGTTCATAGTCGGTATATTACAGCAACTTAGAACCACTTCATTATGTTACTACAAGTGGCTTTCTGATGCAAGTATTAATTGTGCTTGATTCAGATCTTGAAGCAAAAAATAAGGCTGAAATTCTTCCGGAGCTTCTTCTTGTCTTAAAAGATGAAGTCCTAACTCTCCTTGTTGAAAGCGATTTGTATCCATGCAGAGATTAAATCGAAAATCTATGTGATGATGGGCCCCCTCATTTTTTATAGGGTTAGCTGGTATTGAATGATAATTCACATCCAATAAGAACACGGGCGCTTTAGACAGAGTTTTGAAGCCAGTCTCCTCTTCAAATTCACGTTTAGCTGTCTGAATAAGCTGTTCACCTTTTTCAACATGTCCAGCTGGTAACAACCGACGATTTAAATAAGGGTGGTCTATAAAACATGCAGCATTCTCTAGAAACACAAATGCTGATGCTGTTAAATGCAAGCTACTAGATCGGTCATCCAACTGGTCGTTAGCTGTTTGTAAAAGAAGACTTTCAATCTCCTTCAATTTTTTATTTGATAACCAAGGATAAGTTTGAGTCTTCAATTGTTTGATATAAGCTAATGCTTCTTTTTTAAGCATCACTTAACAGCTCCAATCGTACACATTTAATTAAGTGAAAAGAACCCAGAATAATCAGTGGTTGTAGTTTTGCATTTAAGGCATAATTAACTGCTTCCAAGGGGTTTTTAAATTGCAAAGTCGAAACACTTTCCTTGTCAAAGATTACAGCTAAATCTTCTACCTCTAATGCCCTCCCTGGAAAATCTGGTTGGGTCAATATAAAATCAGCCTTTAACTCTTTTAAAACCTTAACCATCGAATTAACATCTTTATCTTTCAAAAAGCCACAAATAATATATATCTTTTGATTTTTAAATTCTTGTTTAAGGGTATCAATCGTTGCTTCCATTGCATCCATATTATGACAGGCATCTAAAATAATCAGTGGACTTTGACTTACTCTTTCATACCTTCCAGGCAAAGAAAGGTCTCGAAGAGCGTGGTTAACCCGCTTTTCATCGACAATCAAGCCCTCCTCCTGTAACCAAGCTTGATACCATAAACAAGCTGTCGTAAGATTTTCTACCTGATACTCTCCCTGCAGTCCTAAAGAAACCTGCAGGGTACAATCATCCGCTAAACGTACGAGATACCGTCTATCTGGTTGAATCTCAGCTAGCGGCTTAGGGGAATAAACCCAATGACAAGCCAACTGTTCTGACCTCTCCCGAAGAATATCGATCGCTTCTTGCTTTTGATTTGGAGCAACAATGACCGTCTGGTTCGGTCGCATAATACCAGATTTAGTCCTGGTAATTTCAGAAAGATTATGCCCCAGAATATTCAAATGATCCAAACCAATTTTAGTAAATACAGCGTAATCAGAAGAGGCAATCGCATTGGTAGCATCCAATGCCCCTCCCATGCCACATTCAAAAACAACCCAATCGCAAGCTAAATGAGCATAGTAAAGTGTAGCAACCAAAAAGGATAACTCAAATTGCGATAGATCCACTTCTGGATTCAGCCCTTCTAAGATGGCCGCTTGATATACTTGATCCAAAAGACGTTCAAAAGCCGTCTTATCAATCATTTTATGATTAACTTGAATCGACTCACACTCACTAAATAAGTGAGGGCTTGTAAATAATCCCACTCGAAGATCGTACTCAGCCAGTATACAAGCGATCATGTTTGCGGTCGATCCTTTTCCATTGGTTCCGGCGATATGAATAATTCGATAGGCTTGATCAGGATTACCTAGCCTATTTAGTAAACGCCTCAAAAGAGCTAAACGATCCCCTTGACCATAAAGCATAGCCGGGGTTTTGTTTGAAAAATCACTTGCCATTTTAATTCACCTTTGGTAGGGATTGTAAGAACTCATTTCTAAGTTGTATATTTTCCTTAAACTCTCCAACATAATAACAAGTTCGAGTGATCGAATTCATTTTCTTAACACCACGCATTTCAACGCACATGTGTCTTGCATCAACAATCACTGCCACTCCTCTGGCATTGGTCACTTCCATCAAAATATTCGCCACTTCTCGGGTAATATTCTCTTGTACATTCAATTTTTTTGATACATAATCAACCAATCTTGGAATTTTAGAAAGGCCAATAATTTTGCCACCTTGCGGTAGATAGGCTACAGAAACCTGGCCAAAAAAAGGAAGCATGTGATGTTCACACATCGAATAAAAAGGGATATTGTTAACCGAAACAAATTGGTCATCATCTTCATGTTCAGTCGGGAACATCTTTCCCTCAGAAAATTCCGTCAAACGAGTTGAAGCGGTTGTCTCTGCCAGAGCTTTAGCAACACGCTTAGGTGTTTCAATTAATCCATCACGATCAGGATCTTCACCAATCTCAATTAAAATTTCCCGTACTAGTTCTTCCACTCGACTTAAATTCATTTCTTTCATTTTTACACTCTTTCTATTTTTTGCTGCCCCTGAGCTTCCAGTAATTCAATGGCATCAAGAACGGCATCTTTTTGATAAAAATCATCTTGCATAATTTCCCTTAAAGGAATAAGGACAAATAAACGGTTGAAAATCTGGGGATGAGGTAATATTAATTTAGGATCCTCCTGATTTTTATGATCGAAAAATAAGATATCAATGTCTACCGTTCTTGGTCCCCATCGCACAATTCGTTCACGATGCAATTTGGCTTCGATTTCATGAATATAATCCAATAAGCAATACGCCGATAAACTAGTTTCAATCAACAATGCCTGATTAATAAAATCATCTTGAACAACTCCTCCAACCGGTGAAGTTTGGTAATAAGAGGACGAATGAATGATTTTAATTTCCTTATGCATTTTTAAATACTTCTGTGCACTTTTTAATTGCTGAATACGGTCCCCCATATTCGACCCTAAACTCAGATAAACCTGATGCATCAATCTTAAGCCTCCAATTCAATTTCCGCACTATCCATAAAACCCTCGATTGGTAATTGTAGTTTACGAACATTTACCTTTACCAAATCAATTTTTTCGGGGCTCGAATTCTTGATTAGGCGTACAATATCAAAGGCGAGCGTTTCAATCAGATCTGCCCGTGTTTCTTGAATATATGTTTCAATTATTTGATAAAAATGAGCATATGAAACTGTTTCATCTAACTGGTCAGCTTTCACTGAGTTCTTAATAGTCACACAAAGATCGATCGCTAACTTTTGACCTAATTTTTTTTCTTCTTCAAACACCCCGATATGAGAATAAAAAAACATATTATTTAATTTAATCTTAAACATTCATAACTCCTTACTTCTTCTGATAGGCCGAAAAATTAATATCATCCAATTGATCCGCTAAACGAATATTTGAGCCAATTAATCCAGCAACGACGTGTTCTTTAGCCACATGAACCCGCACAACTTCAATCCCCATATAAGATGCGACAGCAGTCAGTGCTGCGGACGCTTCATCTCTTAATGCAAAACCTTCTTCCTTACTTGGATCCGTATCAAAACCCGCTTCCGCTAACGTATTTTGAATAAATCGTTTTCTTGAAACACCCAAAAAACAAGTAAATCCCCAATCGTGAATACGCTGCGACTCACGAACAAGGTGATAGTTTTCCTTTTTAGTTAATCCAAAACCGATTCCTGGATCTAACATGAGTCGATTTAAAGAAATCCCTGCTGCTTGAGCTATTTCCAAGGTTTTGTCAAAATAAGCCTCCATTAAACTTAAATCATCCATTTGACTGAATGCTTGTAGTTCTTGATGAGTAAAGATGCCTTCTGCGCCAAAATGAGGAAAAATTTTGGCTGAAGGATGTTCTGGACGAACAATGACAGGATTAAACATGGCCACGCAGCCTACTTGGGACTGACTAATTACATTAGCCATTGCTGGATCACCTAATAAGCCAGTAATATCATTAATTATATCTGCCCCGGCTTCAATCGCTGCCTTAGCAACTTCTGCCTTCCAAGTATCCACTGAAATAATAACATCTGAATCTTGTCGTAATGCCCTAATAACAGGTACTACGCGGGCAATCTCTTCATCAATTTCAACATAGCTTGATCCCGGACGGGTCGATTCCCCACCAATATCTATCATTTTACAGCCTGCTTGAATCAAATACTTTGCCCTTTTAATGGCTTTATCTGTTTGAAACCATTGTCCTCCATCAGAAAATGAATCCGGAGTTACATTGACAATGCCGCAAATGATAGTAGCTTGCCCATGACAAATCTTTCGTTGGTTAAAATGAAAATCTCTTACTACTTGCTTTACTTCCATAATATGCTCCTTGAGAAAAATTATCAGAAAAAGAGCACCTTAGATTAACTAAGGTGCCCCCGCAAGGATTAACAGCGGAGGCAATGATCAACCGCGTGATAGCCACTTCGTCTACCGGCAACATCCCATCCGGAAGCACTTAACGTTAATCATTTACTCTGTTCTAATTCCACTCTATTGTAGTGGAATATATTTCTTTTTACAATGCTTATTATAAGAATTTTATTTCATCGAAAACTTAGCTTTTAGCTCCATAATGACATCCCGCATCAAGGCTGCTTGTTCAAAATTAAGCTCTTTGGCATAAGTTTTCATTTGAAGTGTCATCCGCTCTAACTCTTCCTGTCTTTGTAAACGAGATAGCTTTTTGAATTTAGCCAAAGTATTTTCTTCTTTTTCTTCATGACTAACATCCGTTGTAATACGGATCAAATCACGAATATCTTTTTTAATGGTTTTCGGCGTTATACCATGCTTTTTATTATAAGCTTCTTGAATCTCACGGCGACGCTTTGTCTCATCGATCGCATTTTTCATCGATTCTGTAATACAATCCGCATACATGATAACCGTTCCATCGGCATTACGCGCAGCTCGACCAATGGTTTGGACCAAAGCTCTCTCAGACCTTAAAAAACCTTCCTTATCTGCATCTAAAATAGCCACCAGAGAAACTTCTGGAACATCGATACCTTCCCTCAAAAGATTAATTCCAACTAAAACATCGAACACTCCCAATCTAAGATCGCGAATAATCTCAGTTCGTTCTAGGGTAGCAATATCCGAATGAAGATACTTCACTTTAATATCAATCTCTTTGAGATATTCTGTTAAATCTTCTGACATCTTCTTAGTTAAAGTTGTAATAAATACTCTTTCATTCTTGTCGACTCTTCGATTAATTTCATGGACTAAATCATCAATTTGACCTTTAATCGGTCGAACTTCTACTATTGGATCCAGTAAACCAGTAGGTCGAATAATCTGCTGCGCCATTGGAAGAGTAGCTCTTTCCATCTCATAAGGACCTGGTGTCGCAGAAATATAAATAATTTGGTGAACATGTTCTTCAAACTCATTTAACTTTAAAGGACGATTATCTAAAGCAGAAGGTAGACGAAAACCAAAATCAATTAACTGCTGCTTACGTGCACGGTCTCCATTATACATACCACGAATTTGCGGCATCGTCATATGCGACTCATCAACCACAATTAAAAAATCATCGGGAAAAAAATCAAGCAAGGTAAAAGGTGCTTGGCCCGGTTTTCTACCATCCATATGGCGAGAATAATTCTCAATTCCAGAACAATAACCCATCTCTAATAACATTTCAATGTCATAGTTTGTCCGTTGCTCTAAGCGTTGGGCTTCTAATAATTTATTTTCTTTACGTAAGAAATCCAATTGCTCTTCCAATTCTTGACGGATGGTATCAACCGCCAGCAAAATTTGAGGTTGATCAGCGACGAAGTGAGTAGCGGGATATACTGGAAAATGGGCAACATCATTCTTTACTTCTCCTGTTAGAACATCCACTTCTCGAATACGATCAATTTCATCTCCAAAAAATTCAACCCGAATTACCTCTTTATCACGGGATGCTAAAAAAATTTCTAAAACATCCCCTCTCGCTCGAAAAGTTCCCCGTTGGAAATCTATATCATTACGTACAAATTGCATATCAACTAGTCGCGTCATTACTTCTTCACGAGAGATTTCCTGTCCCTGTCGTAAGGATAACACATGATCTCGATAAACTTTAGGATCAACTAACCCATAGATACACGAAACAGAAGCAACCACAATGACATCATTTCTTTCTAATAAAGCAGATGAAGCGGAGTGTCGTAACTTATCAATCTCATCGTTAACTGAAGACTCCTTCTCAATATAAGTATCCGATGAAGGGACATAAGCTTCTGGTTGATAATAATCATAATACGAAACAAAATACTCTACGGCATTTTCTGGAAAAAACTCCAACAATTCTGAATACAATTGTCCGGCTAAGGTTTTATTATGAGCTAAAACCAAAGTTGGTTTATTAACTTCCTGAATAACATTCGCAATTGTAAATGTCTTACCAGTACCTGTTGCCCCCAATAGTATTTGTTCCTTAGTTCCCCTATGCAAACCTTGGACCAGTTGCGCAATGGCTTCAGGCTGATCTCCAGCAGGTTTATAGGGGGCCTTAATTTTAAATTTATTATTTAACACCTTTTGTACGCCTCCTCATTGGCATCATCTTCCTAAATTTAATGAAGATGACTAATATTGTCAAATAAATCAC
This sequence comes from Facklamia hominis CCUG 36813, assembly GCF_000301035.1. Taxonomy (GTDB): domain Bacteria; phylum Bacillota; class Bacilli; order Lactobacillales; family Aerococcaceae; genus Facklamia; species Facklamia hominis. Next base: position 165,574 of record NZ_JH932292.1, on the reverse strand, counting down.
TTTAATCATTTAAACTCATTTTTAGCCTTAATATTCATTAATAAACTTGTAACACTGATATATCTAGGTTTTTGAGCCTAATTGTGCAATAAAAGATTGCATCTTTAATATGACTTCGGTATAATGTTTTCTGTTGACTAAGTTTTAGCTTAGACGATTCTATAGGAAAAGGGGTGACCATAAATGGCCAATACTAAATCAGCCTTAAAGCGCGTACGTCAAACTGAAAGTGTGAATTCTCGCAAGCGTTCACAAACAGCAGCTCTTCGTACTGCCATTAAAAAAGTTCGCCAAGCAGTTGAAACTGGCGAAGGTGATAGCCAAGCTTTATTCAATGCAGCGGTTAAAGCCATTGATTCAGCAGTTAACAAAGGCTTAATCCATCACAATAAAGCATCACGTGATAAATCACGTTTAGCAAAATTAGTTAATTCAGCAAAATAAGCTTGAATCGACTCAATAAACAATCAAGGCCAAGGGCAACCATCGTTGCTCCTTGGCCTTTTTAAGTATGCCCATCAAGAATGAGCTAATTGACTTAAAATAAGATAAAAAGATGTGTCTGCTTGCGATTTTCCAGTCTTAATAAAGAAATCAGCCTCAATTAAAGAACGATAAAGCTTTTCTAAAACTCGCCGATCCATTGACGTCGCATAATTCATGGCTAATTTAACCCGATAAGGATGTACATTTAAACTCTTAGCCATTTCTCCTTGATTTTGACCAGCTTCATAAAGAATTTGCACTTGTAAAATTAATCGAAATTGTGAAATAATTAAAGCTTGCAAAGCCAAAGGATCGTTCTTCATCAAAATCAAATCTTGATAGATTTGGATAGCCTCCACAAAATGCCGTCGAAGAATGGCATCAGTTAATTCAAAAATATTAGACTCGAGACTCCGCGTTACCAAATTTTTAACAACTTCTAAATTAATCGTTTCATTATTTTTGGCATATTGTTCTAATTTTTTAATTTCCGCCATGGTCTGACTCAATTGAAAATTAGTACGTGTCAATAATTCTTCAAAGGCTTCTTTTGTAACATTTAGTGAAGCTGCTTTAATATAGTCTTTTAAGTATCGTCTCAACTCTCTTTCGTCCAAAGCCAAGACCTCAATAAATTGACTATATTTTTGAATTTGTTGAGTCAATTTTCGTCGTTTATCAACTTTTTCATAAGGCATCAAAAACAATAAACAGGTCCCAGGGTTAGGATCTTTTAAATAAGCTTGAAGTCTTTTTTCTTCAGCGATTGTCAGCTTTTTCTGAGGATTGGTTGAAATAAAATCTGCCTCCTCCACCATAACTAACCTTAATTCAGCTAAAAAGGAAAAACTCTCAGCCTCATCTAAAACCTGATCCATTGTCACTTCACGATAGTCAAGGACAGATATATCTAAATCACTATAATATCTCTCAACACTTTTCATCAACGTTTCACGAAATTCCTGAATCAGGAAATATTCCTTACCTAATAAAGTATAAATTGCTTGAATATCATTTTGATTTATCGCTTGAATGGCTTCTTGATAACCCATATTTTTCTCCTAATCTTACCATTTCAACACTACAATTATTTACTATCCTATCCATTTTAGCTATAATAACAAACAAATTCAATCGAAAGGATACAGACTATGAAGCCTTTAATTGGTATCACTACTTCTATCACCTCGATTCATAATGATCCTCGTTATCAGCCGTTTGATGCTACCTATCTTCCTCACTACTTAGTGACCGCGGTCGAAAAAGCAGGAGGAATTCCAGTCGCAATACCTATACTGAATATTGATAATCTAGAAGAAATTACTCAACGACTGGACGGCCTAATTCTAAGTGGTGGTCATGACCTTGATCCAAGTTATTACCAAGAGGAACCTCATCCCAACTTAGGGCCGATATTTCCAGCCAGAGACCGACATGAAATGAATCTCATCCGACAATTTTATCCCCTCAACAAACCAATATTAGGAATCTGCCGAGGAATGCAACTACTTAATATTGCCTTTGGTGGTAACCTCTACCAAGATTTAAGTCAAAACCCCTCAATCCAAATACAACATTGTCAAAGCAGTGAGATGGAATATGCCACCCATTCTATTAACATTGCAGAGGATTCATTTCTTAAATCCTTAATATCCGATGATATTCGAGTAAACTCTGTTCATCACCAAATTATCAAGCAATTGGCACCTAGTTTGAAAGCAATCGCTTGGTCACAGGATCGAGTGATTGAAGCGCTAGAAGATCGGGATCATCCTTTTCTATTAGGTTTACAGTGGCATCCTGAATATACATATAATTATTCACCAGCCTCCCAAGCTATTTTTAATTGTTTTATTGAAGCTTGTCAAAAATAATCAATAAAAATCCCTAGACTTTTATCAGTTTAGGGATTTTGTTTATTATTATTCGTAAAAAGGCCGAATGACTCTTAAAATTACTGGTAATTCTTAACAATATAATCAACTAACAGCTTCATAGGATCAATAAATTCCACCGAGTAATCCGCTTGTCCTGTGGCTAATTCAATTTCAGTACAACCTGCAATAATAGCCTGTGCACCTTCATCAATGAGATGATGACCAGCTTCTTTTAATAATTGATTAGGGTATGTTCCCACGTGCCCATTTTTTATGCCTTCAGGGCCATAAATTGCCTCCATCACTTTCTCTTGATAATCTCTATTTGGATAAATGACCTGTTTAGAAAGATGATGTGAAAAAAGATCTATCTTTCGTGTGCCATCAGTACACATGACTCCAACTTTTTCCATACTTGGATATTTATTTTCGAGAAATCGGTTTAAAACTTGATAAGCATTTAAAATTTTAACGGAAGACTGTGCTTGAAGGGTATCTATATAATAATGACATGTCATACATGGAATAGCGATCAAATCACAGCCTGCTCTTTCTAAAAGTTGAACTGATTCCATTAAAGCATCCAAGGGGCTCGGTCCTTTATGAAGAATTGCCTCCGTACGGTCAGGAATTTGTGGGTGGCTATCTATAACTACCCTAAAATGATCTTGGTCACAATGAATATCTGTCGTCTGCTGAATAATGTTTTGAAAGAAAGAAGCGGTTGCAGCTGGGCCCATGCCACCTAAAACCCCAATAACGGTTTGTCGTGCCATAGTTTCCTCCTTATTTTTTTAAACGATGAGCGATTAGTTGGTAACAGTAGGCAAATCCAGGCAATGGATCAGACCAAGACCAAATAGCTCCAACTTTTCGATTAAATAAGCTTTTAATCATAGTTGTTAAACTTAGTTGGCCAGTTCGGTAATAATCTCTCATCGCAACTAAATCTTCTTTTAAATATTGAAAATAAATATGACTATCATAATCAATTACTTTTTGTCCAATTCCATGCCCGGTTAACTCAAGGTAGGCTAAATAGGGCATGTTAATCCCGACCTTTTCAATCATCGCATTAAAATTGGTAGTCCGTGCATTAATCTCAATTAAGAAAAACTCACCCGTTTGAGCATCTTTCTTAAATTCAATTTCAGCAAAGCCCTTAAATCCAATTGATTGAAGAAATGGAATGCCTAACTCTGCCAAACGAGGAACATATTCTTGCCGAATATAAGTCGATGCGCCAAAATTGATCGGAAATTGTCGTAATTTATGGCCAGTCATCCAATGAGTCACTTTAGAATTTTGATCCAAATAAGCATCAAAGGTATACATATGGTCATCAAAACCTTGTATGAATCGCTGGACTACCATTTCATAGCCTGCATTTTGTGTCATTTGAATTTTTTGCATGAGTTCTTCATCTGAATGAATAATAAACAATTTTGTTCTAAAACGCGAAACAAAGCCCATCGAATCAACAGGTTTTAAAATAACTGGATAAGCTAAGTTAGCATGCAACTTATCCAATAATTCAGGGTCTTGAGCAGACAAAGTGATTGGATAAGGCATCCGATGCCTTTCAGCTAATCGATATAATTGATCCTTATCAATCACCCTTTGCCATAATCCTTGCTCAGTCATGGTAATTAAATAATAGTCTTTCAATATATCCATGTAGCGATCAATATATAAAGCTAAGGTGTCAGTTGTTGGAAAAAGAACAGGTTTTTCGCTTTGTTGTTTCCCATAATCTACTAAAAAATTGAGCATCGCTTCAGGATCTTTATTATAATCTGGTCCGATTAACTTTTCTTGTACATAACGTGAATGCATCGCAAAAGCTCGGCTTTCATCGTAGTCATAGAGAGTAACAGATACCCCCTTTTTACCTAAACACCGTACTATACTCAAACCAATATAATAATTTCCTCCTAAAACTAAGGCCTTATGATTAGCCATCCCCTTACCTCCTTTAATCTGTAGCTCTTATATTTCCTGAATGCATGGGTAAGTTTGCTCAAAGAATCGTTGATACCAAACTAAAAATGCATAACAAACATACAATTTATGTCCATGGTCTGCTTTTCCTTCTTGATGTTCTTTTAATAAGTTCAATAGCGTGCCCACCTCAAAAAATTCCTGGGCTGTTTCCGAGGTGAAACGTTCTTCCATCTCATGATACCAATTACTTTCCTGCATCCACTTTCTAACTGGTGTGGGGAATCCTAATTTGGGTCGTTTAGCCCACTCCTCTGGTAAAACATCCTGGGCTACTTGACGCAAAGCGACCTTGGTTGTCTCATAATTAACCCGTTCCGAATTCTTTAAAGTGCGCGCTAAATGATACATTTCCTTATCTAAAAACGGCGTCCTTAATTCTAACGAATGAGCCATCGACATTTTATCCGCCTTTTGAAGAATATCATGCGGATTCCAAACTCTTAAGTCTAAGGATTGCATTTGATTTAGATCACTTTGACCCCTAAACTCTTCATAATAAGCCGATAATAAGTCATAAGGTGTTTCTTCTTTTCGATAACTTGCTTGTAGAACCTCATTAACATCATTTTCTTCAAAGACCTTTGATTGCCCCATAAATTTATGAGAAACATCCATCAAACTGCGCTTAGCCATCTGGCCGATTCGTCCGATTTGACCTTTCTTGTCAGCATATGGTACTAGACCTTTACGAAGAGATTTTGGAAGATGCCGCATTACTTTTTCTTCCATTTTTGAAGGTTTATACCATGTATACCCTGCGAAAAGTTCATCTGCTCCTTCTCCTGATAAGACGACTCGAACATCTTGAGCTGCTAATTTATTTAGAAACCATAATGGAATACAAGAATAATTCGCATCTGGTTCATCCAAATGGTAAAGAATTTCAGGCAATGCTTCAAGTGCTTCTTGACTTGACACATAATATGAGGCGTTCTCAATTGATAAATGTTCTGATAATTGTGCTGAAAAGGCCGTTTCATCAAATTGAGGATCTCTCAATTTAGAATTATCAGGATTTTCAAAGCCAACGGAGTAGGTTTTCACAGGATTACATAGACTCGTAATTAGACTGGAATCAACTCCACCAGAAAGAAAACTCCCAACTGGCACATCAGCAATTTTATGATAATCAATCGATTCGATGAGCGCATCTTTAATAGCTGTTTTGGTCTCCTCTTGACTTCTTGATTGATCTTCATATTCATCTCTAAAGTCGACTTCAGCAAAACGGAATTGCTCAACCAATTCACCATCTTTGAACTTCAGATATGATCCTTGAGGTATATGATATACCCCTTTAAAGAATGTTTCATTCATGGGATTATATTGGAACATAAGATATGGTCGCAATGCATCTTGATTTAGGCTTTCAATAAATAAAGGATAGTCTAAAAAGGATTTTATCTCTGAAGCAAACAATATAGAGTGATCCTGAGTATTTTTTGTATAGTATAAAGGTTTTATACCAAATTGATCTCTTGCTAATGATAATGTCCTCTCTTGACGGTCCCAAATAGCAATAGCAAACATACCCCTTAAACGAGCAAAAACTTGAGATCCCCATTCTTCAAAACCACGAATGATAACTTCTGAATCGGTTGTCGATATAAATTCATACCCTTTTGCTAGCAAGTCTTCTTTAATATCATGATAATTATAAATTTCACCATTAAAGACCATAACATAGCGCTCGTCTTGTGAATAAAAGGGCTGATTCCCTGCTTGGGAAAGATCGATAATTGCTAAGCGGCGAAAGCCTAATTGACAATAGTCATCTCTAAAATAACCCGCTGAATCAGGTCCACGGTGTTGGATACGGTCCAACATATTCTCTAGTACTTCTGATTCCAGTTCCAATTTTGTTTGATTAACAATTCCACAAAAACCACACATCAATAAAAACTCCTTCCAGTATAAACGGCACTCATCATTTAGCAATATATTCTAAAAATGATCCTCTTTGGCAAAAAGATAGGAACGATGATGATAACGCATCGACAAAATTAAACCTACACCGATCATATTTGAAATAATTGCTGAACCCCCTTGAGAAATAAAAGGCAGCGGAACCCCTGTAATCGGTAATAGTCCAATCGTCATTCCCACATTTTCTAGAACGTGAAACAATATCATTGAAATAACGCCTGAAGCAATATAGGTATAATATTCATTTTGCGTTTCAAAACAAGTTTGAACCATTTGGTAAATCAAGATAAAATACATTACCAAAATGAAAGAAGATCCTACAAATCCAAAGTTTTCACCGATCGTTGTAAAGATAAAGTCTGATTCTCTAACAGGGACCGGAACATTAGATACCCCAAATCCTTTACCACTTAATTGTCCCGAGCCTATCGATAAAAGGGACTGAACTAACTGATACCCTTCACCTGAAGTATCCTGAAAAGGTCTAATCCATGTTGTAATCCGACTTAGCTGATACGGTTTAAAACCTAACTTAAATAGTAACTCCGGGAAGAAAACCGCAAGGGCAATTAAACCTCCTCCTACTATACTAGCCATTAAAAAGCTAGGGACGAGAATTTTCCAAGAAATTCCCGATAACAAAATCATCCCTGCTAAAATTGATAACATAACCAAGTTGGTCCCTAAGTCGTTTTGCATTTGAACTAAAATCAATACTGGCGCTGTAGCTAATAAGAGCTTTCCTATTAATTGAAAGTCTGATCGAATTGTTCGTTGAGAAAAAAGACTATTATGATTAGTAATAATTTTTGCGAGAAAAATTATTAAAGCTGGCTTCATCACTTCGGAGGGCTGGAATGAGAAAGGTCCTACCGAAAACCAAGACTTAGCCCCTGTCTCAGCCGCAGTTGATCGATCATGAAAGAAGAATACCAGTACTAACAATATAAGCCCTAAAGCATACAAATAGTTCGATAATTTCCAATATTGTTCACTGTCAAATTGCATCACAGCAATCACCACTAAGGCTCCCACAGAATACCATAGCGCTTGCTGCAGAGTAGGGCCTAATCCTTGATTTTGAATAATCGCTGTTGTCGAATAAACAACAACTAGCCCAATTAGACAAATTATTAAGACGGTTAATATAATCCCATAGTCAATTCGATTATCATGATAATTAGCTAGACGTTTTTTCAGATTCATAGCGTCTCTCCTTTAGAGTTAAAATTCTTTCTTATCACAGGGCGTCAATTTTCCGGTTAAGTAGGGCCGGTACTGCCATTGAGGATCAAAGTCTATCGAATGAACTTGAAATTTCTTTTGTTGCTTCACTCGATACAACAATTCATCCGACGATATATGTTTGAAATCAAAAACTAATACATTCACATAGGCTCCAGCAAGTAATACAATCCCATTAAAATAGAGCCACATCAAAATAACAATCCCTACACCTAAAGCAGTATTAGACGATGCAGAAGGATTAAAGTGATTGATATATAGATCAAACAGTCGGCTAATTAAAGTAAAACCTATCATTGCCAGAACAGCTCCTGGGATTGAATCGACCCATCGACGATGATTATTCGGTAAATAAGTATATAACAAAACTAAACAAATAAACAAGACTAAGCTTGCTAAAAACCATCCTTGTTGAATAAGCGTTATGACTATATTCAAATTGATTAAAAGATACTGATTCAATTGTGTAATTAAATATTCACCAAACATAAAAATGAAGGAAGTAATTAAGGCGACCATCACAATTAACCAGGTAAATAGATAGGCAAATAAACGTTGAAACATAAAGTTCTTAGATCTTTCAATCTTATAAATTCGATGAAACACTCTCTGTAAAGTATTAAAAACTTGAGATGCTGGCCATAAAGAAAAGACCAACCCTAAAGAAAACGCCCCCGTTGAAGTATGATTTAAGTAGGATACCACAATAGGTATCACAACTTGTGCCACTTCACTTGGTAGTATATTTTTAAGTGTCACTGCCACTTCTTGAGGATTGGTTGGTAGTAATGCCAGAACATTGGTAAAAACCAAAAGTAACGGAATGATGGCTAATAGAATATAAAAAGTAAGTTCAGCAGCATAAGAAGTCAAATGACCTTGTCCAGAATTTAAGCGAAGTACATATATGAATTTCTTCAATGGATCCATCTTTGTTTTTTGACGCATCAATTAAGACTCTCCTTTAATCATTAACTCCTTAAGATTAACACAGTCATGAATAAAATGCACTGGATTCTCCTTATTCATAAATATTTCTTCCTTTTTTAGACAAGCCATCTGAAAAACACTATAATAATATATGAAAAAATAAGTAGGAGGTTTAACATGTCAAAAGGTGTCACTTTTTATTTTATGCGCCATGCTGAAACCTTTTTCAATCGAGAAAACCGAGTCCAAGGCTGGTCCAACGCTGAATTAACACCCCAAGGAATTGAAGACGCACTTGCCTCAGGTCGTGGTTTTTCTGACCTGCATTTTGATGCCGTTTATACAAGCGACTCCAAAAGAGCAATTGAAACAGCTGAATACTTCCTTTCTGTCAATCACTACCGTGATGACTATCAAATGAAACCCATGCAAGAATTACGGGAAGTAAATTTTGGTTCCTATGAAGGGCTGCCTTCCAGTAAATTATTTAACGATCTCAATGAAGCATTCCATCAAGATAGCCCATCTAAGGAGTCCTTTGTACTTCCTTATGATAGTCCACAAATCTTACGAATGATAAAACACCTCGATCCCAGTCATACCGCTGAAAACTATGTTGAATTTTGGCGCCGAGTTGAGTCAGGCTTATTAATTCTACTTAATAAACATGCTGGTACCAACCAAAATATCTTAGTGGTGAGTCACGGATGGACTATTCGAAATCTTATTCATGGTTTAGTAGCTGACTATGAAGTCGGAGAACCTTTAAAAAATGCATCCATATCAATCGTCGAATATATTGACGGTCAATTTCGATTAAAAGCAATAAACCAAGTCAACCATTTTGTTCATACACATTAATAAATAATAAATGATCAGATAACCGAGGAGAATAATAATGAAAATAGTTTTAACAGAACCTTTATCAATTGCCCCAGAGTATCTAGATCAACTAATTCAGCCTTATTTGGATCAAGGACATGAATTTATCTGCTATGATACAGTTAGTGATAATGATTCAGAATTGATTAGACGAACCCATGATGCAGACATTGTTTTGCTTGCCAACCATCCTTTTAGTGAAGAAGTTGTTGGTGACTTAGACAACTGTCAATATCTAAATATTGCGTTTACTGGTGTGGATCATGTCGCTGTTCAATCTGCCAAAAAGAAAAATATTCTACTATCAAACGCTTCTGGCTATTCTAATACTGCAGTCAGCGAATTAGTCATAGGTTTAACGCTAGATCTCTATCGAAACATCTCAAAACAAAATCAAATGATTCGCCAAGGGCATACCTTTTCTGGGCCTATCATGGGACAAGAAATCAAGGGGAAAACAGTAGCTATCTTAGGAACTGGAAAGATCGGCAGTCAAACAGCTGAACTATTCCACGCACTTGGAGCTAAACTTATCGCCTATGATCAATCGGAAAACGAAAATCTAAAACAAGCCCTCCCCATTCAATACTTATCGCTTGATGACGTGTTAAGCCAGGCTGATATTGTGACATTACACCTTCCATTGACGGATGACACTCACCATCTGATTAATCAGCAAGCATTGCAACAGATGAAAACTTCTGCCATATTAATAAACGCAGCAAGAGGTCCAATAATCGACCAAACGGCTCTTTGCCAGGCATTAGATCAAGGCCAAATTGCTGGTGCAGCTATTGATGTCTTTGATCAAGAACCCCCTCTTAATAATGATCACCCTTATTTTAAACCTGCTAACTTATTGCTCACCCCTCATATCGGCTACCTAACCCAAGAAGCAATGAATAAACGTGCCCAAATTGTCTTCAATAATTTGAAATCCTTCCTAGATGGCGAACCACAAAACCTCGTTTAATTATCAAAAGGACCTTGTCAATATGCTAATGCATTTGGCAAGGTCCTCTTAATTATAATAGTTAAAGTATGGCTTTTCCTTAACTTTTCGCTTTTCCATGTCCTACATCAAATATTTATTATTTTAGTAGAGATTTCTAATTACGTCAAAATGATCCTTGGACGCATGAATAGCTGGATCATTTCCAATAACAACGGTTCTAGCCTCTTTTAGACTGGTGTTTAGAGAATTGTATAAGCTTTTAAGATCTTCTAGTTGACAATTAATAATTTCCTTCTTAAGTTGACGTAAATCCTCCCAGTCACGTCCAGATAAAGCGAGTGCTAAAGCTGAGTATGCACGGTCTATCGGTGACTTTGGTGCTTCTAATTGTGAAATTGTTCCAATAATATCCTTTAATAAAGCTTCTTGCGAGAGGTTCAAATTAGCTACATAATCGGGAGTTGCTTTATAAATAGCTAAGGTTCTTTCAATATTAGGATCTCGGTATGAATAAAATCCAATTTGACCAAATCGATTATCTTGGAATCCTGCCCCATAGGCGCCTCCCTTAACACGTACCTCGTTCCATAAATATCCATAATTAAGTTCATTAGCTAATACATGATCGGCTCCTGTAAAGTCATTCGAATCAGGAGTTTTAGAGGCTAAAGCGACATAATTCACATCTTGAGCAGTGACAAAAGCTTCGTTTAATGACTCCCCGCAAGGATAATTAACAGTATTAGCTAACTCCAATGATTTAATTTTTTGTAGAGACTTTTCAATTTGTCCTTCAATATCTTCTTGATCCGAAGCTGGCCCTAGGAAAAGATATGAAAAGCGCTCTTTATTCAGTAGTTGCAGGTATACATCCTGAAGACGTTCAATAACCTTTCGCCAATCTTTGCCCTCAAGCTGAGTCTTTAGATTCTTTAAATAATTGTAATAATCAATTCCAGCTATGGCTTCTTGCAATTTTTTAACAGGATGAAATTGACTCAGTGCTCGATTTAAGGCCAGAGCGTTCGCTTGATAATTGATCGTCATTTGGAAACGCGAAATAGATTGATTAATTACTTTTAAAAGCTGATTTTTATCTTCAATTACGCTAGTCAACATTACTTCACTCATTAAATCGATCAAATATTGACGATAAATCTTAAGCCCTTTCGCTTGTAAAGTAAAATAAGGCAGTGGACGACCGTTTTCATCTTGATAAACTCGTAACCCAGCACTAATACCTCCGGTATAAATATCAATCTGTTTACGTAATTCTGAAGTTGAATAATTCTTAGTTGATAATTGAGTCAATAAACTCGCTAAGAATGACAAGTCACTATAAAAGTCCAAGTCTAAATCTGATAAGTCCCAAAAATATGTAAGATAATCAATTCCCGCCGTATATAGATCTACCTGATAACTTGACTGGCCAAAAGCTATCGAACTCCTTTTTAAGGGTGTTTCTTGAACGCTGGTAGATAAGTCCTCTTTAGTCAATGTTGGAATTTTTAATAGATCCTCGGGCTTGTCAGGGCTTGCTTGCCGTTCAATTAAGGACTGGGTATTTGCCACAAGTTCTTGGATCTGATCTTTGGTGAGTGAAGCTTTATAGTCTTGTAATTTTTGAAAAACTTCCTCTTCTTCACGATCACTTTTACCTGGATTCGCATTCAAAATAACTTCAACTCGGTGTGAATTGTTTAAAAATTTTTCCTGAATAAATGCTTCAAGATAACCTTCTTTAGCTTTTTGACGAATTTCTTCTAAGAGTAGACTCGATTCAAAAACACTGTAAGGGGATTGGCCATATAACCAAGTTTGGAAACTTGAAATGGCATAAATTACCCCTCTTGGATTAGACTCGGAAATAGCTCTTTCTTTAATAAAGAAGTCAAAACGGTTTAAAGCTGCCTCAATCAACTCAGGATCAATTTTTTGAATCACTAAATCAGATAAAACTTTATAAACTAATTCTTTAAAGGCAGGCATATTTTCGGCTTTAGCATATTTTCCTGTTACAGAGAATGATTGAACATATCCAGAAAAATCTAGCCCCCCTATCACATCACCTACTAATCCGGAATCTAATAAGGCTTTTTTCAATGGGGCCTCTTGATTGCCTAAAAGAATTTGTTCCAAGACTTCCAAGGTCGCCAACTCTATAACATCCTCAGCTTGACTAACATGCCAAGCTAAGGAAAGATAATCCTTATTTTGTGGATCATCTTTCCCAGCGATTGAATAATCACTAACCACTTCTTTGACCGATTGATCAGCCAGTTTAATTCGTAAATCAACCTTTTCAGACTGTTTTTCATAACGATCAAAATACTCCCCAAGCAAGTCAAGAGTTTGCTCTAAATTTAAATCTCCATATAACATTGTTAATGAATTACTTGGATGATAATATTTTTTATGAAAATCAACAAATTCTTCTTGCGTTAAACTAGGAATCGCTGCTGGAGTTCCACCAGACTCAAAAGCATAAATTGTATTAGGATACAATGCTTGATTAATCTTACGATTTAATTGCACTTCAGCTGAAGCCAAAGCTCCTTTCATTTCATTGAAGACAACTCCTTTATAAATCAAATTGTCTTCTGCTGATTCTAAATGATAATGCCATCCTTCTTGAGCTAATACTTGAGGATCTGTTCGGAAATTCGGTTCAAATACCGCATCTAAATACACAGAGATTAAATTCTTAAAATCCGCTTCATTAGTTGAAGCAACCGGATAAATTGTTTTATCGTCAAAGGTCATGGCATTCACAAAAGTATTCAATGATCCCTTGATTAATTCAACAAATGGCTCTTTACTTGGATATTTAACAGATCCATTTAGCACTGAATGTTCAATAATATGACAGATCCCATTATCCGAATAAGGTGGTGTCTTAAATCCAATGGTAAACGCTTTATTAGGATCATCATTTTTTATATAAAACACTTGAGCACCTGTTTCTTGATGCTCATATAGATAACCTTGACAATCAAGATCTATCAAATAATGTTGGTCGATTAAACTAAAAGTCATACTCTGCCTCCCAAATCTTTGAATAATTACGCCTTCTATTATCGCATAAGTGATTAACTATTTATAGTGAAATCCCTTTAAAGACATGTTAAACTAATTGAAAAGGAGGATAAACATGCTTAGTATTTTTATCACGACAGCATCAATGATGCTTTTAAGTTATATCATCCCTGGTGTTTCCGTCTCAACTGCTTGGGCTGCTTTAGGATTTGCGATCTGGTTGGCAATTTTTAATGCAACCATTGGACGTCTTTTAAAATTTATTGGCTGTGCGATTAACTTCTTAAGTCTTGGACTCTTTAATTTGATTATCAATACATGGATGATCAGATTAGCTGATCGTATGATTGACGGGATTGAAATTAAATCCTTCTTTACTGCCATGCTATTAGGCATCGCACTAAGCTTAATCGCTACCTATTTCTCTAATAAAGAAGCTCGTGAAAACTAAAAAAGAGCCACCCCGTGTATAGTTAGGGACCTCAAAGAAGCGGAATTTTACTTCCAACTTTTTCAAGTCACATTACACTAACACCAGGTGGCCTTTTTTTATTTGACTTTGGCGACAATAAGTTGATTGATATCTGTAATATTTTTTTGACTGGTGACCACGATCACCAGATCCCCAACTTGAATTACATCGTTTCCATCAGGAATAATATGTTCACCTTGACGATAGATCCCCGTCACTAAAGTGCCAGTTAAAAAGTTTAACGTTTTTAAATTAGCCGCAGTGATCTCACTTTCATTTAAAACCTCAAATTCCAAAGCCTCCATTAGTCCATCTGCTAACTGATAAAAATTTACTAAAGAAGAGTTTTGACTCGCTTTAAGAGAGCGTACCAAGCGAATGATCTTATCGGCCACAATTTTTTTAGGAGTAATAATAGTGTCTAAACCCAGATCATTAAATGGCTTGAGAAGATAAGGACGATCAATCTTAGTAATAACCTTTCGCATATTATGAGCCTTTGCATAAAGTGACACGATCATATTTTCCTCGTCATTTGAATTTAAAACGACAACCGCATCATATTCATCCATCCCCTCCTCATCCAATATACGTTGGTCAGTCCCATCGGCATGAATAATCTCAAACTGTGGATAAGCTAAGGCTAACTCATGACAGAGATGATAATTTTGTTCAATAACTTTAACTTGTTTTTTTCGAAGCCCTTTAGAAAAACGCTCTAAAAGATAATAGGTCATCTGCCCTCCTCCCACAATAAAAATTCGATTGGCGGAACGCCTTTGACCACCAAGAGAATTATATAAATGCCGTAAATTCTCTTTAGTTGCCGTAACATATACAATATCGCCCGATTGAACTCGGAAAGAACCATTAGGTATGGTAATTTTTCCCTTGCGATCCACCGCGCAAACAATAACTCGCAAATTTAATTCAGACCGCAACTCATCCAATTTTTTACCATCAATTAAACTGCCGGCTTGAACTGTGACACTCACAATTTGAAGTTTACCATCAGCAAACTCATCAATAGAATTCGCTGCTGGAAACGTTAAAATCTGATCGATTAACTTCACTGCATCCATTTCAGGATTAATCAATCGAGTTAACCCAATAGCCGATTTCATGAAATGAATATCTTCCAGATATTCAGGATTACGAACTCGACTAAAGACATAAGGAACCCCCTTATTTTCAGCAATAATTGAAGAAATAATATTAGCTTCATCCGATGAGGTCACCGCCACAAATAAATCTGCTGTCTCGACTCCAGCTTCCTCTAAAGTCTTCATGGAGGTTGCGGAACCAACAATTCCTTGAATATCGTAATGCGAGTACAAATCATCAACTATTGACTCATCCTTATCAATTAAAACAATATTAGTCTTCTCCCACAATGCTTCACAAACAGCACTCCCCACTTGTCCAGCACCACAGATTATAATTTTCATAATAAACTCCTTATCTCTTCTTCCAAATAGATGTATTGATCAATATTAATACAGGAAAAATCTCTAGACGTCCAATAATCATTAATACAGTCATCACTATTTTTGAAAAATCATTAAACTCACTAAAATTCATACGCGGCCCAACCCCGGAAAACCCCGGACCAATGTTATTTAGAGTGGCTGAAACAGCCGAGAAATCTGTTAAAAAGTCTCCTCGATCAAACGAAATTAAAAGCAATCCAGTGATAAAAATAAGCACATAAGTCCCTAAATAAATAAAGGTTTGTTTGATAAAGGCTTCTGAAATTGGATTTCGATCAATTGTTAATGGAAACACACGACGGGGTTGAATGGCTAACTTAATTTCACGTTTAATCGTTTTTAAATAAACGAGTAAACGTGAAATTTTTATACCACCTGCAGTAGACCCCGCCATCGATCCGGTAAACATCAATAACATAATAATCAATTTATTAATTAAGGGCCACTGATCAAAATCAACTGTTGCGTAGCCTGTCGTTGATACAATCGTCGTCACCGTAAAGAGACTATCTCTAAATAATGGTTCTACGTGATGATAGTTCGTTGAAATATTGATCATAATGAGTATTAAACTGATCAAGACAAGACCTAGATATAGTCGAAATTCTTCATTCTTAAAGATCGTCTTAAATTGTTTATTCAGTAAAAAATAATACAAATTAAAGTTTATTCCAAATAATAGCATAGCAATCGATAAAATATACTCTACAGCCGGATTATTAAAATGCGCAATACTTAAAGCTTTATTTGAAAATCCTCCTGTCCCAGCCGCACCAAAAGCATGGATCATTGCATCAAATAAATTCAAACCTGACAACCATAATAAAATAATGAAAATTAATGTCATACCTAAATAAATTCGGTAATTAATTCGTGCAGTATTCTTATTTTTTGCAACTAATTTTCCAAATTGTGGTCCAGGTACCTCTGCCTTCATAATATTTACTGATCCTTCTCCTTGTTGAGGAGCAAAGGCAAAAGCAAATACTAAAATTCCCATCCCGCCAATCAAATGAGAGAATGACCGCCAAAATAGCATAGACTGGCTAAGTTCTTCAACGTTTTCCAAAATCGATGATCCAGTAGTTGTAAAACCCGAAGCCATCTCAAAGCAGGCATCAACGAGTGAAGGGATTTGTCCAGAAAACACAAAAGGTAATGCTCCAAAAAAAGACAATGCGAACCAAGATAAAGAAGTAATGGCCAACCCTTCTTTTAACGTATAGCCATTCTTTTTAGGTTTTAATTGATACGATAAAAAAGATACAACGATTAATATTATAATCGTTATTAAAAAAGCTTGTAGATTAAGCCAGTTTTCACGATAAATAACAGCAACAACCATTGGTAAAATTAATAATAGTGCTTCAATGAAGCATAACTTACCAATGAAACTGAACACTAATTTTTTATTCATACTTTCTCCTTCATGTCGTCAGTAGCTATAGTCTATCACTTTCTCAAGATATTTGAAATCCATCAGTCAGTTTTATAGATTATATAAAAAGACCATTAATTATGAAAGTTCTATGAAAATTAAATTATTTTAATCATCTTTCCCATTCTTCCATCAATAAATGGTACAATATTCTTGATAATTTTTTTAAAGGAGGAATTCATAATGAATTTCAAAAAGATGTTAACAGCAGGTTTAAGTGCTTGTTTAGGCCTAGCAATGGCTATAACACCACTTACTCATGCACAAGATGCAACTACGGTTAAAGAACTGACCGTTCAATTCGTTCCTTCTCGAGATCCAGAAGAAATTATGACCGAAACAGAACCTCTTAAAAATCTTCTTAAAGATGAACTAGCAAAATTAGGTTTTAATGTTGAAAATATTGACATCTCTGTTGGAACGAGTTATGAAGCAACCGGGGAAGCCTTAGCAGCTGGTACCGTTGATATCGGTTTTATTCCTGGTGGAACCTATGTTCTTTATGATGATGGTGCAGACGTAATTTTAACGGCGACTAGAGAAGGATTGTCTAATGATTCTGAAAACGCCAAAGACTGGAATGATAATAAGCCAACTGAAAAATCAAGTGAACAAGTAACCTACTATCGCGGTCTCTTCCTTGCTGGACCTTCTGAAAAAGGACGGGCCTTAGCTGAAAAAGTTAATAATGGTGAAGCTTTAACTTGGGATGATTTAAACAATGTAAATTGGTCTGTGATGGGTACCTCTTCACCAGCAGGATATATCTACCCTTCCCTATATCTATCGAAAAACTATGACGGTAAGACAATTGCCGACCTTAATTCAGCTGTTCAATCCGATTCATACGCTTCCGCATTTAGCCGTTTAGCTACTGGTCAAGTCGATGTCTTATTAACCTATGCTGATGCACGGATGGATTATGAAGACCAATGGCAAAAAGAATTTGGCGGAAAAAATGATATTTGGACCGATGTTGATGTTATCGCGGTAACAGACGGTATGATGAACGATACGATTTCGGTTTCTAAGAATTCTGATCACCTGACACCTGAATTAATTGAAGCTATTCAAGAAGCGATGATTAATATTAGTAAAACAGAAGAAGGTCAAAAAGTCATCGCAGTCTATTCTCACCAAGGATACTCGAAAGCAAAATCTGAAGACTACGATACAGAAAGACAAGCTCAAAAGTTCCTACGTGACATGAAATAATTTATTAGCTAGTCTTGACAGAGACCTTAGAATGAATCATATTATGATACATCTAAGGTCTTTTTTAATACCTATTTGAAGGAGGAAATTTGATTGATCGAATTTACAAATGTGGATAAAGTCTATCCAGGTGGATATAAGGCTTTGAGTAATATTAACTTAACTATCGAAGATGGGGAATTTGTCGCAATCATCGGTCGTTCAGGTGCTGGAAAGTCGACTTTTATACGTACTATTAATAAAATGCATGATATCAGTCAGGGACAGCTAAAAGTTAATGGGGTTGATGTTAGTCAACTAAAAGGCCGTGAATTAAGAGCTTTTCGACGAAATATTGGAATGATTTTTCAACATTTTAACCTAGTTGATAGAATCTCTGCCCTAAATAATGTACTAACTTCTTTTGTTCCTGATCTAAATCCTGCTCAAAAAATATTTGGTCTCTATACCGAAGATATGAAACTTCGTTCACTGGAAGCACTTGATTCAGTGGATATTCTAGATAAAGCTTTTACAAGAACGGACCAGTTATCTGGCGGTCAAAAGCAACGTGTTGCTTTAGCGCGAACGATCGTGCAACATCCTCAAATTATACTAGCCGATGAACCCATCGCCTCTTTAGATCCAGTTACTGCAAAACAAGTTATGACCTATTTTAAAGACTTAAACAAGAAGCAAAATATGACCATCCTTTTAAATATCCACGATGTTGAAATGGGGCTTGCTTATGCTAGTAAAGTTCTTGGTATCAAAGATGGACAAGTTGTCTTTTATGATGACCCACAGAAGGTTACTCCACAAGTTTTAAATGAGATCTATGAAAATAATCCGATAGATCAAGATTTGGCTTAGGAGGTAGAAAAATGACCTTATACGATAAAATATTCAAGCCAAAAAACTATCAATTATCCAATGGTAAAATGATTCAAGAAAAAAAGAGTCGAACGCCTCTATATTTATTATTAACAATTATCATCTTAATCATTGCATTAAAAGTCACTGAATTTTCCTTAGAGACCATCCTCTCCAAAGGGAAAAATGTCATAGTTATGCTTGAAGCCATGTTTCATCCTGATTGGGATTACCTTCCCAAAGTTATAGAACCACTTTTCGACACCCTGAAGATGTCATTTTTTGGTTCTTTCATCGGTTCTCTTCTTGCCTTACCCGCCGCCTTCTTAGCAGCTAACAACATGGTAAAAGTCCCTTTGATAAATTGGTTAATAAAACTTCTTTTTACCTTGATTCGTACCATTCCAACTCTTGTATCTGCATTAATTGCTACCTACATTTTTGGTTTGGGGACTCTCGCCGGAACGGTCGCAATTTTCCTTTTTTCATTCTCATATATCGGTAAAATCATGTATGAAGAAATTGAAACCGTTAATATGGGAGCCCATGAAGCGATGATATCAATGGGATTTTCAGAATCATCGGCCTTTTTAAAAGGAATTATCCCATTGATCATGCCAACTTATATCTCCACATCGCTCTTCAATTTCGAAGGAAACGTCCGTTATGCTTCAATTTTAGGCTATGTGGGCGCCGGGGGGTTAGGTTTACTGATTAATGAAAATATAGGTTGGCGAGATTATGAGCGCGTTGGAACTATTTTATTTTCCTTATTAATCACCGTCTTTATTATTGAACAAATTAGCCGGTACTGTCGGCATAAATTAAGTTAGGAGGTATATTATGACTCAAAAGTTTACAGAAGTATTAAAGAATGAGCCGAATTTTCGTCTCATCCAAAGCTGTTTAACTCTGATCGTGGTCATCCTCTTGATCTGGTCCTCATCAGTCGTTGATTTTTCGAATTACAGCCAAAACGGTTGGCAAGTGGCCTTAAATATTATCAAAGGAATATTTACACCTAGCCTTGATATGTTAGCTGATTTTTCAACCAAGGGTATTTGGTTTCTGCTTTTTGAAACCATCTGTATTGCAATAATTGGAACACTTATCGGTGGAATTTTATCACTACCTTTAGCCTTTTTTGCAGCACCAAATATCGTCCCTCGATGGTTAGCTTTTATTGTCAATTTTTTAATCATGATGATCCGTACCATCCCTGCAATTGTCTATGGACTGATGTTTATCCGAGTTACAGGACCAGGCCCATTTGCTGGTGTTCTTACAATGACCTTTACCTCGATCGGAATGTTAACGAAACTTTTTTCAGAAAGCATTATGAATATAGATCGATCTGTGATTGAAGCTTTTACTGCAATGGGTGCTAATACCTGGGAAAAAATCCGATTTGGTATTGCCCCACAATTATCTGCTTCGTTTTTATCGACTTTAATTTATCGATTTGATATGAATATTCGAGATGCAACAACACTCGGGTTAGTAGGTGCAGGAGGGATAGGGGCACCGCTTATGTTCGCAATTAACTCCTATCGTTGGAATCAAGTTGGTGCCATATTGCTCTCCTTAATCTTATTAGTTATTCTTGTTGAATATGCTTCGACTCGTATTCGAAGCTATTTAGCATATGGGCATCGATAATAGTTTTCGCTTAAAATCAATTTTATAAAAATAGTGATAGGCTCTCTCTAATGTCGTTTTACTTGTCTTAGTATCGACTTTAGGGGGAGCTTTTTTAGTTATGTGTGTTAAAGCATTATCTATCTATTTAACAGAGATGACCAACTCTGTAAATCTTAACTTTTCCTATTCAACTTAATTCAAAAGTTTAAATTTTTCTTGTATTTTCCCCTTTTCAAACCTTAAAGAATATGATAGGATATTTTTGTTGTCAAATATTGGAGAGTTGGCCGAGTGGCTGAAGGCGGACGCCTCGAAAGCGTTTAAACGGTGTTGAGCCGTTTCGCGGGTTCAAATCCCGCACTCTCTTTTTTTTTATAAATTATTCAATCGATCAAACGAACCATAACGTATAAAGAGTGTAATACCACTACTTCAATGGCACTTTATATATCATCAGTCTCAAATCAAATCAAACCATCCCCATATCAAAATATAAGGGGATGGTTTTTTATATATTCTTCAAATGAAGCCTTAATTTTTATTTTCTAGAGCTATATGTCTAGCTTTAGGACTCTAGGTTAAACTTTTTTAGTTAAAAAAATAGACCGCATCAAATTGATGCGGTCTATCATTTATGGGTATTCGGATTTCATGGTGGAAAAGGGCTTATAAATCACCCTTCTCCAAATTCTTAATAAGTGTGGAAAAATCGACACCAAAGTTGTCTGTAATGTTATGATCATTCACTTCATACCAATTGAAATTATCGTGTAACATAGCTTTATTGAAAGCACTTGAATTAAATCGTGGCTTACGCTTTTTACGGAGCTTCTCATTGAAAAGGATTTTGGCTCGTAAGGCATCTCTACCCATTCGCTCTACCTGCCTAATAATGCTGTTAATTGACTCCGTATAAGCGTTAGTGAGCCTTTTATCAAAGTAGTTGAATATTTTTCGACATGCCAGTTGTCTACGGCTCTCACGAGGTCTTTATATGCATCTTTATAGTTACTGGACATACAACGGTGTCTCCATTGACTATAACGAAGACGACCTTCATCTGAATCAGGAGTATCCCATATTCAGTAAAACTCTTCTTTGAGTTCATAGGCTTCTTTTAAGGCAGGAAGATTACCTAACCAAGTCTCTAAGAGGAATGATTCACGTACATTTAGATCGTGTTTACGCTTTAGAAGGATAAACCTTTCACGCATAAGGGTAAGTCTTTCTTTTTGGCTCATATGAGCTTTCAAAGACTTTCTGACGTTATCTAAGGCTTGATTAGCCATTCTAACTACATGAAACTTATCTACGACAACTTTAGCGTGTGGAAGGATAGTGTTCACTGCGTCTTTGTAAGGCTTCCACATATCCATTGTGACGTACTCAATATAAGTCCTGTCACTGATTTCTGAAAGACGTTGGATGACTGTTGTTTCCTTGTCACGGTTTGGCTTGATGTCATAAATAGTCCTGCGTTCAATATTAGTCAATACAAGCCGAGGTCTTCGGATAATATATATATCGTCTATCCCAAGCCACTTAGGAGTTTCAAACTGGTATTCACGTTCTTTGAGTGCCACATAGTCCTTAAAAACGTTCCTAATAGTTTTCTCGTCAACACCAACACTTTCTGCGACTTCTACAAAGGTCTTAGACATGGATTGCTCTTGAATAGACTTTAAAAGCCTTTTGGTCATACTACGCTTTTCATCTACAGATACTAGGCGTTCCCAGAAGGTAGATCCGCATTCACGACACTTGTATCGTCTACGGTTCAATTGTAAGCCCACTCGCTTTAAACGAATGGGCAAATCCATAATTAGTTGATTTCTTGAACTGTGTTTGTATAACTTGTCAAAACCACATTCAGGACAACGTTCAGGTGGTCCGACTGATTCAACTTTAAACATCATATCGGTTTCATTTTCTTGTGGTGATTCTATTGTTTTAATGTCTGGTAGGGATAATAAGTCTGACATATTGTTCATCCTTTATTACTCTGCGGTGTTACTGTATCAAATATAGATTTGATGTCGAAATCATCAGTGTTAAATTATTTTTGTGACCGCAAATGTACTTAGAAAATCCCTTAAAGCATTTATATAATGGGTGATCGCAAAATAGTGTATGAAATCCTTTTGTAGACTTTGCTAATCTACTGCACACTTTAGTACAGTATTAGCTGGTTCACTTGAATAGGGAATTGTAAAAAAAGTTCCCTTAGCCTGCACAACAAGATAATTTCGAAACATTTTTATCGAACGTAAGTGCAGCTAATTTTAGCCCTTCAGCCATTGTTAAATATGGTGCTAGGGTTTCTGTTAAATCTTCTATCGTTAAGTTAAATTTAACAGCTAATGATGCTGCATAGATGACATCTCCTGCATTCTCAGATACAATATGAACCCCTAATACTTTTAGTGTTTCTGCATCTGCTACTAGTTTAAATACACCGGTTGTTTCATGGTTTACAATTGCTCTTGGAACAGCATCTAAAGGTAATACAGATGTCTTCACATCATACCCTTTCTCTTTTGCTTGTTCTTCTGTTAAACCAACCGTTGCAACCGTTGGATTCGTAAACGTAACAGCAGGAACTACCGATAAATCTATTTTTTTGTTTAACCCACCAATAGCATTATCAGTAATAATTCCACCTTCATAGGCTGCTACATATACAAATTGCGGTCCTAACGTCGCATCTCCTGCTGCATAAATCTTTTCATTACTTGTTTGACCAAAATCATTGATCAGGATTTCATTATTTTTTCCGGTTTCAACACCTGCCGCACTTAAATTTAAAGAATCCGTATTTGGTTTTCTTCCAGTGGCAACAAGTAACTGATCTGATTCAATAACTTCTTTACTGCCATTTACTGTTACGTAAACCTTTTTTATCTCTCCACTTTGTACAACACGCTCAAAAGTTGCCCCTTTGACAAGGTTTATACCCTGTTCAATTAACGCTTTTTCAACTGACTCTGAAATCTCAGGATCATACTCCTTTAAAAGTCGCTCACTTCTTTGCATAAGCGTTATTTCTGAACCTAAATGATGAAATAGTTGTCCAAGCTCCATTCCAATGTATCCTGAACCAATTACAGTTAATCGTTTTGGTATTTTCTTTAACTCAAGAAGTGTTGTACTAGTTAAATAGTCCGTTTCTTCAAGTCCTGAAATTTGGGGCAATGAAGGAGATGCACCTGTTGCAATTAAAAAGCGTTTTGCAGATAACTTTGCACCATTGACCTCAACCGTACTAGCATCAACGAATTTTGCTTCACCTTTAATTAAATCAAAATTATATTCATCAATTAAATCCACATATTTTTGATTCCGAAGTTCGCTCACCAATTTATCCTTTTGCGTGATTAAACTAGCTAAATCCACTTCTCCAGCGGATGTTTGTAAACCTATAAACGGGTTGTCTTTTGATAAATGATTGATTTCCCCTGCCCTAAGAAGAGTTTTTGACGGAACACAGCCAATATTCACACAGGTTCCCCCAACCGTTCCACGCTCAATCATTCCAACTTTTGCACCGTATTCTGTAGCTTTAATTGCCGAAGAAAAGGCAGCAGCACCAGAACCGATAATAAGAAGGTCATAATCGTCTTCATTAATTAACGCCACGTTTTCTAGTGATGATACTTCTTCAATTTCTCCGGCTTGGTAATTTGCTTCATCAATCGCCTTTATTGCACTTTCAACCTCAATATCATCGGGCAGTTCAAATACTGCTTCACCACGACGAAAATTAGACTCAATATTTTTAGCACCTATCTTTTCAAGTGCTGATTCAACATGTTTTTCACAACCCGCACAGGTCATTCCTTGAATGTTTACCTTAAATTTATTCATAATAAAGCCCCTTTCGTTAATCTCTCATGTTAATGTTTCTATTATTGGACACGAATGTGATTGCTTTTCATCTGGACATCGTTGTTTTAAGTTGTCTAACATAGTTTCAATTCGTTTTAAATCCTCTATTTGTTTTTGAACTTCCATTTGTTTTTTAGAAACAAATTCGAACATATCTTGACAACGAACTTCATCTTTATCTACAACACTAAGTAATTTATAAATCTCGTTTAAAGAAAATCCAAGTTCCTGTATTCGTTTAATAAACCCAACACGCTTAACGTCATCATATGAATATATCCGATAACCAGCTTCCGTTCGGTGAGGTTCTTGTAGTAAATTTTTTCGCTCGTAATATCTAATCGTTTCTTTATTAACGCCACATTTTTCTGCAAACTCACTAATGCGGTAAATCATCTTATTTCACCCCATGAATATTATAAACCGTGTACCATAGTACACGGTCAAGTAAATTGGACTATTTTATTTTTTCCCCAACGTATCACTCGTATGTGATTGATACTTTTATAATACTATTGATTGTCCTAACATTACACTAGAAAATCCGATTTAAACACCAGTTGTTTTTAAACTATTAAAAAAGTAATTCCAATATATATTCCGAAGACCCTCATTTATTAACTATAAACTTTACAAGCTAAATTATTATCTAAAAGTCCAATAATTTGTCTGAAATATTTGAAGACTCTTTTTATGAAACCTTATACTATCAATAGCTTTAAGTAACATTTAACTATATTAATAAGTGATTATGGAGATGAGGGGAGTCGAACCCCTGTCCAAATACCTCGCCATCAAGGAATCTACGCCAATAGATTAGTCAATTTTATTTAGCTTACACATAGCCGACTAACAGGCCTCTGTGCTTGCGAGTCTGATTATCTCTTCAATGACTTGCAGACGGAAAGTCATTGCGTATCCCACTAATTTGAGACCAGTAACTAATACATGGGCGATATTAGGCTGATCTTAGCTCGCTGTTTTTAGGCAGCTAAAGCTAAATTGTTTTCGTTGTTTGCAGTTATATTTAACTGTAGCGTTGTTGTGGTAGTCGCTGCCTACCTGACGCATCCAAAATTCGAACGATACCTGTCGAAACCATGACACCCCCGAATATAGTTTTATTGTATAAAAGAAAGCTATCATTGTCAACTTATTGTCCTTGACCCATTTTATAGGATCTGCTTGACTGCACGCATCAATAGTGGCATCACAAAGGCCGAAAAAATAGCTTCTGGAATTCCATTGACCAAAATAATCCCCATTAAAACGGACCATAAGTTAGCCATTGACGCTCCCTGAATTTGTAGATAGTCTTCTCGTTTGAATACAACGATTGCTGATAAAACCAGAATGGTATTTAATAAGGCACCAGCTAATCCCATCAGTCGATAATAATTTGCATGAGTTAATCGATTCTTTATAGCGCTAGAAATGGCCATCAAACAAATAGGCATTAAAAAGCGAGGCAAAACTGAAACCAGAGGCGATGAAAATATATAAATATACATCGGAGAACTTGGAATAGTATATGCACGAATTAAACTGTTAAGTCCCCAAAAGAAACCAATAAAAGCTCCCGTTTTCCCCCCCATCACCAAACTAGCTAAAATCACGGTGACATGTATAATCGTAATATTTAATGGTGGAATGGCAATATATCCTAAAAAGGGGATCCACGTTTGAATAAGAATAATAGCCATAAAAATACTAATAAGCGTTATCTTTTTTACTGAAAAATTATTTTTAGACTTGAAATCTCGCATACTATCACCTTTAATCTATTCAAAAATTTTACCATTTTTTATAAATTGGTAAGCAGGTTCATTCCTTACCTTATCATATATAATATGTAAATCATATTCTTTAAAATACCAAGCATCCTGCTCCTCTATGTAGAAAGAAATACCGTTATCTGCTTGAAAAAAGGCGATTGGTGAATCAGCTTCAGCAGATTCAATACCAATACCAATTCCCGGATCGATCGGACTAGAGGAATAAATTTTAGTTTTTATACGAATGCCCCAATTTGGTTTCATTCCCACTTCATCTTTAAACCACTCTGCCGCTAAATTATCAACCGTTAATTTCATATGTTTGTGGAAAACCACATACCCTCCTTATTAATGGACTAAGTCATGTTGAAAAGCATAGATCGTTGCCTGAGTTCGATCATCAACTTGTAATTTGGCTAGAATATTCGATACGTGTGTCTTTACTGTCTTTAAACTAATAAATAAAGTATCCGCAATTGCTTGGTTAGTATAGCCTTTAGCAATTAACTGGAGTACTTCTATCTCCCGTTTCGTTAATTCATCATGAAGTGCCCCTTGTTTTTGTTGGTCTTCCTGATGAAGAATTTTTTGGGTAACCTCTTCCTGCATAAAGGATTCACCGGAAGCCGTCATTCGAATAGCTTGAACAATTTCTTCAGCTGATGAAGTCTTAAGAATATATGACTTAGCCCCAGCTTCTAAGGCAGGGTACACTTTTTCATCATCTAAAAAAGATGTCAATATAATAATTCGCGCCTCAGGCCAAACTTGGATGATCTTTTGGCTCGCTTCTATACCATCCATCACATCCATCACTAAATCCATTAGAATAATATCTGGTCGAAATTTCAGTGCCTGATCATAAGCTTGTAAGCCATTTTCTGCCTCTGCCACAACTTCAATATCATTTTGAATTTTTAAAAAACTTGAGATACCCAATCGTACCATTTCATGATCATCAACAATTAATACTCTTATCAATCGTGCCCCTCCTTTTAAGCTAGATGATTAAAAAGCGGTTTATAGGGAACGGTCACGGTTAAGATGGTTCCCTGGCCGGGGGAAGAGATAATGTTACTTCTCCCCCCCATCCCCTTAGCTCTTTCTTCAATATTACTCAAGCCATAAGATCCTAATTTAGCTTTCTCCTTTAAGTCAAAACCTTTCCCATCATCGACAATTCGAATCGAAACAGTATCACGACTGGCTGATAAATAAACCTCTAACCTCTTAGCCTTGGCATGCCGCATTGTATTTGAGATACCTTCTTGTACAATTCGAAATAAATGATCTTCCATCCCTGTCTCTATCTGGGGATCATCTAGACTCCAAGTGATTTCAAGCGCCACTTTATGCTGTAATTCTCGTAATAATTGTTCGATCCCTTGCTTTAAGGATTTGCCTTGAAGGTCAATAGGTCTTAGATGAAGAAGCAAGGCTCGCATCTCTGTCTGTGCATCATTAATGACTTCATTCACCTTTTTTAATTGATCATCAACAGGTGAAGGTAAGCTTCCCTGTGTTGAGTAATTAATTGCGGATAAGAGCATCATGGCCGCGAATAATTCTTGAGAAACCGAATCGTGTAACTCTCTAGCAATTCGACTTCTTTCCGATTCAATCACTTCTTCTTTGGTCTTTTCACCCAAAAATACAGGTGCTGAAGTAAACTCTTGCAAGTCAGACGTGAGATGAATCAGTCTTTGGCGAAGATGATCAATATCAGAAGCCAATAATTGTTCATTATCATACCAAGAAGTTGTGACTGACTTAGAATCAAAAATTGTATGGTGGTATTTTCCCAATAATAACCAATTAATCTTTGCACGTACCTCTTCAAAAACGCTTGATAAATGGACCGCTATATAAAAACTAAAGACTAAATTTAAGGCAACAATAATTGCTAGGATCCATATAAATAGACGAACATTCCAAATTTCATTTCGGTAAAGAAAATCAATTGAAAAGTAAGGTAAAAAATAATGTGCACAAGCAAGAAGTGTACCTAAAACAATTAAGTTCATCACACATTGACCCAGAAAAAGTCGGAAAAACAATCTAAAATTCATAAGATAATCACCTCAACATCTCCAAAGACGCTTGAAACAATTAACTTAATTTTCCGCTTAGCCTGCATATAATCAGGACTTTGCCAGCGAAAATTCTCCAGAGCCAGTGTATAACTTTGCGATTCAAAGATCACTTTACCCGATATTAAAGAAATATTAAGACTTAAACCGATATCCCTTGGTATAATTAAGCGAAGGCGACCGTACATTTTTCGTACCATTACAATATATTCACCCTCTGGAAATAGGCTATTTCCTAGATCAACTATCGTATTGCCGCCAAAGTAAATCAGATTAATATCATCCCATTCAATGATTGATCGATTTGCTGATTTTTGTTCCCACACAGCATTTTTATCTAATATCGATCGTTGAGAAGATTGTGGTTGCACTAATTGAATTCCGTGATATTCTCCTAATTTATCATGATTAGGGAGCAACCAATTATCACTTAAATTAATTAACTGATTTACTTGATCATCTTGAAAAACTAAAAAAGTTAATACTAACGTGACGATAAACAACCAAAAAGAGCGAGTCACAGCTAATGATACCAACAGCATTACCAAAGCAGGAAACAAGACTATCTTTCTTAAAGTGGTATTTTTTATAAACAGACTAAGATAGGATAAAGCTATCCCAGTCGTAAATAAAAGTAAAAAACGAAAATCTAGCACTAATTCCAAAGCGATAAAAGCAATCGTTAATACTAAAATATAGAGAATACGATAACGCCATTTTTTCAAAGACTCCAGCCCTCCTCTCTTATTTAAAGCCTATTATCGCATATTTGAAGCCATTCGCCAATATAAAAAGCCAATCTCAGACGAGCTATTAGTGAAAACAACCGCTGGATTGGCCAAAAATTATTTATTTTTTTCAACTTTTAAAATTTCGACATCAAAAGCTCCGCCTGGTGTTTCAATGGTGACTGTCTCACCAACTTTTTTGCCAATAAGAGCTTGTGCCATAGGAGAATCATTTGAAATCTTGAACGACATTGGATCAGCTTCGGCAGACCCTACAATTGTATACGCTTCTTGATCCCCATCAGGTAATTCTTTAAAAGTTACCTTCCGCCCTAAAGTGACTTCGTCATCTGCATAATCTTGATCATTGATAATTTCTGCGAAACGAATCATATTCTCTAACGTTGAAATCCTACCCTCAACAAAAGCTTGTTCATCCTTTGCAGATTCATATTCAGAGTTTTCAGATAAATCACCAAAAGATCGTGCAATCTTAATACGTTCGATAATTTCTGCACGTTTATTAACTTTTAAATCTTCTAACTCTTGCTCTAACTTTTCTTTACCTTCTTGTGTCATTGGAAATGTTTTTTCTACCATTATTTTACTCCTTTTTATTTTAAAATAGATTCTATCTTTGTAATTAACAAATCAACTGCGACATGATTCAGCCCGCCCTCGGGTATAATAACATCAGCATAGCGTTTAGTCGGCTCAACAAATTGGTGATGCATCGGTTTCACAACATCAATATATTGATTTAACACTGATTCAACCGATCGACCTCTTTGAATGACATCACGCTGAATACGTCTTGCTAAACGTATGTCATCTTCAGTATCAACATAAACCTTTATATCACATAAATCACGAATGGAAGGTTCTTGAAAAATTAAGATTCCTTCTAAGATTAAAACTTGACGAGGTGGTTCAAAATGAACTTCTTTAGACCGGGTATGATTTACATAATCATATACTGGGACTTCAATGCTATGTCCTTTCAAAAAATCCTGAATATGCTGATAATACAAGTCATTATCAAAGGCTAAAGGATGATCATAATTCGTCTTAAGACGCTCCTCAAAGGTTAAGTGACTTTGATCCTTATAATAGTTATCCTGAGCCAGAATAAGAACAGAATTTTGTGTGAATTCTTCAAAAATTCTTCGAGACACACTGGATTTACCTGATCCAGAACCTCCTGTTACCCCAATTACGATTGGTTTGCCAGTCATACGCTTACAATCCTTTCTTTAATCTTGGCCACATAAAATAAAGCAATCATCCCCTTAGGGATGATTACTCCACTTGAAAATCGCTTTCAAATCTATATCATAGAAAATACCACACTCGATGATTAAATGCAAGTCATTTTTTATAATAATCTTTAAAGATTTATTCAGAAGAACGAGAAGTGTCTTGCTCTTTATTTGATGATTCCTCAAACAAAGGTTGAACATATTCTTTAACTAAAGCATCATGCTCTTCTTGACTTTGTGAATAATAAATTTTACCTGTTTTTAAGTCTGCCACGAAATAATAATAATTATTTGAACTTGGATAAATACAAGCCTTAATCGCTGACAAGCTTGGATTATTAATCGGACCAGGTGGTAAGGCTGACGCCTTATAGGTATTGTATGGTGAGTCTACTTCCAAATCTTGGTACGTTACTAATTCCTTATGCTCTCCTAAAGCGTATGAAACGGTAATATCAGATTGGAGTGGCATACCAGCATTGAGTCGGTTATAAAAGACCCCTGCAACTAATGCACGATCTTCGTCCGTTACTGCCTCGCGTTCAACAATCGAAGCGAGGGTCAAAATTTGGTGGTAAGAGAAAGCAGTATTATTTAAATCTTCAAGTAATGACTGAAATTCTAAATTGGCCTTGGTAACCATTTGAGTAATTAAATCCTCCGCCGTTGAGCCAGATATATAATCGTAAGTTGCTGGATACAAATACCCTTCTAACGGATGCTTCAAATTTTCTATTTCCGTTAGTGGCTTTAAAAGTGACGGAAAGGAAGCCATGAGTTGATCGATCAAATTATGATTATCAGCAGCTTTAATGAAATCCTCTGCACTAATCGGAGTATTTTCTTCAACCAACTGCGCAATTTCCTCCAGTTGCATCCCTTCAACTACTGTGAGTGTCGAATCAACATCTTCATAGATAGGTTTACCACCTTCCTCAAGTGTCGCTAAAAGTTCATTAGCTCCCATCTGTTTTGAAAATTCATAGGTGCCCGCTTGAAAATTATGTGACCCTTTAAACTTCATATAAAGTGAAAAAATTTTACTCGATGAAGTTAGCCCCTTATCCTCTAAGATCTGTGCGATATCCGATGAAGTCGATCCCATAGGGATCGTCACCTCAAGCTTTGAGCTATCTTTAATATCTGACGGACTTAAAGCTCCATCAATTTTAATATATGCAAAAATTGTCACTAACAAACCGACTAGGAGCAATCCTAACATAAAAACATGGATAATGCGATTAGTCCATAATGTTTCTTTGACATGGATTGTTTCATTTCGTTTTGCTTCTGCTTGAATTTTTTCCCAATTAATTTTTGCCATAGAACCTCCTTAAAGATCTAAAATTCGATCTAATTTGAATAAATAAGGCTGCGACTTAAAGGTCACAGCCTCTTTCACTATCATCCTAATGGTTACTCATCGTCTGAATCAAGAAAAGTATTCAATACTTCTTCCACTAAGTCCCATTCTTCATCCGTTGTAATTGGTTGTAGGTCTCCACTCGTTCCATCTTCTTGCTCTTGATAAGCATAAGCTTGAAGCTCAACTTCTTCATCTTCAGATGTTCCTGCTGGATAAATCAATACATAGGACTTACCAAAATCTTCCGAGTCAAAGGTAAAAAGAATTTCGTATAGAGATTCATTCCCTTCTTCATCGACGACAGTAATATATTCTTGTTCTTCGTGTTCGTGTAAATCTTTTTCTGTCATAATATTCTCCTAATGTGGTGTGTCTAAATAATTTTGTAAAATCATCACAGCTGCTAACTTGTCAATAACCTGCTTGCGCTTCTTTCTTGAAACGTTTCCTTCTTCAATAAGCATACGTTCAGCCTGAGAAGTAGTTAAGCGTTCATCCTGATAAATAATTTGACAATGAGGAAGTCGCTGTTTAACAGCTTCACCGTATGCCATAGAAGCTTCTGCTCTTTGTCCGATACTATTATCCATATTTTTAGGTAATCCAATCACCAAAGTAGTTACTTGATAAACATCCACTAATTCTAGCAAACGATCTAAACCAAGCTCTCCCTTTTCTTCATCGATTTGGATGGTCTCTAGCCCCTGGGCTGTCCATCCCATTGGGTCGGAGATCGCGACACCTACTGTGCGCGAACCAACATCCAATCCCATACTACGATTTAATGTCACCATCAACTATGATTCCTTTTTGGTCAAATAATACTCAACTAATTTTTCAACGATCTCGTCGCGTTCATGTCGGCGGATAATATTCCGCGCATCTTTATGACGAGGAATATAGGCCGGATCACCTGATAAGAGATAGCCAACTATTTGGTTAATTGGATCATATCCTTTTTCTTCCAATGCTTGATAGACGATTTCCAGACTTTCTCTAACTGTATGTTGATTTAAATCATCCAGTCTAAATAAAATTGTTTCATCGAGAGATTGCATGGACTAATCACCCAACCTTTCTAAATTAAAATTTCACTCTTTAAGCTCCTAAACTACTTTGAGATTCATTTTAACACATTCTGAATTAAATTGCTTGTTTTACAGTAATTTTTCAATTTCACTAGCCACTAGGCCTATCATTTCTTGAATGGCTTGTGGATTCTTCCCACCGGCTTGAGCCATGTCAGGGCGTCCACCACCGCCACCACCAATAACCTTCGCTAAAGGTTTTATCAAATCTCCTGCTTTTATCCCCATATCATTAGCCTCTTTATCCACTAAAACTAATAATTTGGCACTTTCTCCTTCATGACTTGCTACCACGAAGATATTGGAAATTTCTTTCGTCTTCCATTGATCACCAAGACTTCTGAGGGCGTCCATCGATTGATTATTCAAGGAAGCTGCAATATAACGAACTCCTTTTACTTCTTTAACTTGTTCAAAAATTTCGTTGGAAGCTTCTTTCATCAATTTTGCAGATAGGGCATCGATTTGAGCCTGCTGATCTTTGAGTTCCGCTTGTAATTGATCGATCTTATGGAGAAACTGACTAGATTGAGCTACTTTTAATTTTTCTTGTGCTTCATGAAGTAGATTTTCTTTAGCTTGGTAATCCGCAATAGCTGCCTGACCAGTTAAGGCTTCGATCCGTCGAATACCAGCACCGATTCCTGTTTCAGATAAAATCTTAAAGGTCCCAATTTCATTGGTATTAGAGACATGGGTACCACCACACAGCTCAATAGATTCATTCGCAACATTCACTACTCGAACAACATCACCGTATTTTTCACCGAATAAAGCCATTGCGCCCATGGCCTTTGCTTCGTCTATTGGCATCTCATTGATATTAACGGCTTCAGCATTTTCAATCATGTAATTCACATAAGTTTCAACTTGTTTTAATTCCTCTTGGGACATTTTCGCAAAATGTGAAAAGTCAAAACGTAGGCGATCAGGTCCTACATAAGATCCAGCTTGATTAGCATGTGACCCTAGAACATTT
Organism: Facklamia hominis CCUG 36813; assembly: GCF_000301035.1. GTDB lineage: Bacteria > Bacillota > Bacilli > Lactobacillales > Aerococcaceae > Facklamia > Facklamia hominis. Next base: position 131,955 of record NZ_JH932292.1, on the reverse strand, counting down.
TTCAAACCACGGTGAAGCAAATGAGTAGCCGTATGATTCTTATTAGTTTTTAAACGATTTGCCCGATCAACACTTAAGGTATACGATTGATCCACATTTAATGGCAAATCAAATGTTCTCACTTTGTGCATAAACTGACCATGGGGGCTCTTTTGAACATCAAGGACCTCTGCAATCATCGTTTCCCCATCAAAGATCCCACCATCATCCGCAATCTGTCCTCCCATTTCAGCATAAAATGGGGACCGATTAAAGAAGGCATAACCTTCGCTGTGACTTGGTAATTGTTTAACTTTTTGATCTCCCGCCACAAGATATTTTAAGGTTGCATTGGTACTTAATTGATCATATCCTACAAAATCAAAATCATAATCAATCTCTTGTAAAGCAGCTGATTGAACAGACATGGAGCCCTCATTAGAGCGAGCAGATCGAGCCTGTTCTTTTTGTTTAGCCATTGCCTCATCAAAGGCTTGTAAATCAACCTCCATACTAGCTTCTGCAGCCATCTCTTGAGTCAATTCAAGTGGAAAACCAAATGTGTCATAAAGCTGAAAAGCCTGTTGACCTGGAATCACTTTTACTCCCTCGGACTTCAATCCCTCAATGACAGTCTCTAAATGAGCTTCCCCTTCCCCAATCGTTTCATGGAAACGTTGTTCTTCTTTGATCAAAACTTTTTGTACAAAATCAGCATTGGTTTGTAATTCTTGATAGAACTCACCCATGATAGATACGATAACTGGTACCAAATCCGCTACAAAAGAATTTTTAATACCTAATTTACGACCATGCATAATCGATCGACGTATTAATCTTCTTAAAATATATCCACGACCTTCATTTGAAGGTAATGCACCGTCAGAAATTGCAAAAGTTACTGCTCGAATATGGTCGGCGATTACTTTGAAAGAAGTATCGATTTTATCAGATTCACCATAATTATAACTTGTTAATTGAGCAATTTTATCAATGATTGGCTTAAAAAGATCCGTTTCAAAATTGGTTGGTGTATCCTGCATAACTGATGCCATACGTTCCAAGCCCATACCCGTATCCACATTTTTGCTAGGAAGAGGTTGATAAGTGTGGTCCGGCATATGGTTAAATTGTGAGAATACTAAATTCCATATTTCTAGATAACGTTCATTTTCGCCACCTGGATACATTTCAGGATCATCATCAGATAGATTCTGGTATTTTTCACCTCGATCATAAAATATTTCAGTATCTGGTCCACAAGGCCCCTCTCCAATATCCCAAAAATTATCCTCTACTGGTATTAAATGATCACTTGCTAGGCCCACTTTATTTAACCAGATATCGCGAGTTGTTTCATCCTCTGGATAATAAGTAACATAAAGACGACTTGGTTCCATGGCAAACCAATTTTCTCCAGTCAATAACTCCCATGCCCAAGTAATTACTTCTTCTTTAAAGTAATCGCCAATCGACCAATTTCCTAGCATTTCAAACAGAGTATGATGGCGAGCAGTTACCCCCACATTTTCAATATCATTCGTCCGAATACATTTTTGTGCATTGGCAATTTTAGGATTATCTGGAATTTCTGATCCATCTAAATATTTTTTTAATGCGGCAACCCCCGAATTTATCCATAATAAACTAGGGTCATTGATTGGAATCAAGGAAGCGGACGGAATAATCTCATGATTTTTTGATTCCCAAAAATCCAAAAATTTTTGACGAATCTCTTTACTACTCAAAGCTTGCATTATATTTCCCCTTTTATAAATTTAATAAAAAATGCCCTTATATGTAAGGGCGCCAAACCGCGGTACCACCTTACTTATAAGGACTTTCGTCTTTCTTTTGTACTGTTAAGGCCAGTCTACCTCAGTCTTTCAACTGACTTCTTAAGAGGAGCACTATCTATCGTGATTATTCTCAGCAATCTAATCTCTCTGTATGGGATAAACAGCATATCTCTATGACAATTCTATCAATTTTTACTAAATAGGTCAATCATTTATCCAATTGGAAAATTCATGATTTCTTTTTAACGTATTTCAAGTATAATGGTTTTTAGACTGTTGAAAATTAATTAGAAGAGGTGACACCTTGATCGAAAAAATATACATTATAGTCTATCCTATGGCTGGATTTGGAAAAGGACGACAGGTCTTAAATCAGGTACGTCAAGAACTTCAAGCTTTAAGAATACCCCATCTTACTTATGAAACTGAATACGCTCAACATGCAGTATCTATCACAAAACAACTTGTTACACAACAATTTGATCCAAATAAACATCGTTTAGCCGTCATTGGTGGTGATGGAACGCTCAGTGAAGTTATTAATACCCTCCTATCACTCAGTTTAAAAATTCCCATAACCTATTTTGCAGCTGGAACAGGCAACGATTTTTACCGAGCACGGTTTAACGAAGCCTCCGTACCAGATATGATTGATAAAATGCTTTATCAACGCCAAGCCAAACATATTCCTATTGGCTATTATCAAAACAAAAGTCAACACAAAGTGGGTTATTTTATTAATTCTTATGGATTCGGTTTTGATGCAGAGGTTATCCATAGTATGACCCATTATAATCTTAAAGAAAAACTAAACCGCTTTAAGTTATCCCATTTATCATATTTTTTCGCGGTCTTTTTAGCCTTAAAAGATATTAAAACATTTTCATTGGATGTGAATCATGAGGGATCTCAGCAACATTTTGAAAATTGTGGGCTCGTCTTGATGATGAACCATCCATTTGTCGGAGGTGGAATTCAGATAGCTCCACAGTTTGATCCCCACCAAAAGGATTTTTCACTTTATATTTTTCATCACTTAAACTTCAAGGTTATTCTTAATTTAATTTGGAATATTCTTTTTAGCCACAAACCCATCAATTCTAATAACCTCACTCACCTTAGAGGAAATCAATTTGAATTGTGGAGTCCTCAGATTATCCGCTCAGAATACGATGGTGAACTAAACACTTCTTCTCCAATTCATTGTCAATTTAAAAAAACCAGCTATCCTTTTTTTATCTAGGCTAGCTGGTTATTTTTGGACTTTCATAAAATCAAATGGGGTTAAATCTCCCATTCCAATCATCGGATCAATCATAAAAATAGATTCATCCGTTAGCTGGATCTCTTCATCACTTAAGTTCGACGAATGAACATTTGACTGACGATGATTCAAGTCTGCTTGAGTATTAAGAATGGTCAAATCTGAATTTTGGCCTTGAGTAATCGATTTTTGACTTGAAGTAATTGATTGTGATTTTTGTTTATCTAATTTCTTATTAAAAAGAAGTTGTAGATAGTCTTTTAAATGTGTCTCTCGTTCAACTTGTTGTGAGGCTACTGCTTTTTGAAAACTATTTGGATTACCTAATAGAATCAAAAACTTACTAGCACGTGTTACAGCTGTGTAAACAACGTCTCGTCTTAGTAATGGCGAATGCATATCAATTAAAGGAAGAATAACTAGATCATACTCACTTCCTTGCGCTTTATGAATCGAACAGCAGTATGCCAGGGTCAATTGATCTAACTCATTCTTCGTATAGTGTACTTCGGTTCCATCAAAGTCGACCACTAACTCTTCTTGTTTTGAAGAAGATTCTTTGGCGGTCAATATTGCACAAACCCAGCCAATATCTCCATTATAAACGCCCTCATCGGTATTATTCACCAATTGCAATACCTTATCTCCTTGTCGAAGCACTTGATCATAATGCTTGATCTGTCTTTTCTTAACACTAGCAGGATTCAATTGTTCTTGTAACAAATGATTAATCTGAGTAATCCCAGCCTGTCCCTTATACATAGGAGCTAACACCTGCATATTTTGTCCACTAAAACCTTTCTTTTTAGCATAGTCAATTACTTGTTGAATCATATAACCAATCTGTGATGAATCACAAGGAATAAATGATCGGTCTTCTTGCTTGTCTAAGAAATTTCTTGGCAAATAGCCTTTGCGAATGTTATGCGCTAAAGAAACAATCGATGAATCCTGTGCTTGTCGATATATCTTAGTTAGGAATATTGTAGGGATGACCTGAGAAGCAATTAAATCAGCAAATACTTTTCCTGGACCAACTGAAGGAAGTTGGTCTTGATCTCCTACAAATACCACTTGAATATGAGAAGGAATCGCCTGTAACAACCAATTCATCAACCAAACATCCACCATCGACATTTCATCAATAATTAAGAGAGAACCTTCAATTTCCTCTGGAGTAAAAGTTTCCATCACACTCTCTCTGGTAAAACCAATTAAACGATGAATAGTAACTGCTGGTAATTGACTACTTTCTTGCATCCGTTTAGCTGCTCTTCCTGTAGGAGCCGCTAATCGAATGGGTGAATTAATATTAGAGGGGGTCAAATCATCCAGATCGTAGCCTTCTAGCTTGGCATGTAGATAGATTAGCCCTTGAACGAGTGTTGTTTTCCCAGTACCTGGTCCTCCAGTAATAATTGACATAGGAGACTGAATTGCTAATTTTAATGCAGCTTTCTGTTGACTATCATAGATAATCTCTAGTAGGTCTTCAATTTCTTTAATCGCTTGACTTATCTCATCGTCTTCAATATCAAATTGCTGACTTTCCTGCATAAAATGATGTATTTTCTGACTGGCACCATATTCTGCGTAAAAAATAGACGGAAGCATCAGAGATTCTTGATCTAAAATTAAACGTTCTTGTAATATAGCTTCATCCAAGGCTTGAATTAAATCTTCTTTTAAAATTAATACAGATTGGCATCTTTCAAGAAGGCTTTGTGCTTTTTGTTGAGCTAATGAGACACTAACTGAAGTGTTACCTTGCCGGTAACAAATCTGCTTAACAACTTCAACCCATGCTGCTGACAAACGTTGACTTGCGCTAGGATCGAATCCTAAACTTATCGCTAATTGATCGACTTTTTGAAAACCTATCCCATCAATTTTTTCAATTAATTCATAGGGATTATCTTTTATTTTATTAAGTGTCTCGGTTTGATAAATTTTGTAAATTTTTTCTGCAATCTTAGGTCCGAATCCCCATAAATTTAGCTGAACAAATATGCGTTCCGTTCCTTGATGCGCCAACAAACTATCCGTTAGATTTTTAGCGTTTTTAGCGGATAATCCAGGCACTTTATCTAAACAAGCTGGATCGTTCAGAATCTGATCGATTGCATCCTCGCCTAAACAAGCAATTATTTTTTCAGCAGTCCGAATTCCTATTCCCTTAAATCGGTCACTCGATAGGTAATTAACTAGCCCCTCTTTCGATTGAGGGGCAATCTGACGATAATGAGATACAGCAAACTGTTGACCATACTTAGGATGTTGAACCAATTTCCCAAAAAATTCATAGGAAGTATCCATTTGCAAGCTAATAAATTGGCCTGTCATCACGATCTCGTCATTCTGAATGACTTGTTGGGGATCTTCTTCTACAAATACTCGTACTACTTTATAGAAGTTACTAGGGTTTTCAAAATAAACTGCCTGAGCAGAAGCTATAATGTTTATTTCCTCCACGTTATCCTCCCCCTTCACATCTAAGACAAGACCATTATAACAAATGTATTTCTTAAAGTAATTAAAGCTCGATATCTAGCAAAAAAGCTCAGAACTCATTGGTCTAGCAGACTATGAGACTCAGAGCTCCTCAATTACTAGCTATTTATACTAAACATATTGTCTTTTTATACCATCCTTATAAACCGCATCTATCAACCCGCCTCCTAGGCACTCTCTACCTTGATAGAAAACTACAGCCTGTCCTGGAGTTACTGCACGGGCAGGTTGGTGAAATTCGACTTTAGCCTTCTGACCATCTTCGAGTAAATGTACTGTAACTGGAACATCTTTTTGACGATATCTAAATTTTGCTGTGCATTCAAAAGAAGAAGAAGGGGGTGTCTTTTGGGTAAAGGAAACTTGTGACGCTATCAAATCATCGGCATAGAGGTTTTCATGATGGAAACCTTGACCTACATAGAGAGTTTGAGTTGACATATCTTTACCTACTACAAACCATGGTTCATTCGATCCATCGGAACCTGCGCTTCCTCCAATTCCTAAACCGTGACGTTGCCCAATCGTATAATACATTAGGCCCATGTGTTCCCCCATGACACGTCCATCGATCGTTTTCATTTTTCCAGGTTTATTCGGTAAATAGTTAGAAAGAAATTCATTAAAATTTCGTTCACCAATAAAGCAAACTCCCGTCGAATCTTTTTTATTGGCCGTCGCAAGACCGGCATCTCTTGCAATCTCACGAACTTGTTTCTTCTCAAGATGACCAATTGGAAAGAGCGATCGTGCTAATTGTTCTTGCGAAAGTTGACTTAAAAAGTAAGTCTGATCTTTATTTGAATCTGCTCCCCTTAGCAAATGAACATGACCTTGATCATCACACTCAACTTGCGCATAATGTCCCATGGCAATATAATCTGCACCTAGCCCCATGGCATAATCCATAAATGCCTTAAATTTAATTTCTTTATTACACATAACATCTGGATTAGGAGTGCGGCCATGGCGATACTCTGAAAGAAAATACTCAAAAACCCGATCCCAATACTCTTTTTCAAAGTTAACAGCATAGTATGGAATCTCTATTTTTTCCGCAACTAAAGAAACATCTTCATAATCTTCTGTCGCAGTACATACGCCTGACTCATCCGTATCATCCCAATTTTTCATAAATAAGCCCACTACATCATAGCCAGCTTGTTTTAATAACAAGGCTGCCACCGAAGAATCTACACCCCCAGACATTCCGATGACCACTCTTTTTTTGGAATTGTTTAATAGTTCACTTTCCACACTAACACCCTTTCTAAATGATGAAAGACGAACCCTCTTAGATTAGTGTTCGTCTTATTTTTTAAAATGAAAGTATTATACCTCAACCAAGACATTTCGATCAACAAAGCCATCAAAAATAAAATTTATTTTTTCAATCACCATTTCATTATTAGCCAATTTTTCAACATTGACTGCTTGAAGTCCATTTGCCGTCACTGTTGAAATTTTCAGCTGATTAATCTTTTGATTGACGGTAACCTTCAGTACAAGTCCTGCTCGATGGGTCGAATCTAAAGGACGCTTATATAGATAATTCCCACCACTTGTTTCTACAAAGCCATTATCTCTCAGTGTGTAGGGCTTACATTCGGAGCTCACCTTAAACTGTCGATTAAATCCTTTTAAACTTGCTTCTGTTGAGAATGCCATACCGTTTTCCTCCTTTATGTTAAATCTTTTTTAATGCCATGATCAATTGATCAATTTGATCCTCGCTTGTATAACGTCCGAAAGAAACCCTAAGACTTTCCCGCCAAAGAGCTTCATTTTCAGGATAATAGGCTTTCAAAATTCGACTTGGCTTTACAGATCCAGCTGAACAAGCAGAGCCTGCTGATAAGTATATCCCAGCCAGATCAAATTGAATCATCAACTGACTTGCTAAATGTCCCTTTATCCATATGTTGTGAACACGATGATTATGATGAACAATATCTCCATTTTGCTCAAATTCAATTCCTGCTTTCGTCAATTGATCAAAAAAGTATTGAGAAAGTATCTGATAGTGATTAGGACTTTTTCGCTGATCCTCTAGCATTAATTCTAATGCCTTAGCTAAACCAACTATATAAGGAATATTTTCAGTCCCTGAACGCATCTTATACTCTTGTCCACCACCTAAAATCATCGGCCTTAATGTCATCGCATCATTCCAAGGTTGATAGACCAAAAAGCCAATCCCTTTAGGTGCATAAAATTTATGACCGGATGCACAAAATGAAGTACAGGGCATATTTTCCGGGTCAACCTTTTGATATCCAACAGCTTGTGTTGCATCAACATGAAACCACAAACCCATATGTTTTGCTTGCTGACCCAAATCTTGAATCGGTAGCACTGAGCCTAATTCATTATTAACAGCCATAGCTGTCCAACCAATTGTATTTTCATTACTTGCATCGACAAATTGATCCACCGAAAATTGATGATCCGACTGAGGATCAATCCACGTGATCTCAAAGCCCTCTTTTTCCAGTGCTAATAAAACTTCTCTAACAGCAGAATGTTCAATTGAACTAGCGACAATATGATTGCCTAAGCCTAATTCGTTTGCTTTTCTTGCTTGAAACATCAAAGCCCAATTAATGGCCTCTGTAGAACCCGAGGTAAAATATAATTGACTCTCTTTAGGCAATCTTAGAAGATCTTTTATCTTTTGCCGACTCGATAAAAGAAGATGCTTACTTTCCTTTCCTAAGTGATAGGTTGATGAGGGATTCCCAAAAAACTTAGTCATTGTATCAAAGATACATTCCGCTACCTGAGGATCTACTGGCGTTGTTGCTGCATAATCTAAATAAGTCATTCTATCACCCTTACTTTAACACTTACTCATATTATACCTTAAATCCCTAAATTTGTAATCGAATAAACATCAATTTTCATCGAAAAAGAACTTGAATATAAAAACAGAAATGGTTAAACTCTTAGCTCATTATGCTACAATGGAACTAATCGACAAAGAAAGGAGCGGTCTTATGGAACCTTTAGCCTATCGAATGCGTCCCCAAAACATTGATGAAGTTCTCGGTCAGACACATTTATTGGGTCCAGGAAAAATTATTCGTCGTATGGTTGAAGCCAATCGACTTTCGTCAATGATCCTATACGGCCCCCCAGGTACAGGTAAGACCTCTATCGCTGCAGCTCTAGCGGGTTCTAGCCACTATGCATTCCGTCAAGTTAATGCCGCCACTGATGGCAAAAAAGAGCTTGAAATTGTTGTTCAAGAAGCAAAAATGTCTGGTGCAGTCATACTTCTACTTGATGAAATACATCGATTAAATAAAATTAAACAGGACTTTCTCCTTCCCCATTTAGAAAAGGGACGCATTATTTTAATTGGAGCCACAACCGAAAATCCTTTTATTGCGATAAATCCAGCTATTCGTTCAAGGTTACAACTTTTTGAAGTGAAAGCTCTAACACCCGATGATATTAAAACAGGGCTTCAACGCGCTTTAGTTGATAAAGAAAGGGGCTTAGGCGATTATTCTGTAAAAATTGATGATGCAACCCTCAACCATTTTGCAGGTGTTACAAATGGAGATATTCGCTCATCTCTTAATGCACTCGAGCTGGCTGTTTTATCAACACCTAAAGATGACCAAGGAAATATTATTATTAACCTTGAAATTGCTCAGACATGTCTTCAACATAAGGGCTTTAGCCACGACAAATCAGGCGATGCTCATTATAATGTTATTTCTGCATTCCAAAAATCGATACGTGGTTCCGATCCCGATGCTGCCCTCTATTATCTTGGTCTACTCCTGGAGGCAGGAGAACTAATTATCGCTTGTCGTCGACTTTTAGTCATTGCCTATGAAGATATTGGCTTTGGCAATCCAGCTGCAACACAACGTACGGTTGCGGCTGTTGAAGCCGCAGAAAAACTTGGTCTTCCCGAAGCACGAATCCCACTCGCTTTTTCCGTCGTAGACCTTGCTTTAAGTCCTAAGTCGAATACTTCTTATCGTGGAATTAACCAAGCGATGAGTGATATTCGTTCAGGAAAAATTGGACCCATTCCTGATCACTTAAAAGATACGTCTTATGCCAGCCGAGAAGCAAAACAACTAGCTAAGGAATATCAATATCCTCACGACTATCCACAACATTTTATCAAACAAAGCTACTTACCTGTCAACCAAGTCCATCAACGGTACTTTAATCCACAACCTACCGGAAAATACGAAGAAGGAATTGCTCGTTACTACCAATCTCTTTGGCCCGACCGAAAAAAATAACTACTTCATAAAAAAGCTGATAACCCTTGCATAAAATGAAAAAACTGCTATAATTAAATCATAGGAAATACATCTGAAGTGTTCGAGAATATTTACACTGTGTTGACCGAACATTTTTTAATTGGGATCCTATGAGCAGCTTTGTCTGACAAGCCATCGCATGTGGACGTCATTAGAAGACTGTGTGGAGCCCACCTGATTGCTAGCGGGTTCAACCTAGCTTTATTGATACGGCACGATACGGATGTATTTCAAGGACTGGTTTTACCAGTCCTTTTTATTATGTTTCTTACCCTTCCTGTTACAGCCTTGGCTTTTAAAGAATGCTTATAAATTACTTGATTGGAGAAATTTTTATGTCCCCTGTATTTTATTGTTTACCTATTTCATTACTTCTGTTAGCAATTTATGCTCGAATCTATCATAAAGAATTAATGGTTCTTCTAGGTATCTCATCAAAAAAGACAGTCCACAAATTTTATTGGACTGTCCTTATCTTTGCAATAACTGGCGTATTTTTATTCTATAAAGGAACAAAACTCGTTTGCATAATCTGGCTAATTGCCCTGCTTCTTTTTATAGGAATCCTATCTTTCTTAATTTTTAATTTACTCTTAAAAAAAGGTTAAGGTCGAATAATCACCACTTGGTCTTCTCCATCTACTTCTGTTAGACGCACAGCAATTCGTTCTTCCTTAGAAGTTGGAATATTTTTGCCCACATAATCCGCTCGAATCGGTAATTCTCGATGACCACGATCGACTAAAATTGCCAATTGAATCCTTTTAGGTCGATCGTAAGTAAGAATCGCATCCAATGCCGCTCGAATTGTTCGTCCTGTATATAAAACATCATCAACCAAAATAATTGTTTTGTCTTTTAACACTTGAGTAAAATCAGCTTTTTCAACTTTAGGTAATTGTGAGTCATACCGATAGGTTAAATCATCTCGATAAAATGAAATATCAAGATGGTCCAAGGCTACCTCATTCCCATCAATTTCCTGAATCTTTTGAGACAAACGATTCGCCAGAAAAATTCCCCGCGTCTTTATCCCAATCAGAACCAAGTCTTCTACATTTGAATGAGCTTCTAATATTTCATGTGCAATCCGCTTCAATGTCCGATCTAATTTGGCTTGATCTAAAATTACATTCTCCATTAATTGACTCCTTAGATAGTCAAAAGGCTGTGACAATCGAGTCATAGCCTTTTTTAATAATTTTTTTTACTTCTAAAGTGTGCCTCCACTATATGCAATAGCTTTTAGACCCATCACCGCAAGCACTAATCAAGTATTATGGAGATGTCCACAAGCCTACAGTATGAGGCATCGTTTATTATAGTTGCTTTATAAAATTATTTTCTTAATCGTTCTACATCACGAGCAATCGCAATCTCTTCGTTAGTTGGAATATTAATAACCACTACACTCGAATCATCCGTTGACACAACCGCTTCAGAACGTGTATCATTGCGTTCTTGATCAATTTTAATTCCCATATAACCGAAATTATCCATGACAATTTGACGAGTTTCTTTAGAATTTTCACCAATTCCAGCTGTAAAGACAATCACATCCACACCATTCATTAATGCAATATATTGTCCCACATACTTAATAATTCGATTAAAGAAAATATCTAAGGCTAATTGAGCTCTTTCGTTCCCTTTTTCAGCCGCTTCTTCAACATCACGCATATCTGATGAAACGCCAGAAATACCCAATAAACCAGATTTTTTATTAAAGATATTAATGACTTCATTGATATCTTTGATTCCTTCTTTTTCCATTAAATATGGAATGAGCGAGGTATCTAAATCTCCAGTACGAGTTCCCATTGTGACACCTGCTAATGGCGTGAATCCCATTGAAGTATCAATCGATTTTCCTTCTTTTACTGCAGTAATCGAAGCGCCGTTACCTAAATGACAAGTAATAATCTTTAATTCTTCTATTGGCTTGCCCACAATCTCTGCGGCACGATGAGCCACAAAATGATGACTGGTTCCATGAGCACCATACTTACGGATTGAATGCTTTTCATAGTATTCATAAGGCAAGCTATAGAGATAATTTTCAGCTGGCATTGATGTATGGAATGACGTATCAAAAACCGCTGCCATCGTTGCATGAGGTAGTTTCTCTTGGAAGACCCGCATAACAACAGCTTCAGCTGGATTATGAAGCGGAGCAAATTCTGAAAGTGATTCAACATCTTTGATAACTTGTTCATCCACTAAAGCAGAATCTTTAAAGATTTCGCCACCGGCAACTACCCGATGACCCACACCCGTGATTTCTTCAAAAGAAGCAATTACGCCTAAATCTAACAAGTTTTTCAATAATAACTCAACAGCAACAGCGTGATCTGGAATATCTTGTGTTAAAGTGAACTTTTGATTCTGTCCATTTTTATCTGTGTATTTAATCTCAAGATTTGAATCAGCAATTCCAATTCGTTCAACTAACCCTTTTGATAGTAATTTTTCTTCAGGCATTTCAATGATTTGGAATTTCAATGATGAAGAGCCTGCGTTAATTGCCATCGTTTTTGACATAGTCTTATTCCCCATTTCTTAATATATTCCAATAGCTTAATTATAACATTGTTTGATGAATAAGTTAAATAAAAATCAAACTTGTCATGCGAATTATCAAAAAATAGACGCTTTGAGGAATGGGATAATAAAATTAACACTTATGTAAAAATCATCTAAGAAATTCTTTACAAAATTTTCTAAAAGCATAGAATAGAAGTTAAGTGGGCGTGGCGGAATGGCAGACGCGCTGTCTTCAGGCGGCAGTTTCTTTTGAAGTGTGAGTTCGACTCTCATCGCCCGCATAATACTAAGTCATATATATATATATATATAGCCCCCAATCTAGCTTTTAGGATAGAGGGCTATATATTTTATCAACAAGAGCCAACTTTCAGAGAAAGCTGGCTCTTACAATCAAATAGTTCTAATACTTAATCTTATTTAAAAGCTTATTTATTGTCTCTTAACCAATTAAAGGCAGCCGTTGCCATAGTAGCAGAACCAACAATAAGTGCTTCTTCATTGAACTGTACAAGCGGATGGTGAACCGGATATGTTTTTCCATTTTCATCTGGTTCGGGACAGCCAATAAAGAAATAACAAGTTTCTGGTAACTTTGCTGCAATATGGGCATAATCTTCTGAAGCAAGATAAGGTCCAACGTTTTTAACTGGATACTCACCTTGTAATGCTTCTTCCGCTGAGCTTTGTAATTGCTCAGTAATCGCTTCGGTATTGATTAAAGCAGGAACATCTGCTAACACTTCAAATTGTGCTTCCGCACGGAATGCCTTTGCGATATGATCTACCACTTCCGGTAATCGACTCTTCATATGTTCAGCAGATTCTGGATACAAGGATCTAGATGTTCCTTCCAATACAACAGTGTCAGGGATTACATTAACCGCTCCACCAGGTGCTGATAGATAGCCCATCGATAGTGAAGCTCCTTTGTTCGATGGTAATTCACGTGCTAGAATTCCGTTAGCCGCATTGATAATTTGACTAGCTACAAAGATAGGATCCACCCCATTATATGGCATAGCTCCGTGTGCTCCCACTCCTTTAATCGTAATTCGGAAATTTAAAGCAGAAGCCAATGAAGCCCCCTTTTGAATTTCTACTCCTACTTCCTTAGCAATTGGCCACATATGAATAACCATTCCAGCATCAGGTTTTGGATTTTCAAGGATACCATTCTTAAGCATCACCTCTCCACCTGTCAGCGTCTCTTCTCCTGGTTGAAAAAGGAATTTAATTTGTCCTTCTAATTTATCTTCATCTTCCTTAAGCATCTTTAATACCATTAATAAAATAGTTGGGTGAAGGTCATGCCCACATAGATGACCATTGTCATTTTTAGAAACAACTACCCCTTTAGACATTTCTGTAATGGCAAGGGCATCCATATCTGCTCTTAAAAGTAATGTTTTACCTTTAGATGAATCGCCAATAGTTCCAGTAATACCATCACTATCACCAACATTATGATAAGCAATGCCAAATTCATCTAACTTACTTTTAATCAGTCTGGTAGTTTTAGGTAAATCAAACCCAACTTCTGGATTTTCGTGTAATTGACGACGTACCTTAACAGCCTCATCAAACATCTCTCGTGCTCGTTCTAAATAGGTCATACTAGCCTCCTAAGTTTGTAATGATTAAATTCTACTACAAATAATTAAACTGTCTAGTCTTTTATAAAAAACTGATCAAAAAGAATACCTATTATTTAAGTCTTGGTCGGCAATAAAAAGTAAGTAACCATAGCATTCCAAAATTTACAGTAAGTGTTGGAAATTATGAATACTTTCCAAAAAGCTAGACAATAATCAAAGACAAATTTGATTATTTGAGTTAAACTAATTAAAAAGGAGGCGATTTAATGGGATTACTCGTTAATGGAAAATGGCAAGATAAATGGTATGATACAAAGTCTACAGGAGGAAGATTTGTTCGTAAAGACTCTCAATTTAGGCAATGGATTAGTCCAAATGGGAAAGAATTCATTAATAATCTTGAAACCCTTCCTGCGGAGAAAAACCGCTATCATCTTTATGTCTCATTAGCCTGTCCATGGGCTTCAAGGGTTATGATTGTGCGTGCTCTAAAAGGATTAGAAGAGATACTCCCTGTATCGATTGTTAGTCCTTATATGCTTGATCAAGGTTGGAGCTTTGATAACTATCCTGGAGTCATTGCTGACCCAGTCATCAAAGCAAAGTATCTACACCAAATCTATACCTTATCAACACCTACTTATAGTGGTAGAGTCACCGTTCCAATCTTATTAGACAAAAAAACGAATAAAATTGTCAACAATGAATCATCGGATATCATTCGAATGCTAAATACTGCCTTTGATAATCTTGGTGCTAAAAATGGCCACTTCTACCCTCAAGAATTACAGGCTGAAATCGACCAATGGAATGATATTATTTATGATCATATTAATAATGGAGTCTATAAGGCTGGGTTCGCTACAGAGCAAGCGGTATATGAAGAAGAAGTTCAAGCTGTTTTTAAAACACTAGATGAACTAGAAAATCATCTCAGTCAGTCTGAATACCTAGTTGATCACCAGTTAACGGAAGCAGATATCCGCTTATTCGTAACCCTCGTCCGCTTTGATAGTGTGTATTTTGGCCATTTTAAATGTAATCTAAGGCCTCTTACATCTTATCCCAATTTATGGAATTACACTAAAAGAATCTATCATTTGCCAGGTATCAAAGAAACGATTAATTTTGATCACATAAAAACACATTATTATGGATCTCATCCGACAATCAATCCTAATGGAATTATTCCAAGCGGACCCATTTTAGATTGGGACTTATAGAATTAAAAGAGCACTATCACTGAAGTAAAGTGATAGTGCTTTTTATTAGCTATTCAAAAATAACCTTACCCTCTTCAAAAGCCTTAATCCTTGCCTGAGAATAAACCTCGTAGCCCGCTTGACGGGCCTTGTCGCCTCCACCTTGAAAGACTTTTTCAATTCCAATTCCAATACCAGCTACTTGAGCCTTAGCTTGATCACAAAGATCAATTAACCCCTTAAGAGCTTCTCCATTCGCTAAAAAATCATCAATGATTAATACACGATCTTGGTCATTAAGGAAACGTTTATCCACTCGAATTTCATAGGTAGTTTCTTTCGTATATGAATATACCTGGCTCACAAAGACTTGATCGTTCAAAGTTAGAGATTTAATTTTTTTTGCAAAAACCATCGGCACACCTAGCTCTAGAGCTGCCGTTAAGGCCATTGCTATTCCTGAGACCTCCAACGTTAAAACCTTAGTTATTCCCTTTTCTCTAAAATGCTCTGCAAAATCCTTACCCATGAGCATCATTAATTCAGGATCTACTTGGTGGTTAAAAAAAGAATCAACTTTTAAAATATTCCCATCTAAAACTCGTCCTTTTTCCTGAATTCGCTCCTCTAATGCACGCATAAATATCCTCCTTATTACTTATCAAAGATCAAAGATTTAATCAATGGTCTGTTGATCTTTTAAGATCAGATTTAATAACAGAGCCACAATCGTTCCTGCAGAAATTCCCGATGAAAAAAGACCTGCTAGAAATGATGGTAACTGACTTGTAATTTCAGGTCTAAATGAAACTCCTAATCCAACTCCTACTGAAGAAGCAATAATAATTAAGCTACGTGTATTAAACTCAACACGACTTAATGACTGAATTCCTGCTGCAGCAACCGTACCAAACATTAAGATTCCTGCACCACCAAGGATTGGTAAAGGCATTACTGAAATAATGGTCGCCAATTTAGGGCTCATAGATAATAGTATCATAATTAGCCCAGCGACTAAAGCCACAATTCGAGAAGCATTTCGGGTTAAAGGAATCAAACCAGCATTTTGAGAGAAGGTAGCTGCTGGCCCTGAACCAAATAGCGGTGCAATAAATGAACCAAACCCATCTGCCCTCACCCCAGCAGCTACTTGGTCATCTGTTAGTTCAGTTTGTGTTACTTGTCCTAAAGTCTGCATGACACCTACGGTCTCAATAACGGTAACTAAATAGCCAGATAAAAATGGAATTGCATAACTTGGATTAAAATCAATACCAATCTTATTAAAACTTGGCAAAGAGATCCATGCTGCTTCTCCTACCTTGGCTAAATCTACCATATCCAATGGAATGCACACTAGATAACCAATAGCCATACCAATTAAAACGGCATAAGACGAAAACTTCGAGGGAGCATAATGATTAATTAACACAACTAATAAAAACACCCCTACTGCAATCAATAGGTTTAAGGGAGAACCGTAATCTTCTGCCCCAGCACCTCCAGCAACCCAATCCATAGCAGCGGACATAAGAGTGGCTCCCAATAAAGTGATGACCGATCCGGTAACCACCGGAGGAAAGTATTTCATCAGTGGTTTTACAAAATAAGACATTACGATTTCTAAGAGGGATGCAAGCATGGATCCTCCAAAATAAGCTGGTATTCCCCCCAAAGCGATCACTGAGGCTGCCGGGCCAATAAAGGCAAAATCTGTCCCCATGATAGTTGGAAGCCCTGCTCCAACGCGGAACCACCGAGGGCCAAAACCTTTTGATTGAATGATCGATACTAAACCAGATACAAATAATGCCGCCGAGATCAGATAAGCTATCTCTTCAATCGATGAATTAGCCATTGAACCAATCAAAATAGGAACTGCCACAAGTCCCCCAAAAGATGTGATCACATTTTGGAATCCTAAGAGAATCGTCTCTCCAACTTGTGGTCGATCCTCAACATGATATCTTAATTTAATTGCTGGTCCTGAATTTTCCATACTTTTCCTCCTTGGATACTTGATGCCTTTTATTATAAGCAATGATTCTATCTTTATCATGAGAATCCACTAATAAACACATTCTAAAATTCAAACGTTCGGATTCTACCCTAAAAGGTCTACGATTGCTTCCTTGTATTAAATAAACATTTAAATAGCTAATTTCTAGTCACAAATAAAAGGTGGCAACCTTGGTCACCACCTCTTATAAAATAGATAATTCATATTAAAAGGCCATATGAACATCCACTGGATTATTATTAAACTGACTGTTATATAGATCAGCATAGACGCCTCCAGACGCTAATAAGGAGTCATGTGTCCCTGTCTCAATAATATTCCCATTCTTCATAACTAAAATGAGATCCGCATCTCGAATGGTTGAAAGACGATGAGCAATAACAAATGATGTTCTTCCTTCCATTACTTTATCCATCGCTTCTTGAATTAATTTTTCTAAACGCGTATCAACAGAAGAAGTCGCTTCGTCTAAAATTAAGATATCAGGATCAGATAACACGGCTCGAGCAATTGTCATTAATTGTTTTTGACCTAAAGAAATATTAGATGCCTCTTCATTGATTTCCATATCATAACCGCTCGGTAATGTTTTAATGAAATGATTTACATTGGCAATTTCTGCTGCTTCTTTAACTTCATAATCTTTAGCATCCAAATCACCAAAACGAATATTCTCCATCACCGTATCGGTATATAACCAGGCATCTTGAAGTACCATCCCAAAATGTTTTCTCAAATCTTGACGACTAACCTCTTGTGTATCCACTCCATCGATCAAAATTTGACCACTATCAATATCATAAAAACGCATCAACAAATTAATAAGAGTCGTCTTTCCAGCCCCAGTAGGACCGACTACCGCGATCATTTCACCAGGGTGGGCCTTAAAAGAAATATTCTTCATTAAAGGCTGATCCTTTTTATAACCAAAACAAACATTTCTAAATTCAACCCCTCCTTGTATTTCTTCAGGGAAGGTTTGGGTCACTTGGGGATCAGATTCTTCCTCTTCATCTAAGAAACCAAAGACCCGATAAGAAGCAGAAAGTGCTGATTGAATAACACCAGATAATTGTGAAATGGTTTGGATCGGTTGAGTGACTTGCCATACATAGGATAAAACAGCATCCAGATTCCCGATAGCTAGTGCACCCGCAAATACCAATTGTAGGCCGTAAACAACTACAACAATATAGGTTAGATTAGACATCATTACCATAACAGGCATCATCATCGAAGAAATCAACGATGCTTTAAAACCATGATTTCGTAGATTCATATTTCTTTTTCGAAACTCTTCCACCGAATCCATTTGTTTATCAAAAACCTTTATTTCCGTAAAGCCAGATAATTGTTCTTGAGCATAACCGAATAAATGTCCTAATGCATTAGATTGTTGATTGTATGCCGGCTGTGATTTTTTCAAGAAATAGCGAGCAACAAGACTAGTTAATGGGATCATGACTAACATTATGAGCGCAATGCGCCATTGAATCCAAAAAACCATCGTCATCGATAATATAATTCCCAATATAGCAATCACTAGTTGAGAAAAAGACTGTTGGATGGCATTTGAAATAGTATCCACATCATTCGTCATCTTAGACAAAATATCTCCCGTTTCTTGTTGATCAAAATAAGAAACAGGTAAGCGATTGACTTTATTCGATAAATCATGACGCAAATCAAAAATTGAATTTTGAACCACATTCGTTAATAAAAATTGAGAAAGATAGCTCGATCCATAATAAAAAAACCCTCGAATAGCGTACAGAATAAGAATATTTCGAATATAGGAAAATTCAACATGGGCACCCGGAACCCCCCGAGATATCTGAATGACATTCTCAGCTAACTTTGTAATAGCTAACCCAAAAATATAAGGTTCTAAAGCAGAAGAAATAATTGAGATGACTAAGGCAATATTTGAAAAAATAAACTGCCATTTATAAGGGCGCATATAGACCCAGATTCTATTTAACACTTGTCTGGTTTTCATTTTAGCCATGAGTTAATTCCTCCTCACTTAATTGGGATGAAGCAATATTATAATAGATCTTTGATTTCTTTAATAGTTCCTTATGTGTGCCTATCGCATCAATTCGACCTTGGTCTAATACAATAATTTGATCAGCATGCATTATCGTACCAACTCGCTGAGCAACAATGATTGTTGTTGCATCTTTGGTCTCTTGCTTCAACGCTGCTCGAACCTGGGCATCAGTCTTATAATCTAAAGCAGAGAAAGAATCATCAAAAATATATATTTCACGATCTTTAATAATTGAACGCGCGATCGATAAACGCTGCTTCTGCCCACCCGATAGGTTTGAAGCCTTCTCTGTTAGTTCTGCTTGATATCCTTGGTCTAGTTTCTCAACAAATTCTTGAGCTTGAGAAATTTGTGTCGCGTGCTCCATATCTGTTTCATCAGCATCATGCTTACCATATCGTAAATTATCGGCGATATTCCCTTTAAATAGTAGAGCACTCTGGGGAGTAAATCCTATTTTACTACGTAAATCTGCTAAACGATAATGCCGAATATCTACCCCGTCCACCAATATTTTCCCACGGGTCACATCATAAAAACGCGGAATTAATTTAACAATCGTCGACTTCCCAGATCCCGTTGAACCTATAAATGCAACCGTCTGACCGGGTTTCGATTTAAAGGAGATATTACGAAGAACCGGCTCATCCGCATCTGGATAAGCAAAGTCAACATTAATAAACTCCAAAGTCCCTCGCTCTTTAATTTGGCCAGGATCAACGATTTCATCGTCACTTAACTCTCTTACGGTGATGGGTGCTTCCAGTACAGACTTCAATCGATTAGCTGAGACAGAGGCCCTCGGATACATCATAAAAACCCAGGCAAAAACAACTAATGAAAATAAGCCCTCAAACATATATTCAATAAATGCAGAAAGAGTCCCCACTTGCAAAGAACCAGCTTCAATTAAATGGGCACCAATCCAAATAATAAAAACCAATGCCAAATTTGTGGTTAAATAGAATAAAGTCGGTGCACTAGCCATTAACTTAAATAATTTACTAGCAGTTCGTCGATATTCTTCATTGACAGCCATAAAGCGGTCATTTTGAAAATCTTCACGATTAAAGGCCCTGATTACTCTCAATCCAGTTATGGATTCTCTTAAAATTCGATTGATTTTATCGAGATAGAGCTGTTGCTTTTCTGATAAAGGCTTAGAAAATATTGAAATGAGAACCACAAAAGTGATAATCACTAGAACAGCTGGAATCAAACGCAATCCTAAATAAGGCTGCATCCTAATAATCATGATAACTGAAAACAGAATCATCACAGGACCCATTAAGCCTTGCTTGAGAATCATTTCGACAAACTGTAACAGAACAAATGCATCATTCGTAATTCGATTTGTTAATGAAGGTACACCGAACTCCTGAAATTCATGGTGCGATAAGGCCATCATTTTATGGTAAACATCATTGCGCATCGCCATCGTCATATCATTCACAACTTTGCTCGCCATATACATCCGGACTGATCTTGCGATAAATCCTAAGACCGTACATAATACCATTCCCCAAACATAAGGCCAGGCTCGATCCATTTGATTAACCAAAATGGCATTGTCAATTAATTTTGCTAGCATCGTAGGCATACCTAAAATCGCCGCACAAGTTACAGCTGTAGCAATCATTACAGCTGATAACTCAGCCGGATATCTTTTTAAATATTTAAAAATGTAGCCCATAGGAAACTCTCCTTTGTTTATAATACTGATATTGATGGTAAAGTATTTAGAGACTAGATGCAAGCTGTAGGAGGTTTAGCTTCAAAAATTCCGGTTTATCGATCATAAAAACTTATCAAAAACTTTCTTTATATAAAAAGATCGCTTTCATTCCCAAAATAAGCTATTCTATATACAAGGGAAAGGGAGGAATGAATTTATGACAAAAACACGTTTAATTGATCGATCAACGATCGAACAGCTAATTTCTTTTGAATTAGCTAATCAAGTGGTTGACCAAACCTTCCAAGCCTTTGGTCACCGACACGTAAAGAATCCAACGAAAGTTACTTTGGACCTAGGTCAAAATTCAATTTGGCCAGCTTATCACGGCTATATGAATGCCATGCCGGCTTATATAAAGACAGATACACTCGATATTGCAGGACTTAAATGGGTGGGTGGCTTTGACGGCAAACGAAAAGCTGCTGGCTTTCCCTACATTAATGGTCTAATACTTTTGATTGACCCTCAAATGGGGACTTTCGAAGCGATTCTAGACGGTAGTTTGATCACTAATTATCGTACTGGATCTCAATCAGCAGTATCTCTTAAATATTTAGGATTTACTAGAAATCATCCTTTTAGCTTAGGTTTATTTGGTACCGGTGCTCAAGCATCTACTCAAGTTCAAGCATTAACTGAATGGTTTACAATAAAAGAATTAAAAATATGGGATTATCAAACGCATAATATCCAAGATTTTATCAAAAAACATCAATCTTGCATTGATGGACCTATTCAAATTGTCAAAGAAGCTAAGGACGCTTGTGATGCTGACGTCATTATTACAGCAACAAAGTCAAATCATGCTCTATTTCAACCAAAAGACCTTTCCGGTGATACCATCATCATCCCAATCGGTTCAGGTCATGAAATTGATAATCAAATTATTAAAGATGCTGATCGAATTATTGTAGATCATGTGGCACAAGCTCTACATCGTGGAGCCCTCGCTGATGCTTATCGAACTTCATTAATTGATGAAGACACAATCGATACAACAATCGGTAATTTGGCGGCAGGTAATACTCAAATTAAGCAATTAAAGGGATTAACACTTTGCGTTCCAATTGGAATGGGAGCATTAGATATTGCGCTAGCGGGTACTATCTACCAAATGGCCTGTCAAAATGAATTAGGCTCCATTTATGAATTTAGCCCTTTTTAAAAAGTCTACTATAAAACTTGCCAATCTTTAAAGCTCTGCTATAGTCACTCCTATAAATAATGTTTATAATATAGTCATACAAATTGATCAAAAAGAAGGTGAATCCATGACACCCAGTAAAGAAGATTATCTAAAAGCTATTTATATTTTAAAGGGAGACAGTCAATTCATATCCAACAAACAAATTGCCGATCATCTTCGTGTCTCAGCAGCTTCCGTCACAGAGATGAACACTCGCTTGCTTGAAGAAAAATACCTACAACACATTCCATATAAAGGCGTCAAACTAAACCCTAGTGGTATTGAGATTGCACGAAAAGTTATTAGAAAACACCGCTTATGGGAAGTATTCCTTTATGAGTGTCTGCAGTACCAATGGGATGAGGTCCATGACGAGGCGGAAATTCTAGAACATGTTTCCTCCGATAAATTAATAGATCGACTCGATCAATTCCTTAAGTACCCTAGTCACGACCCACATGGTGGTAAAATTCCAAAGTCAAATACGCTTAAGCGAAATAACAAAGGAATACCACTTCATGAAATGCCTGTTTTGAGTAAAATTATTATTGATGAAGTAGCTGATGATCCAGAATTATTGAAGTATTTAAGTCATATCGGCATTGAGCTTAATCAAGAATATCAAATTAGTCATATTGAAGAATTTGATGGATCGATGACTCTTACTAATGGACAAGATAATGAGCTTATTATCGGCGCAAAAGCCACAGAAAAAATATGGGTGCTTAATGCTAAATCCGTAGAATGAATCTTTTTTTAGTATAAGCGTTGTGATATAATTCAATGTTGTTAAATTCTAGAGAGGTGAGATTATGTCAGGACATAATAAATGGAGTAAGATCAAAAATAAAAAAGGTGCAGAAGATGCAAAAAAAGGGGCAATCTTTGGAAAGTTATCGAAAGAAATTTTTCAAGCTGCTAAAAATGGAGGTGGCGATCCAGATATGAACGCTAACCTTCGAACTGTATTAGATAAGGCACGTGCAGCTAATATGCCTAAAGATAATATCAATCGTGCTATCAAGAAAGCTACTGATGCTGGTGATACAACCAATTATGATGAAATAACCTATGAGGGCTATGGACCTGGTGGTGTCGCTATTCTGATTCATGCACTTACCGATAATAAAAACCGAACAGACACTAATATGCATGTTATTTTCAGCCGAAATGGTGGTAATCAAGGATCCAATGGATCAGTAGCCTATCTATTTGACCGTGTGGGTTACCTAGCAATTGATCGAGAAGACTTGGCTGTTGATGAAGAAGCAATGTTTGAACAGGTTCTCAATGCAGGAGCTGAAGACTTAAAGGTTTCAGAAGAAGTTTTTGAAATTTTCTGCGAGCCTCAAGATTTTAACCAAGTCAAAGATTCTTTGAAAGAAGCTGGTTTTGAATTTGCTGAAGCTAGTGTCATCATGGAAGCTAAAACTAAGGTTGCATTAAATGATACTGATCAAAGCAAATTAGAAAATCTAATTGATAAATTTGAAGATGACGATGATGTACAAGAAGTTTTCACAAACGCTGAATAATTTAAAAGGCTAATCCAGTGAACTTGACTTAAATAAGCAGCTGCGCAAATACTTTGCAGCTGCTTTTATACTAATAATAATTAAATAAAGGTGCTTTATGATAATTAATCGAAAAAAAACAACTTCTTTTATCTTAATCCTCTTTCTTTTCTTTTTTGGATTAGATTGGGAATCCGTTCAATTAATGGACTCTAATTTCCTTAGTTATTCAACCAATCAGCAAGCCTACCTAATGATGGGTCCTCTCCTAATGGCCATTGCCATTTTTATATGGATTGGCTACTTAGCAAAACGTTGGAATCAATTCAACTGGTTAACTTGCTGTCTACTATTCTTGGTTTGTAGCTTTGCAACAGGTTGGCTAGCTGCTGAGTATAATGACTTTGTAGATACTTGGCTTGGTCAGCAATTTGATCAATCAGCCTTTCTTGATTACCTTCTAGCTTTTACGGGAGCTGTGGGTGAAGAAGTCATTAAGTTAGTTTTAGTCGGTCTTTTAGCTCACTGCTTAAATTACAAAACTCCCGCCCAATTATTTATTCTTGGCTGCCTTGTTGGTTTGGGTTTTCAATGGGTAGAAGACTTATCCTATGTCTTTTTAGCGGAAAATTTAGATGATTCGCTTGTCACTGCAATCACACGATTAAGCAATGGATTCTGCTCACATTGGGTCTACTCAGGAATTACAGGATATGCCCTTTCACACTGGTTTTCTACTGATCAAAAAATTCAAGGTCCAAAAGCAATAGGCCTCATCTGCTTAATTATTTTACTACATTTTATATGGAATTCACCCCTCAGTGAATTTTTCCTTCTCCCGATTACCTTAAATCTAGTAACAGCACTCATCTACTTGACAATCGTCTTAATACTAGACCATCAATCAATTAATCCACTTTTTAAGCAACAAACGCTCATATATTTTAAACAGTGAATTGATTAAAACAGGGTTGATGAAAGAGCTAAGCTCTTTCATCAACCCTGTTTTATATTTTGTCTCTATGACTTTAAAATTTTACAACTCTTATGCAGGCTGTCGCATACCCGTTAGAAAAATAATTCATTATAATCCTAACATCAAACTTGCAACTTCAAAATAAATTAATAAAGATACAGTATCCACAATTGTTGTAATGATCGGCCCTGCCATAACTGTCGGATCAATCTTTAACTTTTCTGCAATAAGTGGCAGAATTCCACCCATTATTTTAGAAATAATTACAGTGATAATTAACGTAAAAGAAACCGTTAAATTTATGCTAATTGGTACATTATCCATGATCAAAATTCTTAAAAAATTAACTACCGCCAAAATAACTCCGACATATATACCAATGGACATTTCTTTGAACATGACTTGAAAAAAGTTTGATAAAGTAATATCACCTGTAAAAAGCGAGCGGATAACCGTAGTCGAAGCTTGACTTCCTGCGTTCCCACCCGAATCCATCAACATTGGAATATAGGCGGCTAAAGCGACTGATCCTGCTAACATACTCTCATAACGATGAATAATAAATCCGGTTATCGTTGCTGTCACTAGACAAATAACCAACCAAGTCGTACGAGACTTGGCAATTGCAAAGTTGGAAGATTCTAAATATCCTTCATCCGGTTCATCGGTAATCCCGTGAATATTGGATAAGTCTTCATCATATTCTTCACGTACAACATCAATGGCCCATTCCACAGGTACTGTCCCGATTAATCGATTTTCACGATCGACTACTGGAACTTGGGATAAATCATAACGTAAGGCTAACTTAGCAACTACTTCTTGATCATCATGAGCCGAAACAGTTCGGTTCACAGACTGCATTAAAGGCATCAAATTATCTTCTTTCGCTCGAAAAAGATCCGCCAAGAAGACAAAACCAATTAGTTTTAAATAAGGGTCGGTCACCCAAATTTGTTCGAGCTTGTCAGCATCAAGATCAGAATTTAGAACTGCTTGTTTCACCTCATCAATGGGATCGTTCATTTTACAAGATATAAATCGAACTGACATAATTGAACCGACACTGTCTTCTGGATAGCCTAACAACTGATTAATAATAGGCCGACGATCCTCATCAATATAACGTGTCATAATCTGTTTAACCATATTGGCAGGCATTTCTTGCAGAGTATCAACTAATTCATCTTCATCAAGCTCCTGCATTAATTCCTGAATACGATCTTGTGATAAAATTTGAATAATTTCTAGTTTTTTATCTTTTGTTAACTCCGCAAATGTATCTGCTAATAAATCCTTATTCAATAACTTAATTCGAATTGCAACTTCATAAGGAGTTAAGTTGGAAAAATGTTCTGCCAAATCGACAGGGTTCATCTTATTCAGATGTTGCTGTAAGTCTTTTAATTCTTGACTTGAATATATTCTATTAACCATTTAAATCCTCCTTTTTAAACACAAAAACATCGTTTCAGTGTCTTATTCAGTGGATTAAACTGCAAAAAATCGGCGAATCAAATGAATTCGCTGAGATTTAATTTGCCATTTAATCATATGACTAAAACACAAAGGATAATCATCCGATTGACTATCATGCGAATCCATTAAAATCACCTTCCTTCTCACTTACTGACTAAATATACCCTATTCTTTTTCAACTTTCAATCCGTTTTAAACAATTTAGTAATCTAAATGACTATTTTTAAAAAAATTCAAAGTTGCTAATTACTTCTAAGTCACTTTTAACGAATAGTCAAATAAGTAATTATAATCAATCCAATTAACAAAAGCATATAAAAGGCTACGACCCTCATGTCGTAGCCTTGGTCTCTCTATACTTCTTCAAATAATCCCGTAGCATTATTAACATTCATTGTAAAAACAATTCCCGCACCAGGACGATTAATGTCTAATTCATGATCTATGGCTTGAACAATTTGGATCACATTTTTTGATTCAACAACCATCAAAACTATTTCTTTTTCAGGTTCAATCTGAATATTAAAAATTTTAGATTCCTTTTTTGATCCTAAGCCTCTGCCATGCAAAATAGTTGCACCACTCGCACCAACTTGACGAGCAGCCTTTACTACCTCATCCCCAAGGTCCCGATCTACAATTGTTACAATTAACTGATGTAATGCCAATCCGTTCTCCTCCTCATTAAAATCCTCATGAATACGTTGACTCCCATAAACAGAGGTCGTATCAAATGAAAACAAGACCCCTTCACCCTTCTTTGATAGATGACATTCATCCTCGAGTACTCTATGCAGATGCTCTTCTTGAGTTTTCTCAACAAGCATCAATAAAGCTTCTCTTTTTGAATCATGAAGCCCTAAAAAATTTAAAACAGGATGATTAACGGTCCCTTCTGCTCGAATAATCGTGCCACCTCTCGCGCCAGCTTGACGCGCTTTTTCTAAGAAAAATGAGGCGGTA
Source organism: Facklamia hominis CCUG 36813 (assembly GCF_000301035.1). GTDB lineage: Bacteria > Bacillota > Bacilli > Lactobacillales > Aerococcaceae > Facklamia > Facklamia hominis. The sequence goes on along the minus strand of NZ_JH932292.1, from coordinate 104,840 downwards.
TGATTTTTAACAATGGCTAAAAATAAAACTGTTCGCATTGAATAACCTCCTCTAATTTGATTGTGTCTTCTTTAGTTTAATCTTAAAAATTAAGCCCAATAATTGTATCATGACCACTGGTGTCATAGCAACCGTTGCAATTACCCCAAAACCATCCGTCACACTATTAGCATGAGGAATAAAAGTGGCAGCGCCTTGTGCAAAAGCTAGAATAAAAGTAGCTGTCATCGGTCCAGATGCTACTCCCCCCGCATCAAAAGCAATCCCAGTAAAAAGATCATCGACAAATAAAGATAAAATTACGGCTAGTAAGAATCCTGGCAAAAGATAGTGCCAAATTTGAATAGAAGGAGTCATAATACGGTATAAAGAGGCTGCAAGGGCTATTCCTACCCCGATTGAAAGCGATCCTAAGAGCAAACGATTATTTATATATCCCCCGGTTACCTCTTCCACCTGATCACCCAAAACATGGACTGCAGGTTCCGCTAAAACAACCACCATACCAATAATAAAGCCTAAAAAGGGTAGAAAAAACAAATAATTTTCAGCCAAGTGTGAACCAAGATAACGCCCCATATCCATGAATCCTTGATTCACACCGATTAAGAACAAGACCAAACCAACTAAAACGTAAATAATCCCCTTAAAAATATCCGTCAACTCAGATTTTTTTAATTGGAATAAGGTCTTATTCATAATAAAGAACACGATAATTAGGGGAGCTAAAGCAAGCAATGATTCTTTAAAAGTATGCCCGATTGCATGTACAAATGGACTAAGGATTCCTTGTGTATAGACGTACTCAGCCTCAACACCTTGAAATGTCGTATTAAATATCAGCGCCATCAACAACACTGCTAAAATAGGCCCAACTGACATCGCTCCAACCAGTCCAAAGGAGTCTTCCTCCGCCTGTTTTCCCCCTTTTCTTGCTGATACAGAAGCTGATAAGGCTAGAATAAACGGAGTGGTTAGAGCCCCTGTCGTCGCACCAGAAGCATCAAAAGCGATCGCTAAGAAATCGTTAGAAACTAAGAGTGACATCACAGCAATCAATCCATAACATATCGCAAAAAAATACTTCATTGGAAAAGAAGATAATATCCGATAAACTCCAAAAGAGACCATAAATCCAACTCCGATTGAGACCATAAAAACAATCAATTGTGTGGAAAGTAGCCCTCCCATAGCATCCGAAACCTCTTGACCTAAAATTAGTAAGTCGGGTTCAGCTACAGTAACTGAAAAACCAATCACAAAACTTAATGCACCTACCATCCATCTTGCAGTTGATCGAGCAACTGCTCGCCCCATGTGTTGTCCTATAGGTGCCATTCCAACATCAACACCGAAAAGGAAAATTGTTAATCCGATAATTAAAAATAATCCTCCCAACAAAAATCGAATTAACATATCACTTGAAACATGAACAAAAAATGTACATAGAATCAAGACAATAAAAATAATCGGTAAAACAGCTGCTAAGACTTCTTTTAACTTGTCTAATAACAAACCCATATATGTCCTCCTTTTTAGTTAATTATTTAATAATATTATAACATAAGCCTCTTTTAATGTTTACTTAAAATCTTTATTTTTAAAAATCAATATTCTTATAATTCAAAAAAATAAAAAGCACTCATCTGGATCAGATAAGCGCTATTACTTTTAGTATTCTTTATATTTCATAGTTAATTTGTAGTAAAAGAGCCTTTACCAATTTAGCGGAGCGAGCGCCAGCTTGAATTAAAAATTCATCAAAGGATAAGGCGGCTTCTTGGTCACCATTATCAGAAATCGCCCGGATAATCACAAAAGGAACATCTAAAACATAAGATGCTTGAGCAATCGCAGCAGATTCCATTTCAACCGCCCTAACATGAGGAAACTTAGCTTTAATTTGATCAATCGACTGAGCATGGCTAACAAATTGATCGCCTGAAGCTATTTGACCTACAACAGCTCTCATTTGTAGAGAGTCAGCAGCTTCCCTGGCTTTTTGAAGCAAGAGACCATCTGAATAATAAACAATGGGCATTCCTGCCATTTGACCAATTTCATAATCAAATGCTGTTACATCAACATCATGGTGAACTAAACTCTGACCTATTACTAAATCCCCCACTGTTAAACCCGGATCAACACCACCAGCTGTGCCGGTATTAATTAATAAATCAACATCAAATAAAACTTTCATTAAGCTAACACAGATACTCGCATTTACTTTACCGATACCTGATTGACAAAGCACCACCGTATTGCCCGATAACACTCCTTCATAAAAGTCAAAAAAATAATACGTCGTTTTTTTAATGGAGTCCATCGATTGTAATAACAATCGAATTTCTTCCTCCATCGCTCCAATTATTCCAATTTTTTTTACCATAGTTCCCTCCTAAGCTAAGAATGCAATCAATAGTACTAGCAACAAAAGAACACCTACAATGAGGATACCATTATTTAAAAAGTGATCTATACGATAGGAATAACGTGACCTCTGAAGATTATGAGAATTTTGAAGATCTAGCGTATCATTTTCTACAACATCTGACGTCACTGAGGAGATAGTTTGAGTATTTTCATCAAATCCATCTAAATTATAATAAACATTAGACACTTCAGTATCATTACTATTTTCTTTATGTTCCCTATTTGAGTTATAAATATTATCTTCTATCGATTCATTTAATGAATCCCATGAAGTAGAAGGAGTTTCATCGACTATCGATTTATTCTGTAAATAATCTAAATATTCTTGATAAGTACTTTGCTTATTGGCTTTTTTTCGCTTAAATAACCCCATGATAACCTCCTGTTCCTAAAAAAATCTGCAATGCAAATAATGTTTTAAGATCTTGAATTTCTCCCTGCTCTAGCATCGATTCAACTTGCTCGCGATCATACCATTCACAGCTTACATCTTCATCATCATCTTGAGGTAAAGCGTCCTCAACCAACTCAAGATTCTTAGCGAAGAATAAATAAATTTTTTCATCTAAAAAGCCTGGTGAAACGTAAAAAGAAGGCCCTTTGACCCAAGTTTTTGCTTGATAACTCGTTTCTTCCTCAAGTTCACGCTTAGCGGCACAAATTGGTTCTTCCAATTGACCTTCAATTCGATCGATTAAACCTGCAGGTATCTCCAACAAATCACTAGCCACTGCAGGTCGATACTGCTTCACTAAACAGACTTGCTGTCTTTCATTAATAGCTAAAATAGCAACCGCTGGCAAATGGTGAACTAATTCACGTTGTACTTGGATTCCATTTGGTAGTTGAATTTGATTTGAAAAAACGCGCAACATTTTTCCCTTAAAAACTTCCTGCTCTTTTAATGTTTGATTTTCCTGAATAAAACGAATCGAAGACATCGCTATAACAACTCCTTTATAATTAGTTCTCAAAATAAGCCTTAAGTCTGATCTAGCATTTCAACTCAGTATGCTATTATAATTGTACTAGAGGAGGGACAATCATGATCACGTTTTTTAAGTTAGCCTTTTATATTTATCTATATGGAAATCTTTTTCAATATATTAAACACCTCAATCAAGATTTTAATCAAGGCAAAAATTTAAAGCAAGTTTTTCTTGGTGAATCCACACAATCTCTAAAAAAACTCTTTATTGCTACAATTATCTCACAATTTATATGTTTTATTAGCGGATTTGTTTTCCAGCTTAGCCTCTATCCTATTATACTCATTATATTAAGCTGTTGGCTGTTAATTGGCTGTCTATTCATCTTAGAAAATATACTCGGATATCAAATGAACTCAAAGTCTTATTATACCATTCAAATTTTTATATCCATTTATCTACTTATCGCCTACACAGACAATCAATATCCATTCAGTTTATTTAATTTTATGGACGATATACGAGTGATTACCCTTTTAGTTATCGGAACTGCTGTTATTTCTGGTCTCTTTAACAAAATTACAGGAAATCATTTAAAATCATCTAAAATCCAAAAAAATAAAACTAAATCTAAAAACAAACTTCGCCCCGAACGATTAAAACTGTATCAGGAAGCAGGACTTAGTGATCAAGAAATTGATCATTTTAGACAACAAATGCAGACTAGTCGTGATCAAATAAAATCCATTGAACAAGAATTGGCCAAAAATGCTAAAATGCGAGCAATTGAAGCAAATTATCATTTAATAGATATTCTAAAAAACTATTTTAAAGATATTGTAAATCAGCCCCAGCGTCGACTTTTAGCTGGAAATTTTTTAATCAATTTACTCCCCCAACTCGAAGATATCTTAAAAAAATACAATGAGATTAATCGACATGTAGCTAAAAATAAAGAAAGCTATCTCATCCTAGAAAAATCCGCCCAAGTCATTGATCGTTTAGCTCAAGAAATCACAGACGATTATCTACAATTTCATGCAAAAACCTATCAGGATCTAGCTGATGACCTTGCACTCGCTGAAAAAACACTCAATCATCGAATTTAAAGCAACTCATTACGAACCAGTAAATCTACCAAAAATTTAAGGAGGAAAAATAATGCCATCTAATCTATCAAAAGAAACAAACGATCCTTATAACAGCTATGATGTTCTAGATGATCTCTTAGCCAATCCCTTTAATCACCAAGATAGACCTCTTAACAATGATAAGCAATTTGATACACTATCAATTAATACATTTTCAATGGATACAGACCCTGCTTTGATCAAGGATCCCGTACCACTAATCGAACGACTCAGCGAAGCACATCAAGCCCAGGCTCAAAAAATCGCCGAACAAATTGATCCAAGTCAAAGTCAAGCCATCCTCCATTATGGAAGTCAAGCTCAAAAAAAACTATCTGACTTCTCTCATTCCATGCTGCACCAAATTCAAATCAAAGATACTGGTGAAGTTGGAGATTTACTCACTGAGCTAATGGAAACTTTAAGCAACACCGATCCTCAAGAATTAAGTAGACAACCCAATTTTTGGCAAAAATTTCTAGGAAAAGCACGTCAATCAATTACTGACACACAACTAAAATATCAAAAAATTAGTAGCCAGCTTGATAAAGTTTCTATCCGACTAGAAAGAGAAAAAAATGACTTAATCCAAGATAACCTCTTACTAGATCAACTATACCATAAAAATAAAGATTATTTTGATGCGTTAAATATTTATATTGCTGCTGGTGAGTTAAAGCTTAATAATATGCAAGAAAAAGATCTTAAAAAAGCCATCGAAAAAGCGAATGCGAGCAAAAATCAAATGGACGTTCAAGTTGTCAATGATTTACAACAATTTATTGAACGGTTAGATAAACGAATTTACGATCTTAAATTAACGCGTCAAATCACCTTACAACAAGCTCCCCAAATTCGTATTATCCAAAATACAAATCAAGCTTTAGCAGAAAAAATTCAAGTTTCCATTCACACAGCAATTCCACTCTGGGAAAATCAAATTACCTTAGCTTTAGCAATATTACGACAAGAAAAAGCGGCTAATTCTCAACAGATTGTATCGAAAACAACCAATGATCTTTTAAAGAAGAACTCAGCTATGCTCAAACAGTCGACACTTACAACGCTTACTGAAACTCAAAAAGCAGTCATTGACATGGATACACTAAAACAAACTCAAAAAGATTTAATCGATACGATTGAATCGACCCTCTCCATACAATCCCAAGCACGTAAACAACGATTAGCTGCTAGCATTGAACTTGAAAATATGGAAAATCAACTGCGCGAAAAATTACTAGATTTTTCAAAACAAGAATCAAAAGATTCAATAACCAAGCAAGAAGCTCAATAAATATTCTCTATTTTCAGTATTAAACTAAATATAATAGGCTGTGGTAAATCAATACCACAGCCTATTTGCTTTCTATTCTTTTATTAAAAAAATGCCATTATAATAATATTGAGTCTGTATGCTAATGAAAATAGCTTTTTTACTTATCGAAATATTCTGGGTAACTTTCTGAAACGATATCATAACAGCGTTGGCAAAGATCTGGAGCTTGTTGAATACTACCTACTTCAGGCCGTACAGCGCGACAACGTTGACAAATGTCTCCATCTGCTCGCTTCACTAAGACTGCAAAATTCTCAAATCGAAGGGCATTGTCTGGGGTTTGATCCAAATCTTTTAAATCTAAATGAGAAATCACTAACAATTGATCCAAATTATCTGTTAATTGTGTTAATTTTTGAGTTTGTTCTTGATCAAGGTATACTTCAACAGCAGCCTCAAAAGACTTTTTAATCGGATCTTGATCCTTATTTTTTGCTTCCTCTAATCCCTTATTAACTCCTGATTGAATCTTGAAAAAGATTTCCCAGTTATTAATTAAAGATTTAGAATTTTCTAGCTCTTCAACTTCAGGCATATCTTGCAATTGAACGAACCCTTCCACACCAGGTAAAGATTTCCAAGCCTCTTCACAAGTGTGAACTAAGATCGGGGTTAAAAGAATTAAAAGCTCTTTTAATACTTGGTAGATAACAGTCTGCATAGATCGGCGATTGAAAGAGTTTTGACTATCAATATAAACAATATCTTTAGCAACATTCAAATAAAAAGCAGATAAATCGGTGGATACAAAATTCATTACTCGCTTATACAAGGATGAATAATGGTATTCCTCATAGTCTGTTAATAAATCATCTTTAAAAGTTTGAAAATTAGCGAACATATAAGCATCTAAAGCAGAAAGTTTGTCTTTGGACACAGCGTCTTTGTTAGGATCAAAGTCATTCACTAATCCCAACATAAAACGAATTGTATTTCTAATTTTACGATAGGATTCTGAAACTTGTTTTAAAATCTCATTGGATACTCTAACATCCGATTCATAGTCAACAGTTGCAACCCATAATCGAATAATATCCGCTCCAAGTTCATCCATTACAGACTCAGGGTCAATGACATTTCCTAAAGATTTTGACATTTTTTGGCCCTTACCATCGTTCACGAAACCTTGTGACAAAACTTCTTTATAAGGTGGACAAGCAAAGGCAGCTACCGAAGTTGTAAAAGATGAATTGAACCAACCACGATATTGGTCTGACCCTTCTAAGTACATATTAGCCGGAAAGACTAGATCTTTACGCGTTTGGAGTACTCCTGCATAGGATGTTCCTGAATCAAACCAAACGTCCATAATATCTGTTTCTTTTGTAAATTCTCCATTTGGCGAGCCAGGATGACTATAACCATCAGGAAGTAAGTCTGTGGCTGAACGTTCAAACCAAACATTTGAACCTTCATTTTCAATAAGATCTGCCACATGATTCATTACATTCGCATCTAGAATCGCTGTTCCATCTTCAGCATAGAAGATCGGTAAAGGAACTCCCCAAGCACGTTGACGAGAAATCACCCAATCTCCACGATCACGAATCATATTATAGATCCGTCGTTTTCCAGAAGGATGATGCCATTTAACCTTATGTTCAACATTATCTAGTAGCTCATCACGGAATTTATCAATTGAAGCAAACCATTGAGGTGTTGCACGATAAATAACCGGTTTTTTTGTTCTCCAATCATGTGGATAGGAGTGAACAAATTCCGAATAATGAAGTAAGGAACCGTTCTCTTCTATGATTTCCAGCACTTTCTTTTGACCTTTTAGATAGAATAGTCCTTCAAAGCCAGGTGCTTCATTTGTAAAATGACCTTTTGAATCTACTGGTGACAGAACATCTAACCCATACTCTAAACCAACCCAATAGTCATCTTCCCCGTGTCCAGGTGCAGTATGAACTAATCCGGTACCAGAATCCAAAGTCACATGATCACCAAACACCAATTTGGATGGGCGATCATAAAATGGATGTTGAGCTTCAACCCCTTCAAACTGCTCTCCTTTATAGGTTTTTTCAATTGAATAATCTTGCCAACCAATTTCTTTCGCAATACTTTCAAGTAATTCCTGAGCGACAATAAAGTGACGTTCATCAACCTTCACTTGCACATAGGTGGCTGCTTTTAGAGCAGCAATTGCCATATTGGCTGGGAGGGTCCAAGGCGTTGTCGTCCAAATCACAAACTCAGCCTGTTCATCAACTACCCCATTACCTTTTCTCACTTTAAAGGCCACATAAATCGATGGTGAAGTCACATCTTGATATTCCACTTCTGCTTCTGCTAAAGAAGATTCTGAAGACCATGACCAAAATACAGGCTTCGCCCCCTTATAGATATAGCCCTTTTCTGCCATTTTCGCAAAAACTCTAATCTGTTGTGCCTCATATTCTGGTGCCAATGTTAAATAAGGATGATCCCAATCTCCAGAGACCCCTAAACGCTTAAAGGTTTTCATTTGTCCTTTAACCTGTTCTAAAGCATACTCCTTGCATAAATCTCTAAAATCAGTGATGCTATATTCTTTACGATTAATGCCTTTATTTTTCTGTAAGGCGGTCTCTATTGGAAGTCCGTGAGTATCCCAACCTGGTACGTAAGGTGAACGATATCCTGACATTGATTTATAACGAACAATAAAGTCCTTAGTAATTTTATTTAATGCGTGTCCCATGTGAATCTTACCATTCGCATAAGGTGGTCCATCATGAAGAACCCAAGGTTCCCTAGAGATATTTTTTTCTTGGATCTTTTGATATAAATCAGCTTCTTCCCATTCGACTTGTAATTCCTTTTCCTTATTGGGCAAATTAGCACGCATAGCAAAATCAGTTTGACCCAGATTTAATGTTTCTTTTAATTTCATTTATAAATTCCTTTCTAAAAAAAATACGTCCCTCTAAAAAGGGACGTTAAGACGCGGTACCACCCAAATTAATAGCAGCAACTGCTATTCGCTCTACATGGTAACGCTATTCAAGCGAAAGGAGTTACTTAGTTTCGCCCCTTCATTCATCGAGTGATAAAGTAAATAGGAGGGACTGACAGGCTTCCACCATTTCCCTGACTCGCTATAAGTATCCTACTACCCCTTGTCTCTCATTAATACTTAATTAATTATCCTCATTATATTCGTCTTCGACCGGAAGGTCAATACGGATTGTTTGACCAAAATTATCTTGATTAGATTCACCCTCTGAATCTGAACTTTCATTAATTTGTGTCCAATCAAAAACTTGTGTCTCATCAATACCATTAACATCCGATACCTCTTCATCGACTGTCATCGTTGAAGTAGGATGAATTTCTTCAACCGTAATTTCTTCAAATTCAGATACTTCTGGAATTCCAGTTTCTGGCATTTCATTATCAAGTTCAACGGACTGATCTGCCTCTGCTAATAATTCATCTGCTTTTTGCTTAGCAATAGCTTGACTCTCTTCAGTCGTTTGATCTTTGTAATTTTGCGCTGTATAGAGAGGCGTTCCTTCAAATAATTCATCATAATCATTTAAACTCAATAAATTTAAGCTTGCTTGCATTTCTTGACGAACATTTTCACGATAAACAGAAACCTTTTCTCTTAGATTCTCAACTTCAGAAAAAATATGACTGGATTGATCAGAAGCATCTCTTAAAATCCTGTCTGCATCACGTTCAGCCTCATAAAGAATCAGTTCAGCTTCTTTACGTGCATTTTGTTTTAATCGATCTGCTGCTTCCTGAGCAATAATGATTGAAGAATTAAGTGATTCTTGTAATTGGTTAAAATAATTAATTTTATCATTTGCATCTGTTAAATCTTTTGCTAACTGCTTATTCTCTTCAAGGGTTTTCTCCAATTGCACTCTAATGATATCTAAAAAATCATTAACCTGTTCGGGATCATAACCTCTAAATTTATTTGAAAATTCTTTATTCAAAATATCATTTGGTGTAACAGCCATCTTCGTTCTTCCTTTCATTAATTAACTTTTAAAATCTTAATCTGCATACGATAATTATTTTTTTTAGTCATACCCATTAATTGCTTCAACTGAAAACGACCAAACCTTCTAACCGACACTAAATCATCCTCCTGAAGCAAAGAATCTCCACGTTCAGCCATTACAAAATTAACTTTAACCAGACCTGACTTTATCATATCCTTCGACCGCTGTCTAGAAATATGAAAGATTGACGATATTAAACTATCTAATCGTAAAGACGATGAAGTAATCACCTCAAATTCCCATTCATCGATAGGATCCACCAACTGACTAGAGTCAAGTTCTTTTAATTTAATGCCAAAATGATCGATTTTTACTAAATTTTGTTTGAAATAATCGAGCATTTTTTGATCTACAACTACTTGCCAAACCTGACCATTAGTAAAAATATCTCCCAGTCGATTTCTATCGATACCTAAAGCAAGAAATGCTCCTAAGATCTTTGAATGTGATAAATCACCAAATTTAATGGGATAGTCTATCTGAAGATATGATAGACCAAAATCATCTTCTTGTACTTGATAGTAATTGGGATAGATTAATGCTCGCTGACTTTCAGACCCAATTTTTCCACCATAAAATTTAACCTTAATATCATCCTGTCGATTAACTAATTGAAGCACAATACGACATTGTCTAGGCGTTAAAAATACAGTCAAATATGGAGCATAAGTTGAATCAACTTGCTCAATCCAGGAAAAAACTTGATCAATAAAAGACGCCTCTTCAGGTCGATAATGCTGATATATTATTGAATCCATTCAATCACGCTAAAAGATTAATTATTATATAAATTAATCCTCTTTGAATAAAATTTAAAACAAATAGTGCAATAATTACATTAAATGAAATTCCACCAATAGAAGGAATAAAACGATCAAATATATCTAAATAAGGTCGAACTAGTTTTTGAATTAATCGCCCTAATTGACTATCTCGTGCACCTGGAAGCCAAGACATTAACGCATATGCAACAAGCAATAACGAATAAATTCTAAAAAGATTATTTACAAAAGATAAAATAACAACCAATGACAAATAATCACTTCTTTCTTTAAAGAATAAATCGAAAAGAGACTGCAACTCAAAGTCACATCCTCCTTTCATATAAAATCAACAATTATTGACAGAATGATCTAAGTTTTTAGAATACTTGCCAATAATTATCTGATAAATCCACAAAAAATCACAAAGATACAGACAATTACCTACCAATTAATGACGATTTCTCTTACGGAAGAAAGGAGGTGTATCTAATTCATCATGGTCTTGACTATCTGCTTGTTTAACTTTTGACTCGGTATGTTCAAATAAACGTTCAGGTTTCGCTTGATTAGCATCTACCTCTTCGACATCTCGAGTAATTGTTTCACGTTTTATATCCCAATCACTAAACAAATCTTTTTTGTTTTCGGTCTTTCTATTGGCCGGAAGTTCAAGATCTTGAGACGCATTAGCGTAGTTTACCCCCGGATCATTTTCCATAACTGAATTTTTTTGAACTGGTTTCTGATTAAAATTTGGGCGATTTTGACGGAGAGCTTGTTGTTTATTAAGTGATGTTTTTTCTGAATCGATCCCTGTTGCAATAACTGTAACTACAACTTCATCGCCTAAACTTTCATTGATTGATGTACCAAAAATGATATTCACTTCATCACTAGAAGCTGCTGCAATAATTTCACTAGCATCTTGAGCTTCAAACAAGCTTAAGTCTGGTCCACCCGTCACATTAAGAAGAATTTGTTCTGCCCCATCAATTGATACTTCTAATAGTGGGGAGGAAATAGCCTTTTTAGTTGCTTCAGCAGTTCGGTTTTCACCTGAAGCAGATCCAATTCCCATTAATGCTGTTCCTTGATCTTTCATTACCGTCTTAACATCAGCAAAATCCAAATTAATAAAACCTGGTGATACAATCAAATCACTAATTCCTTGAACACCTTGTCTTAAAACATTATCTGCCTCTGAAAAGGCCTCTAACATTGGTGTTTTACGATCTACCACTTCCAATAATCGATTATTAGAAATCACTACTAAAGTATCTACCGCTTCTTTTAAATTTTGTAATCCCTCAGCTGCAAATCGGCCTCTCTTTGGACCTTCAAAGGTAAATGGCCTAGTTACGACTCCCACAGTTAAAGCACCCATGTCTTTAGCAATTTTTGCCACAACAGGAGCAGCACCTGTCCCGGTTCCACCACCCATTCCGGCTGTAACAAATACTAAATCTGCTCCTTCTAAAGCTTGACGGATTTGCTCTTCCGACTCTTGAGCAGCTTTAAGACCTACATCAGGCAAGGAGCCTGCTCCCAAGCCTTTAGTAATCTTAGGGCCTAATTGAATCTTAGTTTCAGCTTGAGAAGATTGTAGAGCTTGGGTATCCGTATTTGCTGCAATGAATTCGACTCCTTGAACTTCTTCAGTAATCATACGATTCACCGCATTCCCACCTGCTCCACCAACACCGATCACTTTAATAATCGCACCTTGTTTATTCATAGTTGAATCAAAAGAAACTTCCATTATATTTCCTCCTTAAAGCATATTAATTAATCAAAAAAGGTTTGGAAAAATGAGCGAATTTGCTCAATTAATCCACCTGCTGGATTCTTAGACGCCTTCATCTCCTGAGAATAACCCAACGGTTCTTGTGAATAATACATAGCGTCTTCAAAGTGTTCCTCATCCGCTGAAGGAGCTTGATCAAATTGATAATAGTCTGAGTCAACACGTCTTATTTGCTTGGATGAGTATTCAGAACCCGAGTAAGGAGTTACTTGACCAGAACGATCCTTTCTAATTTGTGCTTGTCTATTCTGATCTTGAATATCTTTTTGAGCTAACGGCTTTCTCTTATATGAAAAGTCATCTTGTCCAAATCGATCGTCGTTGGTCATTGACGGGTATGAATTTTGATTCGACGGCATAGCTAATTGCTTACTACGAAATGTTGCCTGAGCAATTCGATGAACATCATCCAACTGGCTCACATATTGAACCATTCCTAAAGATGTCGTGTAAATTGGATTCCGCATCCCCATCTGTTCCGGAATATATAAGCGTACATTCTGTCCAAAATATTTTTTGGCCAATTCTAGTACACCTGGAAGACTCGAGGCTCCTCCTGTTAGAACAAACCCTCCTGGTAAGTCCATAGCATCAACCGCAGTCAAATCTTCTTTTATGGTCTCAAAAATTTGAACCAAGCGTGCTTCAATAATTTCAGATAAATAACGTTCATCAACTCGAACAGGTTCTTTACGACCAACTGTCTCAACCGGAAAATACTCTTCTGGTGAAGTAGCAGAAGATACAGCATATCCATACTCACGTTTAATTCTTTCTGCTGATTCTAATGATGTATTAAGGATTAAAGAAATATCCTTAGTAACATAGTCGCCGCCTTCTTGATCTACAAACGAATACTTTAATTGTTTATCATAGATAATTGAGGCAGATGTCTGCCCGCCTCCCATATCAATAAGTACCGTACCAAATTCACATTCGTCCTCAGATAGTGCAACGGAAGCAATCGCTTGAGGATGCAAGACAAATTCAGATATCTGCAATCCAGCCCGCTCAACGCAACGTCGGATATTGTGAATAATTGTCCGAGGTCCCGTTAACAAGCGAGCATAAAGTTCTAAACGAACGCCAATCATCCCTCGAGGATCTCTAATTCCACTAAATCCATCTACAATAAATTCTTCTGGTAAAATAGCAATTACTTCTCTTTCTGGCGAAACAGATCGAACTTTCGCAGCAGAAATCACATTATCAACATCTTTAGCGGTTATTTCACGATTCTCACTTGCGACCGCGATCATTCCATGACAATCATCAATCGCTAACTTATTACTTGGGATCCCCACAACAACATCGTTAATCCGAACAGACGCTTTTCTTTCAGCTTGTTCAATTGCCCTTTGAATGGAAAGAACAGTTTCATCAATATCAACAATGACTCCTCGACTAATACCTCTTGATTTTTCATTACCAACACCGATAATATTCACATGTCCATTCATATATTCGGCAACAACAACTTTAATTGACGTTGTTCCAATATCTAAACTAACCATAATTTCTTGATTCCGCATTCAGGTGTGAACCTCCTTCGATTCCCCTTTAATTATGCTGAGTGAGCATAATTCATTACTCTAATACTAGCATAATCAATATTTTTTTAAAATAAATTCTTATTGGATGTTACCAATTCGTAATCTAACTTATCCTAATTATGATTGAGTTTAACCGAATTAGTATCTTTTTGAAATGGCGTAAAATACGCTCCTACTTCAAGATCAATTGTTCCCTGTCGTTCCTTAAGTTGAGCTTTAATTTGGGGATAAAATGCCATTTTCTCCGCTAAAGTTGGGATAATCGCTTTAACAATATTCCCATCTTTCATTTTCAATTCAACATGCGTTGTTTTTTGTGGATCCGATGATGGAGCCACTGAATCAACTTCTAACAAGACCTTTGGATCCAAAGTTGATAAGGCTTGACCGAGCTCCTTAAGATGCTCCTTATCAAAGGACAAATCAATTAAAGGCAATTGATCAACCATTGAAGCCAAAGAAGAAGTTTGATCTTCCAAAACTTCCCCTGAACTATAAAAGGGAAAGGTCCCAGAATCAGTTTTAACAAAAGCAACAGGTTGATATTCCTTAACCTCAAAGTTAATACCTGTCCAATCAGGTCTTTCAATTTTTACATCTGCTACAACCGGATTCATCTGACGAATAAAGCTTTCAATCTCAGGCCTTCTTTTTAAAAAAGGTTTTGCTTTAGCAAAAGGATCCCATTGAACACCTTCAAGAATACTTTGTGCACTGACTGCTTGATTACCGACAACTCGCACTTGATTTATTTTATTAAAGGGTAGAATTTCCCAACCTGACCAAATCATTACGGCATAAACCAAAACTAATCCCAGGGCTATTTTGTGCCATCCTATTGGAAGACCCTTTTTTAACCCGTTCATATATGATTGAGTAGATGGAACCTGCTTTCTACGAATTGATAATGAGCTATTTCTTGAACTTGAGAAAGAGTTTTTATAGTTTCTAACAAACGGTTCGGTGTTCGATACTCTTTTTGAAGCAGTTTGGAAATCCCAATTATTCCGCATTGGATATACATTTCCTGGTACAACATCCGATAAATCTCGATCATCCATCAGAACATTTTTGGGAAGAATTGGATTCCCCTTCGCATCCAAACGATAATTTCCTATAGGAGCAGAAATCGGTTGATACTTTCGTTGATCAATAATTTCTCGTTGATGTTGATAATTATTCTTTAAACTTGGATTCAAACGATAATTAACCATTATTCTCCTCCACTATATTTATTAATCCTTTATATTTTCCAATAATTTAATAATCCGATCGCTTGCATCACGAATTCCTAATCTAGCAGCATTTTTACTCATGCTATCTAAAGAAACACCGTCATGCATTAATCGATCAACCTTTTCCTCTAAACGTTCATGATTCAAATCCTTCTCTAAAATCATCTCAGCTGCTGATTCTTTTACTAAGGACTGTGCATTAGCTTCTTGATGATTAGCAGTTACATAGGGGCTAGGTATTAATATACTTGGTAAAGAAAGGGCTGTTAGTTCTGTTAGCGTAGTAGCACCAGCTCGACAAACGACTAAATCGATCACTGGAAACAGCTCTGGCATATTGTCAATATAAGGTAGAACTCGTACATTTGTACTTGAATTGATCTCATCTAATTTTTGGGGGTCCATCCTGGAATAATGATCTCTTCCTGTCACGATTATCACTTGATAATCAGTCTTTAACCAATGATCGATTCCTTCTAAAGCAGCTTGATTAATTGCTGGCGCTCCTCTTGAACCACCAAAAATAAGTAGCGTTCTTTTAGAATTATCTAAATCAAACTCTCTAGAAAGAATCAAGGAATCACTCTTAATTTGACAAGCTTCTTGTCCTCTTGGATTTCCCGTCAGTTGAATTTTATTAGTATATTTTTTGAAGTCTTTTCTAACATCATCAAAACAGATGGCAATCTTATCAACAAATCGAGCTAAAAACTTATTTGTAATGCCAGCAATCGAATTTTGTTCATGGATTAAGGTTGGAATTCCCAAACGACTGGCCGCAAGAATAACCGGGCCACAGACGTACCCCCCCGTTCCAACAACAACATCAGGGTTAAATTCCCGGATAATTTTTTTTGCTTTATGAGTAGCCACTAACATTTTATAAGCAACGAGCAAATTTTCTAGTGAAAGGGATCGCTTGATTCCTTCAATTTCAATTGAGGCAAAGTTCAAGCCTGCCTTAGGAACAATCGATGATTCCAAGCCACGTTTTGTTCCAATATAAAGAACTTCAAGCTCAGGATTTTTCTCTTTCATTCGTCGATATAAGGCCATCGCTGGATAAATATGTCCTCCAGTTCCTCCTCCAGAAAAAATAATGCGCTTAATTTCTTTCATTTTTCTCCTTCTCCTCTAAATAGCCCTTAACTAATTCACAGAATGCCTTTCCTCGCACCTCATAGTTTGGATACTGATCCCAAGATGCGCAAGCAGGCGAGAACAAAACTACTTCATCTTCTAAAGGATAATCATAAAATGCCTTAAATGCTTGTTCAAGCGTATCCGCCAAAAAAATTATTGGGACTTCTGCCACTTTTAAATGAGTATATATTTTTTTTGCAGATTGTCCAAATAAATAAGCTGCTTTAACTTTCTTAAATTCTTCTTCCAATTCTTGAAAGTCATTTCCGCGATCTAATCCTCCTGCAAAATATACAATATCTCGATCTTTAAAACTTCTTAAAGCAGTTAAACTTGCTAACGGATTCGTCGCCTTAGAATCATTATAAAAATCAGCTTTATGATAATTTCCTACCCACTGAATTCGATGAGCAATCCCTTCAAAGTTCATTACCACAGTACGAATGATTTCAGGATTAACGTTTTCAATACACGCTACTGCCACCGCTGCTAAAACATTTTCTACATTATGTTCTCCTGGAAGTGGAATTTCTTCAAGTTTCATAATTTTTTTATCTTGAAAATACACATAGCCATTTAAACAATAAGCACCTTCTTTAATAACCAATTTTCTAGAAAAAGGAACTTTTCTGGCAGGACAATCTTCAAAATAGGAAGCCAACTCTTCCTGATCGGCATTATACACTAAGTAATCTTGGCTCGTTAAATTTCTAATCAAATTCAACTTAGCCTCTATATACGCTTGACGTGTCTTATGATAATCAAGGTGCGCTTCATAAATATTAGTAAAAACAGCGATATGAGGTCTTAATTGATCGATCCCCAATAACTGAAAACTAGATAATTCCATGACGACTTGGTCAACAGCTTTAGCCTTTTGCACAACATCAATAGCCGGAATTCCAATATTTCCCGCTGCGTAACTATTACCCTCAAGTCCTTGATCTAAGATTTTTTGAATTAAAGAAACCGTTGTTGTCTTTCCATTTGAGCCAGTAACAGCAATAAGTTCAGACTGATTAAGCTGGTAAGCTAATTCTACATCTGTGTAAATTGGAATATTTTGCTGCAGTGCTTCCTGAATTAAAGGTAATTCATATGGAATAATTGGACTTTTTACAATCCAATCAATCCCATCTAAAACACTTAAAGGATGCCCCCCATCAATGACTTCAACACCCTTTTGTTTTAATCTTATTACAGACTCATCCTTCGACAAGTCAGATTGATTGTTTAAACGAACCCGTATTCCTTTCTTAATCAATAGTTCAATCACACTTTTACTTGAGATGCCATAACCTAACACCAAAACTCGGGAAGTACTTTGCCAATTAATCATTCTATCACTCTCTTTACTAATAAATCAGAAAAAAATTGAAAAATAGATCAAACTACTAATCAATCCTGTCAACCAAAATACGAGGACAACTTTTTCTTCCGACCATCCGCTCATTTCAAAATGATGATGAATCGGACTCATCTTAAAAATACGCTTACCGGTCAACTTAAAAGAAGCCACTTGTAGAATTACGGAAGCAGTCTCAATTACAAAAACCAAACCGATGATTAACAAAGACCAAGGATTGGATAGTAGGACCGAAATAAGCGCCAATCCAGCTCCAAGAGCTAGAGAACCAACATCACCCATAAAAATTTTTGCTGGTTTATGATTAAAAAATAGAAAACCTAATAAACTCCCCACTACAATCATACAGAATAAAGCAATCACTGGTTCAGATTGTTTTTGCGCTAAATAGAAATAGGAAGTATAAGCGATAATATTTAACCCTGTAGCTAACCCATCTAACCCATCAGTTAAATTAACCGCATTGGAAAAACCTGTGATCCAAATAAAGATAAAAATTGCCAAAAAGAGCCAGTGATCAATTTGCCATCCAAGCAAAGGAATATAGACTGTCCACTTAATAAAATAGATCATCAACATAATTAATGCTGAAAAAGCTAATTGAGCTAAAAATTTTTGTTTTGGCTTCAGCCCTTCATTTTGATGATGAAAAATCGACAGAAAATCATCCACAAAACCAATAGCTGCAAATAATAAGAAATTTAATAAAATAATTAATACTTTTCCTAAAGGAAGTTTTAAAATTAAAGCAAAGATAAGATATACAAGACAGCTTACCAAAACAAAAACAGTACCTCCCATAGTAGGTGTCCCTGTTTTTACTTGATGCCACTTCGGGCCTTCTTCACGCGTAGTCTGACCAATTTTCTTTCTAGTAAAGTACGCCATAAAAACAGGAGTGATTATTACACTTAATAATCCAGCAACAACAAATGCTAAAAATACAACCATACTATTCCTCCTTTATTCATGCATCAAACGACGAACCGTCTCGATTACCACTTCAGCCTCATTATATGGAACGTAGTCATCTCCCAAAACCTGATAACTTTCTCCCCCTTTTCCAGCAAAAAGTAGTACATCATCAACGTTCGCATCTAGCAACATTTTTTCAATTGCCTCTTCACGTTTTTCAATAAGATGATACGGAATCTCATCATGATCAGCTACCATTTCACTGACAATTTTATCAACGGGTTCATGACGTGGGTTATCCGCTGTAAAATAAATTTCATCAGCGTAAGTAAATAAGATATCACCTAGTCCTGGCCTTGCAGCAGAATCCCGATTACCGCCCGAATGACCAAACAATACTCTTAGTCGACCTTTGGTATGCGGACGCAATTCTTCAATAACTTTTTGTAAAGCATCACCAGTATGTGCAAAATCTACGACAACTGTGTAGGGTTGACCTTCATTAATCACTTGCATCCGACCACTCACACCTGGAAATTGTTTAGTTGCCGACAAAATATCGGTGGTTGAATAACCATAGTATAATTTCAAGCATAAAAATGCAGCCATATAATTCATAACATTATAGTGTCCTAGCATATTTAAAGATACCGGATACCGTTCTCCTTTATAATGCAAACTAAAATTCATAACCCCATTTGATGATTGAATATCATCAGCATAAGCAGTTGCGCTTGGATCAATCATGGAATAAGTTGCCAGAGCAGCCCCAGTTGCCTGATACATCACCTTCGCATAGTGATCATCTTGATTGACAATCGCTAACTTGGCTTTGTGATTTTTAAACGATTGACCCAGTTGTGCAAAAAGCAAGCTTTTTGCGTTTGCATAATTATCCATTGTCTTATGGAAATCTAAATGCTCTCTGGTTAAATTAGTAAAAATAGCACAGTCTACTTGAGTTTGCCACAGACGGCCTAAAACTAAGGCATGCGAAGAGGCTTCAATCACCGCATCTTGACAACCAGCGTCTAACATCTCACTAAACAGTTTTTGCATCTTCAGCGAGTTTGGTGTGGTATTTACTGCTGGGAAATACTGATCTGCCACCTTATAATGGATGGTTCCAATCATTCCAGTTTTATGGCCAAGCACTTCTAACATATAAGAAATCATATTACTCGTCGTTGTTTTTCCGTTTGTTCCTGTTACAGCGATAATATCTAGTTTTTCTGAAGGCTGATCATAAAAACGACTTGCTAAAATAGCCTGGGCTCGATCCGTTGAGATGACTTTAACTAAACAAGTACCATTAAACCGCGCTTCTTTTATTTGCTCTTCTGTCGCTTCTTCTAAAATAATTAAGGGAATGCGCTTTTGAATTAATTCGTCGACCGCCTGGTGACCATCAAAATGTTCACCCCGAATAGCTATAAAAGCACTTGAAACATTGGCCTCGCGGCTATCATTGACAACACTCAAAATCTCTCCCGTAAAAAATACTTCAGTTAAACAATGGTAATTAACCAAGGAATCAATCAGTTCCTGAATATACATGTAAGTCATCCTTTCTTAATGATTTATCATAACTGCATCAACCAAAGGATGGAAGACTTCTGATACAATTTGAGTACCTGATTTTCCAGCCATTTGTTGAGGTTGTTTTACAAAAATATAGACCATATATTGAGGGGATTCTGCAGGAAAAAAGCTCACCACTGAAAAATAATAATCATTTTTCCCCTGTAAGTACCCTTGACTATTAGGATCAGCTATTTCAGCAGTCCCTGTTTTAGCAGCAACACGTAGGTCGCTTCTTTTAAATGCCTGGCCTGTACCATGTTTAGAACTAACCGCTTCTTCCATTACTTTTAAAACATGATTTGCTGCTTCATGAGAGAAAGCTTGTCCTAATACTTGGCGCTTATAACTTTGATTGGCTACATGTTCAATATACTGAATTTTAACCATTTCTCCTTGATTAGCAATACTCGTAAAAGCCTGCATTAATTGAATAGGAGTTGCGGAAAAACCTTGTCCAAATCCCGACATGATTCGAGAAACAGGATTTGAAAAATCAAGGTTTCCGGTTGTTTCATTGGGTAATCGACTGGCTGTAGTCGTTCCAAACCCCATTTTTCTTAACGAGGTAACCCAATTATCATCACCCATTCGTTTCACTAATTCTACCATACCTACGTTTGAAGAGTGGATTAATCCTTCATCAAAATTCAACCAACCCCAACCGTATTTATTATAATCCCTAACAGTATAATTATACACTTCGACACTTCCAGATTTAAAGGCATCATTTTCTTTAATGACACCCTGATCGATCGCTTCCGCCATTGTTAAAATCTTGATAGTCGATCCTGGTTCATAAGCCGCTTCAACCATCAAATTTTGCCACAAATCATCAATTCCTTCTTTGGTATTTAAATTAAATGAAGGTCTTTGACCAGCCGCTAAAAGTTTCCCTGATTTCACTTCTACCAGATAGGCACCAACTTGCTTTGGCTGATAACGCCTATAGATATCTTGTAAAATATCTTCTAAGCCATTTTGTAGACGATGATCTAGTGTTAGATAGATGTCTTGTCCCACCGGATAGTTGTTTGGACCCATTTGGTTTTCACCACTTAGCCATTCATCATAAGCCGCTTCAATACCAGATTCTCCTTTAAAAATAACTTGATGTGGATCCATCTCTTGAACTTTTTTAACATAGCCAATTAAATGTGAAGCATAAAAATCATTAATATACATTCGGCTAGTTTCTGAATGAAAACCAATTCCACTTAAATCTTGATTTTCAATAGCTTCCTTGGTTTGGGGGCTCAACTTTGCTCCTGCACTACCAAACTCAACTTGATCAACATTAGGAGTTTGTAAATAAGCTAATATTTCTTCTGGACTCAAGTCTAAATAGTTAGACAAGACTTGAGCGGTCTTTTCGTAGTCTTTAACGATCTTTCCTTCAGCCCAATCCCCCTTTAAAACAGCATAAATAGAATAAGAAGTAGTATCCATGGCTATAGGCTGTCCTTTATGGTCATAAAGATTGCCTCTTCTCGCTAGTTCGATACTACTTCTATTAGGTACTGATTGATTGAGTTGGGTTAGGTCAACTTGATTTACTTTCTTAACAAGAGCTAATTGAGCATAACGTCCTAATAAGACAATAATTGCCACTACAACAATTGCCATAAAAATAATCACATTATTTCGTGAATTCTCTAAGTTTTCTTTATATTTTATTTGCTTCATTAGTCAATTTCCCTCACACGATCTGGTGATTGTTGCATCCCATTTTCCTCTGCAATTTCTTTTATTTTTTGATAGTCAAAATTTTGAGCAATATTATTTAATAATATGTCCATTTCCTTTAATTGGTCTTCTTGCTCACTTTGAATCTGAAGGAGCTCAGCATGAACACTTTGTTTTTGCCACATAAAGTATAAACTCAAAAAAGCCAACAATAGACTTGAGATAACTAATAAAGAAAAGACAAGCCTTGATAAATTGATGCCATTTTTCGGTATAGAATGAGTCTCTGTAACAACCGTCTCTTGTTCAAGCGGTTCTATATCTAGTTGCTTTACAGCAGAGCCATCAAATGAAGATGTAAAAAATGATCCATCTCTAGTAGACCGCTGACCTTGATTTAAATGTTTGAGCTGATTTCTAGCTGATGAATCCATTCTCATTTTCCTTTCTTACTCTAATTAACAGAACGCACCCGTTCAATAATTCTTAACTTTGCAGAATGAGCTCGCCGATTTTCAGCTAACTCTATTGCATCAGCAACAATCGGTTTACGATTTACCAATCGATACTCTGCTTCTTGCTGCGTTAATATCGGCAGATTTCTTGGAGTCTCAGGCACCGATGATACTTGTTTAAACATCTGTTTTACTAGGCGATCCTCTAAAGAATGAAAACTAATTACCGCCAATCTTCCATGTTGACTTAATAAGCTGAGTCCCTGATCCAACGACTCTTCGAGGGCCATTAACTCATCATTGACCGCAATACGAATCGCCTGAAAAGTGCGTTTTGCGGGGTGACCCCCAGAACGTCTTGTAGCAGCCGGAATCGCTTCTTTAACAAGCTCAGCAAGCTGACCGGTCGTTTCAATCGCTTGCACTTTACGTTGTGCCTCTATACGACGAGCAATCCTTTTAGCAAACTTTTCCTCACCATATCGATAAATAATCCGCACTAGATCATCATAATTCCATTCATTCACAACTTCAAAAGCCGAAAGACTTTGTTGGCGATTCATACGCATATCTAGCCTAGCATCCATTCGATAAGAAAATCCCCTATCTGCTTGATCAAACTGAGGAGATGAAACACCAAGATCATAATAAATCCCATCAACTACCGATATACCTTTTTCATTTAAAGCTGACTTAATCGAACGAAAGTTAGACTGAATCAGGGTTAATTGGTCTTGTTCAATATATTTCTTTAATTTTTTTTGAACATATTCCAATGCTTGTTGATCTTGATCAAAAGCATAAAGATGCCCTTTAGTTCCTAATTTTGTTAAGAGATATTCTGCATGCCCGCCTCCTCCCAGAGTACAGTCAACATATACTCCGTCAGGATTGACAGCTAAACCATTAATCGTCTCCTCAAGTAGAACAGTTTTATGCTCAAACACCCAGTCACCTCCTAGTCAACCTTTAAAAACCAAAATCAATTAAATCCTCCGCTATGTCCTCATAATTGTCCTGTGCATCCTGTGCAAAGGATTCCCACTGTGCACTACTCCAAATCTCGATATGGTCTGATACGCCAATCACACGACATTCCTTATCGATCTGTGCAAAGTCAATGAGTGTTTGAGGAAGATTAATTCTTCCTTGCTTATCTAACTCTACTTCAGTGGCAGCTGAGTAGAAAAAACGAGTAAATTTACGCGCATCCCGTTTTGCTAACGGTAATTGTCTTAATTTTTCTTGAATTATATCCCATGAAGCCATCGGATAACCACTTAAGCATCCATCTAGACCTCGGGTCACAATGAATCGCTCCCCTAAGTCCCCACGAAACTTTGCGGGCATAATTAAACGACCTTTACTATCAATATTGTGTTGATATTCACCAATTAGCACCGTTTAATCACCCACTTTGCTTAAGTTATTTATATTCTACCACATCCCCCCACTTTTCACCACTTTTTTACCACTTTTTATCAAAAAAAGGGTCTCCTTTTTTAAAAGGAGACCTTAAAATCCATTATTAATTTCTTAAATGATATTTATAGCTTTTTAAATCAAAAGAAAAACACCCACCATCTTAACAAGAGAAGCGAAAATAAATGAACAGATAACAACATAAATATAATTTCAGTAATTTTTAGATAATGATCTTTCCAAAAAAACTGCCGATAATTCCTTATCGTTTCCGATAAATAAACCCCCACTGAAAAAGCGGTCAAGAGAATAATTATGGGAAGTATATTAAGTTGGAAAATAAGATAACCGAAAGAATAGATTAGTACCAACCACAATGGAATTAAAACTAAGCCCAATGATAGTGGCCAATTCGGTGAGAATTTTAAATAATTTTTAAAATAGCGCTCAATGATATATATGTTGGCTATTGGCCACAAATACAACAAACATTCCCAAAGGTGAAAACCATCTCCGCTCATATCCCTCTCCTTCCTCATCAAAAGGCCGAATTCTCATTATTAAAGAGAGGTTCAAACTACGCCTTCAAAAAGTCTAAAATATGGAGCCAGGTTTCTTGATTAAACACTTCCCAAAATGATCCCTTACCGATCAATGTATATCCTATAACAAGTCCTATTATAACAACCACTATTAAGACAAGTAAAAATAAGATAAATTTCAATACAGTTTTAGCAAGCTGCTTCCATATAGGGTAAGTTAAGTAACTTTGTTCATCCATCCTATCCGACTCCTTTAGACAAATAACCGTTTAAAAAAACGTATTAGCAAGTTTTCTTTTTTATTATTCCATTTGTTTTTAGAGGATGGTATCACCTTGCCAGATGAAATCCATTCCAATACAGTTCCTGTTCCAAGAGCCACAGCATTCATAGGCTGATCCGTTGACATGACTGTTACTTGAAGATAATCACTTAAGTACGTTTCAATATCACGAACGAGCGCCCCGCCTCCAGTTAATAAAATACCTTGATCATGAATATCCGACATAATTTCAGGTGGAGCTTGTTCTAATACCCCTCTAGCAATCTCTGCAATCTGTTCGGTCCATTCTTCAACGACTGATAAAAGATCATTAGTATGAATATTCATTGCTCGTGGCAAACCTGTTAACAGGTCTCTACCTTTTATTTCAGCCATCAAATTACTTTCTCCAGTCTGAAAAAGTGCAGAAGCAAGATCTTTTTTTATGCGTTCAACAGACTGAAGACCTACTAACAACTGGAAGGTCTCTTTTAAATATAACTGAATTGCTTCATCTAAATCATCCCCTGCTAATTTCCTTGAGTCAGAATATAACATATTTCCAGAAGTGAGAATTGCTACATCGGTTGTCCCACCACCAATATCAATAACCATTGAGCCTTTTGGCGATAGAACGTCTTGCCCAGCTCCCACCGCTGCAACATATGGTTCATATTCAAATTCAATATTTCCTTTTGATACTTTCTCAACGGCTTCAAACAGAGAGAGCCTTTCAATTTCACTAATTGAACTAGGTATCGATACAAGAACGTTCACAGGAAAAAGTCCATGTCTAATCTGTAATTTTTTAAAAAATAAGGATAGCATAGCTTCTGTTAGATCATAATCAGCGATAACTCCACCCTTTAGGGGTTGCACCACTTCAATTGACTCAGGCGCTCTTCCACGCATTTCAAAAGCCTGACTCCCAACCGCTAAAACTTCTTTACGATCCTTATCATAAGCAATCATTGCAGGTTCATTTAAAACAATGCCACGTCCTTTAAGATAAATCAAAACATTTACAGTACCTAAATCAATCCCAATATCTCGTGCCATTTTAAAACCTCTTTAAACTAAACCAATACCGCTTTATAAGCGCTTGGCGTCGAAATTTTAATAGGTTGAATATTCACACGTTCTATATTAGCCCCTAAGTTAGCTAACTTTTCATGAAAACGGTAATAACCACGATCTAAATACTTAAGTTCAGATACGCGAGTTAGCCCTTTAGCTACTAAACCAGCTATGATTAAGGCTGCTGCTGATCGTAAATCTGTCGCTTTCACCTGAGCTCCAGATAAATCAGCTGGACCATACATAACAACAGTTTGTCGTTCAATTTTCAAATTTGCCGACATTCTTCTTAATTCTTCAAAATGCATAAAACGATTTTCAAATACAGTCTCTGTCAATACAGAGTCCCCATCTGCCATCAATTGTGCGATTGACATTTGGGCTTGCATGTCAGTTGGAAATCCGGGATATGGCATCGTCTTCACGTCCGTCGCTTTTAGCCTTGCAGGGCCAATCACTCTCAACCCTCCATACTCTTCCTTAAACACTACGCCCATTTCTTTAAGTTTATTAATTAATGGCTTATTGTGTTCAATGATAGCTCCTTGAATTAAAACATTTCCTTGAGTAACGGCAGCAGCCACCATAAAAGTACCGGCCTCAATTCGATCATAGATAATTTCATGATTACAAGCGTGTAACTGTTCAACACCCTTAATACGAATTGTTTCGGTTCCAGCCCCTGTAACCTTGGCACCCATTTTATTCAAAAAGTTTGCCAAATCAACAATTTCAGGTTCTCTTGCCACATTTTCAATGACTGTCTCTCCCTTAGCTAAGGTTGCAGCCATCATAATATTCTCAGTTGCCCCTACACTTGGAAAGTCTAAATAGATCGTTGTGCCAATCAATTGGTCACAGAATGCTTCAACATAACCTGCCGTTGTACAAATCTTTGCGCCCATTGCTTCAAAGCCTTTTAAGTGTAAATCAATAGGCCGAGTCCCAATGGCACACCCTCCAGGCATTGCTACCTTCGCATGTCCGTATCGAGCTAACATAGGCCCCATCACAACAATAGAGGCACGCATTTTACTTACAAAATCATAATCTGCGGTTGTTTTTACAGATCCACTAGCGTCAAGTTGCATTTGATTAGATTGTGTTTCAAAATCTACTGAAACATTAATCGTTTTTAAAAGTTCTACCATCGTAAACACATCGGACAAAACTGGTACATTTTCTAATACGGTCTTTCCAGAAGACGCCAAAATGGAAGCTGCTAGAATGGGTAATACGGCATTCTTAGCACCCTCTACACGAACTGTACCCTCCAAACGGTTACCACCTTGTACAATGATTTCTTCCATGATTAAAATTAATCCCCTTTTAAGAATGATCGTTTTGGAGTAGACGATCACCCAATCATATGATTAGAGAAATAAAGCCAATAAGATCGATTGCAATATTTCAATGATTGTAATAAAGAAAGAACTAGCTAAATAAGCTAATGCAAATGATGCCATCAAAGCTAGATAAACATCCAAATTCACATATCTTGGGTGAAGGATTTTTCGCCAATCGATTTTGCTCATTAAGTAATAAGAGATCAACAGGAATAAAAGTCGAATTAATAGCACTGCCATACCATTAAATACTGCTGACATCCAAACACCCTCTCTAGTTCTTTTACATCATAGCATAAATAAAAGCAAAGATAAAACAAAAAATAAAAATCGTCAAAGAGACTCTAGAATCTCTTTGACAATTTACCATTAATCTGTTTGAGTTTTATATTGTTGATAGTAGCGTCGATGCCCATCGATTTTTGTAAGATAAAAGTCTCCAGGCAAAACACTTGGTTCTAACAAATGCGTCTTGCCATCATTTGGTAATTTTTCTGAAAAAATCATTTCATATTCTTCAATCGACAGCTCTTGACGCTGGGCTAAGCGCTTATTTAAATCCTCTAACTTCAAAGCTTTTCGATAGTCTACTTGTAATTGACCAACAAGCAACTCAGCCACCGCACCTGATCCATAAGAGAAGAGGCCTAACTTATCTCCAGCATTTAAAGCAGTGCCATTTACTAGCAATGAAATTAAACCTAGATATAAGGATCCTGTGTAGATATTCCCAACTTGTTTACCTATTTGGATTAAATCAGGATAGACTTCTAACCAACGATTGAAAGCAAGTACAACCTTTGGATCAAGAGAGCCTTCTTTAGAGTTCAAATAATCTTGATATGCTTGTAAAGCTTTTTTCCCCATTTTAGAAAAAGGCAGATGGAAACACAGACCCTTTAAAGTGTCAAAGAGATCTAGGTGCTTATTAGCAGCCTCTTCCATTATTTTGATAAAGCACTGATTATATAACTGCGTTGAAAATTTTCCTTCTACCAAGGGATAGTCTAAATAATCCGGCCGCCAGAAATCATACTGATTATCTGTCAGACTAATTGAATCTTCTTCCAAAGCAAGGACACTCGGGTTTTTACTAATAAGCATGGCTATAGCCCCTGCTCCTTGTGTGGGTTCTCCTCCAGTAGCCAAACCGTAGCGAGCAATATCTGAAGCCACAACTAACACTTTTCGTTCAGGCCTTAACCGAACGTAATCACACGCAATTTGTAAAGCGGCTGTGGCTCCGTAGCATGCCTCTTTAATCTCGTAAGACTTAGCAAATGCATGAATTCCTAGGGATTCATGCAAGTAAGTGGCTGCCGCTTTGGAATAGTCAAAGGCCGATTCTGTCGCAAAAATCACTTGATCAATCAAGTCTTTATCTTCTTCTTGAATAATTGGATAAGCTGCATTTAGCCCCATACTTACAATATCGATTGTTGCATCTGTCACAGCCATCTTTTCCTGACCAATTCCGATTAAATACTTATTTGGGTCTACCCCCCTTGCCTCAGCTAATAATCCCATATCTACATATTTGGGAGGAAGGTAGAAATGAATTCGATCAATCCCTACTTTTGTTTTCAATAAAAAACCTCCTTCAGTTAATCTTCGCTTATATTATCAGATGAATATCGGATTTTGTCTAGCAATTCTTTTGCTCGACTCAACTGATAATTATTTTCTTGAACTAATTGTTGAGATAAAAGTCCCACTTCAGATCCAACAGCTCCCGCTTGCATAGCTAAAGACCGTGCTTGTAAAGGCATGTGTCCTTTTTGAATTCCGTCTGTCACTAAGGCCCTTAATGCCGCAAAATTTTGCGCTAAGCCAACTGCAGCGATTATTTCTGCCAATTCTTTAGCTCGAGGATGTCCCAACAGAGCTAATGACCATTGGGCCTGTGGATGGCTAGATAAGCTCCCACCAACTGTTGCAACTTGCAAAGGAATCCGCATTGTTCCCTTAAGTTCAGATTGATTTTCTTTTAAAACCCATTGACTCAATCCGCGATAACAGCCTGACCGACTTGCAAATGCATGAACGCCCGCTTCAACAGCTCGCCAATCATTTCCAGTTGCCATTAGAACCGCATCAACGCCATTCATAATTCCTTTATTATGGGTTACAGCACGATAAACATCTACTTGAGCATAATCACTAAGTTCAACAATCGCTTGAGCAATATTACGAGCTTTCATCGAATCCTTAGACAATCGATTTATTGGAATTGAGGCTGAAACATCTACATAAGAATCAGGAGAATAATTCGATAAAATAGCCGTTAACAATTTTCCCTGACAAGCTTCAACAATTTGAGGCGCTAGTGTCTCTAAGCATGAATTAATTGAGTTGGCGCCCATAGCGTCCACGGGATCAAAGCTTAAGCAAAAGCAAACGCAATCCGTTCCTTGGTCTTCTTTAATATACAAATCAAGTGGTCCTCCACCATAAGAAACAATATCCCGACTTACTTCCCTTGCATAATTTAGCCACTGTGAACGATAGAGTTTTAATAATTCTTTAGCACGATCTAAGGTTACCTGCATAACAATAATCTGTCCAATTAAGTGTCTATTAACAATGCGACTCTCGATATTTCCTAATAATTTAGCACCATTACTAGCAGCTGCAATGACCGATGGTTCTTCAATAGCCATTGGAATCACATACGGACTGTCATTGATTTCAAAATGAAGCGCCACTCCTAAAGGCAAATGATAATTAAAAAGATAATTTTCAATCATTTGATCCGCATTCAATTCCGGCAAAACAACGGGGATTGGAATATCCTTTTTCTGATAATCTTTAATCAGTTTTCGCCTAATACTTAACTCTTTTTTATAAAAACCGTGCCACAATCTAACTGCCCCCTTGATTATAAATTAAACAAGTCCTATATAGTATAAAAGAGGTTGTAGCAAAATGCTACAACCTCCCATACTCATATTCATCATTCTCTATAAAATTATTTAGTTCCAAAGATTCGATCGCCAGCATCTCCTAAACCAGGTAAGATATAAGAGTTTTCATCAAGCTTTTCATCCAAGGCCGCTGTATAAATATCAACCATTGGAAAAGCTTCTTGAACCACTTTAACACCTTCTGGAGCAGCAACTAAGCAGACAAAAGTAATTTGATGAGGATCCACACCATATTTTTCAGTCAATAGTGTTAATGCCGCTACCGATGATCCACCAGTTGCTAGCATAGGATCCACTACAAATACTCGTCTTTCATCAATATCTTGAGGAAGCTTAGCAAAATACTCAACAATTCTTAGCGTTTCATGTTCACGGTAGAGTCCAATATGCCCAATTCTTGCAGCAGGAATCAAACGATTAATCCCATCGACCATCCCCAACCCTGCTCTTAAAATTGGAACAATTGCTAATTTTTTACCAGCAATTTGTTTTTGAGTTGTTTTTATTAAAGGTGTTTCAATTTCAACATCTTCAAGCGGTAAATCACGTGTAATTTCATAAGCCATCAACATGGCGATTTCTTCGGTCACCTCACGGAAAACCTTTGTAGAAGTGTTTTTATTTCGAATAATCGTTAACTTGTGTTGAATTAATGGATGGTCTACTACCGTAAATTTTGCCAAAATAATTCCTCCTATAATAATAAATTAGTTTTGATAAGCATTAAAAGGTTTTCCGGCAACAATAGAGATAGCTTCCTCACGCAATGCAGGTA
Source organism: Facklamia hominis CCUG 36813 (assembly GCF_000301035.1). Taxonomy (GTDB): domain Bacteria; phylum Bacillota; class Bacilli; order Lactobacillales; family Aerococcaceae; genus Facklamia; species Facklamia hominis. Next base: position 74,155 of record NZ_JH932292.1, on the reverse strand, counting down.
ATTCAGATTCATCCGCTTTTAAGGCACGAATAATAAGATCTGCAATATGTCTAGCCTCGTCTTCTTTCAAGCCACGAGTAGTTATAGCAGGTGTACCCACACGGATTCCAGAAGTTTGAACGAAGGAACGTTGATCATTAGGAATAGAGTTCTTATTAACTGTGATTGCCACTTTTTCTAAACGTTCTTGAGCCCATTTACCAGACACATCTAGCGCATTTAAATCAAGTAAAAATACATGATTTTCTGTCCCACCAGAAATAACCCTTAATTCACTATTCTTAAATACTTCCGCCATAGCAGCTGCATTTTTAATAATTTGTTGTGCATAATCTTTAAAGGAAGGATCTAAAACCTCACCCAGAGCAACTGCTTTACCTGCAATCACATGCTCAAGCGGTCCGCCTTGAATTCCTGGGAAAATAGCACTATTTAATTTTTTAGCATATTCCTCGTGAGCTGTCAAGATCATTCCACCTCTTGGACCCCTTAAAGTCTTATGAGTCGTGGTAGTCACAACATCAGCAACGGGTACTGGGTTTGGATGCAGGCCAGCTGCAACGAGTCCTGCAATATGCGCCATATCAACCATGAATATAGCACCAACTTCTTTAGCGACTTTACTAATTCGTTCAAAATCAATGATTTTAGAATAGGCAGAAGCACCCGCAATAATCATTTTAGGTTTTTCAGAACGGGCGATTTCTTCAAGTTGTGCATAATTTAATTGTTCGTTCTCATCCAATCCGTAAGCAAGCATTGTATAGGACTGACCTGAGAAGTTTGCTGGAGAACCATGAGTTAAATGTCCACCTTGGGAAAGATCCATCCCTAATACTTTATCTCCAGGTTGTAAAAAGGCACGATAAACAGCCAAGTTAGCAGAAGAACCAGAGTGTGGTTGAACGTTCGCATAAACCGCACCAAAAATTTCTTTAGCTCGATCAATTGCTAACTGTTCAATTTGGTCAACGAATTCACAACCACCATAATAGCGTTTACCAGGATAGCCTTCAGCATATTTATTTGAAAGAATTGACCCTTGAGCTTTTTGAACATCTTCTGAAATGTAGTTTTCAGAAGCGATTAGTTCAATCCCATCCAATTGGCGTTTTCTTTCCTTTTCAATCAAATCAAATACAACTTTATTGTTTTGTGACATAGCGTCATACCTCCCGTTGAAATCATAATTCTTTATGGATGAATTATAGCACACTTGTTGACGCTTTCAAAGCTCTATTTGTAAAGGCTTTCGATTTTTTATCATTTTCTAATGATTGGAGGTAAATATAGTCTGCAGGGCTGTCTTCTAACTGTCGAAGCCCATCATATAAATGCCGAGTCGCATAAGCGGTATCCCCTTTTTCTCCTAAAGAATAGATCTTAACCACCTTCGGATGATTCACTAATTGCAGACCCAAATCATCTTGAACCATCAAAGCAATCTTACCCTTTGCTTGATCAAGTAGTTCTTGCCATTTTCTTAAATCATAATTAGCTGAGATCAAATAAACAGGTTGTTTAGGAGCATAATGGCGATATTTCACCCCAGGAGACGCCACTTCTTGATTTTCCAACTGCTGCTGAGTAGATAAAACTCGAACCTCTACTTTGAGTATCTGTTCAATCTGGCTTGCTTCAATAATTCCAGGTCTTAGGATATCCACATGACCATTATGAGGGTATACCACGGTTGACTCCACACCAATTTGAGTTAACCGACTATCCGCTGCAACAACACCGGCTATCTTACCATTAAAGTCATGTAAAACATGGTTAAGTTGAGTTGGGCTTGGTTTACCAGACAAATTAGCAGATGGTCCTACTAGTGGAACCCCTACTCGTTCTAATAGTTCCAGACAAAGTGAATTATTAGGCATTCGAACAGCGACAGTTTGTTTCCCACCTGTCACTTTAGGCGCTACTTTCCCTTTTTTTACAGGCAAAATAATCGTTAAAGGTCCTGGCCAAAAATGATCCATCAAAGATTGAGCTAAGGGAGATATTTCTTCAACAATGTCTGCAACTTGTGCTTGACTATATACATGCACAATTAAAGGATTATCCGAAGGGCGTCCTTTGACCTCATAGACTTGGCTAACCACATCTTGTTGATCACAACGTGCACCCAGCCCATAAACTGTTTCGGTTGGAAAAGCGACCAAGGCACCCTCTTGCAATAATTTAGCTGCTTGATCTAATTCTTGCTGGTTAAAAATTTTAGTTTCCATGATTCCTCCTAAGCTTTTCTAAGCATTAAATAACGGTCGTTTCCTGATAGATCTTGCTCAATCCACACTGTATCATTGGGAAAATGCTGGTTAAATAATTGAAGCATCTTTTCTCCTTGGCGAAAGCCAAACTCAAAGACAGCTAATGATGATCGTTTCATATGAGCATCTAGCTTGCCAGCTAATAGCTTATATAAGTTCATCCCATCATCCCCTGCATAAAGAGCCTGACTGGGTTCAAAGCGCTTTACAGACTCATCCATATAATCCATCTCTTCATAGCCAATATAGGGTAAATTAGCTAGAATCAGGTCAAAAGTTTGGTCCTTTTCGATCTTATCCAATAGGTTAGAGCATCTAAAATGAATTTCTATCTGACGTTCTTTGGCATTAATTTTAGCCACTTCGATCGCTTCTGGTGAAATATCAACAGCCCAAACTTGATCTTTCGGACGTGTCATCTTCATATTGATCGCAATGATTCCAGAACCAGTTCCAATATCCAAAACTTGAGCAGTTGATTGATTGCTAAGATAGGCAACTCCTCTTTGAATCAATCCCTGAGTTTCTTCACGAGGAATCAGAGTAGCAGGGGTTACTCGATAGTATTGCCCCATAAAATAGGCTTTCCCCGTAATATATTGAATGGGTTCATGTCCCACAATGCGCCTCAAGGCTAGTTTATAGTCTGCCACCATAGTATTTGAAATAGGCTGATGGAGCATCTTGACTAAGTGGGTTAAATCCCATTCAAAAAGTTCCATCCAATAATATCTGGCAAGATCTGGATCTATTCCATGTTTATGTAAAAAAAATGAAGCCTGAACCAAGGCTTCATTTAAAGTCCTATTTTCTTTATTCATGACCGTTCAGTTCCTCCAATTTTTGAGCTTGGTCATATAGAACAAGGGCATTAATAATTTCATCCAAATTGCCTTGCATAATAGAATCCAATTGTTGAATAGTTAAACCTATGCGATGATCAGTCACACGATTTTGAGGATAATTATAAGTTCTAATACGTTCCGAACGATCCCCTGTTCCGACCGCTAATTTACGTTTACTATCAAACGCCTCTTGTCTTTCAGATTGCAATTCATCATAAACCCGTGTTCTTAACACTTTCATAGCCTTTTCTCGGTTTTTTAATTGTGATCGTTCATCCTGCATAGCAACAACAATTCCAGTTGGAATATGTGTCATACGAACAGCTGAAGCCGTCTTATTAACGTGTTGTCCACCTGCCCCAGAAGCATGATAAATATCAACACGGATATCATTTTCGTCTAAATCGAAATCAAGCTCTTCTTGCTCTGGCATAACAACAACCGTTGCTGTCGAAGTATGTACTCGTCCCTGCGATTCAGTTTCAGGAACCCTTTGAACTCGGTGAGCCCCATTTTCGAACTTCAACTGAGAGTATACCTTTTGCCCCGTAATCATCAAAGTTACTTCCTTGTAACCGCCAATTCCTGTAATATTGGCACTCAACACTTCAACTTTCCATCCTTGGTTTTCAGCATAACGAGTATACATATTCAATAGATCACCCGCAAATAACTGCGCTTCATCTCCACCAGCAGCTCCACGAATTTCCATAATGATATTCTTTCCATCATTAGGATCTTCTGGAATCATCATTAGCCTAATTTCTTCTTCTAGTTGTTCCCGATCAGCTTTTAAACTAGCTAATTCTTCTTTCGCAAGATCTGCCATCTCGGGATCGAGGCTTCCACCTAGCATCTCTTCTGTATCCTCTAATTCTTGGATAACTTGTTTGTATTTTTTGATCTTCTCAACCTTAGGTCTCAAATCTGCTTCTTCAATCGATAACTTTCGCAACCGATCAGAATCGTTGATGACATCTGGATCACTCATCAACTCAATGATTTCATCAAATCGAAATATTAATTGATCTAACTGTTCAAACATCTCTTCACTCCTATCTCTTAATCGATAATTATTTACTTTAAAGGGCTCCTGGATTTCGATAGCACCGCCGACAAACTGGTAAGTAGGATTCATTACCACCGATTTGAATTTGTTCACCTTGATACACTGGCTTACCTTCATGAAATCTCAAGTTCATTGTTGCTTTCTTATGGCAAAACCAACAGATGGTCTTTATTTCTTCAATCTTGTCAGCATAGATTAACAAATATTTAGAACCTTCAAATAGCTCATTTGAAAAATCATTTTTTAGTCCAAAAGCCATGACGGGAATATTTAAATCATCCACCACTCGAGCTAATTCGATAATATGATGTTTCTTTAGAAATTGGGCTTCATCAATAAGAATACAGAAAAGTGTTTCTTGATCCGCTGCTTTAGCAATCATTTCAAAAAGATTATCAGTATCATGAACAGGAACTGCTTCTCTTTCAAAACCTGCTCTTGACGAAATAATTCCTGCACCAGATCGATCATCAACAGCGGAAGTATATATTTTTACCGCCTTATTCTGTTCCTCATAGTTATGAGCAACTTTAATAATTTCGATGGATTTTCCTGAATTCATCGCCCCATATTTAAAGTAAAATTGAGCCACGACCAATAATTCCCCTTTTCTACTTACTAACCTATTAATCATAATTTAAATTATAGTATTGGTCAAGTTTGAATCCCATTATGAATCAGCCTTACCAAGTGTTAATCCTATCATTTTTATTAAACTAGCATATTTGTGAATCCTTAATTATTTTAATGATAAAAGACGCTTTAATTTAATGAAAACTACTGCTAAAATATACTTTGATGAAAAACAAAAGAGGTGAGCCCATGCTATTTAGGAGTGAGCTGGCAAAGTTTGTCGGCAAAGGTAGTTTATGGTTTTTAAAAAAATTTACTAAAGGAGGGTCTTCCTTACCTGGGAAATTAGCCCTAAAAATCGACCCAGAAATATTAACTCATTTAAGTCAAAATTATACCCTAGTAGTAATCACAGGGACTAATGGCAAAACATTAACCACTGCTCTTGCTACTGCCGCTATGAGTGATCATTGTCCCAACGTCATCAGTAACCCAACCGGATCAAATATGCAACAAGGAATTGTATCAACCTTTCTAGCTGCTCCAAAAATTAAGACAGGTCAAAAAGGAATCGCCTTGTTGGAAATTGACGAGGGATCTTTAAAGAATATTACAAATCATGTTCAACCAGATTATTTTGTCTTTACGAATGTTTTCCGTGATCAATTAGATCGTTTTGGTGAAACTCATACCATTTACCAATTATTAAAAGATGCAGCTCTTGCTGCTCCGGGTGCCACTTTAATTCTTAATGGTGACTTACCCATCTTCAACGATCCAAGCCTTCCCAATCCTAAAGTCTTCTATGGGTTTAATCATCAGAAAGATCAAGACGTTGAGGCACATTATAATACGGATGGTTTATTATGCCCTCAATGTGACCACCTACTTAAGTATAAGTCAATTACTTACGCCAACCTTGGTAAATACTACTGTCCCCATTGTGGATTTAAACGTCCTCAACTGAGCTACCAAGTCAATCAAATAAATAAACTTACACTAGATTCAACCGAATTCTCTATCAATAACATTATCTTTGATCTTCCAGTCGCAGGTCTATATAACATTTATAATGCTCTAGCTGCCTATTCCCTACTTAAAGAATTAGGGTTATCGGATCAAGCCATCCAGAATTCTTTTAAGAAAACGAAAAGAGTATTTGGTCGTCAAGAAAAAATAAAGATAGCTGACAAAACAGTTCTGCTCAACTTAGTAAAAAACCCAGTAGGACTTAATCAAGTTCTCGATATTTTATCATTAGACAAAAAACCATTTACACTTGCTTGTCTTCTTAACAATGATTATGCAGATGGTATCGATGTCTCTTGGATTTGGGACGCTAATTGGGAGAAAGCACTAAACTTTCCAATTGAAGAAATCTATACTGGGGGAAGTCGTAAAGATGATATGACTCAGCGACTCGTAGTGGCAGGTTTTAGAGAGAACATCATTCAAAGTATCGAAAGCAATGATGAACTGATCGAAAAAATAACAAATGCCCCAACTGACCATGTCCACATCCTTACTACTTATACTGCCATGCTACAATTAAGACAAAGCCTGGTTGAACACGGGTATTTAAAATAGGAGGTCTCCAAATGACACAGCTAAGAATCTGTCATTTATATGGCAATTTGTTAAATACTTATGGTGACAATGGTAATCTGCTCTTACTACAATATACCGCTAAACAAAAAGGTCTCGATGTCACCACTCAAATGGTTTCGCTTGACCAGTCGTTTGACCCACAGAGTTATGATTTAGTTTTTTTTGGAGGGGGCCAAGACTACGAGCAAAAAGTGATCGCTCAACAAATCCACCATATTCATGATGATCTACAAAACTACATTGAAAATAATGGCGTTGTATTAGCCATATGTGGTGGTTATCAATTACTCGGTCATTATTATGTCAATGCTAAGGGCGAAAAAATACCTGGTCTAGGAATCTTGGATCACTATACGGTCAGACAAAAGAATAGCCGTTTTACAGGAGATATAGAAATCTATTCCGACTTCTTCCAACGGAAGCTACATGGTTTTGAAAATCATAACGGTGTTACTTACTTAGGACCTAAAGCTAATGCTTTAGGAAAAGTTATTAAAGGCTTTGGAAACAACAATGAAGATCAAACGGAAGGAGTTCAATACAAGAACGTCTTCTGTAGCTATTTACACGGTCCTCTTTTAGTGAAAAATCCTTGGCTCGCTGAAGCTTTGGTCGATTTAGCGCTTAAAAAATAAAAATGATTTTTGAAGAATCTTCAAAGATTAACTTATATTCCATCGATAAACTCAATTTTTATAACACGTATTATACTGATGATCAGCTTACAACCATAGGCAAGCCCTATAAATATCATCATTCGAATCTAAAGAAGGTTGCAACCCTGGGTACAACCTTCTTTAACTATATACAGAAAAATCAACGTTGCCAATTTGATTTAATAGCATATAAACAGTATAATTAATATTAATTCTAAATAAGGAGGATGTTATGGCTACACTACTTAAATTAAAAGACTACAGTGTCTCAATTCCAGAGAGAAGACTTTTTAAACCTATTAACTTTGAGCTTCAATCCGATCAAATTGTCTCGATCAAAGGACCTTCCGGATCCGGTAAATCAACCCTACTAAAATCTCTGGTCCAACTTAATACAGGTGACATTATCATTGATGGCCACTGCTATTATTTGGATAAAGAAGTTAACCAATATCCCCCAGTTCAATTGCGGCAATCTATCTCCTATGTTAGTCAAAATCCTCAATTGTTTGGAGAATCTGTTTATGATAATCTAGCCTTTCCTTTTAGAATTCGCCAAAAAAAATTTGATGCAGAAAAAGCCTCTCAATTTTTAATACAACTTGGATTAACTAAGGACCAACTTCATGCAGAAATTCATGACCTTTCTGGTGGTGAACGACAAAGAGTGGGGTTAATACGTCATCTTTTCTTTCCACCTCAAATTTTACTTTTAGATGAAGTCACTGCTGCTCTGGATGAAGAAAATCGAGGAAAACTTTGGCAATTGCTCATGAATTTTAAAAATCAGACACAATGTAGTATGTTAATCGTCTCGCATTCAAACGAAGATCATCAATACAGTGACCATACCGTCACACTTGAAACCTTTGATAATTAGAAAGGAGATATTATGAGTCAAAATCTACAGGTTACCCCATTAGCTTTAATCTTAAGTTTCTCGATTGTTATTATTGCTTACATTATTTCTAAAAAAAATAATCTTGACTTAACAAAAGATATTACAATTGCTGTTATCCGAGTCATCATTCAGCTGCTAGCTGTTGGGTATATTCTAGACACAGTTTTTCAAATTAACAATTTATATATCACACTGGCTTCCATTACCATCATTATTTTTAATGCTTCTTGGAATGCAGCTGGACACGGAAAATCCATCCCTCATCCATTTTTAATCGCTTTATTCTCCATTAGCGTTTCCATGATTATCGTTTTAATGATTCTTATACTATCCAAAAGCTTACAGTTCATTCCTAGTCAAGTTATCCCCATTGCAGGTATGATTGCTGGTCAAGCAATGATGGGCGTTTCCCTCATTTTTTCCAATCTCAATCAAACATTCATAGATCAATCCAAAGAGATCATTGAGATGTTAGCTCTAGGTGCCACACCAACACAGGCTAGTCAAACAGTAAAAAAAATGGCCATCAAGAATGGTATGCTTCCCAGCATTGATAGTATTAAAACAACTGGGATTGTTACACTTCCAGGTATGATGTCAGGCTTAATCTTAGCGGGAATTAATCCAATTCAAGCGATCATGTATCAAATAATGATTTCCTTCATTGTAATAGGAACTATTTCCATAACTACTTTCTTATCCAGTAGCTTGGCCTGTCGGTCATACTTCAATGAACGCTATCAATTAATCCTAAAATAAAGAAGACTGTGAAATCTATTTTAGTTCTAAAAAAAATATGTACTTGAGTTACTAGGCTTATATTTTATTTCTGAATCATCAAACACTGCTTTTCTCAAAATAGGCGTTATTCTTTTTTACTTATCAAGACTTATCAAACGTCACAATTTACATACAATTATATTGTTAAGATATTTTTATATCCATAAAAAGCCTCGTCAGCAAAATACTGACGAGGCTTTCTTTAAATTGTATATTAATGTCCAGAAATATTTTCTGCATTTGTTTCTGGTAAAAAGAAGGATAAAACTGTTCCTATCGCAATCAACACAATAATCACTAAGAAGGCTTGTTGATAGCCATGATGTCCCGGTTGATTATCAATAATATTCGCCATTACTGAAGGAGCAACCGCTGATCCCAAATAACCAATAGTATTAACAACGGCAGAGGAAATCCCAGCAAAGCGTGGGTCATTCGTTTCATTCGCAATCGTCCAACATAAAACAAAGGCTGACATCACAAATCCTAAGACAAACATTAATACCATCAATAATGAAATAGGTAACTTAACGTATACAAATACCACCCATGCTACTAAAGTTAATAGCATAAAAACAATAATCGGAAGCTTACGTTTCTTTAAAGAATCCGAAACCGTTCCAATCACTAAACCAGCTACAAGGGCACCAACTGTCGCTATCATCAAGTAAGCTGAAGCTTGACTTAATTCAACTTGGTAAAACTCTTGGATAAAGGCTGATCCAAAAGCCCCAAACAATACAATATAACCCGTATACAAGCCAAGAAAGACAAAGGCAGCTAACCATGTATTTCGATTACTTAAGACAGATTTTAATCCTTGAGAAACTTTTACAGGCTGGCGGTTAACCACACGTCCTTCTAATTCAGCCATGCTTGGCAAACCAACATCACTTGGTTTTTCTTTAACTAGTAGTGCTACTAATAAGACAAAAATCGCAGTGATCACACCGAGCGCAATAAAAGTCATTCTCCAACCTAAGGCTTCGGACAGCCATACCAATGGTGTTTGAGCACACAAAGCACCCAAATTAGCTGCAATTCCTGTTACACCAATCATAAATGCTTGTTTACTTGAAGGGAACCAAGTGCTTTGAATTTTAATTAATCCAATAAAGATTGTCGACACTCCAAGTCCCACCATTGCTCTAGCTAAATAGGTCATTGTTATGGTCGAAGAAAATCCAAATAATAAGGACCCAATGGCAGTAATACTAGTGAAAAATAAAATAATCCGTTTTGGACCAAACTTATCGGTCAAAATACCTGCTGGCAATTGCATCAATAAATAGGGATAAAAGAAAAACGATGTAACCAAAGCAAACTCTTGAGTATTGGCATTGAAAGTCTCCTGAATTGGACCTTTTAAAACGCCAGGGCTATTTCTATGAAACGCTACAAACAAATAGATAACAGCCAAAATAGTATAAGACTGCCATGCATAGCGCTTCATTTTTGAACGTTGTTCATTTGTAATTTGGGAACGTTCATGTGTCATATTATCACTCCTTAACTTTTTTTTGACTCATAAAATATAACTGTTTTCTAAGAAAAAAGCAAGAATAATAAAAGAGAGGGCATGAAATATTCCATGCCCTCTCCATCAGATATTTTACAATCTTAATTATTTCTTTTCATCTTTTTTACTATCATCCATTTTGCTTTCTTCTTTAGAATTAGCAGTTTTTTCTTCTGATGCTTTTTCAGAATCTTTGCTTTCTTCTTTTTTATCGTCAGACTTAGCCTCTTCTTTTGAACTTTCGTCCTTCTTTTCATCTACTACTTTAGATTCAGCCTCTTTTTTACTTGATTTTTCCTCGCTTGGTTCGGTGCTTTTTTCTGAACTTGCAGCAGCTTCTTGGGAGTGCTCTTCAACCGCTTGACTACCCTCAGCTTGCTCGCTAGTTTCAGGTAAATCACCTTCTGCTTTAATAACTTCAAGACTCATCGCATCCAAAGTAATTTCTGCTTGACGACCGGATTCAGGTTCTTGTGGATTTTCGTAGACTTTAACCAATACTTCAGTCGTCATTGTCTCTGGATTAACAGAGTAAATAAACTCTCTGGCTTGACCGTAACTAGCGATTTCTTCTGCTTTATTCTTAATTTCATCAAAAGCTGCTAATGAGGATTCTTGAATTCCTTCTTGCTCTTCTGGCTCTGCTTCGCTTGATGTTTCACCCGCATCTGCTTCCTCGCTGGATGAATCCATTGCTTCATCGACTTTTTCAGAAGCTGCTTCTATAGCAGATCCAAGCTCGGACTGTCCATCTTCCAAGAGTGTCGTTAATTTTTCAGTTACCTTTTCTGGTAGCGGAGATAGATTGTCGCTTTGATAAGATTTTACAAAAGCTTTTCCTTCGCCATCTTTAGCTAGAAAAGCAATTTGATAGAGGTCATTTTCATCGCCAGCTTCTCCATCAGAAACTGTTTCTTGTGAATCTGCTGCCTCATCAGTCAAATTCGTTTCTTCCGAACTGCTTACTTCTGATTCGCTCGATTCTTCATCTAATTCTTTTGATGCTTCATCAATAATATCTTCTACTTTATCACTAACAACATCAGCTAGATCTTCCTTATCCAAAGGTTTAACAACAATTTTTTCAATAGTTGCTTTAGGATTTTCGGATGCAAATTTTTCTAGTAAATCTTCTAATGAATTTTGTAACAGTGAGGAAGGTAGATTTTCTTCATCTGTCATACTATCAATGAGTTCAGAACTAGATGCTTCACTTTCACCTTCTTGGGCAAAAACTGCTAAGCTTGGAACCGTACCTGCTATTGTTAAGGCACTCATTGAGATAATCGTTAATTTCTTTAAAGTTTTTTTCATAATTTATCGCTCCTTTTTATAAGCTAGTTTTAGCTTACTCCCTTTTACAAAAAAACACCAATCGAATGTTTTGTTAAATTAAGCGATTACAACTCTAGCCCATCAAAGGTTAAACCCTTTTTGTAGGTAATTGTGTTCTTTAAAATATCTGCTTATTTTCTAAAATTCTTCACTATTTACTCAATATAAAACAAAAAATAGGGGAAAATCCCCTATTTTCTACAAACCATACCATTATTTAGCATCATTTAGCTTTACACGTAATTTTTCCAACATATCTTTGGTCATCTTATCTAAGTCATATTCTGATTTAAAACCCCATTCATTTTGAGCCGCAGAAATATCCAAAGAGTTGGGCCATGAATCAGCGATTGCCTGTCGTACTGGATCGACTTTGTAATCCATCTCAAATTCAGGCATATATTTTTTAATCGAGGCGGCAATTTCTTCTGGTTCAAAAGACATTGCTGAAATATTAAAGGCATTCCGATGAATAAGCTTACTTTCATCTGCCTCCATTAGATCAACAATGGCCTGCAAAGCATCTGGCATATACATCATATCCATCTTCGTCCCACGATCAATAAAGGAAGTATACTTACCCTCTTTGATCGCTTGATAGTAGATATCCACCGCATAGTCTGTAGTTCCGCCACCAGGAGGTGTCACATAGGAAATTAATCCTGGGAAACGAACTCCGCGGGTATCAAGGCCATACTTATGATGGTAATAGTCACATAAAAGCTCACCGGATACCTTGGTAACACCATACATTGTTGAAGGTCTTTGAAGCGTATCTTGAGGTGTTTGATCTTTAGGGGTAGTCGGTCCAAACGCTCCAATTGAAGAAGGAGTAAAGAATTGGAGATCCAATTCCCTAGCTACTTCTAGGGCGTTCACTAAGCCCCCCATATTAATATTCCATGCTAAATTTGGTTTAGCTTCAGCTACGGCAGATAATAAAGCCGCTAGATGAATCATGGTATCTACTTCATATTTTTTACTCACTTCTAGTAATCGATCAAAATCGGTGACATCTACAATCTCAAAATTTGGATTCTGGCACACCTGCATCGTTTCATCCTTACGGATATCAGTTGGGATCACATTTTCGCTACCATAGATCTCGGATAGTTTGCCCACTAGTTCGGATCCAATCTGACCCAAGGCACCTGTAACAATAATTCGTTTCATAAATAATCTCCTTATATTCCCTTGGCTAACTGTTAAATAACCCCAAGTTCTTTACCAACTTTTTCATAGGCAGCAATTGCTTGATCTAACATTTCTTTAGTATGAGCAGCCGTTGGCATGTTACGAATCCGACCTGTTCCTAACGGTACTGTTGGGAATACAATCGATTTAGCATAAACTCCTTCTTCTCTTAACCTTGCAGAAAATTCTTGAGCAATCCCTTCATCTCCAATAATACATGGCGTGATGGGTGTTTCAGAGTTACCAATATTAAAGCCTAATTCTTTAAGTTTATCTTTGAGATAGCGACCATTTTCCCATAATTTTTCATTCAATTCAGTCGATTCCATCAACATGGTCAAAGCTTCAGTCGCAGCTTTAGCAGCACCCGGTGTTAAAGAAGTTGAGAATAAGAAAGGTCTAGCGGCAACTTTCAACCAATCAACCATTTGTTGACTACCCGCTACATAACCTCCAACTACACCAATGGCTTTAGACAATGTACCAATTTGTAGATCAATTTTATCAGATAGACCAAAGTGTTTAACTGTTCCAGCTCCTTGACCCATCACCCCAGAGCCATGAGCATCATCCACATAAGTGATTAAATGATATTCTTGAGCAATTTCCACAATTTCAGGAATCTTAGCAACATCTCCATCCATAGAAAAAACACCATCAGTAATATACATTACTTTTTTATATAAACCAGATTCTGTCGCTTCTTTTGCTTTAGCTCGTAAATCATCCATATCTTGATGTTTAACGGGAATAATTTTAGCTCTGGATAAACGACAGCCATCGATAATTGAAGCATGATTCAATTGATCCGAAAGAATCGCATCGTCGCGATTCATAATAGCTGAGATAGCCCCCATATTACAATTAAAGCCAGATTGGAAAGCAATAGCTGCTTCTGTATGTTTAAATTCAGCAATTTTCTTTTCCAATTCGCTATGAACGGATAAAGTACCGTTAATGGTACGAACCGCCCCTGCACCAACACCGTATTCATCGATGTTTTTTTTAGCTGCTTCTTTTAGACGATCTGAAGTTGCTAATCCTAAATAATTATTTGAAGAAAGATTAATTAAATCTTGACCAGCAATCTTAATAATTGGCCCATTAGCTGATTCTAAGGGCTCGATTTCATTATAAAGATTCTTAGCTTTCTTTTCCGCGATTGCTTCTGTTAAAAATTCAGATAGAGTTTGTACCACAACAATTCCTCCTTAATCTTAATAACCGTATTATAAAACGCTTCCATGTTAAAAGCAATTATTTTGATCAATTTCTTAACCAAAAAAAATCTTGTTGTCATTTTCTTAGCTTATTCTCACAATTACAGCCAAGTTCAAAATATTTATGAATGAAAGGATAGCTAGTTAGCCATTTTTTGATTATAATGAAACTATCGTCCTTATAATTAAGCAAGGAAAGGTGTGAGGCTTATTATTACAGATTCTTTAAATATTCGATCACGCTCAATCTACTGTGTAGGAGGAATGAATATCGATCGCAAGTACCATTTGGATACTCCACTAAAATACGGTACTTCCAATCCAGTTAATGCGATTAATTCATGCGGTGGCGTAGGACGAAATATCGCTGAAAATCTTGGTCGGCTTAATCAACAAGTCTCTTTATTGTCCATTGCGGGAGATGATGCGGACTACCAGTCCATTTATTTAGCGAGTCATTCCTATATGGACCTATCACATATCGATTTGTTACCAGACCATAATACTTCATCTTATACAGCTGTATTAGATGATCAAGGAGAAATGACCTTTGCATTTGCAGATATGGCAGTCTGCAAACAAATGAACGATCAGTGGATTCAGCGTCACCAAGATCAACTGACAACCGCTGAAATGGTGGTGGCAGATTTAAATCTCCAACAGTCAGGGATTGAGGCTCTAATTGAACTTTGTAGAATCAAGCAAATCCCTTTGATCCTAATACCAGTATCTGGCCCCAAAATGGCACACATGCCTACTGACTTGGAAGGAGTATCTTGGCTAATTGTCAACCAAGATGAATCAGAAAGTTTCTTTAATCATGAAGTTCATTCTGACCATGATCTTTCCTACTTGGGACAATCATGGTTAGATTTAGGAATTGAACAAGTTATCCTGACTCGAGGTGGGCGTCCTTGTCTATATTGTTCAAAAAAAATAGGATCGATCTTTTATCAACCACCACAAAATCCGCATGTGGTGGATGTTACAGGTGCTGGAGATTCTTTCTCTGCCGGATTAATTTATGGTATTAGTCAAAGCATGCCTCAAGAGGAATGCCTTAAATATGCCATGGCAAATGCCTATTATACAGTCGCTGCTTCACAAACTGTGCGCCCAGACCTCTCCCCTTTGCAACTTAAACAGGACGTTCAGACACTATTTTATTAAAAGGAGATCAAACAATGTTACATCCATTATTATCTTTATCAAAAGAAGTTCAAGAAGCTCTTGACCAAGGAAAAGCCATCGTAGCTTTAGAATCTACTATTATCTCACATGGAATGCCTTATCCAAAAAATGTGGAAATGGCAGAAAAGACAGAATCGATTATTCGTCAAGCTGGTGCTGTTCCTGCAACAATTGCTATTATAGACGGCAAATTTAAAATTGGTTTAGAAAAAGAAGACCTCGAGACCTTAGCTACTGCCAAAGATGTTGTAAAAGTATCTAGACGTGACCTAGCAGAAGTGATTGCAGATAAAAAGATAGGTGCGACCACAGTAACGACTACCATGATTGGTGCTCACTTAGCGGGTATCAAAGTTTTTGTTACTGGAGGAATTGGTGGCGTTCATCGTGGATATCAAGACCATATGGATGTCTCTGCAGACCTCGAAGAGCTCGCTCAAACACCGGTAACTGTCGTATGTGCGGGAGCAAAAGCCATTTTAGATTTACCTCGCACCTTAGAATACCTTGAAACAAAAGGCGTTCCAGTTGTAGGTTACCAAACCGACTATTTACCTGCCTTCTTCTCATCCACTTCATCCTACAAGCTCGTTTCTAGAGCTAACTCACCGGAAGAGATTGCAAAACGGATGAAAGTCTCAGATACTCTAGGACTTAAGGGAGGTTTATTGGTCACTAACCCTATTCCAAAAGAATTCGAAATTCCTAATGAAGAAATTGAAAAAATTATTGATCAAGCCATTGCTGATGAAGAAGCAGCTGGAATTAAAGGAAAAGAATCTACACCCTTCCTTCTAGCACGAATTGTTGAATTAACAGAGGGACGTTCCTTAGATAGTAATATCCAATTAGTCTATAACAATGCAAAACTTGGTGCAGAAATTGCTTTAGCCTATCAAACTAAATAACCCTCTTCTCACTCCCAAGGACCTTGTTGAAAAAATCATCAAGGTCCTTATTTTACGAACATAATAAAAAGAAACTAGTGTACTAACAGAAACCGCTTGCTTTATACCTGATGAATCTGTATATTTAATGTATCAATTAAATCTATGGAGGTATGAATATGCGTAAAGGAATCACTCTTTCTCTCGCGGCTTTAACGTTGGCTAGTGCTGGACTACCTTCACTCAGCGTTGCAGCTCAAGATGAGGTTAAGCCTATCGTTATTACAGATGTTGGTGGTGTGGACGATAAGTCATTTAACCAATCTGCCTGGGAAGGCTTAAGCAAATGGGGAGAAGAAAATGGCAAAGAAAAAGGTGTTGATGGTTTCGACTACCTTGAATCAAAATCTGACTCAGACTATGTAACGAATATTAACACTGCTGTTCAAGGTGGCTTTAATTTATTATTCGGAATTGGATATAAACTCCAACCAGCTATCGATGAAGCTGCTGGACAACATCCTGAAACGAACTTTGTAATTGTCGACTCCATTGTCGAAAAAGACAACGTTGCTTCAATTACTTTTAAAGATAACGAAGCCGCATTCCTAGCAGGTGTCGCTGCTGCTATGACCACAAAAACTAAACATGTTGGCTTTATAGGTGGTGTTGAATCCGAAGTTATTGACCGTTTTGAGGCTGGTTTTGTAGCCGGTGTGAAAGCTGTAGATCCAGAAATTGAAATCTCAGTTGAATATGCTGGTCACTTTGCCGATGCTCCTAAAGGTAAACAGCTAGCTGCTGCTATGTATTCGGACAACGTGGATATTATTTATCACGCTTCAGGTGGTACTGGACAAGGTGTCTTCTCCGAAGCAAAAGACCGTGTATCAAACGATCCTTCTCTTGAATTATATGTGATTGGGGTCGACCTAGATCAAGATGCTGAAGGATTAGTAGAAATTGATGGTGAAGAACGTCACTTAACATTAGCCTCTACCCTTAAACAGGTTGGTGAATCAGTTAAGAAATTTACGGAAGAAACAGCTGCTAATGGATTTAAAGCAGGAACTCAAACTCTTGGATTAGCAGACGGAGGTGTTGACTTAACCACTGATCAATTGAGTGATGAAGTCAAGAAAGCCGTTGAAGAATATCGCCAAAAAATTATTGATGGTGAAATCGAAGTGCCAGAAAAACCTGAATAAGCCATCTTCTATTCCAGCAGACACTGTCTGCTGGCTTTTTTTATGGAATCATGTAATATTTATTTGGTCTTATCTAGCTTTTACTTTATAATAAAGCTAATTATCTTAGGAGGAATTTGTCTATGAAAAGAGCCAGTGGCATTTTATTACCCATCTTCTCACTTCCATCCAACTATGGCATTGGAACTTTTGGACGATCGGCTTACGATTTCATCGATTTTTTAGTGGAGACGGGCCAATCATATTGGCAGATCCTCCCCTTAACACCAACGAGTTACGGTGACTCTCCCTATCAATCTTTCTCTGCCCAAGCGGGAAATCCTTACTTTATTGATTTTGACCAACTTGCTTTTGAAGGCTATCTTAATTTAGAAGACTATCAATCCTACGCCTGTGATCCGTCCAATGATTCCATTGATTACCATATGCTTTATCAGACACGTCCTCAAATACTTAAGATAGCTGTCAATAATTTTTTAAAGAAGCCCGATTCGGATTATGATCTTTTTATTGAGAAATCAGAGTGGCTTGAAGACTATAGTTTATTTATGGCACTTAAAGAAGCATTTCAGGGACAGTCATGGCAGAATTGGCCCGAAGCAATTCGTGTTCGCCAACCGAACACACTCAATGAATACCGTAAAAAACTAACGGCTAATATCAATTACCACAAAGTCTGCCAATACTTCTTCTTCAAACAATGGCAACAAGTAAAAAATTATGCCAATAAGAAGCATATTCAAATAATTGGTGATATTCCATTATATGTAGCCGAAGACTCGGTTGATGTATGGACAATTCCTCAACTTTTTCAACTAAATGATCAAAAGAAACTCCAATATATTGCAGGAACACCACCTGACTATTTTTCAGAATTAGGACAAATTTGGGGAAATCCAGTTTACAATTGGGATTACCATCAAAAGACAGGATACCAATGGTGGTTTGACCGGCTTCGCTTTTCACTAGAACTCTATGATTATTTAAGAATTGATCATTTTAGAGGATTTGAGGCATACTGGCGAATCCCTTACCAAGGCACCGAGTCTGATGCTAGACTCGGCCAA
This sequence comes from Facklamia hominis CCUG 36813, assembly GCF_000301035.1. Lineage (GTDB taxonomy): Bacteria > Bacillota > Bacilli > Lactobacillales > Aerococcaceae > Facklamia > Facklamia hominis. Next base: position 55,829 of record NZ_JH932292.1, on the reverse strand, counting down.
TGGATAAAAGGGCCAGGATGGGACTTTTTTAATCACCTTAAAAAAGAGCTAGGTCCTTGCCCTATCATTGCAGAAAATTTAGGTGTCCAAAGCGCACAACTTCAGAGACTCATTCAAAAAACAAACTTTCCTATTATGTATGTCTTACAATTTGCTTTTTCAGGTCAAGCTGATAATGATCATTTACCTCATGCTTATCAAGCGAATTCTGTTGCTTATGTAGGTACCCATGATAATGAAACAGCACTCGGTTGGGCTCAAAATCCAACTAACTATTTTCACAGTCTGCAAGCAAGCTCCTATCTCAACAAAGGGCCAGATGAATCAATCTCCTGGGCTATGAACCGGGGAATTGCAGCTTCACCAAGCAAGCTTGCTATTTATTCCATGGCTGATTTATTAGAATTAAGCAATGAGGCTCGCATCAATACGCCATCAACACTTGGAAATAACTGGCGTTGGCGTATCACTGATGCAAGAGTCTATGAATCTATTAAAAAACCTCTCATTGATTTAACCGCCACCTATTTCCGCTATAATGAAAAAAATAACCCATAAAGGAGCTACCTATGACTTCATTAGAAGCTTATACAAAAACTCGTTTTAGAAAAAAAGTTAGCGATTGTTCAGATAGAGAAATCTATGATGTACTATTTAACATGGTCAAAGAAAAAAGTCATAATTTACCAACAAATGATCACGATCAACAAAAAAAGCTCTATTACTTCTCAGCTGAATTCTTAATCGGAAAGCTCTTATCCAATAATCTTTTAAATTTAGGAATACATAAACAAACCCGAGATGAACTAATTGCCAACGGAAAAGACTTGATGGCGATTGAATCTTACGAAAATGAGCCCTCACTCGGTAATGGTGGCTTAGGGCGTCTAGCGGCTTGCCTCCTTGACTCAATGACTAAACTAGGAATTAACGCCGATGGAATCGGTCTTAACTACCATTTTGGATTATTTCGTCAAAAGTTTATCAATAATCAACAAGTATCTCTTCCTGATCAATGGCTTGAAGGCCAATCTTGGTTAAATGCTGGTGAACTTCGTTTCGATGTCCCCTTTAAAGATTTCACTCTTAAATCAACACTTTATGAAATTGATATATTAGGTTACCAACAAAATACACGCAACCGGCTTCGACTATTCGATCTAGACTCTGTTGAATCAGATATCATTAAGGAAAACTCGATCGATTTCGATAAAACGGATATCAAGCGCAATCTCACTCTCTTTCTATATCCAGATGATTCAACCCATGAAGGTCGTCTTTTACGCGTCTATCAACAATATTTTATGGTGTCCAATGGCGCCCAACTCATTATTCACGAAGCTAAACAAAAAGGGTCTAACTTACACGACTTAATGGATTATGCCTTAATCCATATCAATGATACCCATCCCGCTTTTGTTATTCCTGAACTAATGCGTCTATTAATGATAGAAGGGGTGGACTTCTCCGAGTCCATCAATATTGTTACTCAGATCGTCGCCTTTACCAATCATACTATTTTAACTGAAGCCTTAGAAACTTGGCCAATGTCAGATTTGGATCAGGTCATCCCAGAGATTGCTCAAATTATTCGCCAACTCCATAACTATATTTGCCAAAAATATCCAGCAAGTCCATCAACCTGGATTATTGACGACTACGACCAAGTTCATATGGCACATCTAGCACTTCACTTTGGCTATTCAGTTAATGGTGTTGCCCAATTACATACAGATATTCTTAAAAACACGACTTTATCTGATTTTTACGAAATATATCCGAATAAATTTCATAATATTACAAACGGTATTACCTTCCGACGTTGGCTGATGGATATTAATCAAAGTCTAGCCAGTTTTCTTGATGTGAAGATTGGGACAGATTGGAAGGATACTGCAGATCTTTCTAACTTCCTTGCATATAAAGACGAGGCCCGTACGCGAAATAAGTTAAGAGCCATTAAATTCCTAAATAAAGTCAAGCTAAAACGATATCTAATGGAAATCATGGATATCACTATTGATGAACACTCGATAATGGATGTTCAAATTAAACGAATTCATGAATATAAACGTCAACAACTGAACGCACTATGGGTCATTCATAAATATTTAGAAATTAAAGCAGGAAATATACCGGCGACTCCAATCACTGTGCTCTTCGGGGGAAAGGCAGCTCCTGCATATACAATTGCCCAAGATATTATTCATCTTATTTTGACACTCTCCCAGTTAATTCGATTAGATGACGAGGTATCTCCTCATCTCAAAGTAGTTATGATTGAAAACTATAATGTTACCAGCGCTTCGTATTTGATTCCAGCAGCAGATATCTCGGAGCAAATTTCACTCGCCTCTAAAGAAGCTTCCGGTACTGGAAATATGAAACTCATGGTCAATGGCGCCCTCACATTGGGTACCTCGGATGGCGCTAATGTTGAAATTGCGGACTTGGTTGGATCCGAAAATATCTATTTGTTTGGCAAACATAGTCAAGATGTGATAGAGCTTTATAATAAAAATGCCTATCATGCAGAAGACTATTATCAAAAAGAAAACATTCGTCCACTAGTTGATTTTATTGTATCCCATGGCATGATGTATTTTGGCAATGCAGAGCGTCTCGAAAGACTTCATCATGAGCTTATCCATAAAGATTATTTTATGACACTTTTAGATTTAGAAGATTATATTAAAGTCAAAGAACAGATGCTATCTGACTACGAAGATTTTGAATCGTGGTACAGTAAAACCATTGTTAATATCTCCAAATCTGGCTTCTTCTCATCTGATCGTACTGTGGCAGATTATAATCGTGAGATATGGAAACTCAATCATTAATATTTAGAAAAAAAGCTTCCAATAAAGGCATCACTTTTAGATCCTTTATTGGAAGTTTTTAGTACTCCATTTAAACTAATCCTGATAAAGAGCCGTCCCTATACGGACATAGCTAGCGCCTTCCTCTAAGGCAATCAAATAATCACGTGACATTCCCATACTCAATTCGTGACAAGGTGCTTGCTTTAATTCTAATGATTCAATCTTTTCTTGTAATAACCTTAATTCCTTAAAATAATCATGTAGTTCATAATCCGTCGCATCAATCGGAGCCATCGTCATTAAACCAACGATAATAATCTTATCATAATTGGCCAAATTATTAATCACATCCAAAACCTGATCCGGTTGAAAGCCTCCTTTGCTAGCTTCCCCTGAAACATTTACTTGTAGAAAACACTTCAAAGGACATATTGCTCTTTTTTGAATCTCCTTGGCAAGTGAAACACGATCTAAAGAATGAAGGTAATCGATATTATGAATAACCTTTTTAACTTGACGCGTCTGTAAATGACCAATAAAGTGCCAAGTAATCTGATCTTTAATATCCGACAGTTCTTCTAATTTTTTTAGAAAAGGTTCTGGACGATTCTCCGCCATCTCCCTAACTCCTAATTCGAAAAGAGCACGCGTAACATCCTTATCAACGAACTTGGTCACAGCTAATAAATGACCAGAATATTTTGAGACCTGGTCACTGACTCTTTGAAGATTATTTGCTAGTACAGTCTGATTCATTTGATAATCTCCCTCCTTGTTGCAATAAAAAAAGCCAGGCATTCCTGGCTTGATAAATCATTGAATTATTCTACAACAGAAACGTTCGAAGCTTGAAGACCACGATCGCCTTCTTCAACGTCAAAAGTAACTTTTTGACCTTCTTCTAAGGTCTTAAAGCCATCTGCATTAATTGCTGAGAAATGTACAAAAACATCATCACCAGATTCTTGAGCAATAAAGCCAAAACCTTTTTCTGCATTAAACCATTTAACTGTTCCATTATTCATAATGAAATCCTCCTTACGCGATTACGCTAAAATATTGCAGATAAAACTTAAAATAAAAAAAGGATTCATTCAAAATGATACTCTTTAAATATTTAAACTTTCTACCCTTATATAGTACCCTCAAAATGGTTAAAAGTCAACTCTTTTAGTCGACTTAATAATGGATTCCATAGAGGCATGTTTTCGAACCGCTTGCATAAAGTAATCAATATTCTCCACCGGTGCTAAGTATGGCATATCGCAGCCAAAAGCAAGACGTAATTTCCTAGGATTCGACTTACTAGCATCTACACATTGTTTTACCGATTGATCAATCATTTCAGCCGTCCCCTCATACATCACATCAACGGGTGGAACATTTCCGGTAATCGAAAATTCTTCTCTAAAAAAATCGATGGCCTCTTCCATACTCGAAGCATTATCAATGGAGAAAGTATCTAAAGGAAGCTCCTTAATCTCCGGCCATACTTTTTCCATTTTACCACACATATGAAGCAAAGGACCATGACCAGATTTTTGCTTAATATAATGACACAGTTCTATCAAACAAGGCATTGCAAATTCTTTAAAAAACCTTGGTGACATAAGAGACCCCGAAGCAACCGGATCTGCAATCGCAAAACGAATACCTGGAATTTCACAATAACTATCTACAATCAACTTTTGACTTTTCAACACCCTTTGCAATAATTCCTGAACTTGCTCTTTATTTTTTCGCATATCTTTAAGTAGGACCTCAATCCCTCTTAAGTAGGATGCCACTGTCACTGTTCCGCCTAAGTATGAATAAAATGGCACAACCCCACTGGCTCTTGACCCGATATCCTTAAGAACCTCTTTAAAGAATAATATTCGTTCACAAGAGAGAACTTTTTCAGCTTCGACTTGATTCAAATCATCATATGAACTTAAAGGGTAGTGGGTAATTTGTGGCAAAGTATCCAAAGGGTAATCAATTTTGGTACCAAATGCAGTCGCAATTCCTTTAGAGTTAGGCCCTAAAAATATAGCATCACTTCCAAACCGGTCATAAGCCGCTTGTTCTGCCTGAATGATTTTTTCTTTATCAAAATACAAATCTCTAATACTACAATTAATTAATTTTGCTTTCAAATCTGGGATGAAGAGCACCGCTGGCAAACGATCAAATTCTTGACCAGCATTAATCGCAGTCAAACGCTCAACCGGCGTCATTTTATCATAGTAATGTTTTTTTAACTTTTCCATATTATTCCCCTTTTACTTAAATAGAGTCGCTTTCGCAAAAAGTCGATCATAACCAGGTAACAAAGACAACTCGACATGTTGAATTTCTGCTACCATTTGATTGACACGATGATAAAAATGATGATTTAAAGCAAACATTCTACAACCAGCTTGAGAAGTATTACCAACATACTCAATTTTATCCTTGAGTGATTTAGGAACTAAACCTACTACTGTGAGTGACTCTGCCGTAACATAGGTACCAAATTGTCCGGCAATTAAGACTCGATCAATATTCTCAGCATCAATACCTGCTTGAGCCATCAGTGCTTGTATTCCCGACAAAATGGCACCTTTGGCCAATTGAATTTGGCGAATATCTCCTTGAGAAATAAAAATATTTCTGCGTCGATCAATCCAAATCTTTTTAGCTTTATTATCAATATAGGTTTGTAATCTTGGACTTAAGGTTTCAGCTTTGGCAATATTTCCCCGCGGAATGATCAATTCTTCATTTAAAAATTCACGTATTAAGGCCAAAATACCCGATCCACAAATTCCAACTGCCTTTTTTTTAGCAATCGTTTTATATCTTAAAGAGGCTCGCGAGAAAGTTGCTTCTTCAATAGCACCAGGTTGAGCTGTCATTCCACAAGTAATATTCATCCCTTCTAAGGCGGGGCCTGCCGCACAAGATGCTGAATACATTTTTCCTTTATGAACTAAGACAATCTCACCATTCGTTCCAATATCTACAAAAAGACAAGTTTGTTGTTGACGATAAAGAGCAGTTGCGAGAATTCCTGCAACGATATCGCCTCCAACGAATGCTGAAACATTAGGAAGCGTCGCTAATATTCCCTCTCCAAAACAATCAAAACCCATTTCATGAAAATTTCGTTCCTGAAGATCTTTTATGACCAACTGGTATGGAGCCACTCCTAAGGGTTCTGGGGATACACCTAGAAGTATATGATTCATAACAGCATTTCCTGCAATAAAAATTCCAAAAACTTGCTCGAATTCAATCTCATGATTCAAACACATTTGTAACAGTATGTCACGTATCTCAGATAGGACAGCACCTTGCATTTCAGTAAGATTTTCTGGATCTTTTTGTACAGAAGAAATCCGAGACATCACATCTTGACCGAATCTTCTTTGTGGATTTAAGCAGGTCTCGGACGTAATTTCTTGACCACTTTGACCAGCTAATAATGACACTACAATTGTCGTTGAACCAATATCTACAGTTGCAATATAAAAGCTCTTTGATTCCTGCCAATTAGCCAATGGCCGATCAAGATAATAAATCTTTTTTTCTTCTTGATTATAATAAATAACAGGATCAATCACAAAGGGGGCCAAATGACCAGTCCTAAGAATTTGTACACCCTGTGAAGCAGCCATGCTCTGATCTGGTACATATGCGCGCACACAATTATCACCCTTTAAATGGCAAGCCAACCGATAACCCTCAGAAATCGCTTGTTTTGATATAAGGAGTCGATCGGCTTGAGTAATCGGTACAGAGTTTTTTGATTCAATTTTTACTCGACATTTTCCACAGGTTCCTCCCCCGCCACAGGGAAATACCATTTGGTAGTCTCTGGTCATTTTTTGAAAAATATCTTTGCTTTTTCCCTCAATTATCAAACAATTCCTCCTATTCAGGACAGAAGGCTGTGACAATATGTCACAGCCCTAAACCCTAAAAATTCTGTGGCTATACTTTAACTAATTCTTTGATCTAACAACTTTATCGCTTAATCGAACTAGCCATTTGTCTTAGCGTATGATTTAAACCCCTAATTGCAAGCGACAATTCAAAAATATTTTCACTAGGTGCGATTCCCCCTGTTCCCGAAGAGCCAATATGGTGAATATCCGCACCAATTTCTTTATTTATTATAGCAAATTGTCGGATAGTTTCTCTAGATGAATAATCTTGAGAAGCCCCATTAACGGCCAATGTTATTTTACCCCTTTGATGACAAAATCGAGTCAATTCGATCGCTTCTTCCCGTGTAAACCCAGGCAAAGAACCAGGGGTTGGGATTAAAATAACATCCGCCCCAGCATCAATAAATGCCAACACCGTTTTGGAATCGATCACAGGTTCATCAACACCAGCTGAGTGCATTTTTCCAACCATAATAATTCCTGAAAAAACATCTCTAGCTACTCTTACCGCTTCAACAAGAGCACTCAAACTTACTCCTGTCTTAGGATTACCCGTTAAACAAATAAAATCGAAGCCCATTCTTTCAGCTAAGCTAAAGTTATCATAACTAGCGATCCGTCCCGTCGGCAATGTTAAAAGCGGTTCTAAACTCTTTTCATGATGATGCGATACCGCTTCAAGATTAACCCCAATTGGACGCATAACCAGCTTTTTTAAATCAGCAATTGGCTTAGAACTATTAGCCAATGCAGGTATTTTTGGATCTTGTAGATCCAATTTATTCAAAAGTATCAAATCTGCACCGCTCGCTCTTGCCAGTTCACTATTTGTCACACCAATGACAGTTGGTCCTCTGGTAACATCATTTTCAGAAAGAACCACTCTTCCTTCACAAGCTTGAATAGCCGTTAATAAATCCTCTTTATTTAACTCCACCATTTCGTTGGCAGTTAAATCAAAAAAACGTTTCACCATCTTGTTTAAAGCTCACTCCTCCTTAATTGAGTATCCTGATCAAACCAGTGCAATTTATCTGGATTTAATGATAAGCCATATTTCCCATTGGTTGGATAATCCCTATCTGACCGTATGACAACTTCCTTACCTTGATAATTCACGAAAATTAAATATTCATTCCCTAAATTTTCAGTATATAAAATTGGTTGTTCACCATCAGAAGTTAATGTAACGTCTTCTGGACGAATTCCTAAATAAATAGAGGAATTATCATAAGTGAATGGTAATTTAAAAGTTTGATTCAATAATTGAACTTGTTGGTTTTCCACTGGTAGTGAGAGAATATTCATAGCGGGTGAACCAATGAATTCAGCCGTAAACAAGTTAGCTGGTTCATGATAAAGCTTTTCAGGGCGATCAAATTGTTGTATTTCTCCTTGATTCAATAATAAAATTCGATCCGCCATCGTCATTGCTTCTGTTTGATCATGCGTCACATAGATGATTGTTTCATCTAATTGTTTATGTAACTGAATAATTTCAGACCGCATTTTTACTCTTAGTTTGGCATCCAAATTCGATAAAGGTTCATCCATCAAAAATAGTTTTGGACTATTAACCAAGGCACGCCCTAGTGCAACCCGCTGTCTTTGACCACCGGATAGAGCTTTGGGTTTTCTTTGTAAAAATGGCGTTAATCCAAGCATTTCAGCAACTTGTTCAATCCTCTTTTGCCGCGTTTCTTTATCTACCTTACGCATTTTTAAGCCAAACTCTAAATTTCCATAGACTGTCTTATGTGGATAAAGTGCATAGTTTTGAAAAACCATGGCAATCTGACGATCCTTGGGGTCTATGTTAGCAATATTAACCCCATCCATATCAATTTCACCTGATTCAATTTCTTCAAGTCCAGCGATCGATCTCAATAAGGTAGATTTTCCACACCCCGAAGGTCCTAAGATGACAATTAACTCCCCAGTATCAAACGAAACATTAAAATCATCAAATATTTTGTTCCCTTTTGAATAGGATTTATTTAAATTTTTAATAGCAAGTGCAACCATTATTTACCTCCTGCTGTTGCGAGACTACGCCCCAAATATTTTTGTACATAAAGAAATAAAATAAAGATAGGTAATACAGATAAGGTCGATGCAGCCATCTGTAATTCCCAAGAAGTCTTATATAAAGATTCAAAATCCATTAATGCCATTGAAATAGGTCTTAGTTCTTTGGTAAAAATCGCCATTCTAGCAAAAACAACATCTCCCCATGCTGCAATAAAGGCGAATATACCAACTGTGATGACGCCAGGCATTGCCGTTGGTAAGATGATTTTAATTAAACTTTCAAAGCGATTTGCTCCGTCTAAACGAGCTGCCTCTTCAAGATATGACGGTACTTGAGCTAAATACGTATACATCATCCAGATCGACATTGGTAAAGAAGAGGCTGTATTAGCTATAATCAAAGCAAAAAGAGAATCTAATAGTCCAAGACGATTAAATATTGCATATAATGGATTCGCTAATAGAACAGGAGACAACATCTGCATCACCAAAATTGTATAAAGAAGCCATTTTCGGCCTTTAAAGTCAAAATTTGATAAAGCATATGCCGCAAATAAAGCAACTAGTGTACAAATAAGCATCGTAGAAACTGACACAATGATTGAATTTAGCAAAGGCTTAATTACCGAAAAATCTCCATTTAACACTTCTATAAAGTTCCCCCACTGTAATGGCATTCTAAAAAATTGCGGCGGCCATTGCAGCGTTTGTTCATACGTTTGTAAAGAAGTATTCAACATAATCAGAATGGGAACATTTAGAAGGATGACAAAAGAAAAAATTAAAAGTGTTTTTACCCATTTACGTGATTTTTTCAATATTACTCCTCCTTCGTCAATTGGCGAATGTATAAAGAAATAAATGCCAACATAAACAATATGATTAATACGCTCAATGCTGAAGACATGCCAAAATCAAATTTCTTAAAGGCCTCATTATAGACACGCATCATTAAGGTCTCGGTTGATCTTAAAGGGCCCCCTTGAGTCATCACAAAAATAACATTAAAGGAATTAAAGGTCCAAATTGAAACGAGCGTAAAGGTAATCGTCAAAACGGGGGCGAGTTCTGGCAAAGTTATATGCCAAAATTGTTTCCAAGTATTTGCCCCATCCAATCTCCCCGCTTCATAAAGGCTCTTAGGAATCGCCTCTAAACCTGCTAAAATCATCATGGTAATTAATGGCCAGCCCATCCATGCATCAACAATAGAAACAGCATAGAGGGTAACATCCTTATCTGCCAGCCAAGCAATATTTCCTTGCACCCAATTAACGGCATCTAAAAAATAATTCAAATAACCATATCTTGTATCATAAATCCATTTCCAAATAATCGAAACAGCTACTTGAGGAATTGCCCATGGAATCAACATAATAAACCGTGCCAATTTCTTTCCATAAATATCAGAATTAATCAGCAAGGCAATCATTAAGCCACCTAACATTTTGATAGCTATGGTTACAAAAGAATAAAGCAAGGTAATTCTTAAATTATGATAAATTCCTTTATCCTTTAATAATCTTATATAATTATCGAAGGCAACAAATTTAGATTGATCACCAAACAATTCAACTTTCTGAAAAGATTGAACGAGAAGTAAAAACATAGGGTAAGCATATAAAATAGTTAGTAGAATCATTGCCGGTAATAAAAAATAAATCGCTTGAAAATTTTTCTTTTGAATCATAACGGCCCTCCTTTTTAAAAGAATATAAAGAAAGCTGGGTAAAACCCAGCTTTCTTTACCCTAAATAGGCTGATTTTATTCTTGTGTTAATGCCTTTTGAGCATCATCTAAAGCTTCTTGAGCTGTCTTTTCACCGGTTAAAGCTTCTTGAATCGCTAAATTAAAGTGACGGTGGAAAGTATCCCAATTAGAAGTATGCGGATCAGGTTGTCCAAATTCAATGATTTCACTAAATGGTTTCATAAAATCAGTTTGGAAACGTTCATCAGACTGTTCTGCTTTTAAGATTGGGAACCAGTCAAAGGCTTCAGAAATAGGACGTTGGTATTCTTCTTGACCCATAAAATCAATAAATTTCCATGCCAAGTCAGGATTTTTAGCACCCTTAGGAATTACATAAGAGTCAGTTGCAATATTAACAGCTTCTACTTTTCCTTTTGGTAATTTTGCTGTTAAATAAGGTGCTTTATCAGAAGCCTTATCTAATTCTTCTTTTTCCCATGGACCAGACATAAACATAGCTAAATCACCATTAATGAACATTTTAGCAGCTTCATTTCTAGGAGAGTCAAGTGGGCTAGGTACCAAATCTTCTTGTACAAATTGAGCTAAATATTCAAGCGTTTCAACATTAGCTGCATTATTAACTTCATACTCACCTTTATCATTAAAGATATATCCTTCATTTTGATAGAAGAAGGACATCAATTCGATAGAAGTACCAGGTCCATCAACTGGTAAGTAGAAAGCATACATATCTGGATTATCTTTTTTGATTTGACGAGCTGTTTCTAATAATTCATCCCAATTAGTTGGAGCTTTTTCAACTAAATCAGAACGATAGAATAGACCACGGCTAGAAAAAGCAAATGGAATTCCATATTGTTTGCCATCAATATTTGCTGCATGTAATACAGATTCAACCCGTGGTTCAGTAAATTCAGGGGTAATATAGTCATCTAGCGGTTGAATAATTCCTTCTTCCGCAAATTGTTTTAATGAACGAGTACCAATCATCATGATATCTGGTGCTTGGTTAGCTGAAGCAAGTTGAACAATTTTAGAGTTTAAATCATCCCAGTCAACATTAATAATATTAACCTTAGCGCCAGTAGCCTCTTCAAATCCAGCAACACCCTTATCCAATTCTTCTTTAAGGTATCCACCATCATAACCAGGAGCCAAAATAGAAATTTCATTGTTATCTTCTGCATGAACTAAAGGACTTAGTCCTAATAAACTGCTAGCCGATAGAACAAATGCTGTCGCTTTTAATAAAAACTTCTTCATCATTATCCTCTTTCCCTTTTGAATTTATATCCTTATTATCTCATTGACATAATATTTAATCAATATCAACAGATAGTTATTTGATATTTAAATATATCGCTAATATTTATTATAAAATTACATAAATAAAACAAATAAAAGCCCCTGCATTAGCAAGGGCTTAAGTTTCTTTATAAATTAGTCTTCAAAGACTGTTTGTCCAGAAACTTCAGTTGTTAAAGCCTTAAGAGCTTTATCAACTAAGTGTGTACGTAATTTGAATTCTTCCTCATGATCTAATGCTGGATTTCCTAATGGGTGAGGAATAGCAATCGTAGGAATGATACGGTTAGCACCTACAGTAAGAGAAATAGGTGTAACTGTACACATATGAACTACAGGAATACCAGTTTTTTCGATACCTTTAACCATTGTTGCTCCGCAACGTGTACAGGTACCTCAAGTAGAGGTAAGAATAACAGCATCGACATTATTTTCCAATAATTCCTTAGCGATAGCTTCAGAGTATGCTTTTGCAGAAGCAACAGCAGTACCATTACCAACTGTAGAGTAGAAATAGTGGAATAATTCTCCAATTTCTCCGTCTTTTTCCTTTTGACGTAATACGTCTACTGGGATAACACGGTCAGAGTCTTCGTTGGCATAAGTTGGGTCATAACCACCGTGAGCTGTTTCCCATTCACCCTCTTTAAGATCATCAACACCAGCAATGTCATAACGACCATATTTAGAAGCTGATGAAGATTCAATGTGATCTGGGTTACCATGAGGTACGATACCACCAGAAGTAACGATCGCAATCTTAGCTTTCGATAAATCTTTAATAGCAGCACCTGGTTCCACATTGTCGAAGTCAGGCATTGGATATTCTGTTACGAATTCTTCGCCATTTAACTTCTTAACTAACATATCAACCGCACGGAATGATCCACGTTCTTCGGTAAAGAAGTTCTTACGGTGACGTTCGAAGTAACCGTCTTCTTTAGGAGATAATTCTTTACCTTCTAAAATTTTGTTTACTACGTTTGCAATAGCAGGCAATGCTTTACGCATGGTTGCAGCAGAGTTACCTGTTTGAACAATGTAAGGAACTTTCTTATACATATCCACACCAGGGTTTTCTTCGTACATACCAGTTACAGCTGGAATACCTAGACGTTCAACCACAGCTGTTGCAACCGCACCAGATGCAACCCCATAACGACCAGCGTTAAATGCAGGTCCCGCGATCACTAGATCTGGTTCAAATGATTTGATCATTTCAATAACTTCATCGATTGCTTCTGGATTTTCGTTAAAGTAAGAGTCACCACAGACTACTGTACCAACGATTTCACCATTATCTTTAATTAAACCATTAAGACCAACACCAGGTCCTTTAACGCCATCTTCTTTAAAAGGCTTTGTATCAGCTTTTTCTTCCCCACCGATACCAGCGTAGAATTGGTTAATATAGTGTACTACACGTTTTTTACTCATCATTTAACCTCCCTTATAATCCTTGATTAAACTCCACGAGCCGTGCGTTTATTGAAGCCCATTTCATTGGTTGCACCAGTGATAGCTTGAATTTCAACTTCAATTTCGCCATTTTCGCGTAAGCTTCCGTCAAATCCACCAGCAACTGTATCAACATAATCTAATGTACCGATAATACGATCCATTGGAGGTAATACAATCACTTCGTTAGCGTTTCCGCCAGTAACTACGGCATCTGCAGATGGATCCGCATCAGCTAGAGATTGGGAAGCACCGTCACGTCCAGCATATTCGTCTGTAACGATAACCGTCTTAACACCTTGTCCAGCAATTTTCTTAGCGTTCATAATCAAGTCAGTATCTGGGTTACCAAATCCTTCTTGAGTAACAATAGCGCCATCCAAACCTAAATAACGGCATAATTTAGCTGTCCAGTCAGATGAACGTTTCTTATCATTCAAGTAAACCGCTTCGTTAGTGATGATAACACCGACAAAGTTGATATCTTTTCCATGACGTGCGTATAAATCTTCGATAACTGGATTATTTAAGTGGTGGTATGTTGTATTCTTATCACAAGCAGACACACAGTTACCAGAAACAATGGCTCCGTCCATTACTTCCGTTGGGTAAAGAATTGAAGGAACGATATGTTTAGCATCTGTTCCGTATACATAAGTATCGTGTAACAAACCTTGAGTTTGTAACATGTATACATAACCAACTTTTGGTAATTCAGGATACTCTGCAATTTGATCCAATAATGGTTTTGTTTCATAAGTAACTACTTCATCAGGTTCAACTTCTTTACCTAATTTACCTAAGTATAAAGCAACCTTAAATCCTGCTTCACGAACTGCTTGTTCATATTGATGAGGTTTAATACCTTCAGCTGGTTCTACTACTAAGCAAATGTTGATTAATTTTGAAAATGGTGTTAATTCTGCACCAGGTCCTTGCATATCAACAATACCTTCTTGGAAACCAACAATCTTACCAACAGTAGCCACTGCACAACCTTTAAGTGCGTGAGTACGTCCTTCACCAACGCGATCTACTTTGGAGATAACACCTGGGAAGATTTCGCAGTCGCCTTCTACTTTACAACGTGGTTCAATCACGTCTTTGATAGGTGTAATACGGGTTGATTCACCTGGTTTAGCAATTTCAACTTCACATTTAACAATGTGATCATCTGCTAAAACGATCTCTTTAATTTCTTCTTCATTGATGTACAAAGTACCGTTTTCAACTTTTGATTCGGATGCTTTTTGAACATCTTTAATTTGAATTTTTCCTAATTCAAGTTTCATTTAATCACCTCTGTTAATATTTCTAAATACGCAAGTTACTTGAATCGTAACTCAGGGGAGAAACGAATGCGAGATAAAGCATTTTCAATCAAGTCAAGATCAATATCCGCAAAATCCTCAAGAATTTGAGGGGTCCATTGTGGAGTCTTACGGTTTTTATTGAACTTTTCGTAGACATCCAATGCATTATCAATAAGATCAAGACTTTCCATATCAATCTGTTGTAGTTGTGTAGTAGTGATAAGGATTGATTTATAGTAGGTCTCGTTAGGTTTAATTGAACCAGACAATGGATGTGTTAAAATAACCAAACGCTCTTCAACAACTAATCGCTTAGTTTCTTTGAAGACATCCGCATATGTCCCATCGATAAATTCAACAGGACAGGACTTGATTTTTTCTTTAACCATCGGATTGTTTGTGATGATTTGCATTCCTTCACCTCTCGACACTAGTGCTGGATCATCTACGCTAATAAATGACCTAAAGAACAAAACCGTGGTGGTTGCACTAGTCCTTGTTCTTGTGAATATTATAACTAAAATCAATAAGTTTTACAAGTCTATTGTTGTTTTATTTTAAATTTCAAGTTGTCGCATAAACTTTTTTATTAGAAGAAGCTATATTATCACTTTTTTTATATAAATTCTCACTTCTTTTATTAAAATAAAGTTTATTAGAAAAATAAATAAATGCTTCTAAAGACTGGTTTTGGCATACAAATAGGCCCCTAATAAGTTCGCCCCGTTTTTAAAATGACAGGTTGTTAAAGGAGCAGGTTCAAAAATCTCTTCCCTAAAGACAAAGGAGGGATGATTCTCATAAAGTGCATGATAGGCTTTTCTTATTCCCTCGATCATCAGAGGTTCGTTTGAAATTCCTCCACCGATAGCAATTCGCTCAACATCAAAAACAAGGTGAAGGTTATAAATAAGTGTAGCAATGACTTGACAATAGTCATTAAATAAATCGATCACCGGTTGATGATTAGCCCGTATCGCTTTAAATACATTTTCCGCATCATTCTCATCCTTACAATCTAACAAATGATTGGCTGGACGCACAAAGTTAAACACTCCCCCTTGTCTTACTAAAGGATTAGCAAAATATTCAGGCAAAATAAATGAAACCTCTCCGGCCACATTATGACTACCTTTATACAATTTATGATCGATAATAATTCCTAAGGCAAGTCCAGTTCCTAAGGTTAACGCAAGACCATTAGCAACACCTTTTAAGGCTCCCAACTGATGTTCTGCGATCACAGCAGCCTGCCCATCATTGATAAGATTAATTTTTTTCTGATATTGTTGCTGTAGTTTTTCTCGATAAGGATATCCTTTTAGAAAAGGTAAAGATCCGTTAAAAACTAATACGCCTCGATCATCATCCACAATCCCAGTATGACTAATCGCAATTCCCTTGTCTTTTTCATCCAGCGAAGAAAGGACCTTTTCAAGTGCCTCCTCAAATGCCGATAAATTTAACGGTGTTTTTACTGAAGGAAAAGTTTCTATTAGATCCCCCTGATCATTGACCCGACCCGACTTAATGTAGTTTCCTCCTACATCCATTACAAAATACATCATCTCACTCCTTTGAAATATTATTGTTTAACAGATCTAATAACGTTTGACTAAATAGATCGTATCCTTTTTTTGAAAGATGAATGCCATCTATAGTATATTCGGGTTGAATTTCACCTTGATCTCGATAGAATGCCTGCCAATCTAAAATTAATGTTGAATATTCTTTAGCTAATTTATCTATTTCCAAATTTACAGATTCAATACGATCAGGCTTCAAACGGTTCGTTTCAGCTGTCTGAATGACATGGCATAAGATAATTGGAATCTCTTGTTTTTGCTCTCGAATAAATTTAATCATTTTCTTTAGATTAGTAATAATAGATTCAATCTTCATTTGATAATAAAGTTCATTAATACCGAACATAATCAAGACAGCGTCTTTGCCATTTAACAATTCTGGCTCGCTAAGTAAACGTTGATAACCCTCCTTAGCTATAACTCCTTGCTTTGATACATTGGTGATTTCCCAGCTTCCTAAACGATCTTGTTTATAAAAGGCAAGAATCGAATGGCCGAGCATTAATAAATTCATATATATCTACCACCCTCTTATTTGTTAGACAATCTGTATTTGAAAGTTACAATCAATTTGACTATAATTATTCTAACATAGTTTTTAAAAAATCGACGAACATTATCATCTGTCAATACTAACTTTCAAGCTTTAGATGACTTTTATATCAAGGAGTTTAGGATTATGTCTAAAAAAGAATACTTATATATTACTTTTCATAATACGCTAGATGCAATGACTGCTGAAAATCTCTATAAGACCCATCAAATTCCGGGAAGACTCGTCGCTATTCCAAGCGAGCTTTCAGCAGGATGCGGCATGGCCTGGCGCAGTGAGCCTAATGAACAAACCCACATCGAAGAAATCTCTAAGCAGGCCCAACTGTCACTCAATCAAATTGCTATTTTATAAGTATGGACTACCCTTAAGTATTTAAAATCAGAATAAATCTGTTATACTTATAAGAGAATCTTTATAAAAGGAGACTTTATATGCTTGAAAATGTAAAAATTAACTTTGAAACCATTGAATTAATGGATTTTTTCTGGCAAACAGCCGCTAGAAAAGAAAAGCTTGCCGATTCTTACCTACTCGACATCGCAAATCGACCTGAGATGGAAGCAGTATATACGGATGATTTTAATAGTAACTCTGTCCGCAAAGTGTTATCAGCGGTTATCAATTATGAACCTGTCAATGAAGCCACTTCTAAAGAATTAGAATTCTATCAGTCAAATAAGTTCTTTGCTGATGATCCTGGAAATGTCGAATTGACCCTACCTACAATTAAAACACTTAATGTGAATAATTTAAAAGAAAAGTTTTCAGGAGACACTAAGTATGACAGCGTTCAAATTAACTTTGTTCCTGCCTACGACCTCACCGATAAAATTGAAGATAATATCTTAACGATTAACTTCTTTAAATTAAAGATAGATTTCACCGATTTCGAAACTGTTCTTGTCAACGATCAAAAATTAGTTGACTATATCGAAAGCAAACTCGAAACCATCCTCAAATAAGAAAATAAAAGCATCCTATCATCATTAAAATGAATAGGATGCTTTTTACTTTTATATTGAAAAAGATTCTTCACTATGCACATCAAAATATTTTATATTTGATGGTACAATGCTAAAGGAATACACTTCTCCCTCATGATATGGATTTAATCCATAATCCCTCATTAGAATTAATTGATCATTAACGATTAAGTTCACATAATTTTCGGCCCCTAATTTTTCAATATGATCAATTTTTGCGGTAAAGGTATATAAATCCTCCTCGCTTCTAGCAGGAACAATGTGCTCCGGTCGAACACCTAAATAAAATGGACCATTTTGTTCAATAGACCAACTCAAATCATTCAGAGTAATTTTCGACTCATCAAAATATAAAAAGTTCATAGCAGGACTTCCAATAAAGGACGCCACAAATCGATTTTTGGGATGATGATAGATTTCTTCTGGCTTTCCGACTTGTTGAATAACCCCCTTATTCATTACCACAATCCGATCCCCCATCGTCATTGCTTCAATCTGATCGTGGGTAACATAGATAAAAGTTCCTTGAATTTTCTTTTGCAAATTAACAATTTCAGATCGCATACTCACTCTCAATTTGGCATCTAGATTAGATAAGGGTTCATCCATTAAAAAAGCTTGTGGCGACCGAACAAGACACCTTCCCAACGCCACCCGTTGCCGTTGACCTCCCGATAGTTGACGTGGCTTTCTATCTAATAAATCATCAATTTCAATCAGCTTTGCCGTATGTTTAACCTTACTGTCTATCTCTTCTTTACTAAGCCCTTGAATCTTTAAAGGATAGGCTAAATTTTGAAAAACTGTTTTATGAGGATATAGAGCATAAGATTGAAAAACCATGGCTAAATCACGATCTTGAGGTCGCAAATCATTAGCTAGTT
This sequence comes from Facklamia hominis CCUG 36813, assembly GCF_000301035.1. Classification (GTDB taxonomy): domain Bacteria; phylum Bacillota; class Bacilli; order Lactobacillales; family Aerococcaceae; genus Facklamia; species Facklamia hominis. The sequence goes on along the minus strand of NZ_JH932292.1, from coordinate 37,260 downwards.
GGTCATTAATCCATAATTCTCCCTCACTGATTGACTCCAGACCTGCAATCATTCTTAATGTTGTTGATTTTCCACAACCAGATGGACCTACAAATACAACAAATTCCCCATCATGAATATCTAAATTAAAATTTTCTACCGCCATTACCTCATCATCATATTTTTTACAAACATTCTGTAGTTTAACGCTTCCCATTACTTATCTTCTCCTTCTTAGAAGTACCTTACTCTTTTATTGGAACAACACCTAGACCTACCCCTAAATATTCTGGATGAGCTCTCGCCATCTTTTGCAAACTTGTCATTGGTCTATTCTTATAATATTCTGTTTCAAAAATTGAATATAAAGGATAGTCTTTATATTTAGCTGAAGCTAATAATTCAAATTGTGAAGCAAATTGAAGAATACGAGATCCGCTCGAGAGCAAAAATTCATTATCGGGATTCAACAGCCATGAACAACAATAAAAATAATTGATTCCCGCATCCCTAAAAAAGCTTCGCGCTTGACAAAGAGAGTGATCTACTGACTCTTGATCCAGTGATACCCCTGCCATTATATGTATACTTAGCACTTCTTGCCCTTGGAGCATTCTTTCCTTGCTAGCTTCTTTCCATGTTAATTCAAAAGGAAGCAAGTTAAAATCTAACTTCAACCGCTCATATTGCAAGGAGCCGAGACGAAAAATATTTAAGAAAAAGACTCTTAACAACCAGTGCCCGTCATCTTCAGTAAGTCCCAAACAATGATGGCGATTAGAATAGAGATTTAATCGATACACCAAATCACTCAATGTATCCCAAAAAATTGATTCCGAATAATTTCTTTCTTGATAGATTTGCTTTAAAGCGGGTAAGAGATGAATTAATACCTGTGCCCTTTCAGCGTCATTTATTTTAACTATCATACGTGTTGAATCAAATGCCATCCCCTGATAACCCGAGTCAAGTACGTCAAAAATTAACGACGGTTCGGGCAACATCCTACTAAAATGACTAAAATCAAAACCCAACTGTCGTAGTATCTGCTCCAAAGCGTGCTCATGCTCGTCAACCGAAAATGTCTTAAAGTATTCGGTATAAAATTCTATCATCTCTTCTATCCTTTCGTTGCTCCACCAGTCAATCCACTAATTAAGAATTTTCTAAAGGTCGTTGCTAAAACAGCTGGGGGAAGTATGGCTAATAAACCAGAAGCAGCGATCAAACCATAGGAGGCAGTATAACGTCCTTTAAAATCCTGAATCACGAGTGTAATTACTTTATTAGCCTGGCTTGTAGTTAAAATCATAGGAATTTGGAATTGACTCCAAGCGGTTAAAAAAACAACTAACAAACTAGTAATAAGGATTGGCCAAGACAAAGGCAATATCGTTTCAAAAAACACTCGCCATTCACCTGCCCCATCCATCATCGCTGCCTCTATAACTTCATAGGGTAAGTCCTTAAAGTGATTATAGATTAACCAAGTATTTAAAGGGATAAAGGCCGAAACATAGATAATAGCTATCCAAAATAATTGATCTAAGAGATCGTTTTGGGCAAACATAGCATATATCGGAATAATCGTCGTAAACACCGGAATAACCATGGTTAAAGTAATCAATAAAAATACTGGTTTTTTCCCTTTGAAATTATAACGGTAAAAGGCATATGCCGTCATCAAAGAAATAGGAACAGTTAATAAAACACTGATCGCAGACATCTTCACTGAATTGATAATCGCTGGAATTATCAAACGATAAGCAGAAGTTGTCGGATCCATTAACTGCTTGAAATTATCAAAGGTAATATGTGACGCAATAATCTGACTAGAAGCTTTAGTAATTTCCCCCTCAGGTGTTAAGGCAATATTTAAAGCCCATAAAATGGGTCCTAAGGTAAATATTAAAAAGACAAGTACCGCTAGAAAGTAGGCAGCATTTGCTAAAAATGATTTTTTCATAAATGACCTCCTACATATCCTTCGCAATATTGCGAACATATAAATATCCAAATATTCCCGTTAGTAGCATCACTACATAGGTAATCGCCGAACCATAACCAAAATCCAAAAATGAAAAAGTATTTTGATAATTATAAATCAACAAGGTTTGAGCATCTTTACGATAGTCCACTAAGGCGACAATCTCATCAAAAATATTTACAGCTGATAAAGATGCCTGAGTTAAACAAATCAACAAAGAGGGTAATAATAATGGCAGAGTCACAGAAAAAAAGGTTTGAGAACTATTCGCTCCATCCATCGCTGAAGCTTCATAAATGTCTTGAGGAATACTTTGCAAATTCGCTAGCAAAACAATGGCACAGAAAGGAACGACCTGCCATGATACAATTAAAGAGACAATGAACATCAACCAACCTGTATTTGCAGTCCATGCAATAGGGGCTTGAATGATACCAGAAGATATTAATAATTTATTCAACATGCCATAAGAAGGATGAAAAATAAAGGACCACAAAACCCCATTCACTAGAGGTGGTAAAGCCCATGGTAAAATCGCTATTGCAGTCAATAGCGGTGTTAATTTCCGTTTCTGATTCAATAATAGTGCAACAAATAAGGAAGAAATCATCACGAACAAAATAACATAAGCCAAAACAGAGAGCGAATTAATTAAGGCATTATGAAAATTCTTATCTTGTAAAACAGACATATAGTTCCTAAGACCAATCATTTCGATTTGATCAGGCCTTGTTAATTTAAAACGATGCAGACTATAATAGAATGTTTTTACGATCGGATAAAAAACAAATATTCCCATAATCAATATACTTGGTAATAATAAAAACCAAGGCGATTTATTATTTTTAATCATATCATTCATTCTTTCTAAAAAAGCTGCCGATAGGAAAATAAACCATCGGCAGCTATCTTATTTTTTAAGATTATTTTTGAGCTAAAGCATTGACCGCTGATTCGATTTGTTCAACCGCTTGTTCAACGGTTAATTGGCCAGTCGCTAATTGGTTAATACCATTAAAGATTTCACTAGACATTTCTGCGTAATAATCTGGCACACCATTAGGGAATGGATTTTCAACAATTCCAGCAACATCGTAGAAAACATCACCATGTTGAATTTGTCCAGCTTCAAATAATTTTTCAAGAACTGATAAACGGGTTGGAGTGGCTGAAATTTCAGCATTTAATTGTTCTTGAATTTCAGGAGAAGTATACCATTTAACAAATTCCAAGGCTTCTTCTGGGTGTTCAGTATATGCTGATATACCAATCGCTTCATTGAATGGTACTGTCTTATCTGCATAATCTCCATCTTTAGAAAGTGGGCGACTTGGTTGAACTTGGCCAACAACTTTTGATTCAGATTCATCTTCAATTCGAGTTACAAATGAAGAAGGTCCAGTCATATTTGCCGTGTCACCCGTTGCAATTTGACCGTATGCTTCCATACCAGAAAGTGTTGTGTTAGCTGGATTAACAAGTTCATCTTTCACCAAACTGTCAATCAAAGTTAAAGTATCTACTAAGGCATCGTGATTTAAAGTATTATCATCATTAAATACGATACCATTACGCGTATAAGCCAACCATAAGAAGGTTGTTGTCGAATTTTCTTCGGCTAACAGTGGAATTGAAATCGGATAGTCCACAACACCCGCTTCTTTAATCTTTTTAGCATCTTCAATCAATTGATTCCAGTTAGTTGGTAATTCTTCAATACCAGCTTTTTTGAACATCTCTTGATTAGAATAAGCAATTCGGAAGTCATTAGCATAAGGAACAGCATAATATTGATCTTCCACCTTAAATGTTTCCAGGTTTGGCATATCCTTTAGAGTATCCTCATCAATCTCAATTGGAGCTAACCAATTAGCTGAGACAAATTCACCGGTCCAGGACCAGTCAACTTCTATTACATCCGCTGCCGCTTTTTTACCTACTGAAGCTGTAGCAACTTTATCACGAATATCATCCCAAGCTGTTGGAATCACATTTACTTTAATGTTTGTCTTTTCTTGGAAATCCTTCAACATATCATCTGTTGGAACTCCCCAATCAGGAATCATTAAACTGATTTCAACAGGTTCTTCTTCAGCAAAAACTGGAGTAGTTAAACTTGACGTAATTAATGACGACAACGATAATGCCGCTGCTAAACAGCCTTTTAGAAATTTTTTCATAAAAATCTCCTCCTTGTTAGATTAATTTAATTTTACCATCTTATTCATCAGATAGCTATTTTTTATATATAGAATTATATAATAATTAACTTTATTTTTTAATGGTATCCACTCTAAAAGTTGAACCCTCAGCCATTTATAGAACTTTTAAAAAATTATAAATTAAATCATATACTTTTTAAAAGTTTACATTTAACAAGTTCATACAAAAAAGCCCAACCAAGGGTTGGGCTTAAATTAACACTTAAGGCATTCTACATATAGCCAGCTTCTGTAACGACTTCTTTTGCTTTTTCAGCATTAGCATCAGATACCATAACAATTGGACCTGAGCAACCCATACCGGATTCAGCATAAATGCCAGCTTTCCAAAGTGCCTTAACAGCATCTTCTAAGTCTAATACATCAATTCCTGATAAGGAGGAAGTAACAATCTCTTTTTCCGGAGCTTTAACTTCTTCTTCAACAGCTGCTGCTTTTGGTTGTAAACCTTCAACAACATCTTTAAGGCCAGCATGTTTAGCAGATTGATATTCAGCCTTTGCTACTTCTACTAATTTTCCTTTAGCCATTTGATAAGCATATTTTAAAGCATTAGCAATAACCGGTGCACCCGAAGCACGAGAAACGATGTTGATAATTCGATCGTAACCATCGCCAACCCCTGGTCCATATCCGAAACCAGTCGTTTCATAAGTTCCGCCAGATGTATAGGATCCAAATAATTTCATTAAAATATTACCCGTTAATGAATCACAAACCATAACATCAGTAGATCCAAGGAGCAGGTCATTACCACGTAAAGCTACACCACCATCAGCACGTGCAGATTGACCAAAAGTAATATGATATCCTTTATCTTTTAATTGGTTTAATGCTCTCTCAACAGTGTGTGCTGAATCAACATTAACAATACCAACAGTTGGATTTTCAATTCCTTTTGCTTTAGCTACAGCAATACCATTGATTGCATTTAAAACCATCGCTTCTGCACGAACAGTTGCTGTTGTTCCAGTAGTAGTTGCAATGAACACTTCTTTACCTAAGGCAGGAGTAATCACGCGTCCTACAGTAGAAACACCGATTGGGAAAGTATGATGTAATGTCACAGCCCCATCAATCGTTCCATCTTCCAATAACTTATCAAGAGTAGTTTCTACTTCCTGTTCATTATTAGCTTCATAATGTTCGTAATCGCTAGTCCAATCTTGGCTTTCACCGATTAATACGACTTCGAATAATCCTTCTGCTTTGGCAATAGCAGCTGCTTCACGCATCACATCAAAGCCTAATTCAGAGCCATTAATTGTCAAACCAATTTTAATAGATGGGCCTACTTGTCCACTCTCTAGAGTATGAGCTAGTTCATTGAAAACATCTTTAATTGCTTGATTTACTTGGTTAGTCATGCGTTCGCTTCACTCCTATTCTTCTTCTGAACCTGAGAAGTTTTCAGCGAATTGGCGTAATGCCTTAGCAACTTCAGACTTCACAGTTTCTTTCAAGTCAGAAGATCCAGCTGTTTCAACTTCTCCACTGTTACGTTCGATAATTACGGATACACCGTCGAACAAGTTTGTCATACGACCTAAGAATAATGATCCTTTACCAACGATCATTGCACGGTTAACATCTGAATCGCTTGTCATATCATCCACAGCAAATCCTAAGTAAGGAACACCAGAAGGAATATGACCTTGAGTTGGAGCCCATCCAGGTACACCCTTTTCAGAAACGAAGTTAGGTAATTCTTTACGTTCGATTTCTTTACGTAATACCCCAACAGCAGCAATCATCTTCAAGTTAGCTGTTGGAACATCCCCTGCTCCCGCTGGCTTGGTAATATCTGGATTTTGCATTTCAACAGAATATACATCAACATCTGGAACACCTAAACCAGCTTTATCAAGTGGGTCACCTACTAAAGCTGTCATAACTGCTTGTGGAGATGAACCTGAAGACACCGTGTGGCGTCCAGCAAAATCTGTACGAATAACTGGGCTCTTACCATCATTTTGAGTAACTAAGAAAGCCATACCTGCAACGCAATCTTCTAATAATGGCATATCTTTTTCATAGTGAGACTTACCGTTCATACCTAATTTAGCAGTAGATCCCCCAGCAACTACAGCGACTGCCTTATAAGTACCAGCTTGGACTAATGATGCTGCTGTGATTAATGAGTGAGAAGGTGCACCACAGAATGCACGAATATCTGCTCCAGAGGCATTTGCTAAACCACATTGTTCAGCAATCGCCTTAGCCATGTTACCACCACCACGTTGGTTAACATCACCAATAGCTTCTTCTGAGCACTCAATGACGTACTCGATATCTTCAGCATTGATATCTCCTGAGTCACGTAATAAGTGACGTAAGGTAATCACACCAGAAGCTTTATTAACTAAGTTTTCTAACATAGTATGAGCAGACAAGTTAGGGTCGATATCATGGGCACGTTCTACTAAACCAACAAGGTTTCCTTGATAGTAGATACCTTCTGCGCCATTGTTATCAACTTGATCTTGAATCCATTCAGCTGTTTCAACTTTATGGATCTTGTTAACATCATCTTTGAACATATCATTTTGGGACAAGGCTTCTTTTACTTGTTCTGTAAATTTCTCTTCTAAGTAAACTAAGTCAAAAACGTCAACAATTGATAAAACACCATAAAATTCTAATTCAGGCATAATTTCGCCACGTTTTGAATAGCGTTTAGCTTCTACTAACTTATTATAGCGTGGTTCTTCAATCTTCTTTAATTCAGAATAATGCAGATTATTGATATATGCTTGGTTAGCAGGATCGCCACAAACTTCTTCATAAGAACGTAAATGTGAGCTTAAGTTCTTAAGATACTCAGAATCAGGATTGGTTACCTTTTCTGTCGTTTGAGTTGAACCATTATGCACCAACATATTTGGAACGTGAGCTAGCGTATAAGCAGCAGCTTTGATAACTGGAAAAGTCATTAACATTTCTCCTTTTACTTATAAGATTTTGTACCTCTATTATTTCACAGATCGCCTTAAATAGCAAGTGATGCGTCATATATGAAAAGACAGCACCTAAGTGCTGTCTTTTTGAGGCATATTAAATATTATGCTGTGTATTTAGAAAATTGATCGCGAATTGATTTCATTTCTTCGGCGATTGAATCTACATCTAATACCATTTCCATCATTCCGACTTGTTCGTCATAAATGTCTGGATCTGCATATTCTTTAAATTCTGGTTCAGTTGCATGGTAAACAGCTAATCCCAATGGAGTAGCAGTTAATGGACCAGCATAAGTTGGGTCACCATTAGTTACTGTTTCAGCAGCAAGTCCTGCAGATTCAGCTTCGGCACCACCTAAGATTACGACTAGATTCTCTGCACCATATTTTTCAGCGGCTTCTTTGATACGACGTTGGTTTTCCAAATCCATGGCACCTGCGGCCGTTCAAACGAAACATTCTGTAGATGAGAAGAGAACCTCTACTGGTTTACCTTCTAAACATGCTTCAATGGCTTGTCCAGGAATACCGTCCCGGTCACCAATGATAAGAAACTTTTTGTTATCAAAAAATGACATACATTTACCTCCTAAAAATATTGAAATAAAACATTTCGCTTACAACATTATCACTACTACACTTGTTATTATATGATCAAACTTTGAAAATGTCAAATGTTTTTATAAATAACTTTTATTTTAACGTTTTCATTATTTTCTTTGTTTGAAAACCGCTCTGTGTCAAGGTTATTTCATTTATTTGTTTTACTAATAAATCACAAGTTTGCTTGGTAGGCGTTTTCATTTTATTTAGAAATCTTTATAATACATGTTAAATATAAAAAAGGAGTGATTCATTGAAAATTCTACATGTTATCGCCCAACTTCCAGAAAGAACGGGTTCAGGAGTTTACTACCGTAACCTCGTTCATTCTCTAACTGAATTGGGCCATCAAAATGCACTTGTTTACGCCATCCAGGAGCCATTTAACCATGATATTCAAAAGGATTTTGTTTTTCCTGTTCAATTTTTAAGTGAGGATATTCCCTTTCCAATTGCTGGAATGTCTGATGTCATGCCTTATCCAAATACGATATATTCTGAAATGACTGAAAGCCAAATAACCATTTGGTCCAACGCTTTTAAGAAACAATTGAATGATGCTAAAAAGACATTTAAGCCTGATTTAGTAATTTGTCACCATCTTTGGTATTTATGCCAAATTACTTTAGATATATTTTCAGACTGTCCTGTAATAGCAATCAGCCATTCAACCGACATCCGTCAAGCCAAACGTTTCCCACATCTTAAAGATCGCTATGTGCCAGACTTATCTAGTTTATCAGCTGTATTTGCCCTTTCCTATGAAAATATGGCAGATATTCAAGAAGTTTATCAGATTGATCCTAAAAAAATAAAAGTTATGGGTAATGGCTATAATCCAGAGATATTTTATACACATAAAAAAAAGACACACTCTCAACAGGATCCAATTAAACTAATTTATGCGGGTAAATTGGTCCATTCCAAAGGAGTCTTCCAGCTAGCTCAAATCTACCCATCCCTTAAAAAAAAATATCCCCAAATTGAACTTCATATGATAGGCATGGGAGAAAAGGCCGCCAAATCACAATTACATGAACTCGCTTGTTCCGGTGATATTGAAGGTTTCTTTCAATATGATCCAATGCCTCTCCAGGAAGATCTAGCTGATTTTATGCGACAAGCTGATATCTTTATTCTCCCTTCTTTCTACGAAGGTTTGCCAACCATTGTATTAGAAGCGATGGCCTGTGGATTAAGAACAGTTGTCAGTCAATTGCCTGCCCTGCATGGTCTTTTAGAGTCCTCTCTAAATTCAACAGGTATGATTGAATATGTTCCACTTCCTCAATTAATTAACCAAGACCAACCCGTTGAGGCAGATTTACCACAATTTAATCAACAACTCCAATTAGCCATTGAAAAGCAGATCCAACGGGTTCAATCAAACAACCCTATTGCATCATCTACTTGGGAAGCAATTCAAGCATTTTCCTGGCCTCAGCTCGTTCAAAAAGAAGCCAAAGTCCTAGAAGAAATTCTTTCTTATAGATAGGCATAATATTGAAAGTATGTTATCCTTAAATTAACTAATAAATGAAAGGAAGTTCCCATGAATAAAAAATTATTAATGGCAAGTACAGCTGTTTTATCTTTTGCAAGTCTCATTAGTACTCAATTTTCTCCCGTCTTTGCAGAAGATACAAAGAAAGTCGTGGTCTACTCTAACACATTAAATGATGAAAGTCGTTTAGCAAAAGTAGAAGAATTAGCTAAAGAAGCTGGTTTTGAATTAGAAGTTGTGGTCGCTGGTTCTGGAGATATCTACAATCGTGTTTTAGCTGAAAAGGCCGACCCTCAAGCTGATGTAGTCATTGGCCTTGATGAAGCCAACTGGTTAAACCTTCAAGATGAAGTAAAACTTCACGACTTTGAACCTGTTTGGGCTAACGAGATTGACAGTGAAGCTATTCTAGGTGCAAAAGCCTTTTATCCTTTTGCAGAATCCTATATCTTCGGACTATATAATCCAGATAATGTAACTGAAGACCAGGTTCCTAAACGATTAGAAGAATTAGGTGAAGATCCTGCCCTTTCTGGAAAATACCGTATTCCAGAAAACCTTGGAGGATCAACCCACCAAAAAATTATTTTATCCATTTTAATGCAATACCCCGATGAAAACGGAGAACTTGGAATTTCAGAAGAAGGTTGGGATAAAGTCGCTAAATTCATAGAAAATGGTTATCAAACAAGAGAAGATGAAGATCATTGGCAACTCATCAAAGATGGAGACTTACTCTTTGATTATTTCCATGCTTCTGGTACTGCAACGGCTATGGATAAAGATCCGGAGCTTAATGTTAAACCAATCAATCCTGAATACGGTGTATTTACAATGCGTGAACAAATCGGAATTCTAGATAAAGGCGAAGATAATGACTATGCCAATGCAGAAGAATTTGTTAATTGGTTTGGTTCCGATGAGGTTCAAAAGACATTAGCTGAAGAATTCGGCTTTATTCCCTTAACATCTGGAGCTAAAGATGGCCTTAATGAAACAATGAAATCCCTTATCGATCAAGTAACATCAATGAATGTCGATTGGGACCTTTATCGTGATAATGTAGATGCCTGGGTTGAAAAGCTTGAACTCGACTATATGCCGTAAATAACAAACACTATATAGATAAATGAAGAGGCTGTGGCCTAAGCCCACAGTCTCTTTTTTTTAAGGAGAATATCATGATCGAATTACAAAATGTTCAAATTAAATATGATGATTTTGTCGCTGTAGACCAAGTTAATTTAAAAATAAACAAGGGAGAATTCTTTACCTTTCTTGGACCTTCAGGTTGTGGTAAAACAACAACACTAAGGGCTATCGCAGGCTTAACTCAACCTAGCCAAGGAAAGATCTTTATCAACGGACAAGACATTACCCCTCTTCCAGCTGAAAAACGGAAAATTGGTATGGTCTTTCAATCTTATGCTCTATTCCCTACCATGACCGTTTTTGACAATATAGCCTATGGTCTAAGAGTAGACCGTCTTCCAGAAAAGACCATTCAAGAAAAAGTCTACCAACAAGCAGCCATTGTTGACTTATCCCCAGAAGATTTAGTAAAAAATGTTTCCCAACTATCTGGAGGACAACAGCAACGGGTTGCCATTGCTCGAACTCTCATTAAAGAACCACAATTGATTCTCTTTGACGAACCCCTTTCCAATCTTGACGCTAAATTGCGTCAACAATTAAGAGTGGAGTTAAAGCAAATCCAGGCCAAAACAAATTTAACGGCTATATATGTTACTCATGATCAAGAAGAAGCCTTAGAGCTTTCAGATAGAATTGCGGTCTTTAACCAGGGGCATATTGAACAAATAGCGGATCCCATTGAACTATATAATCATTCTGCTAATGAATTTGTCTGCAATTTTATCGGACGTGTTAACCAATTTGAAAGTGAAACAATGGAACACTTAAATCAAGACAATTCTTATCAACTAGACTCTCAAAAAAAGACGTATATTCGTTATGAAGCCCTGCATGATCAACGTCAAAGTAATGAAGATATACTAATTAGTGGGACAATTTGTCATCGAAGCTTTCATGGATCCCAATTCTTATATGGTATCAAAGTTAAAAACCAGGTTATCTATTTTATAATCCTCAATCAACAAGAGCCACATTATCAAATGGGGGATTCCATTCAAATTTACTTTAATCCAAAGCAACTTTTAACTTACACCAAAGAGGAGGAATAAAATGTCTCGAACAAATATCCTCCAAAAAACCATCAAATGGCTTTTTTATATCATTCTGGCTTGGTTTATATTGGCTGTCATCATCAATCCCATTTTCTCAGTCATTCAAACCAGTTTATGGCCTCAAGGGGCACTTAATCTTCGCGCTGTTGAAAAAGTATTCAAATCCCAACGAGCGATGCAATCTATTCGAAATTCATTCTTATTAGCAGTTTGTCTGACATTTAGCTGCAATATTTTAGGCCTATTCATGGTCTTAGTGACTGACTACTTTGAGATCAAGGGAGCAAATCTTTTAAGATTGATTTATATGACGACCCTATTAATGGGTGGTATGGTCATGAACTTTGGTTACTTACTTGTCTATGGAAAAAATGGCTTTATCACCCAATTATTAGCACTAATCTTTCCCAAGATGAATATCTATTGGTTTGAAGGATTTGGACCTGTGCTTTTTATTATGACCTTAGGCTGTACACATATTCATATGCTATTCTTAAGAAATGCCATTCGCTCAATCGATTTTCATCTCTTAGAAGCGGCTCGTTTACTAGGGTCTAATCCAATGCAAGTCCTAAGAAAAGTTGCTTTGCCTACGATCCTTCCCGTGATGCTAACCCTTATTATCATGACCTTCCAAACTGGGCTTGGTGCCTTTTCAGCTCCCGTTATGGTTGGTGGGAAGGATTTTCAAACGATCTCACCTTTAATCTTGACTTTTGCTAATCGACCACGTTCCCGTGATATCGCAGCTGTTTTATCTGTGTTTTTAGGTTTATGTCAAATTCTACTGCTCTTTTTGATTACCCGTAATGAAAGAAAGTCAAACTTCCTATCAGTCTCAAAAACACAAGCAAAATTACATAAACAAAAAATTAATCTTCCTTGGTTAAATGCTTTGATTCATACATTAGCATACGCCTTAGCTGCTTTATTCTTACTTCCTTTTGCAGCCATTATTGTTGCCTCTTTTACCCAAGGTGCCGCATTAAGGCAGTCAACGCTCTCACTCAATCACTTAACTTTGGCAAATTACTATAAAGTTTTCAGCCGATTGGACCACCTCCAACCTATCATAACATCCATTTGTTATTCTGCGATTGCTGCAGTGGGTGCTGTACTGTTAATTACGCTAGTAGGTCGAATCTTACAAAAATCAAAGCATGATTGGAAGGCAAATATTCTTGAATATAGTTTCTATATTCCCTGGTTAGTTCCTTCACTTATGCTTGCCTTGGGTTATCTCATGGCCTATGATCAGCCAAGTCGTCTATTGTTGGGGCGTAGTGTGATTGGATCCTGGTGGATTCTTCCCTTAGCTTATCTTGTTATTTCCTTACCAAATAGTTTGCGATATATTAAAGCGGCTTATTTTGGATTAAGCCCTCAATTAGAAGAAGCTTCTCAACTACTCGGAGCCTCAAAGATTCGAACATTTATTAAGGTGTTACTACCTATTCTCCTCCCCACTATTTTAGCTCTGATTGCCATTCAGTTTAATCAGTTAATTGATGATTATGACTTATCCGTTTTCCTCTATCAACCGTCTAATCCTACTTTGGGGATTGAGATTCGACAAAATGCAAACCCAGATACCAATATTGATGCTCAAGCAATCAATGCCGTATACTCCGTTGTCTTAATGATAATTAAAGGGGCAGCTTTATATTTTATTTATGGTTCTTCAGATAGAAAAAATAAAATTAATTAATAAAAAGAAGATTGTGTCTAATAAAACACAATCTTCTTTTCTTTTATAGTCCACCCATTATCATTGATCTAACTGTTGTATCTCCTGATCAGTCAATTTACGGTAAGTACCTTCAAGAAGCGACTCTTCCAAATATAAAGGCCCCATACAAAGGCGCTTTAACTTTAATACTTCTAAATCACAAGCCTTAAACATCCGTTTTACTTGATGAAATTTTCCTTCATGGATTGTCACTTGAACATGACTCATATCTTGAAGCTCATCAATAGATATAACATTCAAGTAAGCTGGTCGTGTCACAAAATCACCCAGATCAAGGCCCTGACCAAATAAATCCACCGTATTTTGATCAGCAATCCCTTCTATGACCGCTTCATAAACTTTGTCCACTTGATGCTTAGGTGAAGTAAGTCGGTGTCCCAATTGACCGTCATTAGTGATCAAAAGAAGACCTGTTGTATCAATATCTAACCGACCAACCGGAAATAGTCCCGGCCGCTGGTCTTCTTCTCGAATCAAATCGATAACTGTTTGATAACTTTGATCTTCTGTAGCTGATATAAAGCCAGCTGGCTTATTGAGTAAGTAATAGACATATTTTTGATAATCAATTATCTTACTATTCAATTTTACTTGATCCTTTATCGGATCCACTTGAAATTTCGCTTGTTTAATGACTTGATCATTGACACTCACCTTACCTTGTGCCAGAATTTTTTTTACGTCTTTACGACTCCCATATCCTTGATGACTTAAAAATTTATCTAAACGCATCATTTGTGAAAAGTCATCCTTTTTTGTAAATCAGATCGATAATCACCAATGACGATAGATAACATGCCAAATAACGCCATAATCGATGCATATATAATAATTGCCATAATTACTACAATCAAAATTTGCAAGAAAGTCAATCCACGACCTACCGGATCCATCAAAGCATTCAAGGCTCGGTTCCACCCCTTAGCCCCGATAGCCATTACAAGGGTTGCTATCACGATACGTATTAAATCTCCCACAAAATACCGATCACGAATTTTAATAATTCGCCAGATCTTCATCCACATGGTAATTGATGTAACCGTAAAGGCAATAGCTGTCGCTGACATGGCTCCATTAGCTTGGAACAAAGCCACCATTGGGAACTGTAAGATCAACTTAATTAAAATCCCAATAAACAACATGGATACCGCATAACGGCGGTAATTCATCGACTGTAAAATTGTCGCTAAAACTGTATAAGCTCCTAAAGCGATCGCCATAAAGGATCCTGTGACCAATAGACTTGGCCCTTGTTCAATCCCTGTTGGATAGAAAAATGGGTATAAATTATCAGCAACCATGGCCATTCCTACAGAAGCAGGTAACATCACAAAACTAAAGACCAGAACAATATTCTTAACCAATTCACCGGTCTTATTTACGTCGCCCTTAGCATACTTAGCAGAAACGGCTGGGATCGTTGATGATGCCATAGCAACCGCTAAAGAAACAACGATCATAACCAGTTTATTAACATCCAGATTCATTGCACCAAATAATTGTGAGATCTCACTATTTAATAAAATGCTGGTACGAACAAGAATTTGTTTGAAGGTGTAGGTATCCACAATCTGAGCCAGAATAATTCCAGATCCAAGTAAAATAAATGGAATAGAGTCTTTAATTATCAAAACCATACTTTCTTGGAAGTCGACCTGAACTTGATCTTTAGAAACAGCCTTTAATTTTTCCATTGTAGGTTGATGACGCCAATACTTAAAGAGTAGGTACATCAATGCAACAAGTGCTCCCACAAAGGCTGCAAAAGTCGAATGAGCAACTGCTGACGTCACAGATCCATGATAAGTCTGCGTTATAAGGAAGGTAGCAACTAATAAATAACAAACCCGAATAATCTGCTCGATAACCTCTGATAAAGCGAAAGGAGCCAGATTATTAAATCCTTGGAAATAGCCCCGAATTAAAGACATTGTCGGCAAGATTAACAAGGCGGGAGCTAAAGAACGAATCACTATCACAGCCGCTTTAGGATCATCGGTTGATGAATGGCCTGCAAGCGCAGGAGCTGCAAAGAAGAAAATAGCCGAAGCGAGTATCCCTGAAATCAGCATAATGATCAATGCATATTTAAAAATTTGATCCGATACTTTAAATTCTTTTTTGGAATTATAATAAGCAATTTGCTTAGCCACAGCCCCAGGAAAACCTGCTGTTGCGATCGCTAAAAAGAAGGCATAAGGCGTATAACCTACCGCATACAAGGCATTCGCATGAGTATAATCTTGACCTAACCAGGTCGCCCAGGGGATGACGTAAAGCGCTCCGATAATTCGCGAAAACATCTTTCCAAATGTCATCCAGGTAACACCAGAAACAAAACGACGACTATCTTCTTGGTCTGAATGTTCCTCAAATTGATTCACTTCAGTCATCGACAAACCTTCGTCAAGAATTTGATCCGATAGGAGCGGCTCTTGATAAGAAGCTGTGGCTTGCGATACTTTTTCAGCTAAATCATACGCGTCGGATTGGTTATCACTTTGATCAGGCATCAAAGAAGAGACTTCCTCTGGATGTTCAAGATTCATTTCTTCCTGAGTCAAAAGAATTTCAGGCTCGGATTCGTCAGAATCTTCTACATCTTCGACTTCGTTGATAACTTCTTCTCGAAATTCCATCTCTTTTGAAGGATTATCAAGAGGAATTTGTTTAGAGGAATGGTACTTATTGGATTTAATCTCTTCTTTATCATCCGAAAAAATAGGTATTTCTTCGATCTTATCTTTCGCTTTTACAAGTGCTTCCTGAGACTTAAAGCGCAATTGATCCATTTCCTGGTAAAGACGGGCTTTTAATTTTTCAGCTAAAGTCGTCTTCGGTAAGTCATCTTCGATTTCAGAAAAATCGGGTAAATCTTTTGCAATCCGCTCTAAATCCTCATCACTATACATCTGATTATCTAACTCTGATGATTCATCTGCTAAATAAATCTCAGAATCGGTAGGGACCTTCAATTCAATCCCTTCCTCACTCGTTGATAATTCCGCAGGGACCTTATCTACTTCATCTTCTAGAGAATTTTCATTAACTATAATCTGATCTGAATTAATTTCTTCAGTTTCTTCTTTTTTTTCATTCTCTGAAACCAACTCTT
This sequence comes from Facklamia hominis CCUG 36813, assembly GCF_000301035.1. GTDB lineage: Bacteria > Bacillota > Bacilli > Lactobacillales > Aerococcaceae > Facklamia > Facklamia hominis. The sequence goes on along the minus strand of NZ_JH932292.1, from coordinate 20,933 downwards.
CGTCGCTTTCCGAACCAGTGACCATTGAGTCGTCTAACTGCTCCCTATTAGAATCAACAGATTCTTGAACATCTTCCGTCTTAGAATCAGTCGCTTCTTTCTCCGATTCCTGATCCAACAGTACCGGATCTTCGCCTTCAACTTCCCACGATAGACTATCCTCTTCCCAGTCATCGTAGTCCTCACCATCATTCATTTCTTCACGCCGAATGAAAATGGTCTGAAGCAATTTTTGAAAGAATCCAGGTTGGTTATGCTGCTGACGATGCTGGATACTTTCTTCTCTTAACTGACTTGTTATCGACTGATATTCAAACGGATTTTGATCTGTGGAATCACTCACATCATTTTCCTCAAAATGATGTCGCTGATATAGCTCATCATCAATATCCAGTTCAAGGGAGTCTTCTAATTCATTAGCAAGAGCTACTAGGTCTTTCTCTTCCCTTGCTTCTAGATTATGTTCCTCATCATTTGATTTAGATACCTCTTTAGCCTCTTCCTCTTGAAATGTAAGGTGGTCAGATTCTTCATCGTGACAAGAAGTTTCACTTGATTTTTGGGAAAAGTATTTATGATACTGTTCTTCCATTAATGAAGAAGATGAAGATCGGTCTTCTTGAAAAGCCATAGAACTCTCATCAAGTTGACCATCTTGCTCCTTCTTTGTCTCTTCCTCCCAATCATGTGAAAAATAATCTTGATCTAAGGGTTGTGGATTAGGACGTCTGATTCGTTTTAGATCCTCTGAAGTAAATTCAATTGTGGCATAGCGATCGTATTTGGGGTTTAAGTACGAGTCCTTCAAATTTTGATTCTCGTTACTATTTTCATTGTTTTGACCTTCAGTCACGCTTAACACCTCTTTACATACTTTTCTTTATTATAATAAATTGGTCCTAGGGACTCAACTTAAAGCTAATTAGCAACAATATTAACCAATCGATTAGGGATTGCGATGACCTTTTTGATCGTCTTGTCAGCGAGTTCCTTTTGAATAAGATCATGATTCAAAGCATTGTCTTCCATTTGTTTAACCGCTAAATCCTTTTCGATCATCATTTTTGCTTTCACTTTACCGTTAATCTGAACAACAATCTCTACTTGATCATCGACTGTTAATTCTGGATCAAAACTTGGCCACTCTGTTAAGGAAATAGACTGCTCGTTCCCCATCATTTGCCAAATTTCTTCACATAAGTGAGGAGCAATCGGTGCTAATAGCTTTAAGAAGCCTTCAGCATATTCCTTTGGAAAGATCGTCTCATTTCTTACAGCATTTAAAAAGATCATCATTTGAGAAATTGCTGTATTGAAATGTAAGTTGTCATAATCATTTGTCACTTTTTCAACGGTTTGATGATAGACTTGTGTCAAATTCTGGTTATCCATTGTTTGAATACTATCTTTAATATGCTGTCTTTCTTCATCCACATACAAGCGCCAAACTCTTTCCAAGAACCTTCGTGATCCTTCTAGGCCATTTTCTGACCAAGCGGTTGAAGCATCAAGTGGACCCATGAACATTTCATACACTCTAAGTGTATCTGCTCCAAACTCATTAACCACGTCATCTGGATTTACAACGTTCCCCTTAGATTTTGACATCTTTTCATTATTTTCACCTAAAATCATCCCTTGATTAAATAGCTTTTGGAAAGGTTCCTTAGTTGGGACAATGCCTAAGTCATATAAAAACTTATGCCAGAAACGAGCATATAATAAATGTAAGACGGCGTGCTCTGCCCCTCCTATATAAAGATCCACATTTTGCCACTTATCTAAGGCTTCCTTTGATGCAATGGCTTGGTCATTGTGAGGATCCATATAACGCAAGAAGTACCAAGAGGACCCTGCCCATTGGGGCATCGTGTTTGTTTCTCGTCGCCCTTTAAGGCCGGTCTTAGGATCCACTACCTCTAACCAATCTGTCAAATTAGCTAATGGAGATTCTCCGGTACCTGAACTACGAATTTTATCAGTCTTAGGTAATATCACTGGCAGTTGATCTTCAGGGACAATGGTCGTTGTTTGATCTTCCCAATGTATAACCGGAATAGGCTCTCCCCAATATCTTTGACGTGAAAAGATCCAATCACGCAATCTAAAGTTTACTTGTCTTTTTCCCTTATGATGTTCTTCTAACCAATCGATCATTTTATTGATGGCTTGGTTATTATTCAAACCATTTAGAAACTCTGAATTAATATGACTACCATCGCCCACAAAGGCTTGATTAGCAACTCCTTCTTCAGAATTAATAACTTCCTTCACAGGTAAATGATATTTTTTAGCAAATTCATAATCACGCTCATCATGCGCTGGGACAGCCATCACAGCACCAGTACCATATGAATTTAAGACATAATCTCCAATCCAAACAGGTACCTCTTGTCCAGTGACAGGATGCACAGCATAGGCACCTGTGAAGACCCCCGTTTTTTCCTTGGCTAACTGTGTCCGATCAAGATCAGACTTAGTGGCTGCAGATTGCACATATTGGTCAACTTCTTCTTGATGATCCGATTGAGTAATTTTAGCAACAAGATCATGCTCTGGAGCTAACACCAAGTAGGATAATCCAAATAAAGTGTCAGGTCTGGTTGTGTATACTTGAATATTCTCATCCAAATCTTTGAGTCTGAAATCAATAATAGCTCCCTCTGAGCGACCAATCCAATTACGTTGCATTTCTTTAACAGATTCTGGCCAATCAAGCTCTTCAAGGTCATCTAATAGTCTTTGAGCATAAGCCGTAATTTTTAATACCCACTGCTTCATCGGACGACGAACAACGGGATGGCCACCTCGTTCCGAAACCCCATCAATAACCTCTTCATTTGCTAGAACAGTTCCCAAGACTTCACACCAATTAACCATGATATCCGCTTCATAAGCGAGTCCTTTTTCATAAAGCTTCGTAAAAATCCACTGGGTCCACTTGTAATAATTAGGATCTGTGGTGGATATTTCTCGATCCCAATCATAAGAGAAGCCTAAAGATTTAATTTGGCGTTTAAAATTAGCCACGTTCTTCTTAGTAAACTCCGCTGGATCATGACCCGTATCTAGAGCGTACTGTTCAGCAGGTAGGCCAAAAGCATCCCAACCCATTGGATGCAGCACATCATATCCTTGAGCGCGTTTCATCCTTGCCATAATATCGGTTGCCGTATATCCTTCCGGATGTCCGACGTGAAGCCCTTGACCTGATGGATAAGGGAACATATCTAAAACATAATACTTTTTGTGACCAGGTCGATCTAATGTTTTAAATGTGTGATGTTGATCCCAATATTCTTGCCATTTTTTTTCGATAGTGTGATGATTATATGTCATACAAATTCTCCTTAAAAATTATTCATAATAATAAAAACGCCCTACAAAGTCCCTCAAGGACCTTATAGGGCGCTATAGCGCGGTACCACCTAGTTTTTAAAGCAAATAGCTTCCTCAAAGCAATAACGCTGCTAGCGTCTTAAGTTACACACTCAAATGAGCTTGGCTTAAGCAAAATTAAGATGAGTTCAATCGAACTTATTTACTCATTTCCACCTAACATGAGCTCTCTATAAAATAAAGACGACCTACTACTTCTTATTATTTATTGATTAAAAATTTAATACCTGACCAGGATGAATCATCATGCCCTTATTCTTAGCAATCAAATCATTCACATCCAGACCATATTGTTTGGCAATGGCATATAAACTATCCCCTGCTTGAACAACATGGGTAATTCCTGCGCTTGTCTGATTAGTTGGTGCTTGAGATGCTTGCTCTTGCACTGAATGATTAATAGTTTGATTGCTTGTCGATGCGGTCGCATTAGCACTAACCGTTGTTGATTGCGCAATGGATGAAGCCATTGGTCGAGCTTGAACATACAATTTTTGTCCTGGGAAGATCGGTGTATTGACCGAAATGCCATTGGCTTGAAGTAATTGATTAAGCGTCATCCCATTATTGATCGCGATACGATATAAAGAATCTCCCGCTTGAATCGTATAATTACCTTGAGTTGTTTTTGAAGAAGGAGATCCTCCTGATTCTTTATTCGATGAAGCGCTAGTATTCATCGAAGACAAGTTTTTAGCAGGTGCCACTTGACTAACCGAGCGGTTACTTATCGTTTTATTAGAGTTAGATTGACTAGTTGATCCAGGTATAATTAAGCTTTGATTTGGATGAATAAGTGAATTCATCGTTAAACCATTTGCGGCCAGTAAAGCAGTCACAGATACTCCATTAACTTGTGCAATCCGATAGAATCCGTCTCCTGGTTGTACGGTGTAAGTTGCCGATGATGCGTTAGTCGGCTTACTTGCTATACTTGGTCTTACATTAGGAACTGTCGTTGATTTTTCCACTCTTGTATTCACACTATTTGATGATTGTGAAGCAGATGCTGCAGTCGATCCACCGCCATTAGGGATAACTAATTGTTGATTTGGATGAATCATTGAGTTCAAACTTAAACCATTCACCGCTAATAAGTCGTTAACAGACACTCCATTCGCTTGAGCTATACGGTAGAAGCCATCTCCTGGTTGTACTGTATATGTAGATCCACTATTGCTTGTTAGTGCCGAGCGGGTCTTCGATTGAGCAGAAACCGTTGGAGCACTTGATTGAGCTGATCTTGTTGGCAAGGATCCAGGAGTATCATATTGTGTTAAATTATAAGTTTCAATAATACTATTTAATTTACTGCCATAACGCGTATCCGTTGCATAGCGTCCTGTTAAATGCTGAGTGGCATCCTTATAAGAAGTCGTATTTGACTTCAAGGCACCTGAATAAAAGTTTTTTCTCCAAGTGGAATTTTCCCCAGTTAACACTTTAGCATAATCCAATAAAGAATCATGATAAGAGTTATAACGTCTAAACTTATCTTTGATCTGATAATACTCACCGGTACCATCATCCTCTAAGGTGTTCATTTCAGCGGATTGACCATTAAAAGAACCCTTAATACCAAAAAGATTATAATTAGGTGCTTTGGCTAAGGTCGAATTACCCCAACCAGACTCAAGTCCTGCTTGAGCAATCATTACAGATGCATACAAATTATTGCGACCGGCAATTTGTTTAGCAGAATTTGCAATATTTCGAATAAATTGAACCGGTGTCGTACGACTGGTTGACTCTTGGGCATGGACCATACCAGAGTAAGTCTTCACTTGATCTAAAACAGAGCAAGTCGAAAATAAAACAATCGCAGCATTCGCTTGCGTTAGCATTTTCTTATATTGTCTGCGTCGTTTTGCTTTTTGCATTTGGCGCATTCTATGATTACGCTGTTGTATCATGCTTTTACCTCCAAAATTCAGTCTGTTGACTCAACAGTTATTATATCGCTTTTAACTTGGGATGGGGAGTGATAATAGGACATTTATTCGAAGCTTAACATATGTAATCTTTTTGAAATATTATACAACCCGAACTTTAAAGCACCGCTTTACTAACGTATAATGGTAAAAACAGCAAAGGAGAATGCCAATGAAGAATGCCCTATCCCTCAGCCATGACCATCTCGACCAACTAATAGAACGCTTCCCTAGCGGAGTGTTTATAGACGGTACACTGGGAAATGGTCATGATAGCCATTATATCCTTTCCCACCATCAATTTAAGGGATTAGTTGTTGGTTTTGATATCCAAGAAGAGGCTATCATCCAAAGCAAACAGCGCCTAGAATCTTTTGCGTCTCACCAGTATCTATTATTCCATGCTAGTCACGATTTACTTGATCAAAAATTAGATAAAGATAAATTTCCCTTTATTCACGGCGCAATTTTTAATCTGGGGTACCTTCCCGGTGGAAACCATCAGATAACTACCCACTATGATTCAACTTATCGTGCCATTCAACAAATAGCTACTCGATTAGTTCCAAAAGGCCAAATTATTCTAGTGATTTATTCTGGACATAGGCAGGGAGCTGATGAAAAGCATTTTCTTTTAGATCAATTAAGCACTTGGTCACAGGGAATCTTCCATATTGCTTATACTGATTATCTTAATCAAAAAAACAATCCCCCCTGTCTCATCATCATTGAAAAAAGAAAATAAATAGCTATAAATACTGTTTTCTATAAACTGAGTCTATCATTTGATTGTTTCAATTAAAATAATCACAAAATTATCAGAGTCTCAAAAAAACGAATCGCCTATCAAAAATAAAGAGAGGCTGTGACATAAGTCCACCAAAAAACCGGCTGAATCGTTGTAATATCAACGATTCAGCCGGTTTTTATGTTATAATTAAGTTAATCAATAAAAAAACAGAGGACCTCACCCCTCTGTTTCCATTTCAATCCTAGAAAGGACCAAAAAATGCATACTCATTATAACCTAAATCAACTTTATTTGGAAGTCTCTTATCAATACCGCCCTCAAGAAGATCACATCAGCTACTATATTCATCAATTTGTGGACTCTCTAGAGATTCATTATCCCTATCTCTTTGGTCGTCCTCGTAAATATGACTTCTCGATGTTACTCAAGTTATTATTATATGCTTATTCTCGCGGTGTCTTCACCAGTCGCTCGATGGAACAATTGGCTCGCGAAAATCTGCCCGCTATCTGGTTGTGTCAAAATGAAGTACCTTCTTACCGTACAATTTGTCGATTTAGACAGTCCGATGAATTAGCTGACATTCTTAAACAAAGTTATGATGAATTTGTGCGGTATTTAAGACAACAACGACTTATCGATGATCATCTCTTTATTGATGGGACAAAAATCTTAGCGGATGCCAATAAGTACAGCTTTGTCTGGAAAAAGAACACGATCCGCTTTGAAGCAATGAATCGACAAAAGATGACCGAACTCGTCAATGAAATGCGTCAGTATTATCAAATGGGGTTGATTCCAGAAGAGACCCCACTAACGCTTGAAGGGCTTGAAGAAACCATTACCCAGCTTGAAGTTCGCTTAGAAGACTTAGAGGAAACCATCGAAGAGTCTCCTCGGTTGTCACCGAATCCTCACAAAAAGGAGCGGCGAAAAGTCAAGAGTCAATTGAGGCGCATGAAACATTGTCATTCCAAGCATCAACACTATCAAACGCAACGAGCCATCTTAGGTGAACGTCATTCGTATTCAAAAACGGACCCCGATGCGACCTTTATGCGAATGAAAGAAGATCCCATGAAGAATGGTCAGTTGAAACCGGGCTATAATTTACAGATTGCCACCTCTCATCAGTTTGTTTTAGCTTATGAACTTTTTTCAAACCCGACAGATACGCGGACATTAAGACCTTTCTTTGAGAGTCATCAAGCACTGTTTCGCTCCTTTTCAGTGGTGAGTATGGATGCAGGATATGGCTCTGAAAGTAACTATACTTATCTTGAAGAAAGCTTTCCCGAAATCACCGCATTAATTCCTTATGGCACGTATCTTAAAGAACAGAGTCGAAAATGGCGAAGTGACGACTCAAAAGTCATGAATTGGGACTATGATGAAAAAGAAGACTGTTACGTCGATCCTCAAGGGGTACGATTTAATTTCTTCGCTTATCGCACCCGAACGGATAAGTATGGTTTTGAAAGAAATTTTAAAGAGTATCAAGCAGAACGGATCGATGAGAATCAACAAGAAATTGAAGCAGCCCTTACTCAGAAAGGATATGTCCGAAAAATTACGGTTAATCCTTCGTATGACTACTTCAAAGCCAAGCAAAGGGGGCTCTTAAAAGATCCGAAATATCGTCCAATTTATAGCCAGCGGAAGATCGATGTTGAACCAACATTTGGTCATCTGAAGGCTTGTTTGGGATTCACTCGATTTCATGTTCGAGGGAAACAGGCCGTGAATAATGAGATGGGATTAGCTCTAATGGCAACTAACCTAAGAAAATTGCGATTAAGAAAGACAGAAAAAGAAAGAACCCAGAAATTTTACTCCTATTGGATAAAATTTCTGGGTATTTTTGAGACTTGTGTCACAGCCTCTCTAGAAACTTTTATACCATTAAATTCACTTCGGGTCTGCTCTAAAAATCAATCAATTCAAGCGGTGGCTGTCCCATCGGATTTCCACGCTGAATGGGGAATCGTTTTGGGTTTTCTAAATGAGCTTGATACCATTTAAACCACGATCCGTCAAACATGGCTAAGTGCTTATAACCTAACTGCTTCATCACAAAAAAGGCTGTTGAAGATCGCCATGAGGTTCCACAATATAAAACAATTTCCTGATCTCTGGTTAAACCCCATTGTTCCCATTGAGGCTGATAAACATCTGAATTAGCAATATAACCCTGTATATTTGCTAAACGTTCATCTCCCAAATATCGCGCACCTGCAATTTCTCCAACTCCTTTGTTCCAAGCGTGCCCCTCATTAACACCCAAGTATTCCTTCCAAGTCCGAACTGAGGCTAATATTGCTTTAGGGTGTTCTTCTCGATAGTTTAATAAATCTTCTGGCCTTTTGATATAAATTTCAGGTCTTTTTGGTACATCACAGCCAAAATCCTGAGCTGATTTATCCGATTTTTCACCATATTCCAATTCGAATCCAGCTCTTTGCCATGCTTGTAAGCCTCCATCAAGAATTTTTACTTGATCAACACCTAGGTAGTAAGCAGCAAATGCCACACGCGAGGCAATATAGAGAATATCTCGAGCATAAATTGAATACACCACTAAAAGTGTATCCTTGGTAATACCCTTAGCTAAAAATCGTTCTTTTAATAAATCAGGCTCAAGTAAGTAATCTTTAAATTCACCTAGTTCATCCGTATTAAAGTGCGTCGCACCAGGAATATGTCCTTTAGCATAGTCGCTCGCTACTCTAGTTTGATCAAGCTGATAATTTCCCTTACCGCGCGTCACGTCTAAAACTACTAGCGAATCCATTTTTTGATCTAACGCTTTTTTTAATGTATGAGCACTGATAAAGAAATGGTCTGGCCTAAGTGGTTCATGATCTCTCATTAAACGTGAATCAATACCAGCTTGTTCAATTTGATAATTACTAGCCATTAAAGCTTCATGTTCTGACGCCATAAATAAAATCCCCTTTAGATTGATTTCAAAGCGCTAATCAAACGATTTATTGAAGCTTCTACTACTTCTTGTGGTAAAGCCAAGTGAATTCGAATAAAGTTAGTACAATGTTGACTGAACACTTGACCATTAGTCACAAATAGATCGTATTCATGTAATAAAGCATTCAAACTTGCTTCATCTAAATTAAAGCTAGATAAATCTAGCCATAAAAGATAGGAGGCTTCCATTTTAGTGACAATAACTTGTGGGAGTGCTTCTTCAAGCATGGACTTCGCTAAATGATAATTAGATTCAATTAAAGATACAAACTCTTTTTTCCAGCCTGCACAATCCTCATAAGCGATTTGACATGCCAGTATACCCAATGCGGGAACGGTTAATAAATTGAGCTTTTCAGCCATATTACGATAAATTTCTCGCATCTTGGGATTTGGAATAAAAATATTAGAAGTCATTAAACCTGCAATATTAAAAGTCTTCGATGGTGCTGTTGCTAAAACCACATTTTCAGCAGCAGCTTCTGATACCTTTTCAAATGGAATATGTAGATAGTCAGAATGAGTGAGATCCGAATGAATCTCATCACAAAAGATTGTAATCTCGTATTTTGCGCAGATTTCGGCTAATTGTTTTAATTCATCTTGGTGCCAAACACGTCCTACTGGATTATGAGGACTACAGAAAATCAAAGCCTTAGTATCATTCTGAGCTGCAACTTTCTCGAACTTTTTAAAATCAATCGTGTAATACCCCTCACGATTAATTAAATCCACACTTTCCACTTTCCGGTTATTTTTTTCAATACTCACTCTAAAAGGATTATAAACTGGTTCAAAAATAATAACCCCGTCACCCTCATTGGTAAATGCTTGAATAAAAACAGAGATTGCAGGAACCACTCCAGGAGCGGTCACCAACCATTCTGGATCAATCTCCCAATTATGCTGTTCTTTCATCCATTTTTGAACAGCTTGGTAATACCGTTTAGTGGGTACCGTATAGCCCATAATAAAATGATCTAATTCTTTCTTTAAACCTTCAATTAATTCTGGAGCCATGGGAAAGTCTAGATCTGCAACTGAGAGTGGAGCCACTCCATCAGCAATCGATGTCTTTTCTTCCCGCATCAATAGCCACTTTTTTGATCCTTGTTCCGTTCGGTCTACAAGCGTTTGAAAGTCATACTTCATCCTAAATAGCCTCCTTGGTTTATTACTAAACAATCTTATCATACACAATCAAAGCGTTTTCTTCAATGGCTTGCTGCTAATCTATTCGATAAATTAAAAATAGGGGACGAAGCAAATCATCCCCTATTTATCTAAGATATATCTTTTATTCTCTTGATTAAAACAATAACTTATCAGCTCCACCTACAGTATTTCCTAGGGCTTCTATCGCTAATACATTAAGATAATGCCAAGGCCGATCATAATTAGGTTGGAAGAAGAAATCAAGTAATGCTAATTGCTCCAAGGTATAACCGGCGTTAATCAAACTTGAAAGCACATTGATAGAATCTGCAACATCAAATGTAGACATTAGCTGTCCTCCCAAAATAACATGAGTTTCCTTATCGAAAAGAATATTCATATAGACCGAACCTTCTTTACGCATAAAGTCAGGATAAACACGTTCTTCAACATATTTAGATTCAACAATGCCATCATATGTATCTAGATTACTATGAGATAAACCAGTCGACACCAATGTATAGTCAAATACCTTTAAAGCAGAGGTCCCAGAAACCGGTGGCATTTTAACTTTTTTCCCTACCGCATTCAAAGCAGCCACGATTCCCTGACGCCGAGCAATCGTTGCTAAAGCTACAGATGCTGATTTACCTGTTGGTGCATATGGGACATAGGTAGCATCTCCCCCTGCATAAACATCCTCAGCTGATGTTTGTAAAAAGTCATCCACTAAAATAAATCCTCGATCATCCATCGATAATATATCTTTTAACCAATCAGTTCCAGGTTTTACACCAACTGCAACTAACACACGATCAGCTGGATACTCTCCCTGATCGGTCACAACTGCAGATACACTTCCCGCTTTCCCTTTTAATTGCTTAACCGTCTCATTTCCTTTGAAACGAATGCCTTTATCTAATAAATATTTTTCTAGGCGGTCAGCCATTTGGTTACATAGATAGCTTGGTAAAACATGTTCTTGTTGATCAATCACCAATACATCAATACCTGCTTGAGCATAAGCAGTTGCCACTTCGATGCCAATATATCCTGAGCCAATAACTACTAAATGCTTGGTATCAGCCATACCAGCTTTGAAAGCGGCGGTATCTTCAGGCCCTCTGAAAGTATCAACATTATGAAGATCAATCCCTTCAAAAGGCGGTTTAGGTGCGTAGCCCCCTGGGCTTAATAACAATTTATCATAATCATGTTTTTCTTCACCATGATCAGTTTTGACGGTCAACTCCTTCTTATCTGGGTCCAGTGCTATAACTTGGCTCGATGAATGCATCTGGATTCCTTGACTACTATAAGAAGCATTATTAGCAAAATGAATTTCATCTAAACTTTTAGATATACCTTCCAGGTAGGATTGAGCTCCTCACCCCATAAAGGAAGACTCAGCTCCCGCCTCATATAAATGAATTTCAGCATTTGGATCTTGCTTTAATAAAGTTTGAACTGCTTCATAACCAAAATGAGAAGTTCCAACCACTGCATATTTCATGCTATTACCTCCTAAAATGATAATTATTCTAATTAATATATTAGCATATCAAATAAAAGGAAGCAATTAATAAAGAAAACTAATCTTTAAAATAAGTTTGAATGGCTTCAACCTTATCTAATCTTTCCCAAGTAAATCCTGGTTCTTGTCGGCCAAAGTGTCCATAAGCTGCTGTTTGACTATAGATAGGCTGTCTTAGTTCAAGCATCTTAATAATACCGCTTGGCGTTAACTGAAAGAGCTCACGAATAGCTGCTTCAATCTGATGATTAGAGTACTCAGAGGTCCCAAAAGTATTCACCGATACGGAAACCGGTTGGGCAACACCAATCGCATAAGCCAATTGAATTTCGATCTTTTTAGCAATGTCTGCTGCAACTAAATTTTTTGCAATATATCTAGCAGCATAAGATGCTGAGCGATCAACTTTGGTTGCATCCTTACCAGAAAAAGCACCCCCACCATGTCGACTATATCCCCCATAAGTATCTACGATAATTTTACGACCTGTTAATCCAGAGTCCCCCTTAGGTCCTCCAATCGTAAAACGGCCTGTAGGATTAATATATATTTTAGTTTGTTCATCCATTAGTTGTTGAGGAATCGTCTGTAAGATTACTTGCTGATGAATATCCTGACGCAATTGGTCCAATGATATTTCTTCACTATGTTGGGTAGATACTACAACTGTATCCACTCGTTCAGGAATACCTTCATCATTATATTCAATTGTTACCTGAGTCTTACCGTCGGGTCTTAAATAATCTAATAGGCCTTCTTTTCTCACTTGAGTCAAGCGTTTTGCTAATCGATGCGCCAAAGCGATAGGAAGTGGCATAAGTTCAGGCGTTTCATCACATGCAAAACCAAACATTAAGCCCTGATCACCAGCTCCATTATCAGCTTGATCCGCTAATCCTTCCTTGCTTTCTAATGAATGATCCACACCTAACGCAATATCGGGTGATTGCTCATCAATTGAAACTAAAACCGCCAGATTCTCAGCATCAAAGCCGTATTTTCCTCGATCATAGCCGATTGATTTTACTTTATCACGGACAATTTTTTGGATATCAACATAAGCAGAAGTGGTTATTTCTCCAAAAACTACCACTAATCCTGTATTAACAGCAGTTTCACACGCAACGCGCGCTAATGGATCTTGTTCTAAAATTGCATCTAATATTGCATCAGATATCTGATCAGCGATTTTGTCCGGATGCCCTTCCGTCACAGATTCTGATGTAAATAAATTCTTTTCTACCATATTTTTCCCCCATTTAAAATTATTGGTTACAAGGCATATTCATTTAAAAATGAACCCCATCGGGAATTGAATTGTAACAGTAGAATTATACCATGAAGCTAGGAATAAATGCGATTAAATTTTTTAAGGATCATTCAAATCTTTCTATTAAAATTGCGAATTCGCTTGCAGACAAAGCCATTAAACGGTACACTTTATACAATACAGAAGGATACTATCCTATTTTTAAAATCTAAATCAATTAAAAGAAGGAAACGGCCATGAAACAATTTATCTCTTACTTGCAGCATCCCATAGTAAAAATATTTATTAGTCCTTTAGCTTCCGTTATATTCGGTCTGATTCTGGGATTTCAGGTCACAAAAACACCTAATTTCTTAATTGCTGCTGCACTATATGGTCTCGTCATATTCACTCAGCTCATCGAGCATTTTCAATATCAGCGATACATTGCTGCCAATCAAAAACAGACTCCTATGAGTATTTATTATGCCTGCCTCGTTATTTGCATTATCCTAGCACTCGTATTTGTTCTTACACAACATTGGGCTATATCCATACTGATTATCCTATATCTACTATTTATCTTTTTACAGTACTATCCCTTCTATTTAGTAGGAACATTTAATTACATTTTTTTAAGTACATTTTTTAACGGGTTCATTTTAAATATCGTTGCATACTATTCTCAAAGTCATCAATTGAGCAATAAATTCTTACTGGATCTTATTCCAATTGTTATCTATTGTATGGCATCTAATCTAATCACTAATGACCTTAAAAATACCTTGCCAACTCTTCCCAAATTTAAAATCCTTAGCCAAAATATAAAAAAAATAGCTTTTGCAATGATGATAATTGCACTGCTTCTAGGAATATACTTTAGTCTACCCACCCATTCATATCTGCTAGGACAAATATTCATGTTAACCTTTGTACCCCTTGTATCCATACCAAATCTTATTTCGGTCAAAACCATGGATAAGATTCAAAATAAGATCAATTTTAATGCCAGTATGATGCTTTGCTTTAACTTACTATATTTAATTGCATATATATTTTAAGGTTTCATAGAACACAAAAGCTGATCACTTATGATATTAACCATAAGTGATCAGCTTTTTATTGTAAGTTCATTAACCTCGAGTAATCATAAAATCATTCGATGAATGAATCGTAATCAGGGAATCATAAAATTCTAGTAATGCTTGAATAGCATAAAGAGTATCTTTCACGCCTGCAGTTTCAAAAGAAGAATGCATAGCTAACTGGGCTAAACCAATATCTATAGCATGAACACTCACTTGTGTATTAGATAAATTACCAAGTGTCGAGCCCCCTTGCATATTTGATCGGTTGGCAAAATGTTGAATCGGTACCGATGCATTCTCACAAATCATTTTAAAAACAGCTTGAGAGAAAGCATCGGTTGTATATTTTTGATTAGCTGCTTCCTTAATAACAATCCCCTTATTCATATAACTGCAATTAAGATCATCTGTTAATTCACCATGATTAGGATGGACAGCATGACCATTATCACATGATACCAAGAATGATTTTGAAATGGCTTGATAATATGCTTCTTCACTATAGCCGAGGCCAAAATTAATCCTTCTCAAACAGTCATGTAAGAAGGTAGACATAGCACCTTGTTTAGTATTCGACCCTACTTCCTCATTGTCAAAGCAAGCGTATACATTAATTGTTTTACGATTATTTGAACGAATCAAAGCTTCCAATGATGCAAAGGCACATTGTAAGTCATCTAATTTTGGAGAAGAAACAAATTCATCCGCCCACCCCCAAATTGAAGGTGCTTGATGATTGACAATAAACAAATCTTGACTAACAATGGCATCAGGATCTACATTTAAACTATCCGCAATCATTTGATTAAAATCGCTGACTTTCAACTTACCTGATGAAAAAAGAGGGCAAAGATCAACTTGACGATTATAATCATAGCCAGAATTAATGGTCCGATTCAAATGAATCGCTACATTTGGGATAATTAGCACATCTTTCTCAATATGTAATAATCTAGACGAAATTTTATCATGATCCTTAACAAGCACACGACCAGCAATCCCTAAAGGACGGTCAAACCAGGTTGAGTCAATCATCCCACCATAACCTTCTACATTCAAACGAATGTATTGGTCAGGTCCTTCTAAGGTAGGTACGGTTTTAATTTTAAAGGTAGGCGAATCACTGTGTGAAGCAGTAATTTGAAAATGATAATCTTCCAAATCTTCTCCAATCGTAAAAGCAATAAGTGATGAGCCATTTCTTGTCGTATAATACTTACCGCCTGGCTTAAGATTCCAAACATGACCTTCCTCTAAGCATTTAAAGCCATTGTGATCTAATTTTTTTGAAATAGTTGAACAGGTATGAAACATACTGGGCGATTTTTGAATAAAATTGACTAATTTTTTTGAAATATTCAGAAAATCCATAATAAACTTCCTCCATTATTGATCTAGTCATTAGATTATATCATAAACAATCTAGAACAAAATAAAAAAGCCCTAAAGGGCTTAAAAACATTAAGCGGGTGAGGAGAATCGAACTCCCGACATCAGCTTGGAAGGCTGAGGTTTTACCACTAAACTACACCCGCATACGGTCCGGACGGGATTTGAACCCGCGATCTCCTGCGTGACAGGCAAGCATGTTAACCCCTACACCACCGGACCAATTAAGTTATAATATTATAAAATGCTAATTGCGGGGGTAGGATTCGAACCTACGACCTTCGGGTTATGAGCCCGACGAGATGCCAACTTCTCCACCCCGCGATTATATTCTACCTATATAAAAGGTAAAAAGGAGGATGTGGGATTCGAACCCACGCGCGCTTTTACACGCCTGACGGTTTTCAAGACCGTTCCCTTCAGCCGGACTTGGGTAATCCTCCAAAAAAAATAATGACCCGTACGGGATTCGAACCCATGTTACCGCCGTGAAAGGGCGGTGTCTTAACCACTTGACCAACGGGCCGTGTCATTATTATTTAAAAATATTAAACGGAGAAGGAGGGATTTGAACCCTCGCGCCGGTAGACCCGACCTACACCCTTAGCAGGGGCGCCTCTTCAGCCACTTGAGTACTTCCCCATGTGCCAATTTAAATATTAATTATTAAACTGAATGGGCCTGAGTGGACTCGAACCACCGACCTCACCCTTATCAGGGGTGCGCTCTAACCAGCTGAGCTACAGGCCCAAAATCAAAAGCGGGTGAGGAGAATCGAACTCCCGACATCAGCTTGGAAGGCTGAGGTTTTACCACTAAACTACACCCGCATTAGGAACGAAACTAAGAACAATTGCGGGGGTAGGATTCGAACCTACGACCTTCGGGTTATGAGCCCGACGAGATGCCAACTTCTCCACCCCGCGATAATGCGCAAAGGAGGATGTGGGATTCGAACCCACGCACGCTGTTACACGCCTGACGGTTTTCAAGACCGTTCCCTTCAGCCGGGCTTGGGTAATCCTCCACAATCAATATTTCAAAATCCAATTAAATGGACCTTGTAGGACTCGAACCTACGACCGCCCCGTTATGAGCGGGGAGCTCTAACCACCTGAGCTAAAGGTCCGTCCTATTATAGCGGCGAGGGGGATCGAACCCATGACCTCCCGGGTATGAACCGGACGCTCTAGCCAGCTGAGCTACACCGCCAAAAATGGAGAATAGCGGGATCGAACCGCTGACCTCCTGCGTGCAAAGCAGGCGCTCTCCCAGCTGAGCTAATCCCCCATTATATATAACAATCGGGAAGACAGGATTCGAACCTGCGACCCCTTGGTCCCAAACCAAGTGCTCTACCAAGCTGAGCTACTTCCCGTTGATAATACACCCGGCAGGATTCGAACCTGCAACCGCCTGATTCGTAGTCAGGTACTCTATCCAGTTGAGCCACGGGTGCAAAATATTTACATAACAAATCTGATAGAATGTATCACAGTAAGTATTATGTAATACACCCAGCAGGATTCGAACCTGCAACCGCCTGATTCGTAGTCAGGTACTCTATCCAGTTGAGCCATGGGTGCAAGTATTAATTTATATTCACTTTTGTGAATGCCGAGGGCCGGAGTCGAACCGGCACGGTGATCACTCACCGCAGGATTTTAAGTCCTGTGCGTCTGCCTATTCCGCCACCCCGGCTCTTTAAGCCTTTGGTTTTTAGGCAAAGCGGAAGACGGGATTCGAACCCGCGACCCCCACCTTGGCAAGGTGGTGTTCTACCACTGAACTACTTCCGCATTAATGCCGGCTAAAGGACTTGAACCCTCGACCCTCTGATTACAAATCAGATGCTCTACCAACTGAGCTAAGCCGGCTAATCAATTGTTATAAGTGCGGGTGAAGGGACTTGAACCCCCACGCCGTTAGGCGCTAGATCCTAAATCTAGTGCGTCTGCCAGTTCCGCCACACCCGCGATATTATAAATCCAAACGGCGTTGCCGTCCTGGCTAGATGTTTAATCAACTAGCAATGACCCGTACAGGATTCGAACCTGTGACCCTCTGATTAAAAGTCAGATGCTCTACCTACTGAGCTAACGAGTCAATATTTAAATGGGGGATAACGGGTTCGAACCGCTGACATCCTGCTTGTAAGGCAGACGCTCTCCCAGCTGAGCTAATCCCCCGTTAGATGAACGAGCACGCGTGGCAACGACCTACTCTCACAGGAACAAAGTCCCCACTACCATCGGCGCTAAGAAGCTTAACTTCTGTGTTCGGCATGGTTACAGGTGTATCCTTCTTGCCCTCATCACCACACTGTGCCCTCTTTCACCTTGAGCGATTCTTCATCACTCAAAACTAAATAACACCCTACTTCCCTTGAAATTGTCTTGGTTAAGTCCTCGACCGATTAGTACTAGTCCGCTCCATTCATCACTGAACTTCCACTCCTAGCCTATCTACCTGATCGTCTCTCAGGGGTCTTAAATCTTGCGATTGGGAAATCTCATCTCGAAGCTGGCTTCCCGCTTAGATGCTTTCAGCGGTTATCCATCCCACACATAGCTACCCAGCGATGCTCCTGGCGGAACAACTGGTACACCAGCGGTGTGTCCATCCCGGTCCTCTCGTACTAAGGACAGCTCTTCTCAAATTTCCTACGCCCGCGACGGATAGGGACCGAACTGTCTCACGACGTTCTGAACCCAGCTCGCGTACCGCTTTAATGGGCGAACAGCCCAACCCTTGGGACCGACTTCAGCCCCAGGATGCGATGAGCCGACATCGAGGTGCCAAACCTCCCCGTCGATGTGAACTCTTGGGGGAGATAAGCCTGTTATCCCCAGGGTAGCTTTTATCCGTTGAGCGATGGCCCTTCCATGCGGTACCACCGGATCACTAAGCCCGACTTTCGTCCCTGCTCGACTTGTTGGTCTCGCAGTCAAGCTCCCTTCTGCCTTTGCACTCTTTGAATGATTTCCAACCATTCTGAGGGAACCTTTGGGCGCCTCCGTTACTCTTTAGGAGGCGACCGCCCCAGTCAAACTGCCCACCTGACACTGTCTTCCGTGTTCTTCACGCGAGTTAGAGGGTTCATATCACAAGGGTAGTATCCCACCAACGCCTCCTTGCATACTGGCGTACACAATTCTTAAGCTCCTACCTATCCTGTACATGTCACACAAACACTCAATATCAAGCTACAGTCAAGCTCCATGGGGTCTTTCCGTCCTGTCGCGGGTAACCGGCATCTTCACCGGTACTATAATTTCACCGAGTCTCTCGTTGAGACAGTGCCCAGATCGTTACGCCTTTCGTGCGGGTCGGAACTTACCCGACAAGGAATTTCGCTACCTTAGGACCGTTATAGTTACGGCCGCCGTTTACTGGGGCTTCAATTCGTACCTTCGCCGAAGCTAAGCACTCCTCTTAACCTTCCAGCACCGGGCAGGCGTCAGCTCCTATACATCATCTTTCGATTTAGCAGAAACCTGTGTTTTTGATAAACAGTCGCCTGGGCCTATTCACTGCGGCACACTTGCGTGTGCACCCCTTCTCCCGAAGTTACGGGGTCATTTTGCCGAGTTCCTTAACGAGAGTTCTCTCGCTCACCTCAGTATTCTCTACTTGACTACCTGTGTCGGTTTGCGGTACGGGTTGGTTCGACTCGCTAGAAGCTTTTCTCGACAGTTTGATGATCCACCTTCGCTACTTTTACTTCGCTCCAGGTCACAGCTCATGCTTTCTGCGACTAAGCATTTGACTCACTCGCACACTCACTGCTTCTACAGGCTCTTCCATCCGCCTGCGTGGACTTACCTCCTGTGTCCCTCCATTGCTCAAACGTCTTCCCAAGTACAGGAATCTCTACCTGTTATCCATCGCATACGCCGTTCGGCTTTTGCTTAGGTCCCGACTAACCCAGGACGGACGAGCCTTCCCCTGGAAACCTTAGTCTATCGGTGGATGGGATTCTCACCCATCTTTCGCTACTCATACCGGCATTCTCACTTCTATGCGCTCCAAGGCTCCTTACGGTACCCCTTCGCCGCACATAGAACGCTCTCCTACCACTTACTCTAAAGTAAATCCACAGCTTCGGTGTCTTGTTTAGCCCCGGTACATTTTCGGCGCAGGGTCACTCGACTAGTGAGCTATTACGCACTCTTTCAATGATGGCTGCTTCTAAGCCAACATCCTAGCTGTCTATGCAACCCCACATCCTTTTCCACTTAACAAGTACTTTGGGACCTTAGCTGGTGGGCTGGGCTGTTTCCCTTTCGACGACGGATCTTATCACTCGCCGTCTGACTCCCAGAGTTAACAAGTTGGCATTCGGAGTTTATCTAGATTCAGTAACCCGTGTGGGCCCCTAGTCCAAACAGTGCTCTACCTCCATCTCTCATCCTCTGAGGCTATACCTAAATATATTTCGGAGAGAACCAGCTATCTCCAAGTTCGATTGGAATTTCTCCGCTACCCACACGTCATCTAAACATTTTTCAACATGTCCTAGTTCGGTCCTCCAGTGTGTCTTACCACACCTTCAACCTGCACATGGGTAGGTCACCTGGTTTCGGGTCGACGACCTTTGACTCTCGCCCTATTCAGACTCGCTTTCGCTTCGGCTCCGTTTCTTCAACTTAACCTCGCCACAAATCGTCACTCGCCGGTTCATTCTACAAAAGGCACGCCATCACCCCTTAACGGGCTCTGACTACTTGTAAGCACACGGTTTCAGGTACTCTTTCACTCCCCTCCCGGGGTGCTTTTCACCTTTCCCTCACGGTACTGGTTCACTATCGGTCACTAGGGAGTATTTAGCCTTACCAGATGGTCCTGGTGGATTCCGACGGGATTTCTCGTGTCCCGCCGTACTCAGGATACTCCTAAGCTGTCTCACTTTTCGTCTAAGGGGGTCTCACCCGCTTCGCCGCCCCTTCCCATGGGCTTCGACTAAGTGTTTCAGTCTTTCCTGGAGTCCTTCAACCCCAACGTGCATGCACGTTGGTTTGGGCTCTTCCCCGTTCGCTCGCCGCTACTTAGGGAATCATTCTTATTTTCTTTTCCTGCAGGTACTTAGATGTTTCAGTTCTCTGCGTCTACCTCTCTTTCGAGTGATACGGGTCTATCCGTATCGGGTTCCCCCATTCGGAAATCTCCGGTTCTTAGCGTACTTACCGCTCCCCGAAGCATATCGCTGTTCGTCGCGTCCTTCATCGGCTCCTAGTGCCAAGGCATTCACCGTGCGCCCTTCATTGCTTAACCACAATATTTTCGCTTATTTTTTATTCTATAACTTTCGTTATAGACTCGGTCAATTTCTCGGTTCATTATATCTTTTTAGAAATAATGGATTGTCATTGCTCGCATCCGAGTCAATGATCAATCTTGTTTGGTGTTATTCAGTTTTCAATGATCAAGTTGAGTTCGCTTTAAAGCTCACTCA